>JAZAHK010000001.1:0-7304 GCA_036231405.1 Nitrospinota bacterium
ATCCATCTTATATCTCCGTTTGTATGATATGTTTTATTCGTTAATTAGTACCTGTTAACCCACCAAAGGTATATCTCAGGCGACATCTCACCATCATTAAGCTCCTGCTGCATGCGGGATAATAAGCGCACATCTTTGCGGTTATTGATTCTCTGGTGTAAGTCTTTCAGGTGCTCAATTGCTATATTTGCCTCATCAGTAAATTGACCTGAGACTTTTGGGGGGATTTTTCTTTTGAAGTACTTGATGCCTGTTAAGGTTTCAACTTCCAGCCATAAAGCGTTTAATTCATCATCCATTGAATCAATCATAACTCTCCTTAAAACTAGGATTTTACGATAGAGTCAAAGCTTCTAGTCCACAAAAATGGACGCAACGATCCATTTGAGCGGAACTAAATTCTTTTAAGCCTGTTTTGATATTCGAAATGGAAATTTGTCCCAGGCATTTTGGCTTTCACCCATATCGTCCTTCGTTAATTACGAAGTTTTTGCAAGCACCTTCAGGGCACGCCTGTAAAGGTTGCTGACCGGTACGGCACTGGATTGTGCCGATACAAACCAAACCGGTTCTCTATTGATATATGATCGTATTATCCCTGGCTTTAGCTAATCAGTCAAGCCTAATTATTGTAAAAAATACTCAATTATGTTACATTTGGCTCAATAAAGCAGTAAACCAATCATACTTTGTTCCCTATTTAGAAAAATGTTTGATTCGATCATTTCAGGAATTAGTAAAATAAAAAAAATTAAGGTTAATTTTTAATACAGGGAAATAGATGTTAAAGAAAATCGGTTTAAAAAATGTAAGGTCGTTTAAAGACTTAAAGGATCTTGAAATTAAGCCAATAACTGTACTTTGTGGCACTAACAGCTCCGGTAAGAGCACCATTTTGAAGTCTTTATTGTTGTGGAAGCAGACACTCGAAAATTTAGCTTATACAGATGGTTTCCTTTTAAACGGCAGGTACACAAACTTAGGCACACCAGACAACTTACTTCATAACAATACTAGAGAAAATGTTATAAAATTTAATTTTAAATTCCAAGATGACTTATATTTTTTTAATGATGAATTAAAGGCAATAATAGATAAATTATTTCCTAAAAAAACACTGTCTAAGGCTAAATCTATCTGGGTTGATTTTACAATTGGATATAAAATTGATGTCAAAAGTGAAATGGGAATAGATATTAAAGAATATAATTTAAAAATTATACCTATAGAAAATAATGATACAAATAAATCAACTGCAAAAAGACTTAGTGATGACATCCATGACTCCAAAATTGTGGAATTGAAAATTTCATCAATAAGTAAAAACAAGGTAAAAATAGAATGGAAAAATCTTCGAGATCCAACACTAGAAAAGTCAAAACATTTAGCACTCGAAAAATTATTAGGTAGAATCAAGGCCCTTAAAAATGGGAGCCATACACTGCCCATCAAAGGTTACAGTGCATTTTTTTCAAATATTATCGAATTAACCCTATCCAAAATTCCGTTAAGACATATTGAGAGTCAAGTTTATGAAGGTTATCTTCCTGATGGTATGGCGGAATTTGTTGGAATCACCCAGAACCTGAAAAGATTTCTTGACAACTTCTTTTCTGGGATATCATACCTAGGCCCCCTCAGGGAGGAGCCATCAAGAAGATATATATATGACAACCCGGGAAATGATATTGGCATTAAGGGAGAAAACAGCGCATTTCTTTACAATAAATTTAGGAATAAAATTGTCACCTATAGAAATATAGATGGTTCTGAAAAAGAACACGTAGGGCCCCTAGAAGTTGTGGTCAGGGATTGGTTGGATGAAATAGGTATTTTTGGTTTTGATTCAAAAAAAAGCCCGGATGATGAAGTATTTAGATTTTACTTGAGCTCCAATGAATACAACGAAGAGAGGGTAAATATAGCAGATGTTGGATTTGGAGTCAGCCAGGTAGTTCCAATTGTTATTGCGGGTCTTCTAATGAATTCGGGAGATACACTTATCCTTGAACAACCAGAAATTCACTTGCATCCAAAAATGCAAATGAAACTCGCTGATTTTATACTTTCAATGAGCTTGAATCATAAAAAATTCATCATTGAAACACATAGCGAACACATTATTAACAGGTGTGTTAGAAGAATAGTTGAGGATGAAAGAGGATTTTTAAACAGTTTAATTGGAATCAATTTTGTTAAAAATACAGGCAAAGGTAGCAAAATCGAAACTGTAAAAATATCTGAAAAAAATGGAATAGAAAACTGGCCTAATGAATTTTTTGACCAGTCCTTTGAAGAACAGCAAAAGATAATGAATGCAATAATCAAGAATAGAAAAAATAGATGAATCTCGATAGCATTCCACATCCCGGATTTTTTTTCATAGAAGATCTTAATTCACTTCGAGACCCGGAAAATAATTTTGTAGAAAATCTGCAAAATTTTTTAAATGTGGTGCAAGATCTTGAAGTATCTTTTAAATACACAGAATTATTACAGGGAGAACTTTTTACATTGATTCCGTGGAGTCATCAATACGAAAAATTTCTTTTAAAGCAAGACTTGGTAGGTCTTTTTGGACAATTATCCCATGTTTTTCAAAAACATGGTAATCCTGTCCAGGCATCTAACTTGGAACCTTCTGATTCAAATCCAGAGCTAGATTTTTTTAATCCAGAACTATTGAAAGAGACAAAAAAACTAATTACTTATTTCAAAAACGAGAAGAAAATGTTTTTTATTTCTAACGGGAATAGTAATTATTCTTTTTCCTATAAAGGTAGAAAATTAAATATTAAGTCCGTACGGCCGAATAAATTATATGAAGAAATTCGTTCATACAAGAATTGGCTCCCAAGAAACAAAAGTGATTTCGATAAACAAATGAGAGAATGTATCAAAATTTACATGAAGAAAAGGAAGATTAAGATAATAGACACCTACAGTTATACTTTCGACAAAGATTTTAAGAAAGATTTTCTAAATGCACCAAATAACGATAAAGAAAAGATTATTGAAAAGACCGGAGATAGAATGTCAAAGAATGAAAAAGAGGCTAGAGAAGATCTAATGGATGAATATATAAGCACTACAAAAATGAGAAGATTTAGAGTATCTGACAAATTCAGGATTATGTATTCCTATATTAACAAGGATAAGAATAATTTCTTATTCAAAAGTTTTGATACTGACCATGACAAGAGTTTGAAAAAAAGGAATTAGGAGACAAAAAATTGCTCAAAGTATTTAAAAAAAAAGATGACTAAAGAATACATAAATGCAAAAAACTCAAATATTTCTACTGAAGAGCTCGCCAATAAATTCCGTGATCAAGTCTATATTTATGTGATCCCACTACTTGCAAATGGAATTAAATCCCAACTGAATAAAACAAACCCCACCCCCGCAGATCTTCAAGGAATTTACCAGATAGCGATGAAAGTTTTTTTTAAGCTTTTGTTCGTCGCCTATGCTGAAGAGAAGAATCTTTTGCCTCATCGGTCGAATGTATTTTACCGGGAAAATTCACTGAAAAATATTGCTGAAAATATTCTCGAACTTTGGAATTCTGGGCATGAATTTGGACCTGGATTTAAGTTGTGGAATAAAACCCAGGCAATCTTTAATGCTATTGAAAATGGGAATCCGGATTGGGATATCCCGGCATATAGTGGAGGATTATTTTCTATCGATCAAGGTGAATCAAGTATTTTATCACCTCTTGAAAAAATAAAACTACCCGATAAACATTACGGACGTATTCTGCAATATTTATTGCTTGTGCGTGGGGATGACGGAGAACAAGGTTTAGTTGATTTCCGTTCCCTAGTTATAGGAGAATTCGGGACAATATATGAAGGATTGCTTGAGTCCGAATTATCAATCGCGGAGACGAACCTTGTTCTGGAGAACAAAGGGAAAAATAAGGATTCTTTTCGTGAGTGTCTTGAAGATGATGGCATAGATATACTAAAGGGACAGTTATATCTCTCTAATAGTTCAGGTGCCCGAAAATCTAGCGGGTCATACTATACCAAGAATTTTGCAGTTGAACACCTGCTAGACGGTTCACTAGAAAAAGCAATTGATGAACATCTTATTCTCTTGGATTCCCTCAATGAGCAAGAAGCAGGAGAAATTTTCTTTGATTTTAAAGTGGCCGATATTGCAATGGGCTCTGGAAATTTCCTATTGGCGGCAGTGGATCGAATAGGATCTCGTTTTTCAGGATACCTTTCAAAAAGGAATCTGCCTATAGTTTCCAAGGAACTTGACCACCTTAGAAAATCAGCAAAAAAAGCCTTGGCTAAGTCTGCTCGTTCGTATCCTGAAATTGAAGATAGTTCGATTCTTCGCAGGCAGATTGCCCGCAGGTGCATTTATGGTGTAGACAACAACGAGATTGCTGTTCAACTCTCTAGGGTAGGATTATGGATACACACATTTATACCGGGATTGCCGCTATGCCTCCTTGAACGCAACCTAGTACATGGTGATTCATTGATGGGTATAGGTAGCCTTTCTGAGTTTGAAGAAAATCTGAAAGAGGAGGAAGGAGAGAATTTTTTTAGCATTAATGTACAGGATTACATTAGCGGTTCTCGCAAGGCACTCTTGAAAACCATAAAAAGTCCTGACGCCTCACAAAAAGAGTTGAAGGAAGCAAGGTCGGCATGGGTTGATATTGAAGGTTCACTAGCTGCGACAAATGCACTATGTGATATCCTTGTTGCAGCAAGGATTGAAAATAAGAAAATGCCCTTGAACTTCATGTATGGAAAGACAGGAAAGGAGTCCATACTGGACAGTCCTGAATACACCAATGCACTTAGTGTTATCGGGAGTTCGAGGCCGATTCATTTTCCAGTTATTTTTCCTGAAGTTTTCTTGCGAAAAAAAAATGGATTTGACGTCATCCTCGGGAACCCACCATGGAAAAAACCACGTGTAGAAGAACATGCATTTTGGGCAAGGTATAAGATAGGTCTACGGGGATTAAATCAAAGGGACCGTGAGCTAATAATAAAACATTTTAGGGAAAACCGCACAGAATTATTAACCAAGCTAGAGGATGAAGTATCAAGTGCGAAAACCTTGAGGAAAGTCCTTACTACGGGACCTTTCCCAGGGATGGGGACAGGTGACCCAGACCTATACAAGGCATTCTGCTGGAGGTTCTGGTCCCTCGTTTCTTCGGAAGGAGGGCGAATTGGTGTGGTCTTACCAAGGTCTGTTTTTTCAGTAAAAGGTTCTGAAGAATTCCGTTGGAAATTACTACGCGAGGCAAACCATATTGATTTAGTAACAGTGTACAACACTGCTCATTGGGTATTTAATATGGAAGCTAGGTACACCTTTGCCTTGGTCTCTATTGAGAGAAGGATCAATCCAAAAAGTAGTGTCAAATTAAGTGGACCGTATAACAGCCTACTTTCTTTTGAAACAAGAAAGAAGAATGTGGTCGCATCTTTCTCAGGTAAGGAAGTTTTATCATGGAACGATTCCGCGTCCTTACCCTTGCTTACTTATCCCACGGATAAATCTATTGAGGTATTAAAACAAATACGATTATCGCCAAGACTAGATATGAATGAGGCTAATCATTGGAGAGCTAGGCCACTCGCTGAGTTACATGCCAAAAATGATAAGCATATGTTTGACCTTGAATCTGAGGTCTGCCCAGAAGGCTTTTGGCCAGTTTACAAAGGGGCATCTTTTGACTTGTGGAAACCTGAGACAGGTGTGACCTATGCCTGGGCTGATGAGAAAGCAATTTCTAAACACCTGCAGGAAAAGCGAATTCGAGGGAAAAATATTTCAACATCAGTTTTTAATGAATGTGACACTGGTTGGTGCGAGAACCCAGATACTTTACCATGCAGATTCCCTAGAATTGCTTTTCGGGATGTCTCTAGAGCTACTGATACGCGCACTATTAGATGTGCACTAATTCCCCCAAATGTTTTTCTTGTTCATACGGCACCATATTTTGTTTTTCCAAACCACTCGATTGGAGATACCATATTTTTGCTTGGAATCTTGTCATCAATTCCACTTGATTGGTATGCAAGAAGGTTTGTAGAGACACATTTAACTTTTTTTACCATCAATCCTTTTCCTATTCCACGTCCTGGCAAAGACAATCCCTTGCGAATAAGGGTTCTTGAATTAGCAGGACGTCTTGCATGTCCTGATGAAAGATTTGAAGAATGGGCTAAAGAAATTGGTGTAGAATTTGGTCCCATTGAAGAAGACCAAAAGCAGGACATGATTTATGAATTAGATGCCGTTGTTGCCCATCTTTATGGTCTTTCTGAGGAACAGTTGGTTCACATTTTTGAAACTTTCCACGTTGGCGGGGATTACCATTTTAGTCTCGAGGCAACCATTAAGCACTATAAAAACATTTAGGTAATCTAGGGGCGACCTGTGGGAGTTTCTCACAGGAGATGAAAGTCTTTATTTTTGAGGCTTATTTGTTTTGTATTTTCCCTTCACATACATTCCGATTATTTTTCCGTACTTGTTGTAAGCCGTCCCGTTAAATCGTTTCCCATTTTTCCATTCTCCTTCATATTTTTTACCATTAGGCCAAGTCTCTGTTCCTTGTCCATTTGGTTTTCCTTCCTTCCACTCACCTTCATACATTGCTCCATCAAAACTGATCAAAATACCTTGACCCTGCTTCTTGCCATTCTTCCATTCGCCATCATATTCAGTCCCATCCGAAAAAATATATATTCCTTTACCATGTTGTTTGCCATCCTTTAATTCCCCAACATATCTATCTCCATCAGGCCATGTACATATTCCTTTACCTTCAAACTCACCACTATTGAATTCCCCCTTAAGCTTGAAACCGGATGTGATAACATTTCCTGTACGATTTTTCCATCCTAAATTCCATTTACCAAAAATTTCTCTTCCATCAGAAAGAGTTACTATACCTCTTCCATATCTTTTACCTTTTTTCCATTCTCCTTCATAACTTGCACCACCAGGATAATAATACTTTCCCTTGCCATCTGCATACTCTTCTTTAAGAAATAGGACTTTTCTTTTATCTGCTTCAATCATTGTCTTTGTCCTGCAATATTGTACAAGTAAGTTTATTTTGATTTAATATATATTATATCATAATTAAAATTGAAATGTCCAATCAGCATTTAGATTTCGGATAAAAAAGAATTTTTTCTCATCTTGAGTTGATTATTAAATCGATTTTTTAACCTACATGTATGCTTAGGCTCTATCTTATAACCCTACTTCGATTACGAAAATATTAGATTACATAACATGGAAAT
>JAZAHK010000002.1:0-103856 GCA_036231405.1 Nitrospinota bacterium
TGGGTGTATAGCCGCTTTTCCGGTATAGCCTAACAATCTAGCGATTTCTGCATCTTGTCTACATCCGTCGTCATTCTGTAGATCCATATATACCCCATCTGTAGGATGTGGCATTTTTGCAGCACGCGCTTCTAATAAAACTTTACTTCGAGAATAATGCAATGTGTTGCCATCGGGAGTCCATTGTGCACCCAAATCTCTACAAAGATCGGCATCCTCAGCACTTCCTAGATTCACGCCTACAACTCTCTTGGCTGATTTACACAGGTTGTAGCAGTTGTATATCCCAAGTGCACTCTCCATTTGGAGAATGATCCCAATACTATTAACTTCTAGTTTTCTCTCCATCTCTAATTTTGTGATTATTGCATCTGCTTTCCGTACATCGGCTTCTGTCTCAGGCTTTGGAAGAAAAATTCCATCTAATCCTTGGGTTGTAATTTCATCCATATCTTTTCCAAAATGCTCAGAATTAACCTCGTTTACTCTCACAAGAATGATAGGAGGAGATTCATTGGAGGTTTTATTTTCTTTGATAATTACGCCTACCAATTCTCTTGCTTTAGACTTCATGTCTTCAGAAACTGAATCTTCTAGGTCATAGAGAGAGGCATCGGAAGGAGAGGTTAAAGACTTCGAAAGCATTTTTTCACTGCTCCCTGGGGTGAATAACATAGATCTTAAAGGGGTGCTTGAATTAATATGTGCCATTTTAAAACTCCAGTTCTTTTAAGTTCATTCGTTCAATATTGTTTTTTATAGTTGTAGCAAAACTTCCAGCGATAGCGCCATCGTTGATCCTATGATCAAAGGTTAATGCTAAACTCATTACCGGTCGAACTCCAATCTCAGTGTCGTTGATTAGCACTACTTTAGGATTTATTTGTCCTGTTCCTACTATTGACACTTGTGGCGGATTAATTAATGGATTTCCTGATAGTGCCCCGGTGTAACCAAAATTTGTAAGTGTGATAGTTGCGTCGTTAGTCTCTCCAGGGTCTAATGATTTTGTTTTGGCTCTTTTTGTGACATCTTCTATTTTTTGAGACAGTTCGATGAAAGACAAACTATCCGCATCTCTTAACACAGGGACAATCAGACCATCCTTTGTATCCGTTGCAATTCCAAGATTTACGTATCGTTTAATTTCCAAAATTGATTCTTTGTAAATAGCATTAAAAGTCCTGAAGATAGGCATTCTGATGGCAGAAATTACACCGATAGAAATTATTGTAGTATAACTTAAATTTAAGTTATGTCTGCTTTTGAAATTTTTCTTATTGAGTTCTCTCCAAGTTTGAATTCTGCTCATATCGACATCAACAAAAAGGGTAACTTGTGGGATTGTCGTTACAGATTTCATGAGATTGGAAGAGATTCTTTTCCTCGTTGGGCTTAATTCTTCAAATAGTTCCCTTTTTGGTTCCTTTGTGTCAATTGGAGTAAAATCGATATCTATCAAATCTTTATTAGGTATATGCAGATCTTCTGTTTTGTTAGTGATTAAATTAGAACTTGTTTTATCTTTTTGAACAAAATCAAGAATGTCTTTTGATGTGATTCTTCCCTTAAACCCTGAGCCGGCTATTATAGATAGTTGGTCATCGTCTATTTCATATTGTGCAATAAGCTTTCTAACTTTAGGGCTAAGGAAATTTGGTTTTAAGTTTTTCGAAGATTCTTTGGGTTGTTTTTCTTCATTTTTTGTTGAGATATTTTTTTCATTTTCTAAATCTAAAGGTGCAACAGGCGCTGACCAGGTTTCGTCGTTGTTAGGTAGAACTGACAGTTCATCCGAAACTTCAGTTCCTTGTGCGCTTTGTTGGGTAGGTTTCTCTGTAAGGATAATTCCCAGGATACTACCAACTGGAACAACAGAATCTGACTCTGCGATAATGGTTTTTAAAACTCCATCGACTGTACTCTCTATCTCAAATTCAACCTTATCACTTTCTGCAGATAAAATTGGGTCTCCTTTTTTTACAGTATCCCCTACACTTTTTTTCCACGAAAGAATCGTACTTTCATGAACACTTGTCCCCATTCTTGGCATTTGAATTTTTTCTTCAAACATTAGGCATCTAATCTCCTTACAATTTCTAATTAATATTCTAATAAGTCGCGCAATGCAAATAAGGTTTCTTCTAAACTTGGGAGATATGCTTTTTCTAATGGTGGGCTGAGTGGGACAGGCGTATTGATTGCTCCAATTCTTATTATTGGAGCATCTAGATATTCGAATGCTTCCTCTGATATAAGTGACGCGAATTCTCCAGAAATACCACCGTGTTTTCTAGCTTCATGAAGAAAAAGAACTCTGCCTGTTTTTTTTACAGAGTTGAGAATTGCTTCTTTGTCATAAGGAACAATGGAACGAAGGTCTATCACCTCAACGCTTGCGCCTTCATCCTCAATCTGATCTGCAGCACTCAGGGCCTGTATAACGGTTGTCCCAAAAGTAATTAGAGAAACATCTTTTCCTTCTCGTAACACTCTAGCTTCCCCTAGTGGGACAACGTAATCATCCTCTGGGATTTCTAATTTTAAAGGATCAGGAAGATCGGCAGGTGGATAGTTGTAAAATTTTTTGTATTCTATGAAAACAACTGGATTGTTATCCCTGATAGCAGTTTTCATTAGACCTTTGGCATCATAGGGATTAGATGGAGCGACGATTTTAATACCCGGGGTTCCAAAAAACCATATTTCTGGATTTTGACTGTGGAATGGCCCAGCACTTGTAAGAGCAGCAGAAGGCAATCTAAAGACAATAGGAACTGGCCCCATTTTTCTAAAAAAATTTCCGGCAGCAAAGTCTACGATCATTTTGAAAGACTCGGTTACAAAATCTGCAAATTGAAATTCGACAACGGGTCTTAATCCTGATAAAGATGAACCGATTGCAGAACCTGTAAAGCCCGCTTCACTTAAAGGTGTGTCTACAACTCTTTGAACTCCAAATTTTTCTTGGAAACCTTTTGTAATGTAAAATGCCCCCCCTCCCAGTCCTATATCCTCTCCGAGAAGATATACATTTTCATCACGCTCCATTTCTTCCCATAGAGCCTCTCGTATAGCATTAGAGTAAGTTTTTTGAGTCATTTTTTAGTCCGCAAAAATTTCATTTTCCATTTGATCAGGGTTTGGAAACGAGCTTTTTAAAGCAATATCCCTGGCTTGTACTGCAGTTTCCCTTGCTCTAAGATGAGAATCTTCTAATTCTTCTGGTGTGAAGATTTGAGAATCCATTAACAATTTATCGTACCTTTTTATTGGATCTCGTTCTTCTACCCATTTCTCTAAAGTTTCCATGTCTGCATAGTCAGAAAATTTGTCATAAACCGAATGCCCTGAAGATCTCATTGTGATACTTTCTATTAGAATGGGTCCTTTTCCTCTCCTTGCCATATCCAATGCTAAACCACAAATGTAATTTATAAGTAATAGATTTGTCCCATCTACGAGGAAACCTGGAATCCCGTATCCTGTGGATTTTAAAACTAGTGATTTGCACGCGTATTGCTTTTCAGGCAATGTCTTATAAGCGTATTGGTTGTTGTCAATGATAACGACGAGAGGAAGTTGTTGAACTGAGGCTAAGTTGATTCCCTCATGGAAATCACCAGAACTTGTTCCTCCCTCCCCAATATGAGTTAAAACTGCTCTATTAGTATCTCTATACTTTTCAGCCCAAGCCAAGCCTGTTGCTATCGGGACCATAGTTCCAATATGACTGATCAATTGAGTAATTTTTTTTGGACGGTACCCCATATGAAAATTTCCGTCTCTTCCTTCTGAAGGACCATCTTTTCTACCAAAGAAATGAGCCATAATGCTCTCAGGTGGGTGGCCTTTTGCAAGATGCGAACCACAATTTCTGTGCATAGGAACTAACCATTCTTCTTCTGTTAAACAATACGCACTCCCAACACTTGCTCCTTCATTTCCTCGTCCAAAAAAGGCAGTGCCTGGAACATTTCCAGAACGGAAAGCAGAATCTAAAGTTTCTTCAACTGCTCGTGTCAACGAAAGCAAAAAATGTAATTCGAGTGCGATCTCTTTGCTAGGAATAAATTTTTGAGTGTCAAACTCGTTCCAATACATCCCTAATTGATTGATTTCAAGAAATTGATTTTCTAGATCTTTGAAATAATTGAGATTCTGGAAATCACTTGGGGATGCATCTCTTTTAGTTTGAGACATTTCTGGACTGGACATGTTATCCTTGAGGTCTAAATAAAGGCGGTACAAAAAGTCTTTGACAAGGTTTTTAAATTTTTTTCAAGTATAGCAGAATGATTAATGATTTTCTTTGTTTTTTTTAATCTTTGATAAAGAAAGGACGACTTATTTCTTTTAATCTAAACTGTAGTGCATGAAAATTTATTGGAGGTAATGTGACGCTTTTAGCAGTTGGTTCAATGGCTATTGATTCAGTTAAGACTCCATTTGGGGAGAGGAGTGAATCAATAGGAGGTTCTGCGACGTATTTTTCAATTTCTGCCAGCTTTTTCACAGACGTAAGTTTGGTTGCGGTGGTTGGTTCAGATTTTCCGGAAACAGAATTAGAATTCCTCGAATCAAGGAATATAGACTTATCTGGAGTGGAAATATCCGATGGTAAAACCTTTCGTTGGAAAGGTGAATATCATCAAGATATGAATGTTGCGCACACTTTGGATACTCAACTTAATGTTTTTCAGAACTTTAAGCCTAAGATTCCTGAAAAATATCAGGATATTGATTATCTTTTTCTAGCAAATATTGATCCGGACTTGCAGATTTCTGTTTTAGACCAGGTTAGAACTCCTAAACTGGTTGCTTGTGACACCATGAATTTCTGGATAGAAGGTAAGAAGGATTCTTTAATGAAAATTATACATGTAATTGATGTTCTCATAATAAATGATGCTGAGTTATGTTCTTTGGCGGATGAAAAGAACATTTTAAGTGCGGCTAAAAAAATTAAGAAATTAGGACTCAACACATTAGTAGTGAAACGCGGAGAATTTGGAGCTATTCTTTTTCATGAGGGAGAAATTTTTGCTATACCTGCTTTTCCAATTGAGGATGTTATTGATCCAACGGGAGCAGGGGATACGTTTGCCGGAGGTTTTATGGGCTTTTTAGCTCTCAATGGGATGGGTAGAAATAATGTGAGGAATGCAGTTGTTTATGGTAGTGTTATGGCATCCTTTAATGTTCAGTCTCTAAGTTTTGACCGTCTTAAAGAATTAACAAAATCTGAGATTTTTGAAAGATATGAAAAATTTTCAAATCTTATCCAATACAAGAGGGTACAAGTTTAGAGATGCGTATAGTGGGAGGGGTTGCTGGAGGAAAACGACTACGTGTTATTGATAATACTAAGGTTCGTCCAACAACAGAACGTGCTAGGGAAGCGTTGTTCGACATACTGGGTCAGAATTTAGATGGATTATCTTTCTTGGATGTTTGTTCCGGAAGTGGTGCTATCTCTTTTGAGGCCATGAGTAGGGGTGCTAATTATGTTGTGGCAATTGAGAAAAATAGAATCTCTTGTACCAATATAAAGGAAGTTTCGAAGGAGTTGCAATTAGGAAAAAAAATCGAAGTTTTACATGGAGATGCGAGGATTGTTCTTAAAGATTTAGTTCTTAAGGGAAAAAAATTTGATATAATTTTTTGTGATCCCCCTTGGTCTGATAAAGATCTCGCACTAGATATATTAGAGTATCTAATCGTTCAAAAAGGGTTCTGGAAGGTCTTTGTTTTTGAGTTTGATAAAAAATTTAAAATCAGTAACTTACCTAGTAAAGTTTCAGACTCAATAAAAGAAATTAGAAAATATGGGCGTACAAATTTACTTTTTTTTTAATTTTGGTCTCAAAAATTAAAATTTTTCAATTAAATTGTTTAAAAAAAGTAGTAACAACGTAGAACAAAGGCTTCAAGAGGCGAAAATTTAGTTTAACTTATTGAAATATAAGCATTTGTTGGCATTGCTTTGATTTTATGCAAACCGTTCTAAGTGCCCGAAACTACTGGGTTTATTTTGCTGTGGCACATGTTTATTCACAGTTTTTTCACAAATTCTGTTGATATGATTTTGAAAGGAATTTTAATTGCTAAAGTTTTTTAATTTAGAAGGGAAATTGGCTCTTATTACTGGAGGCGGTAGCGGACTCGGCCGAACAATGAGTTTAGCTCTATCTGAGGCAGGTGCGGAAGTTATAGTTGCTGGAAGAAGAATCAATAAATTGGAAAGTGTCGTAAAAGAGATTAATGCGAAGGGCAGAGATGCATTTTCAATAGAACTAGATGTGCAAGAAGAGACTAGCATTAAAGAAACTTTAGAAAAAGTTAAGATTATGGACAAGAAGATTGATATTTTAGTTAATAATAGTGGAATAAGTGGGCCTGCGTGGGCTGTAGAACAAGAAATTGAAGATTGGGATAAAGTGATCAATACAAATTTGAGAGGCACTTTTCTAATGTGTAGGGAAGTTGGAAAGTCAATGATTGAGAGAAAAAATGGATCAATAATAAACATTGCATCGGTTGCTGGAATGGTAGGCGTTCAAAAACTTGCTGCATATTCCTCGAGCAAAGGTGGAATTATCCAACTTACCAAAACTTTGTCACAAGAATGGGCGAAATTTGGAATTAGAGTGAATGCCCTTGCACCCGGATACTTTTTAACGGATCTCAATAGGGATTTTTTTTCTACAGAGCTTGGACAAAAAATGATTGAAAATCATATTCCTTTAAATCGGATAGGCCTTGATCATGAACTATCAGGGGCGATTATATTTTTGGCTAGTGAAGCATCCAGTTTTATGACTGGATCAACTCTTGTCATAGATGGTGGACAAAGTTCACTGTAAATTTTAAAGTACATTTTAGTTTGGGTTTGACTTAATTATATTTTTCTAAGATAAGTTTCACTTTCCTACTTAGAATTTTTTATGTTTTTGGATAGTTTTTTTATGGAGTAGTTTAATGACTGATTCTTCAAACAAGAAAAAGGGGAACAAAGATACTTCTAAGCGAGTTCGTATTTTTGACACCACCCTGAGAGATGGTGAACAATCCCCAGGTTGTAGTATGGACAGTTTTCAGAAAGTACAAATAGCCTTGCAATTGGAAAAATTAGGGGTAGATGTGGTGGAGGCAGGGTTTCCTATTGCCTCTAATGACGAATTTGAATCTGTTAAATCAGTTGCTAAAGCCCTTAAGAAGCCGATAGTTGCTGGTTTGTCCCGCTCAGATAAAGGGGATATTAGTAGATGTTGGGATGCAGTGAGGAATGCTAAGAAACCGCGAATACATACCTTTATTGCGACGTCCGACATACATTTGAAGCATAAATTGAAAATCACTAGGGCAGAATTACTGAAAGAGATTCGGGAATCAGTTAGTTACGCAAGGAAACTTTGCAATGATATTGAGTGGAGCGCTGAAGACGCAACTCGTTCTGACTGGGATTTCCTTGTTGACGCTGTAAAGATAGCAATTGATGAAGGTGCATCTACAATTAATCTTCCTGATACAGTAGGATACATTGTTCCAAGTGAGTTTAAAAATTTTTGGGAATATATTTTCGAGAAGATTCCTAATTATGAAAATGTTATTTTCAGCGCCCATTGTCATGATGATTTAGGTCTCGCCGTTGCGAATAGTTTAGTTGCGATCGAATCAGGAGTTAGGCAAGTTGAGTGTACTGTAAATGGTATTGGCGAGAGAGCTGGAAATGCTTCTCTTGAAGAATTAGTTATGGCGCTTTCTACGAGGAAAGATCATTTAGATTTTCAGACTAATATTCGTACACGAGAGATTTATCCAACTAGTAGATTACTTACATCTACAACAGGTGTAAGGGTTCAACCCAATAAGGCTATAGTTGGAAGGAATGCTTTCGCGCATGAGGCAGGGATTCATCAGCATGGCGTTATATCGAAGGCGATTACCTATGAGATTATGACCCCTAAGTCAGTTGGAAGACCTTCTAATACCCTTGTCCTAGGGAAACATTCGGGAAGAGCAGGGTTGCGTAAGAGATACGAGCAATTAGGATTTAAATTAGGAAGAGACCAAATTTCAAGTATCTATCCTAACTTCACAGATCTTGCGGACAAAAAGAAAGAGGTCTACGACGAGGATCTATTGGCTCTTTTACAAGAAAGCCGTTCAATAGATGGCGAAAATTATTATTACCTGGAATTTATGCAAGTTACTTCTTCTACTTCTACTCAACCTGCTGCTACAGCTTCGGTAAAACTAAAGGTAGGGAATGAGATTAGTTCGGATGTGGGTCATGGGAATGGGCCCGTTGATTCAGTTATTAATGCTATTAGTAAAATAGTTGGGATAGATTGCAAACTTGTTGATTTTAGCGTTAGTTCTATCACGCGCGGGAGAGATGCGATGGCGGAAGTTTATATCACTGTGGAATTCGATGAGAATCTCCAGATTGCAGGCCATAGTTCTAGCCCTGACACAATCGAAGCCGGTGCTAAAGCTTTTCTGAGTGCGGTCAATAAATATACGTTGTCAAGGAACATGAAGAAACGAAACAACAAAAAGGGTTAGTGTAGAACTTGAATGTTATCTTTGATAATTTTGTTACCGTTCAAATTAGTTTTAAATTTTTTGACTCCCTTATTTAATTAATAAACCCTGTTGAATACAAAATTTATTTTTTTTAATTTATGGTGTTTAAATGAAACAGAAGGTCGTTGTAGCCATGAGTGGAGGTGTTGATAGTTCCGTAGCAGCAGCACTTTTGGTTGAAAAAAATTTTGACGTAATTGGTATAGGGTTGCGTCTTGCTGATCATCATAATATGGTTTCGTCTCATAGAGGATGCTGTGCACCTAGAGATTTAGTGGATGCACGTTCTGTTGCTTCAATTCTTAAAATACCTTTCTATGTTATGGATGTAAGGGAATCATTTCGATCTTCTGTAATTGACAAATTTGTCAGTGAATATAGTAGGGGAAGGACTCCTGTTCCATGCGTCGATTGTAACCAAGTTGTAAAATTTGATTATTTGGCAAAGAGAGCATTTGGTCTTGAAGCAGATTTTCTTGCTACTGGACATTATGCAAAAAGTATTAATCACCTTGGAAGAAATACTTTATCTCGTGCTGTAGATAAATCAAAAGATCAAACCTATTTTCTTTTTGGAATGACTCAGTCCCAACTTACTCGTACCATGTTTCCACTTTCTGATTTAACTAAAGAACGAACTCGAGAAGTAGCGCATTCTTATGGTCTTCCTAATGCAGACAAAGAGGAGAGTCAAGAAATTTGTTTCGTTCCTAATGATGATTATCGTTCATTTCTTAAGGAGGAAGGGAGAGACGTTGATATCCCAGGTGAAATCGTAGACTTAAAGGGCGAGGTTATTGGGGAACACATTGGTTTTAGGAATTATACCGTGGGACAGCGAAAGGGGTTAGATGTCTTAGGGAATGAACCGAAATATGTTCTTCAGATTATTCCAGATACTCACACTCTAGTTGTTGGAAACAGAGAAGAACTTTATGAGGATTGTTTCAGGGTGGAAAATGTACATTGGTCAGTACCGATCAAGGAGCACAGTCAAGATTTACTCGTGCAAGTTCGACATCAGCAAAAGCCTTCGCCCTGTAGTGTTTCTAAATTGCCTAATAAAATCGTTGAAGTAAAGCCTGAAGATCCTAGTTCTTTGGGAGCTATTTCTCCTGGTCAAGCTGCTGTTTTCTATGATGGAGACATTCTATACGGTGGTGGTTGGATTGCGAATAAAAATTAATCTTAATAGTTCTAACCTGGTGGCCAAAGCATTTTCCTTCCTGCTAAGAGATGAAAATGTACATGGAAAACAGTTTGCCCTCCATCTTCCATACAATTAGTTACAATTCTGAATCCGCTATCATTGAGATTAAGCTGTTCTGCTATTTTGTTAGCTGCCATAAAAACTGCAGAAATTAAATTTGAATTTTCTTCTTTGATCTCAAGGATGGTTGAGAAATGTTTCTTAGGTATTATCAGGGCGTGTATTGGTGAAACGGGGTCGATATCCTCAAAGGCAAAAATAAGGTTGTCTTCGTAAATTTTCTTTGATGGAATTTCTCCGTTAATAATTTTGCAAAAAAGACAATCCAATGAAATAAATCCTTTTTCTGAGTGACTTGAAGTGTTAATCTTATAGTGGATGTTAGACTTACATTCTTCATGTGGCAAGTCCTAATTAGTCTAAGACAACTTGACTGAACGCCCAATTGTTTTGCCGTATACTTAAAGGAAGTTCCTATGAATATAAGTAGAAAATTTATTCAGCATTTACATGGGATTAGTTATGATGTTTTGCCAGACGAAGTTCGTGATCGTGCAAAGTATTTCCTTTTAGATTTTCTCGGCGTTTCCATATGTGGGACAAAGGCGAATAGCTCAAGAGCCTTTTATGATTTTATTAGAAATAACGGAAGTCATGATGGGTCTTGCACGATTATAGGTTCTACACAAAAGACCACTCCTTCTGACGCTGCTCTCGTGAATGGAGGAGTATCACATGCGATAGAAATGGATGATGTAACAACTAGGTCCAGTTTACATCCTGGTGTCAGTGTAATGCCCAGCTCACTCGCTGTCAGTGAAGCACACTGTAGAAATCCTAAGCGCTTGATTGAGGCGATCGTTGCCGGCTATGAAGTTACGAACAGAATAGGGAATGCCGTCAATGCTAAAAGCCACTATGCTCGAGGTTTCCACCCCACTGCAACTTGTGGAACGTTTGCATCTTCTATTACAGCATCAAAACTTCTAGGACAGTCTTTTGATAAAATGGCGAATGCGCTTGCTATTGCAGGAAGTCAGGCGTCTGGTTCAATGCAGTTTTTGGATAACGGGGCATGGACGAAGAGATTCCATCCCGGCTGGTCAGCTCATAGTGGAATCTATGCTGCCTATATGGCAGAAAACGGATTCATTGGGCCATCAGATATCTTAGGGGGAGAGAGTGGATTCTTCGCAGCATACAGTGATGATTCAAATCCAGAATATCTTATAGAAAATCTTGGTAACTATTGGGAAATATCTGAGACGGGCATTAAACCATATGCTTGTTGTAGGTTTAATCACGCCGCTGTAGACGCGACTATCTCTTTGTGTAAAAAACATGATCTTTTTCCTGAAAACATCGAGAAAGTAGAGGTACGTGTGCCGAAAACAAGTGAATTACTTGTGATAAATCCCGAAGATAAGAAGAGAAATCCTAAAAACATAGTAGAAGCGCAATTTAGTCTCCATTATGCGGTTGCTGTTTCCATCTTGAAAAGGGCTGCGGGACTTGCAGAATATTCTGATGAATTTATATCTTCAAGGGATTTTGATTCTCTGATTCATAAGATTTTTTGTTTTGGAGATGAAGAAATGGATAAGGAATTTCCAGAGAAGTGGCAGGCTAATGTGAAAGTAATCACCAAAAATGACACTTATGAAATTCATCAGCCCTATCCAAAAGGTGATCCTAAAAATCCTTTAACGTGGGATGAACTAATAGAACGTTTTTACTTGATGACGAGTGAAGTAGTTGACAGGAAAAAGAGCGATGAAATTGTTGAGAAGGTATCTAATTTAGAGAAACTAGAAAGTATTTCGGAATTCACTGAATTATGTTCTTTTGATAGTTGATTTTTTGTCATATAGGTGCATTAATTTTATTGCTATTGAAACACTATTAGCTAGTTTTTCGAGAAGATCCGTATTCATATCTTTGTAGTAGTGTCCAATTTTTTCAGAGCCGAGTAGAAAAAAACCTAATAGTTTTCTTTTATCTTTTAAGGGGACAATAGCGGCAGAATTGATCTTCTTTATTGTGTTTTTTGGGAAAATTCCCTCTGTTTCTTTAGTTTTCTCAAATAGCTTTGTCTTGTTCCCGCGCGGAAATTTTTTTCTTTCCTCTTTTGATATATATCTTAATTTTGGATTGTTCCCTACGATTTTATTTAATGATTTGATTCTTTCTTTTTTTTCTTGAATGCAAAGTACAAGTCCTACATATGATAAATTGAATTTTGACTCGGTTGTTTCTGCCAATTTTACGAGAGATTGAGTTGTTGGAATATCCTCAAAAAGTAAATTCTCAAGATTGTCGAAATCCTCTTCGATTTTTTCATTTTTCCTAATAGTTTTAATTGATTCCTCTAACGCGGCAAGAAGATTTTCTCTATCTTCTCGCATTTTTTCAAAAAGTTTATTCCGAATATTTAAGATTTTTTTAGAATTTTCCCGTTCCTCAAGTAATCCACTTCCCATGAGTTGATTGGGGTACTTTAGAAAGAATCCCGGATTTTCCTCTAGGAATTTGATAACATCTTCTGGTGAAATCGATTTCATGAAACTTTTTCTCTTTAAATATTTATAAGCATTTTAAAACTAAAAAATGAGTGCTATTTCTAACAACATTTTACTCCAACTTTATTTTTGTTAAAATGTACATGTTATATCATTTAACTACTTTATCTGATTTTACCTTTTATCATAAGGGGGTGCTGTGGAATCTTTTGTTCCTGAAAAAACGGTGATTGGAATAGTTGGGATTGGAAAAATGGGTACGCAAATGTCCAAGAACTTGGTAAATGCGGGATATTCTCTATATGGTTTCGATGTTAAAAGAGAGAATGTTGTAATGCTCGTACCAGACGGAGTTAAAATCGCTGAATCTTTAGCAGAGATAGCAAAGAGTTCTGATGTATTGATTACAATGTTGCCTAGCAGTGATGACGTGGAATTTGTCATTCTAGCTGAGGATGGTATTGCGGAAAATCTGTCCAAGGGAAAGGTTATAATAGATATGAGTTCATCATATCCGCCACGAACTAAGTTGTTAGGAGACGAACTTCAAAAGCGCGGTTTTGGATTTTTAGGGGCCCCTGTTTCAGGTGGTGTTATAGGTGCTGAAAATGCGACTTTAGCAATAATGCCTGGTGGTCCTAAAGAACTAGTTGATTCTTGTATGCCTATTTTTGAAGTCCTAGGCAAAAAAATTGTGCACGCAGGTGAATCTGTCGATGCCGGCCATGCAATAAAGTGTGTGAATAATTTTCTTTCCGCCACGAATCTCGTTGCTTCTATGGAGGCAATGTCACTGTCTAAAAAACTAGGATTAGATCCAGAAAAAACTTTAAGTGTTTTGAACAGCGGTTCGGGTTTGAATGCAGCCACTAAAGATAAGTGGCCTCGTTTCTTGCTGCCAAGGGATTTTAATTGTGGTTTCAGCACAGGTTTAATGTACAAAGATCTGACTATGGGTAGTGATCTTGCAAGAGAATCAGGAGCTACTTTTTTTATAATGAACCACGTACGACAAGTTTATGGTTTGGGGGTTGCCAAATTTGGAGCAAACTCTGATCAAACACTTTTGCTCAAACTTATAGAAGAGTGGGCTGGGATTGATGAAGAAAAAAAATAAATTCTATATAAAGATTTTTTCTTTTTTTAGCGATAGAAAATTGAAATTAATTTCTTGTTCTATTTTTTTATTTGCGATTTGTTTTCTAACTGTATCTTGCGCGAAAGACATTTCACTAAAAAAGGATTATGAGAAATCTTACAAAGCGAAGATTGTAAAACCTATAAAGAATGTTTTTACAAAAAAACTTACTGTAATATCGAATCCACCTGGTGCGAGGGTGTATATCGATGATGTTTTCCAAGGTGTGGCTCCTATAACGTTAGAATTTAATAGTAATATTTTTGATTTCGTGAAGGGTTTTTCTATCTTTGTTGAAAAGAAAGGATTTTTGCCCGCTAGGAGAAAGGTAGATTATAACCAAACTCGAGTAATTTTTAACTTGTTTAGCAGAAATTAGATTTTTTCGACTAAAGAATTGACAAATTGATAGGTTTGTTGGTAGATAGGCGGTCTTTGCAAGTTTGTTTGTTAATTATATGATAGCATTGAATTTTATTTTGTTTCGAATTTAGGGGTCTTAAAGTGTATATGGTTGTTGAGACAGGTGGTAAGCAGGTTAAGGTCTCAGAAGGTGATGTTCTCACGGTTGAACGGATTGAAGGGACCTTGGGTGCATCAGTTAAACTAGAGAATGTTAAGCTTTTTGTAGATGGAGATTTAGTAGTTGCGGATAAAGATTCGCTTTCTGGAAGTATGGCCAATGCAGTTATAGAAAATCATGGAAGACTTCGTAAAATTTATTCTTTCCGATTTAAAAGACGAAAGAAACTCAGGATTAAACGTGGTCATCGTCAACATTTCACGCAAATTAAGGTAACAGGACTTGTTCCTCCAAAAGGGGTAAAAAGTGGCGCATAAAAAGGCAGGCGGGAGTTCTTCTAATGGAAGAGATTCTGCTGGAAGAAGGCTAGGAGTAAAACGTTTTGGCGGTGAGTTTGTTAATGCAGGTACAATTATTGTTCGTCAAAGAGGCACTCGGTTTCACCCAGGTACTAATGTTGGTTTGGGTAATGACCACACATTATTCGCAAAAATAAATGGTAATCTTATGTTTGAAACAAAGACTAAAGGTAGGCGTTTTGTAAGTGTAATCCCTTCTTAACCTTTTGCCCTTTTCTGGTCATTTCATGTTTATTGATACGGCTAGGCTACTAGTTGAAGCAGGTAAAGGTGGAGACGGTTGCTTGAGTTTCCGTCGAGAGAAGTTTATCCCAAAAGGTGGTCCTGACGGAGGAGATGGTGGTCGGGGCGGTCATGTTGTTTTCAAATCTGAGTCATCCTATAACACCCTTTATCACCTACGAAATCAATCTGTTCTGAGAGCTTCAGATGGTGGGGCTGGGATGTCTAGCCATAAGCACGGGGCCAATGGGGATGATCTATACGTTTCTGTCCCTGTTGGTACTATTATCAGAGACTCATCGGATGAAAGTGTTATTTATGATTTTGAAGAAACCGGACAAGAATTTGTGGTAGCGAAGGGAGGTCGTGGTGGTTTAGGTAATGATCATTTTAAAAGCTCTAGGAATAGAGCTCCAAGAAGAATTACCAAAGGTCAAGAAGGAGAAGAACTGTCCGTTGGACTAGAGATTAAGCTCCTTGCAGATGTTGGTTTAATAGGAAAGCCAAATGCAGGCAAATCAACATTGATTTCTACGATTTCAAAAAGTAGACCTAAAATAGCTGAATATCCTTTTACGACAATTGAGCCTAACTTAGGCGTGGTCGATCTTGGGGGAGAATTTACTTGTGTTGTGGCAGACATTCCAGGGCTTATTTTAGGTGCGCATAGTGGAAAAGGATTAGGTCATCAATTTTTGAGGCATATTGAAAGATGTAGTCTTCTTTTGCACCTTCTCGATTCTAGCAATCCAACTGAAGCTGTTTTTCAAGATTTTGATAGTATATCGAGGGAACTTGAGTTGTTTTCAAAGGATTTGATTTTTAAAAAGAGAGTTTGTGTGTTAACTAAAGTTGACGTAATCGATGCTGAAGACAAGATATCAATTTTGAGAAAAGGTTTGAAAAGAAGAGGATTTCATGCAATAGGGATATCTTCTGTATCTAAAATTGGTTTGAAAGAACTTTTACGCTTTGTATCTAAGGAACTCAGAGAAATCTAGATAGTTTTTAAAAGTCTGAATGTGTATTTGGAGAACATTATGGTTGCTAGGAAGGATGAGCCATCTCTGAGAAGTAAACGCCTTGTAATAAAGGTGGGAAGTTCTGTTCTCACAGAGACCGATGAAGTTGGATTGAACATGCAAATCCTTGCTTCTATAGCTTCTCAAATATCTAATCTCCTTGATAGCGGTCGGGAAATTGTTCTTGTTTCTTCTGGTGCGATTGCCGCTGGACTGAAGCATCTAAATATAAAAAAATATCCTAAAAATATGCCTGAAAGACAAGCTGCTGCCGCTGTTGGGCAACCCATATTGATGGATGCTTATAGCAAAGTATTTAATAAATTAGGTTTAAATATCGCGCAAATATTGTTAACTCATTCTGATTTGGATGAAAGAGAAAGATTCCTGAATGCATGTAATACTATTGACAATCTTCTGCATAAGGGAGTTGTCCCTATTGTTAACGAAAACGATACTGTTTCCACTGAAGAAATTAAATTTGGAGATAATGACTCATTAGCAGTTCAGGTTGCACAGATGACTCGTTCAGGTCTCGTCGTTATCTTGTCTGATGTAGAGGGTATGTATAATGCAAATCCTAACATTAATGAAAATGCAAAGTTGTTATCTAGGGTAGATAATTTATCTGATGAATTAATTAATGCAGCGGGAAAGAGTAATAATAAATTCTCTCATGGTGGAATGGTTGCCAAGATAAAAGCTATACAGGTTTTAAGCCAAGTAGGTATCTCAACTCTTATGTTAAAAGGAAGAAATGAGAATGTTGTCCTGAGGTCTCTCGAGGGTGAAGATTTAGGCAGTTTTTTTGTACCTAAAAAGAAACGTATTAACGCAAGAAAGAGTTGGATAGGGACAACTGCAAAGTCTCGAGGTTGGCTGAAAATTGACCATGGTGCTGTTGAAGCTCTACTTCGAAAAGGAAGGAGTCTTCTTCCCAGTGGAGTAGTAGATGCTGGTGGTAATTTTTCTTTTGGAGATGTTGTAGAACTCCAGACCTTCGAAGGGAAGTCTTTAGGAAGAGGATTGGTTAATTATAATTGTGAAGAGGTGAAACTAATCGCTGGCAAGCAAACTAGAGAAATAAGTAGTATTCTTGGAAGTAAGGATTATGATGAAATTGTACACCGTAATAATTTTTTGAGTATTAATTAATTTTACTTTTTTTGCCTAGGATTTACATTGAAAACTGGAATTCAAGGTGGGACGTTTGACCCTATTCATTTTGGACATTTGTGTTCGGCGGAAGATGTCTCTTTTAAGTTGAAACTAGATCGTGTGATTTTCATTCCATCTGGGGCTCCTCCTCACAAATCTTCACCTCTTATGGCATCCGCTTCAGACAGATTTAAGATGGTTAAAGTTTCTATCGAAGACCATCCTGTTTTTTATGCAGATTCGATTGAACTAGATAGAGAGGGCTTCTCTTATACAATCGATACCCTAAAAGAACTTTCTGAAACCTCTTGTAAGGGAGATCAAATTTTTTTCATTATTGGAGAGGATGCATTTTTGAATTTGCATACATGGAAAGAACCTTTGGAAATTTTAGATAAAGTAAATTTTGCTGTTACTTTGAGGAAAGGATACAGTGCAAGAGAGATTGTTTCTGAAGTGAAAGATAGTTTTAACGAATCAAAACTAAAATTCGAAGTGGATTTCCTTAGCGAAAATAAGTGTCGGGTTATACAATCAAAATGTTTTATTGAATTTGTCCATATTAGAAATCTAGACATATCTTCTTCAAACATAAGGGAAAATATAAAGAATTCACGTTCTATTCGCTATTTGTTGCCACGTAGAGTAGAACGTTTTATAATTGAAAAAGAGTTGTATGCGTAGCCTTTTTATGGCGGAGGAATTAATATCTTAGAAGTTCAATTGAGAGCTCTTAGAGAACTAGTTCTTGAGAAAGGTGCGCAGGACGTTGTAATAGTTGATTTGAGAAAAGTTGATTCTGAGATAAGTGCTTTTCTAGTGTGTCATGGGAATAGTAAAAGGCAGGTTAAAGCAATATCCGTAGAAGTAAAAGTTAAATTGCCTGAGTTTGGTTTTAGTTTTTATTCTATGGAGGGTCTTGCAGAGTCTAATTGGGTATTGATTGATTGTGGTGATATTGTTGTGCATATTTTTGTTGATGAGTATCGTGAAACATATAGATTAGAGAAACTTTGGTCTAACACAATGGTTATAGTTTGAGTTGTTGATTAAACTTTTATGGGTTTAGGAGTCAATCTGTGAAACATTTAAAAAAGAAAGAAATGCTTAAGTTAAAGGTACGTTTGAATGAGGTTAGAGATGAGATTCTGGGTGATGTAAAAAAAACCATCGATCATAGAAAAGATACGGGTGATGATGGTATTCAAGATATAGCTGATATGGCAGCTGATTCTTATTTTAAACAGGTAATGATGGATCTTGGTGAAAGGGAGAGAGGAAGGTTTAAGGAAGTACAGGACGCATTTGATAGAATGGAAAATGGAACCTATGGCATTTGTGAAGAAACAGATGATGAAATTCCTTTCGAAAGGCTAATGGTTCTTCCATATGCGAGATTTACAGTAGAGGCACAGAATGAAAGAGAAAGAAGAAAGTATAGGTAAAAAAGTTTTTTTATTTTTGTATAGTAGTAATTTTAAAAAGAAATTTTATAGTAGAAGGAACAGCTAATAATGAGACCTATTGCAATTGGTTCAGATCATGCAGGTTTCATACTAAAGGAATTTATAAAAAAATATTTGTTAGAAAGAGATATTTTATTTGCGGATTATGGCACTTTCTCAGAGGAGTCGTGTGATTACCCTGATTTTGCTGCCCTGGTTTCGGGAGCTGTTACAAATGGAGAGTCGGACAAGGGGATTTTGTTTTGCGGTTCATCGTCAGGTATGGTTATCGTAGCAAACAAATTTAAGGGTGTACGTGCAGTTGCTTGTCACGATCCATTTGTTGCAGAGATGAGCCGGAAACATAACGACTCTAATGTCCTTGCGCTTGGTGGGAGGATAATAGAATTAGAGAAAGCTACAGAGATTGTTCAGACTTGGCTTGACACTGAGTTTGAAGGTGGTCGCCACAAAAGAAGATTGGATAAATTGAGAGATATAGAAGAAGGGTTTGGTTAATTAATTTTCCGCCTGGGAAAATTCAATGAAATGTCCCAAGTGTTCTAGTCCAGAAAGTAGAGTTGTTGACAGTCGAGTAACCAAAGAAGCGTCCGCTATTAGAAGAAGAAGAGAGTGTGAGGTTTGCTTTTATCGTTTTACAACCTATGAACATCCTGAAATATCACTCCCGTTAGTAGTTAAAAAAGATGGCACACGAGTTTATTTCGATAGGACTAAACTTGCGGTTGGGGTGCAAAAAGCTCTTGAGAAACGTCCAGTGCCTGCGGAAAAACAGGAAGAAATTATCGACAAAAT
Source organism: Nitrospinota bacterium (assembly GCA_036231405.1). Taxonomy (GTDB): domain Bacteria; phylum UBA8248; class UBA8248; order UBA8248; family UBA8248; genus UBA3496. The sequence goes on from JAZAHK010000002.1 coordinate 19,005, forward strand.
AGAGCGTCTCATTTTGGAAAAAAGAGAAAAGGAACTAGAGTCTTCTGATATAGGTGAATATGTTATGGAGGAACTAAGGATAGTAGACAAAGTCGCATATGTTAGATTTGCTTCTGTATATAGAGATTTTAAGACTTTAGAAGATTTCATGAATGAATTAAAGGATTTGGATTCAGAGGATGGGAGTACTCAGTAATGAAAATTGAGAGGGTGCAGGGAAGACAAATACTAGATTCAAGGGGAAACCCTACTGTTGAAGTTGACGTTTATTTGCAAGATGAAGTTTTCGGAAGAGCTGCAGTGCCAAGTGGTGCAAGTACTGGGCAAAATGAAGCGGTTGAACTTCGAGACGGTGATAAATCAAACTATTTAGGTAAAAGTGTTGAAAAAGCGGTTTCAAATGTAAATAAGGAAATTTTTTCAAATTTAAAAGGAGTAGATTTCTCGAATCAAGGTGATTTGGATAAATGCTTAATAGAATTGGATGGGACAGACAATAAAGGCCGACTTGGCGCTAATGCAATTTTAGGAGTTTCATTAGCTTTTGCGAATGCAGCTTCAAATTTTTCTAAAATCCCACTTTATAAATATATTGGGGGACAGGATTCTAAGGTATTGCCACTGCCAATGATGAACATACTCAATGGAGGTGCACATTCTGATAATTCGCTTGACTTTCAGGAGTTTATGATTGTTCCTGTAGGGGCAAATAATTTCAAGGATGCCTTGAGAATGGGAGTAGAGGTTTTTCACTTCCTAAAGGGAGTTCTACTAAAAAAAGGGTATGCAACTTCAGTTGGGGATGAAGGTGGTTTTGCGCCCGATCTAAAAGGGAATGAAGAAGCAATTGAGATTATACTAGAAGCGGTTGATAGCGCAGGGTATAAACCGAAAGATGACATTTGCTTAGCGCTTGACCCCGCTTCAAGTGAAATATTTGAAGATGGACACTATATTTTTAAGTGGTCAGATGGTGATAGAAAAACTTCTGATCAACTAGTTGAATTTTACGCAGACTGGGTTCGACAGTTCCCAATTATATCCATTGAAGATGGATGTGCGGAAGACGATTGGGACGGATGGAGGAATCTTACAAAAGAGTTAGGTGAAAAAATTCAATTAGTCGGAGATGATTTGTTCGTTACAAATAAAAAAATACTTCAAAAAGGAATAGATGAAAAGATAGGGAACAGCATATTAATTAAGCTGAATCAAATAGGGACGTTGACAGAAACTATGGAGACGATTTGCCTAGCCTCTTCAGCTGGATACACTTCGGTTATATCTCATAGGTCTGGCGAGACAGAAGATACAACAATTGCAGATCTTGCTGTAGCAACAAATGCTGGTCAAATAAAAACAGGATCAGCAAGCCGTTCAGATAGACTTTCAAAATATAATCGTTTATTAAGGATTTATGAAGAATTGGGTGAGGAGGCGTCTTTCCCAGACAGGAGTGAAATTTTTGATTTTTCTAATTGAATTCAATTAATAAATATTTTAGTACATTTTCCTTATGGGCATATGAATATGGAGACATGAAAAGATGGTGCAATCTAATACTAGTGATAGTTCAAAAATGGAAATACCTGTTCCTCCCATTGAACAACTTTCAATCAATACCATTCGCACTTTGTCGATGGATGCAGTGCAAAAAGCCAATTCAGGACATCCTGGTACGCCAATGGCACTTGCACCACTTGCATATCAACTATGGGTGCACGAAATGAAATACAACCCATCCAATCCTCACTGGTTTGATCGTGATAGGTTTGTATTGTCATGTGGTCATGCTTCTATGCTTTTATATTCAGTTCTCTATCTCTCAGGATATGGAATTTCTCTAGATGATATTATTAATTTCAGGCAGTGGAATAGTAAAACTCCTGGACATCCTGAATATGGATTGACTCCAGGAGTAGAAACAACTACTGGACCACTTGGACAAGGTTTTATGAATGGAGTAGGCATGGCTATGGCTGAAGCACATATGGCCAAAATTTTCAACAAATCTAATTATAATATTGTGGATCATAATACTTTTGTTCTTCTAAGTGATGGCGATATCATGGAAGGTGCGTCCCATGAAGCTGCATCCTTGGCAGGTCATTTAGGGTTAGGGAAATTAATTTGTATTTATGATGACAATAAAATCACAATTGATGGAACAACCGACTTGTCTTATTCGGACGATATTGAACTTAGATTTAAAGGGTACGGATGGGATGTTTCGAACCTTGGAGATGTGTCAGAAGATTGTTCTCAGATAGGCAAGTCAATAGATGACGCTAAAAAAGTAGATGACAAACCATCGTTAATAGTTCTTCGCACACAAATTGGATATGGGTCTCCTAAATATCAAAATACTTCTAGAGCACACGGTGCACCGTTAGGTGAAGAGGAGGTAATCGAAACGAAGAAAATTTATGGTTGGCCTTCGGAAGAACAATTTTATGTTCCTGAAGCAGTTTTAGAACACATGAACGGTTCTCAAAAGGGAGAGAGCTTAGAGATGGAATGGAATGAATTGTTTGAATCCTATCGATCAGAATTTCCAGAAATGGCAAAAGATTTTGAAACTTCAATTTCAGATGAAATCCCAAATGATTTTGCTGAAGAGATTCCGAAATTTCTTCCTTCCAAAGGTGCAATGGCGACTAGGGTTGCCTCAGGTTTGGTTCTAAACGAAATCGCGAAGAAAATTCCTTGGTTGATGGGAGGAAGTGCGGATCTTGCTGCTTCTAATAATTCGTTAATAGAAAATTCGGGTAATTTTTCTAAAGATTCATTTGAGAATAAAAATATTAATTGGGGTATCCGTGAACATGTGATGTGCGCTGCTTCATCAGGAATGCTTTTACATGGTGGAATTAGGCCATTTGCAGCTACTTTTTTCGCATTCACAGATTATGCTAGACCTGCTATTAGGTTGTCTTGTCTTATGGGACTTCCTCTAATCTATGTTATGACCCATGATTCCATTGGGCTCGGAGAGGATGGACCAACACACCAACCTATAGAACATCTCGCATCCCTAAGAGCTATTCCAGAACTACACGTTATAAGACCTTGTGATGCGAATGAAACAGCTGTGGCTTGGCGGATTTCGATACAGCGTAAAGATGGGCCAACTATGTTAGTTTTGACAAGACAATCACTTCCTGTTTTAGATAGAGATTTTTTTTCATCGGAGGAAGGGTTGGCCAGAGGTGCATACGTCATCTCAAAAGAGGAGGGAGAAACCCCAGATGCTATTCTGATTTCATCTGGTTCTGAAGTTGCACTATCTCTCGACGCACAGAAAGCACTGAAAAAAAAGGATGTGAATGTTAGAGTTGTAAGTATGCCTTGTTGGGAGTTGTTTCGTTCTCAAGAACAAGCATATAGAGATTCAGTTTTGCCACCTGGAATAAATGCGAGATTGTCTATAGAAGCGGCTTCTGACTTCGGTTGGCTTGAATGGGTCGGAGATAACGGCGGTAGTATCGCTATTCCTAGGTTCGGCGCGAGTGCACCTGGAGGAGAGAATTTTGAGAAACTAGGATTTAATGTTGCTAATATCATCAATAGACTAGAAAAAATAATGATTTAATTAAATATCTATTACTAAGATTTTTCAAGTTTCCTTTCTTTCAAAATTTCCTTAAGCTTGTGCTTAACATTTACCTTCAGTTTATGTTTAATCAGTTTCAAAAGAGGACCATATGAAAAAGAAATATTTTATAGTTAGTTTCATTCTTTTTGCTCTTGTTTTTTATAGTGTGTCGAATTTTAGAATATCAGGAAGCAAAAAATCTTTTGCGCGAAATAAATCTACATACAAGGACTTATCTACATTTACTGAAATATTAAGTCTGATAGAGCAGAATTACGTTAATAAAATTGAACCTAAAAAGGTTATTAGAGGGGCAATTAACGGTATGCTGAGATCGTTAGATCCGCATTCTAGTTATATGACTCCAGAGATGTTTAAACAGATGCAAGTCGAAACTTCTGGTCAGTTTGGTGGTTTAGGAATTACGATAACACTCAGAAAGTCAGTGTTAACGATAGTTTCTCCTATAGAAGGGACTCCTGCATTTAGAGCAGGGGTTAAAGCAAAGGATCAAATTGTTAAGATAAATGGGAAAAGTACCAAGGACATCACAATATATGAAGCAGTAAAAAAATTGAGAGGCAGACCCGGTTCTCAAGTTAAGATCACGATTTTCAGAAGAAGTACAAAAAAGATGTTTGATCTCTCAATTGTACGTGAAGTTATTAAAATTAAGAGTGTTAAGACCAAACTTTTAAAGGGCAAGATTCCGTATATACGAATTCGAAATTTTCAATCTAGAACCTCTCTTGAAGTTCGAACAGGTCTAAGTAAGATGAGTAAATTCAAAAAAAATGGGTTGATCATAGACTTAAGGAATAATCCAGGTGGTTTGTTAAGTCAAGCAGTCGGAGTCTCAGAACTGTTTCTCCCTGCTGGAAAGTTAATTGTATATACTAAAGGTCGTGTGGTTAATCAAAACAGAAGATTTATTTCTAAGGAAGATCAAGGAATTCAAGATTTTCCTATAGTTGTAATAGTGAATGCAGGAAGTGCTAGTGCATCTGAGATTGTTGCCGCTGCATTACAAGATTGGAAACGTGCGACAGTTTTGGGAGAAAAAACTTTTGGAAAGGGGTCGGTTCAAACTGTTATTCCTCTTGAAGATGGTTCAGGACTTCGTTTGACTACTTCATTGTATTTTACTCCAAAGAATAGATTAATTCAGGGGATAGGAATTGCCCCAGATATTAAAGTTGTTGATCCTTCTAGAGATAAATTTGTAGTCCGAGAAAAGGATTTGCCTAGACATCTCAGAACAAATCGAAATAAAGATAAGGGAAAGTTAAAGAAGAATAAAAACGAAAAGTCTTTGATTTCTTTTAAGAATAAAGATGGGGTTAAGGACTACCAATTAGAAAGGGCAGTAATTTTTCTTAAAAAGAAGACTAGAAGGTAGGATTTTCTCAAATTATTGAAAGGTTTTTTTTGATAGTTTTAGGTATCGAGACAAGTTGTGATGAAACTGCGTGCTCAGTCGTTGATTTTGAAAAAGCGGTTCAGTTTCCCGGAAATGGACAAGCTCCAGTAATTATTTCTAATATAATCAATTCACAAAGCAAACTTCACTCTCGTTATGGTGGAGTTGTTCCTGACTTGGCGTCTCGCATCCATGTAGAAGTTATTGAACCTGTTGTTCGCAAAGCTTTAAACGAAGCAGACGTTTCTCTTAAGGACGTAGATTTAGTTTCCGTTACACGTGGCCCAGGACTAGCGGTTTCTCTGTTAGTTGGTGTATCTATTGCAAAATCAATAGCTTGGGGTAGAGGTCTTCCATTGATTGGTGTTAATCATTTAGAGGGACATATTTATTCTCTATTTCTAGATTCCGCGATTGAGAAAGATAAATCGAGTTTTAATCAAGTTGGTGGAGTCCCTTCTTTCCCTCATCTTTCATTAATTGTTTCCGGTGGTCATTCTGATTTTTATAGAGTCGAAGAAGGAGGAGAAATTTCTCATCTAGGAGGAACTTTGGACGATTCTGTCGGAGAAGTTTTTGATAAAATAAGTGTTGCAATGGGTATAGGTTACCCAGGGGGGCCAGCGATAGATAAATTGTACAGAGAATTTAAAAACAACAATCTAAGTACGTCGATTTCATTTCCGCGACCATTTTTAAAGAATAAATTATACGACCTCAGTTTTAGCGGATTGAAGACTGCGGTTTTGAGTCATTTAAAGGAATTAGGGGTGTATGATTACACAAGTAAAATTCCTCCATGGGAGCGTAAAATAAAAATCTCCGACGAAATATCAAGAGAAATTGCGGCTTCTTTTCAAGAAGCTGCCGTAGATGTACTGGTAACGAAGTCAAAACTGATTCTCGAACACGAGAATCTTCGGACGATTACGATATGTGGAGGGGTAGCTTCGAATAGCCTCCTCCGTGAAAAATTCCAGGATATGGAAATTCAGGATGGGATTTCCGTACATTTTCCCTCCTTACGACTTTGTATGGATAATGCTGCGATGATTGCATGTGCAGGTGGTTATAAATTCTTAAGAGAAGAGGATGAAAATTTTTGGGAATTTAGTAGTATGGATGTAGACCCAAGATGGCAAATTTGACTTTTTTGAAGGAAGTAATTTGAAGCTAGAACAGAGTGGCCCAAGAATTTTTGAAGAAGAAATTTTAAATGTACCGGAAGAGTGTCGAATTTTGTCAAATTCATTGAGTATAAAAAATCTCTTTTTAAAGAACAGACTTCTTATGGCTCCTATGGCTGGATATACTAATCTTCCTTTTCGTTCTTTAGCATCCGAATACGGAGCTGGTATGGTTGCAACAGAGATGATCAGTTGTGAGTCTTTGGTTAGGAGAAATGAAAGGGCTTACAAAATTATGAAGAATGACTTAAAGGAGAAACCTGTTTCGATACAATTGTTCGGTTCTGATCCATCCAAGATGGCCGATGCAGCATCTATAGTGGAAGATTCAGGTGCAGACGTTATAGATTTGAATTGCGGTTGCCCAGTAAAGAAAATCACAAAAAATAAATCAGGTTCATCTTTGTTAAAGGATCCACCCCTTGCAGGAAAAATTGTTTCGGCTATGGTTAGAAAAGTGAAAAAACCTGTCTCTGTGAAGATGAGAACCGGATGGGATACTATTGGGACCTCGAGTGCTGAAGAATTTGCTAAGATTATACAAGATTCTGGCGCGGCGTTCATAACTGTGCACGGGCGTACAAAGAATGATTTTTTTTCAGGCTTGGTTGACCTAGAAACAATCAGAAAAATTAAAAATGCCGTAAAAATTCCAGTTGTTGGAAATGGGGATATACGTTCTCCTAGTGATGCTATTAGAATGTTAAAAAAAACTAGAGTAGACGCCTTAATGATCGGACGGGGTGCAATTGGAAATCCATGGATATTTTCAAGACTTCTCAGTTGGAGTAGAACGGGAGTTTTACCCTCCCCACCTTCTTTTTCGGAAAGAAAAGAAGTCTTATTTTTACATCTTTTAAGATTGAAAAAACATCTTGGGGAGAAGCTTGCGGTTCTACATTCTAGGAAACATATCCCTGCATATACAAAAGGAATGGAGGGAAGTTCTTTTTTTCGGCAAAAACTAATGGAGCAAAATTCTTTTGATTCTGTGCTTCGTATAACGGAATCATTTTTTAAGTCCTGTTTGTTTAATTAGTTTAATTTTTTGGAATAATCAATGATTCAAAATAAGAAAGTTCTAGTTTCTGGTGCAGGAAGGGGCATTGGACGGTCTATTGCTCTTTCATTCGCTAAAGAAGGTTTTGATGTTTCTCTAGTTGCGAGAACTAAATCTGAGATTGATGCTGTGGCAGATGAAATTAGTAGTTTAGGAGTGAATTCGATACCTGTAGTTTGTGATGTTACGTCTTCTGAAAAAGTGAAAAAAGTTTTTCGTGAAATTGAAGAAAAAATGGGTTCAATTGATATCTTTGTTGCAAATGCAGGATTGTTACTCAAAAATGAGTTGGTTAATACAGACGATCAGTTATGGGGAAAAATTATCGATGCAAACCTAAACAGTGTTTTTTATACTACGAGGACTGTAATTAAAGGGATGATAGAAAGAAAATGGGGACGTATAATTGTTATTAGCTCAGTTTCAGGGAAATTGGGTGGGGCACATAGAAGTGCGTATCATACAGCTAAGCATGGTGCTATTGGTTTTGTCAGGTCGATTGCTTTAGAAGTTGCAGAGTATGAAATAACAGTTAATGCTATTTGTCCTGGATTTGTCGAAACGAAAATGATGAATGATAATCAAAAATTATTTTCTGAAAACGTGTCTGATACTGAGGATATAGTTGATTATCTCAAAAAAAATATTCCGATGAAAAGATTTCTTGATCCACAAGAAATTGCAAGCATGTCGGTCTACCTAGCGAGTGATTCTGCTTCTGGTATAACTGGGCAAGCGTATACAATTTCATGCGGTGCGGTTCAAATTTAATTGATTTTTTCTTATTTCATACATGATTTCAGAATTCTCTTTTATGGGTAAATCATATCGACTTCGCGAACTTTCCCTTTGCTGAATTTTAAGATGTATAATTGTCTAATGAAGTCATTTCTTTTAATTCCCTTTATTTTTCCAGTTACCCCTTCGAAGTTTGTGATGTTTTTTAAATATTCTCGAATATCCAATTTACTTCTTTTTCCTTTCTCAATAGCCGAGAAAACCAGTTTGGCTGAATCATATCCTAAAGCTTCTTTTAAGCCTGGTTTCTTTCTATATAATTTCTCATAGTCAAATACAAATCTCTTGACAATTTCTTTTTTTGAGGAATGGAGGAAACCATCAACGAAAAATGCATTCTTAATATAACTTCCTGCATGTTTAGCGATTTTTGTGTTATTCCATTTCCTATCTCCTAGAAGTAAAACCCCTTTGATATTGTAAAAAGGTAGTTCTGGGACGACTAAGATGATTTTGTCTGCTTTTGCAGAAATTAAAATACCTTCGTATCCAAGTGGGATTCTAAAATTTTTGTGCCTACTTAGCCTAGCGAACTTAACTCTAAGTTGTTTATCGCTTAGCCCTCCAAGGGATAACATTTGAGGTCGGAAGTCGGTTGCACTCATTGGAAACGAAACGGTTTTTGTGAAATATCCCCCTAGTTTGGAAACAATTTTTTGATAATCTTTTTTCTTTTCATTTTCTTCAGGGTTACTGGCATGAACTAGCGCAAAACGTCTAAGTCTGAAACGATTTATTACGTAATTAAAAATCGCACTTATTTGCATTTTGTTATTTAAAGTATTTCTAAAAATCCATCTCTTCTTATTGTCCATTTTAAAGTTTGGAGCATATGGGATAATCAGTGGATATTTTTCTTTTTCTGAGATTTCCGAAATTATCTTTGCTGCTGGGCTATAAACAGGTCCTATCAATCCTATAACTTTAGTATTATTAATAAGTTCATACGTTTTTTTCTCAGTCAGTCCTGCTCTTTCTTTTGGACTTCCTATGTTTCGGACTGACAACTCTACTTGAAGATCTGGACGTTTTTCTAACAAATGGTTTAGTGCTATTTGTATTCCTCGATAAATCTTTTCTCCATCTTTCCCATTTTTTCCTGATAATGGCAGTAGTACACCCACTTTGAGAAGTTTTTTACTCAAAATGTTTTTTATCTTTTGTTCTAAACTAGATATTTCACTGATATATTTATTTTTTGGGTATTTTTTTAAGAAAATTCTTGTGCTTGCCAAAGCAGTCTTAAACTTTTTCTTACGGATAGATTTTCTGATCATAGCGATTCTAAAGTAGGGGCCAGCGTTTTCCCCCTTGAACTTATTAATCAGAGATACAAGTCTATATGGAGGAATCAGCTTTTCAGATAGGTTGACTATTTTAGAAGACAGTTGCCTCTTGTTGGGAACTTTATCGGAAATTGAAAAAGCTTTAGCATAGGATGACAAAGCTTTGGATATTTTATTTTCAGATTCGTAAATTCTTCCTAAAAATGCAAAAGAAATAGCTCTTCCAATTGGTGATTTTTCTTTTTTTATATTTTCCTCTAACTTGCTATATGCCTTTTTCTTTTCTCCAATTTTAAAATATGCAAGTGCTAGTTGAAGTCTGCTTTCGGTTAAGATGTCAGAATTTGGGAATTCTTTTTCAAGGATCTGTAGGTTTTCGATTGATGCCTTAAAATTATTTTTTTTGAAAGATATCTTTGCTTTGTCAAGAAGAAATAAATCTTTTCGTTTCTCATCTTTTGTCTCGCCTGAGGTTCTTTGAATGACTTTTGCTCGGGTCTCAGAATCTAGTGTTTTAAAATTATCCCAAGAATCTTCTCTTTTGAATTCTCCCTCTAACAAGGACAAGGTTTTTCTTGGCACTACTTTTTCTTTTGGCGCTACTTTTTCTTTTGGCGCTACTTTTTCTTCTATTTTTCCAAAAGGTAGATTTTGTCCACATGAAGTGAGAAAACAATAAGAAAACAACAACAATATTAAATTGGTAACAAACTGATTTTCTTTAAATTTCATTTAGACTGTTTTCGATAGGTTTTAGTGTGTCTTTTAGTGAAGATAGAATTTATATATTGTTATGTCAAGAAGTTAGTATTTTCAAATTTGCGGAATTTCCATTTATATTTCAATGTTTTTCTAATAAGTGTATAGTTAAATACGATTGATTTTGTTTTGAATTTGTTTGGTATCTTTGTTGATTTCTTAGTATTTAAGCGGGAGTTAGAATGAAGAAAGTTAAATTGTCTCTTCAGGATAGGTCATATCCAATTTATGTTGCTAAGGGTTTAATCAAAGATCTTAGTAAATATACGAACTCTGTTTTCACAGGCCGAAGGTTACTAGTTGTTTCGGATATGACAGTTGGAAGAATATATGGGAGGGATTGTCTCCAATCTCTAAAAAAGGGCGGGAAAATTGCAGAAATGATCAAAGTCCCTATTGGAGAAAAAAGCAAGTCAATCGAACAGTTAGAGAGAATTTATAATAAATTGGCCAAACTTAAAATTGGAAGAGAAGATGGCGTTATTTCTCTCGGAGGGGGTGTTGTCGGTGATTTGGCGGGCCTTGCTGCAGCTACGTTTTTAAGGGGTATTTCTTTTGTCCAAGTTCCTACTACTTTGTTATCTCAAGTCGATAGTTCTGTTGGAGGAAAAACTGCTATAAATACTTCTTACGGGAAGAATCTGATAGGCGCGTTCTATCAGCCTAAAATGGTCTTATGTGACCTTAATACTATGTTATCTTTGAGAGAACGAGAATTTTGTAATGGTCTTGCAGAGGTTGTAAAGCATGCTGTCATAAGAGATGCGTCTCTTTTTACTTATCTTGAGAAAGATGTATCTAGAATACTGAGTAGAGAAATCCAAACATTAGAGAAAATAGTTTTTCAAAACTGTAGAATAAAGGCAGGTGTCGTTGAACTAGATGAAAAAGAAAATGGTTTGCGACAGATTCTAAATTTTGGACACACTCTTGGACATGCTTTGGAATCCTTATTTGGGTATTCCAAGAAATTATTACACGGAGAGGCTGTTTCCATAGGAATGTCTGCGGCTGCGCAAATGTCATGTGCCATGGGCTTTTGTGAGAAGGGGGATGTGGTTAGATTGCAAAAGCTATTGATGCGATTCAAGTTGCCAATAAAGCTCAAGAAGCCTCCCGAACTAAGTGAGATCAAAAAATATGTTCTACACGACAAGAAAGTTAGAGGAGGAAAACCGAAATTTGTTGTTTTGAAAAAAATTGGAAGTGTAGAAAATGGAATTGAGTTGAGTCCACGTTTGTGGTCTTCTTCGATAGTTGGAAATTTAGTTTAAAATGGAGTGAAAAAATGAGAATGTTACTACTTAATGGCCCAAATTTAAATTTGTTAGGAACTCGTGAAAAAGAGGTTTACGGTGATATTTCTTTATCAAAGATTGAAGAGGCTCTTACAGATATTGCGATTAAAGAAAAAGTAGATTTAGACGTGTTTCAATCGAATATAGAGGGTGAGTTGGTAGATGCTTTACATAGGGCCGCGGGTTTAAAGGATTTAATTGCAGAGATCCCTCCTTTTGGTTCATGTTGTGCCTGTATTTTCAATCCAGGTGCATTTACCCATACAAGCGTCGCTTTAAGGGATGCTGTGGCAAGTATTGAAATGCCTGTTTATGAAGTACATATTTCTAATGTTTTGACCAGGGAAGATTTTCGACATTCTTCTATGATTGGACCTGAAGTTTCTGGCACGATAATTGGATATGGAGTAGAAGGATACCTAATGGCTTTAAGGGCAGCGATAGATAGACATGCAAAAGGTATAAATTTTCTGTAGAAGGAAATTCATTGAAATCTCGTTTGAAAAATATTCGAAAAGTACTTGCTTTAAGAAATATTAACTTATTACTTGTTACTGATCCTTTGAATGTTAGATATTTGACTGGATTCACAGGTTCGACAGGTTTCTGTCTGGTTGGGAAAAATGTTGCTATTTTCTTTTCTGATTTCCGCTATAGTACGCAATATAAAAAAGAGGTGTATAAGTCATTTCAATTTATTGAAGGAAACAATTATTTCGACTTGATAGTAGAACAGGTCAAAAGGAGAGGTTTCAAACGACTTTTTTTTGAAGATACAAATTTAAATTATCGTAATTTTCACTTAGTAAAAAAAAAGCTGGGAAAAGTCAAATTCCTCCCAAGTTCTGGAATTATCGATTCCTTAAGAATTGTTAAAGATAAAAAAGAAATCGCTTTTATTAGGAAAGCTGCTTCTTTGAATTCGAAAGCACTATCTGATCTAATTCCTAAAATCAAGAGTGGTGTAAGCGAGGTTGAGCTTTCTACGAATCTAGAGAATTTAATGAAAAAATACGGTTCAGAGAGAAATGCTTTTGATACTATTGTTGCTTCTGGTGTCAGATCTGCATTGCCCCATGGGGTTGCAAGCAAAAAGAAAATAAAAAAAGGGAATTTAATAACTATTGATTTTGGTAGCGTGGTTAATGGGTATCATGCGGATACTACGAGAGTATTTTCTTGCGGAGAACCAAGCAAGAAAACAAGACATATTTATGAAGTTGTTTTACGTTCTCAAAAAGCTGCGATTGAAAAAGTAACTCCTGGTGTTAAGTGTGGGGAAGTTGATGCAGCCGCCAGGGATATTATTGAAAAAGAAGGGTATGGAGAATCATTTGGGCATGGAACTGGACATGGATTAGGGCTTTTTATTCATGAGGGTCCTAGAATTGCACCCAATCAAGATACTATACTTAAGCCCAATATGATTCTAACGATAGAGCCGGGAATTTATATTAAGGGTTGGGGTGGAGTAAGAATAGAAGATATGATTTTGGTGAAGAATAAAGGGAAAGAAATTATCACTTCTAATATTTCGAAAGAGCTAATTGTCTGCTAACTTTTTGCTTGGGAGAAATTTGAGTTATGCCATCTACAAACGAGTTTAGGAATGGTTTGAAGATAGAAATAGAAGGAGACCCCTTCTCCATAGTAGAGTTTCAGCATGTCAAACCTGGCAAAGGGGGAGCTTTTATTAGAACGAAGCTTAAAAATCTAAAAAATGGTCGTGTTCTAGATAGGACTTTTCGTTCTGGAGAGAGTGTTGATTCTCCTTCCTTGGAAGAGAAGAATATGCAGTTTCTTTATAGGGAAGGGGAGGTTTTTAATTTCATGGATACCAATACTTTTGAGCAACTTGGACTTGAAAGAACTCAACTAGGGGAAATCTATAATTTGTTAAAGGAGGAAACCATTGTCTCGATTCTTTTTCATAATGGTGAGTCAATCGCCGTAGAACTCCCAACTTTTGTAGAACTCTTGATTTCTAAAACAGAACCAGGATTTAAGGGAGATACTGCAACGGGAGGTTCGAAGACGGCTGAATTAGAGACAGGTGTAGTGGTCAATGTGCCGCTTTTTGTTAATCAAGGAGATCTCCTAAAAATAGATACTCGAACGGGAGAATATGTAGAACGAGTGAAATCCGCTTCTTGATTTTACTTTTTTTTATAATTTTTTAGGGAGAGGGGATTTTTAATGATCTACGAGATGAGAACTTACGATTTGAAAGTAGGTGGGGTACAGGAATTTGAAGAGAATTTTTCAAAAGTTATAGATGAGAGACAGAAATTTTCTAGAATGGTTGGTTTTTTTCATTCGGAGATTGGAGATCTCAATCGTGTTATGCATATTTGGGAATACGAGAATTCTTCACATAGAGATGACGTACGTCAGCAATTAATCGGAAAATCTTGGTGGCCACCAAAAAATGCACATTTGATTGAATCTCAGCTTACTAAAATGTTGACTACACCGAGTTTTAAACAAGAACCACTTACAGGAAAATTGGGGAATTTTTATGAGTTTCGCACCTATACAATTCTAATTGGGAAGATGACAGAAGTAACTTCGAGATGGGAAAAAGAGATTGCTTCTAGGGAAGCAGTTTCCCCCTTGGCAGCGTGTTTCATGAGTGATATGGGAACACTGAATGAATTTATTCATGTCTGGCCATATAGAGATTTGAATCATAGGATGGAGGTACGGACTGAAACACACAAGATGCCAAACTGGCCTCCGGGTTCAAGGCCATTTATTGCGAAACAAAATACTGAAATTTGGATGCCGGCATCTTTTTCGGAAATGAGTTAGGCGCAAATTTTCTAGAGAAACAAGAGGGTAGTGATACCTGCTAGGGAACAGTAGATAGCGAACGATTTAAAATTTGTCCTTCTTGCAGCTTTCATTAGCAAAGAGATCGCTAAAATCCCAGTGAGGCACGCGGTTAGTGCTCCTATTGTATACCCTTCCCAAGGAATTTGGTTTAATTTGGATAGTGCTACTGATTTCACAATGACTGCACCTCCTATTGTCGGAATACCAAGCAGCAAGCTAAATTTAGTTGCATCAGTTCTTTTCATGCCTAAAATTATTCCTGCAGCAATGACAAAACCCGATCTTGAAATGCCAGGGATGAGAGCGAAGACTTGCATTAGACCAAGGGAGAGAGCATGTTTCCAATTAAGTTTCTCGAGCGAAACATTAATTTTGAATTTGGAAGACGTGTAAAGGAATGCCCCCGTAATTATCAGTGAGAAACCTACGACTTTTGTTTCATTGAACAAAGCATCGAAGAAATCTTCAAATAAGAGTCCAAAAAACGCTACAGGGAGAGTAGCAACAAAAATCATCCATCCTACAGAGTTAAATTGACGTTTTTCGTTTTTATAATCTAAGGACTCTTTGTACATTTCAATAATTATTTTTCTAATTTCTTTCCAAAAGAAGAAAAAAATAGAAATTAATGTTCCAAAGTGTAAGAGAATTTCAAAAGATGAACTTGGGAATTCAATTGAAAAAATTTTTTGTCCAATTACTAGGTGCCCCGAACTGCTAACAGGGAAGAACTCAGTTGTCCCTTGGATAAAGCCAAGAAGTAATATTTCGAAAAAATTATTTGAAGAATTTATCATTTTTGGTTTATTTTTTTTGATAAAGATTTGTCTGTTTTGTCCGCGAAAATACCCACCTTATATGCTTCACTTTTTGTGCATATAAGAAGGCCATCTCCAGACTCTATGACAATCAGATCTTTCACGCCAGAAGTGACTACAAATCTTTTGCTAGTGCCAACTATAAGATTCGTTGAATTCTCGGAGATTATATTTGTATTTTTGTCCACCAGCCATGTGTTTTTATTTTTGTCGTTTTTAAAAACTTTTTCAAACGAGACCCATGAACCTAGATCATTCCATTCCAAATAACTTGAAATCACAGTGACATTCTCTACTTTTTCCATAACTGCGTGGTCAAAGCTTATTTTTGCACACTGTTTAAAGTACTTGTTAAACCTTGCTATGTTTCCAATTTTAAAAGCTGAACATGCCTTTTCAGTAAGAGAGTATGTTTTTGGAATAAGGAGTTCTAATTCTGTTAATGCCCTAGACACTTTTAAAATAAAAAATCCTCCATTCCAAAGAAAACGTTTGGACTGAAGAAATAACTTAGCCTCTTTCAATTTTGGTTTTTCTTTAAAGCTTTTTACTTGATGAGCGTTTATTGTTTTGGAAGAAAAGATCTTCTTCCCCTTTTCGATATAACCAAAACCAATCTCGGGCGTATTTGGTTCTATTCCTATAGTAACAATTTCGTCTTTAAATGCGTATTGTGTTCCTTTCTCTATGAGTCTCCTAAACAAATTTACATCTCCAATATAGTGATCAGAGGGTAATATTATCATTACAGCGTTAGGATCTATGTCTGCAATAAAATGAGATGCTAAACTGATTGTTGTGGCCGTATTTCTGATTTCAGGTTCGAAGATAACATTTTGTGGAGGTAGTTGCTTAGCTGATTCTTTTATCAATTTCCTATGGTTCGTAGAGCCAGCAATGAGAATTCGTTCACTAGGAATAAGTCCTTTTAGTCGTTCGATAGTCTGTTTTAGTAAATTACTCTTCGGTTTATAGTTTTTCTCTTGTTTCTGGAAGAAATTGGTCTCAGAAAAATCCAAAAACTGTTTAGGTTTTTTTGATGTGCTTAACGGCCAAAGACGAGTTCCGTTACCCCCCGCCATTATTACAGCCCAAAGTGATTCTTTTTTGTCAGTCAATTAAAAAAGGACCCTAAAAAGAAGAAAACCTAAAATTACAGTCATGATAAGAAGAATTGTAAAAAGATTAAAATACTTTTCTAATAATAGACGTATTTTTTCACCAAAAAAGAATATCAACAAGCTTTCTAAGAAAAAACGCGCAGAACGACTTATTACAGAACATATAAGGAATATTTTGAAGTCCATAAGAAATGCGCCAGAAGCTATAGTGACCAGTTTATATGGTACAGGCGTGAATCCCCCAATTAAAACCATCCATGCACCCTTTGAATTGTAATATTCTTTCACAGTTTCAAATTGATTTATCCCGCCGTACAAATCGAATATTAATTTCCCAATCGATTCAAATAAAAAATATCCAATAATATAACCTACTATTCCCCCAACCACTGAAGAAAGAGAGCAAAGTGTCGCGTAGAAAAATGAATGTCTAGGTTTTGAAAATGCAATTGCGATAAGAAGGATATCAGGTGGGATTGGGAAAAAGAAAGATTCAGTAAATGATAGAAGGATCAGTGCATATAAAGCGTAGGGAGTTGAAGCCCAACTGATGACCCAATCGTAAGCTTTCTTCACTAAGTTCATGGTAGTTTTATTTCTATAAATTTACGCAATTTTTCATAAACTATTTTTTCGTAGCGAGACAATAAGTTTTTATCCTGAGCTTCAAATCTAAGTACTAAAGCAGGTTCAGTGTTTGATGCTCTAATTAATGCCCAGCCTCCTGTGAAACTAATTCGTATTCCGTCTATTTCATTTGTTTTGTAATCTTTGTTGAATATAGATTTTAATTGGTTGACTACGTCAAACTTTTTTTCTTCATTGCATGGGATTCTTATTTCTGGTGTTGAAACTGACTTGGGAATTTTCTCTCTGAAATCGGACAATGTTTCTTTGGATTTAGAAAGGTAAGAAACTAACCGAGCGGCAGTATAAATCGCGTCATCAAATCCGTAATAGTCGTCTGAAAAGAAAATATGCCCAGAAAGTTCTCCTCCTCGAAGAGCGCTTTCTTTGATCATTCTATCTCGAATTAAGGAATGCCCTGTTGCCCCCATAATAGGTCTCCCTTTCATTTTTTTTATGAAGTCCGTAAGTCTTGAAGAACATTTGACATCAAAAACTATTGAGGCCCCAAGGTTTTTTTCTAATATAGATTTAGAAAGGATAATCAAAAGTTCATCCCCTCTCACGATTACACCGTTAGAATCTACAACTACGATTCTATCGGCATCTCCATCAAGTGCGATCCCAATTTCAGACTTTGTTTTTCGAATTTTTTTTATCAAGGAGGAAAGGTTGCTGTCTATAGTAGGGTCTGGATGATGATTTGGAAAATTCCCATCCGGTTTGATAAATAATCCGCTTACCTCAGCTCCTATTCTTCTCAGAACCTTGCAGGCTAGTTCGCCCCCAATTCCATTTCCTGCATCAACTACTACTTTTATTTTTCGATTTAATTTTAAATTTTCTGTTGCTCTACGTAAATATTCTGTTTTTATATTTTGTTTCTTATATATCCCCATCTGACTAATATTTTGGCTGGTTTTTTCTTGTGTA
Source organism: Nitrospinota bacterium (assembly GCA_036231405.1). GTDB lineage: Bacteria > UBA8248 > UBA8248 > UBA8248 > UBA8248 > UBA3496. The sequence goes on from JAZAHK010000002.1 coordinate 36,742, forward strand.
AAACTATAAATTTTCTTTATCTCGGTTCCGTGAATTGATTTTCTGTCTAGGGTGATTTTAAATCCATTATAATTTTTGGGATTATGGCTTCCAGTAATTTGTACACCACCACCCACATCAAAAAAATATGTTGCAAATGAAAGACATGGGGTAGGAACCATTCCTATTCCTATTACATTACACCCAGAAAGTAACACTCCCTTGGTGAAGGATTCATAAAATTCTGGGGAAGAGTGTCTACAATCGTGTCCAAGAACAATATCCTTTACTTTATTGCTCCTGAAATATGTTCCTATGGCCTTTCCTAAATTGAAAACAGATTCAGAGTTTAACTCCTCAGGAACAAGTCCTCTAATATCGTATTCTCTGAAAATAGATTGATTTAATTTCTTAGTAACCATGAGGTCCTATTTAATTTGTTTGTATTTTATTTCGTTAGACATTAAAGATCGTTTTCTTGAGAACCATTAAAGTGTAAAATGATAAAATCGGACGAATAAAGGTGTATAATGACATATCCTTTTTTCTCTGAAAATGAATAGTATGAATTAAATTGTTTTAAAAAGGTTGTTACAATGGGCGGGTTAGACAGATTATATGATAGATTTATCCTCGCATCTAGCTTCCATTTTGTTAGGCTTTTTATTCGTTTTTTTGTTCACTGCAAGGTGTCTGGTGAAGAAAATATTCCCTCCGGAAACAAAGTACTTTTCTTGAGTAATCATATATCTGCTTTTGACGTTTTTCTGGTTCCTTGGGCTATTTATTCTAAATATCCAAATGAATATATTCGTACAGCAGGGAAACAAGAACTTTTTTCCATACCTTTTGTAGGCTGGTTATTGAAGAAAGTTGGTGGCTTCCCTATTAGCAGGGGGCGTGCAAATATAAGTTCCATCAGAACAATCGAGAAATATATAAAACGTAGTAAAGTTGTTTTATATCCAGAGGGTAGCAGAAGTGTTGATAGTAGAATTAAGTCCGGAAATAGAATGGTTGGTAGGATCATATCTGTTACTAGACCCATAGTGGTGCCTGTTTTAGTCATAGGAACTGAGAAACTAATCCCAGTAGGAAAAACTTTCCCTCGCATTGGTGCGAAGATAGAGGTTAAATTTGGTCCTCCTGTAAATTTGAAAGAAGAATTTTCAAACCCTAGTGTTAAAGGAGCTAGTACGATGATTATTGAGAAAGTTATGAAGACTATCTCTGGTCTTTCTTAGAACAATTTCAATAGCTTTAATCTTTATAGGTGAACATTTTGGCAAAATTTAGGTTTAGTAAATTCAGGAAGATGGAAGAAATTTTTAATTCTTTGGGCCGGAAGGAGACCTGGGCCAATCGCCTATCTTTTAGTGATATTATGCTAGTTTGGCAAAAAGTTGTTGGTCCTGATATTTCAAAAATTGCAAAACCTACATTTCTCAGAGGGAAGAAGATTATAGTTGAAGTCTCAGAAAATGTTTGGCTCTTACAATTGCAATCTGAATCACAAGAGTTAATAGAAAAGTTAAATTTAAATTTAAAAAATAAAAAACTGAACGAAATAAAATTCGTTCTATCTAATCAATCCATAAATTTTTCTCTTTCCGCCAAAGGTAAGAATGAGGTTAGTGAAGAATATGAACCTTTTCCGATTTCCAGAAAAGACGAAGAAAAAGCAAGTAGATTAGTTGAAGAAAACGATGACAAAGAGTTTAAGGAAATGGCTGAAAAATTGTTGTCAAAAATAAAGAAAGCTTAAGATATAATGATTTACAGTTTAATTCGACTTGGATTGTTTTTTGTTATTACATTTATGTCAGGGTGTGTTTCTTCAAATTTAACTTCAAATCTGGATTCTACTCCATTACGAAATTCCTCCACCGCTGAGTCTTACAGGCATTTTATAGAAGGTTATTTAGAAGAGTTGAAAGGTAGATACGTCAATGCAAAAGGCTTCTATGAGAAAGCTCTAAGAAGTGACCCGGAGTCATCCTTCCTTTATCTTCGTTTGTCTGAACTAAACTTACGAAAAGGAAATATCAGGAAAGCAGAAGAGAACGCTATAAAAGCAATACAAAAGAATCCTGAAAACTTTAGAGCAAATTTGATCTTAGGACGACTGTATTTTTCATCAAAAAAAAATAGTTTAGCGGAAAAATATTATAAGAAATCAGTTGGACTAAATCCAAGCCACTTCGAAGCGAAATTGTTACTTTCTAACGTTTTGCTTGAGGTTAAAAAATATCGTGAATCGATTAGATTACTGAAAAAAATAAAAGAGAAACGACCTAAAAATATTTTGGTCTTATTTTACATTTCTAAAGCCTATTATTTAACAGGAGATTTCCAACGTTCCCAGAAGAATCTCATTGCACTATTGAAAATTAATCCCAATTACAAAGCAGGTCTTTTGCTCTTAGGAAATTTATATGAAAAACAAGGTCTGTTTACACAAGCACAGGTTATATATAAGAGATTCCTGACGATTGTCCCTAACAATCAACATGCTCGATATAGATTAGGTCAACTCTTTATTAAAGATGAGAAATATGAATTTGCAATCGACGAATTTGAATTAATGAAGAAGGAGACTCCTGGCAGTATGCAAATTCATAGTGTCCTAGGTATCCTGTATTTCAAAAAAAAGGATTATGTAAGGGCGCTTTCTGAATTTCGAATTTTGGCAAATAAAAACCCAAAAGATCAAGAAGCAAGAATTTTTATTTCTCGGATATTTGAAGGACTTGGAAAAATTGATTCTGCAAAACAAGAATTATTGTCTTTCCTTAAATTAGAAAGTTCGAATCTACGAGTTAATTTGGAACTTTCTAGTTTAAATGCAAAAACAGGTGATTGGGGAAAAGCGTTTCAGATTCTTGACAATTTGCAAAAAACTTATCCCAAAGAATCAAAAGTTAATTTTTTTAGAGGAAAATTCCTGTCCAAAAAAGGAGAAAAAAAGAAGGCGGTAAATTATCTAAAGATTGCAGTCAACCAAAGCCCTAAAAACCCACAGTATCGATATTATTTAGCCACTTCCTACTATGAAACTAAGAGGTGGAAAGAGGTAGAATCTGAGATAAAAAAGATACTTTTGACAGATCCAGATTATCCTAATGCTCTGAATCTATTGGGATATATGTATTCAGAATTAAATATTAAAATCAACATAGCTGAAGATTTGATTCTAAAAGCTCTGAAAAAGGAGCCAGATAATCCTGCATTTTTAGATAGTATTGGATGGGTTTATTTTAGACAAGGTAAGTATAAGGATGCTCTAGAAAAAGTTTTAGTTGCGTTTAAGAAACTTCCTAATGATCCGGTAGTTCTTGAACATCTGGGAGACATTTATCTTGCCCTTCAAAAAAAGAAGAAAGCTTTGTATTTTTGGAAAAAATCCATTCAAAAAGGGTCAAGAGATTTGAAGAGGATTAGAAAAAAAATAAACTTTATTTTAAACATAAAGAAATAATTGAATAATAATTGAAAATGAGAAAAATGCGCTTTCACAAAACTATATTTATTCCTTTCCTTTTGATGTTGTTAAGTTCATGTAGCTTGCATACTTTTCCTGAAGGGGAAGTAGATTTTTTCCCTGATAAGGAAAAAATTTTACTGAAAATTAAATCAGAGAAGTCAATACGGTCAATTCGAGCTTCAGTATCGTTTGAAATTTTCTTTCCTGGTACGAAAGATGGGAAAAGCATTTTACATGAGGAAATTGGATTTGAAGAGGGTTCTTTCTCAGCAAATGCCTTTCTTGTATGGAAAAATCCAAATTCGTTTAGGATGGAAATACTAAGTCCTTTTGGCAATCCTTATCTTTCTATCCTTGCCCATAATAAGAGTCTAAAAATCTTTCATGTTTCAAAACAAAAATTATACATTGGTAATTTTAACAAAAAGACTATGGGAAATCTGTTTGGCATACCTATGGATCTTCATATTTTCCTTGAAATTTTAAGTGTTCTGAGGCCTAAATTAGGCTCGAAATTTTATAAATTTGATAGGAGAAAAGGTATTTTATTCCCTCTTCGTAAAGAGCTAGAAAATTCTAAAACCTTTTGGATAGATAAATCTTTGTTAATGCCTAAAAAAGTCGAAGTTCTTTTAGTAGGACAAAAAATAGATGTGCATTATGATTCTTTTGTAAAATTTAACGGGGTCTATTTTTCGAAATCTATTTTGATAAGGAATCCTAGTACTAAGGCGTATATGAAAATTGATATAGGAGAATTGAATAGTTCAGAGTTTGGTTCGATTCCCAGTAGTATATTTTCAATGGATATTCCTTCAAATATTTCCATTCATCGTCTGTTTATGGATTAGCAAGGAAAAAGAATAATGTCTTTAATACGAATCTCCAGTCCAGCAAAAATAAATCTAGGATTGAAAATTTTAGGTTTGAGAAAGGACGGATTTCACGAAGTTCAAACTCATCTTCTACAGGTAGATTTGTTTGACAACCTAGTCATAAGTAAAATAAGGGGAAAGATAGATATTACCGTTAACAACCCTTTAATTAGAGGGAAGAAAAATATTGTTTATAAAGCTGCTAGCCTCCTCCGTGAAAAATATGGCGATACTCAATTAGGCGCAAGGATCCATTTAGAAAAAATAATTCCTGTTGGTGCCGGATTAGGAGGTGGTAGTGGTAATGCAGCGGTTGTGCTTTGGGTTTTGAATCAACTTTGGGGAATTAAGTATCCGATGAAAAAACTTGAAGAGTTAGCAAAAGAGTTGGGGGCCGATGTACCGTTCTTCTTAGGTGCCCCAAGTTCTGTGTTTACAGGAAGAGGGGATGAAAAATTATTTGCTTGTAAGTTTAGCCCAAGATATTATATTTTAATTGTTAAACCTCCAATTTCATTATCTACTAGTGATGTTTATAAGTGGTCTAGGGTTAAAGTGATAGAAAATGGCAACCAAAAAAATAAGAATTTCAAATTGAATAGAAGGTATGGTTTCAGGGAAAATGATTTGGAGGAAGTTGTTTTCCCTAGATTTCCTTCTTTGAAGAGGCATCGAAATAATTTACTCAAATTTGGCGCAGAACTTGCACTTTTAAGTGGAAGTGGTTCGGCAATATTTGGCCTTTTTACTAAGAAATCAGATACAGTTAGAGCAGTTAATTTCTTTTCTAGAAAAAAAGAATTATGGGTTTCTGTTGCAAGACCTTTGCATAAAAGTATTTTGAAGGAAAAGAGATTTTAAATTCTAACGAATTTCTACTTTGGAATGTTTTTAAATATATGCGATAAAATATTAGGCTTTTCAGTTTTTAATAAACTGGACTTGACAAATTTTGTGGATAGAGTAAGAACTTCGGGTCTATCGTTGTACTTATGTGTAAAGGGTTAAGTTTTGGTGGATAGTCGGATAAAGGTTTTTTCAGGTAGGTCGAATTCACTCCTTTCTGATTGCATTTTCGAGTCCTTGGGGATCGAGAGGGGTGAGATTGATATTGTCGATTTTAGTGATGGAGAAACATCTGTCCAGATCCAAGAGAATGTGCGCGGTGCGGACGTTTTTGCGATACAAAGCCTGTGTTATCCTGGGAATGCTAATCTTATAGAAATGCTCATTATGTTAGACGCTTTCAGGAGATCTTCTGCAGAAAGAATTACCGCTGTTATTCCTTATTTTGCTTATGCGAGACAAGACAGAAAAGTTCAACCAAGAGTACCTATTACCGCTAAGTTGGTCGCTAACCTTTTGACTGCAGCAGGTGCAGATAGAGTGATCACTATTGATTTACATGCAGGGCAAATACAGGGCTTTTTTGATATTCCGGTAGACCATCTTTATGCAGCACCCGTGATGATTAATTATTTTTCAGACAAAGATCTTCAGGACCCCGTGGTTGTTTCTCCCGATGCTGGCGGTGTGGAAAGGGCTAGGGCCTATGCGAAAAGGCTTAATGCAGGGCTCGGTATTGTAGATAAGCGTAGAGAAAGAGCAAATGAATCTGAAGTTATGAGAATCATAGGAGATGTTAAAGGCCGTGATGTTTTGATTGTGGACGATATTGTCGATACTGCTGGCACATTAACCCAGGCCGCAGATGCATTAGTTGTAGAAGGGGCTAATAGAGTTTACGCCTGTTGTACCCATCCTGTCCTCTCGGGCCCGGCATCTGATAGAATCAAAAATTCAGTCTTGGAAGAATTAGTCACAACAGATACTATCCCCCTTCCAGATGATTTGGTAGATTCTAAGAAAGTTAAGGTTCTAACAATAGGAGTACTTCTTGCAGAAGCGATTACTCGTATTCACGAAGATTCATCTGTGAGTAGTCTTTTTATTTAAAACAAGATTCTATCTTCTTTAATCGGAGTAAGACGTATGGAAGAGTTGGTGCTTGAAGCAGAGGTAAGAGAAGGAAAAGGAAAGAGTTATGCTAGAAAATTGAGAAGAGAGGGTCTTATCCCAGCAGTTGTTTATGGGGTTGATGAAGCAATTTCTCTTCAATTGAATCCTGAAGAACTACATTCCCTTTTAAATACTAAGGCTGGAAGTAACATTGTATTTAAACTTAGGGTTTCTGGAGAGAAGAAGAAAGAAAGGTCCGTTATTGTAAAAGATTTGAATTATAATGTAATGAACGATTCTTTTATTCACGTGGATTTGCTTGAGATTCGAATGGATCAGAAAATTACTGTCTCTATCCCTCTTCTCTTAGAAGGTGAAGCAATAGGAATCAAAATGGGGGGTGTTGTATCTCAGGTACTGAGAGAACTTGATGTTGAATGTTTTCCTATTGATATCCCAGAGCAAATTTTATTGGATATTTCTGAAGTAGATATTGGAGGAGTGTTGCATGTAAGAGATGTAGAAATACCTGAAAATGTATCGCTCATCAATGATGTTGATGATCCCGTTATGTCTATCTCAGTTCCTGCTGAAGAAGAGGAAGAAGAGGAAGAAGAAATTGAAGGAGATGAGGAAACAACTGATGATGAATCTTCTGAAGAGCAAGAGGATACTGAAGGGGAGGAAGCAGAATCAGACGATTCAGAGAAAAAAGAAAACGAAGACTGATTTTCTTAAGGTTGAGGTATGCACTCCAAAAAAGTGATAGTAGGTTTAGGTAACCCGGGACGGGGTTATAATAAGACCCGCCATAATGTTGGGTTTAGAGCTCTGGATTATTTTTGTGATAAATATGATATTGAAATTGACCTTTCCGACGATGATGTTGATTTTGGTGTAGGGTCATTCGAGGAAAGAGAAGTTTTTGTATTGAAACCTAGGAGTTATATGAACTTAAGTGGTTCCTGTGTTAAAAGTTTTATTAAGAGACGCAATATTAAACCCTTTGACCTTCTTATTTTGCACGATGATTTAGATGTGAAATTAGGCTCGATTAGCTATAAATCTACAGGTGGCGATGCAGGTCACAAGGGCATTCGTGACATAATTGAGAAACTAGGGACTTCAGATTTTTCTAGAATTAGGATTGGTATAGGGAGGCCAGATACTCATATAGACGTTTCCGATTGGGTATTAAAACGTTTTGCCCCAAACGAATTGAGCATAATAGATGATATTTTGGAAGAGGTGTCTTTGAAAGCTTTTGATTTTGTTTCGTAGTTTTTTAATTAAATTTAATAGCCCAATTTTTTTCGATTTTTGTAACCAGGAGGGTCAGAATAGTCGATGATTGCTTTTTCTAATTTAGCAGCTTTTTTTGGAATTGCTGGTTTGTTGCTTGCAGGGATTATTTATTTATGGATAGACAAACAATCTCCAGGGAATGAACTGATGGTCAAACTAGCAGGTCAGATTCGTGAAGGTGCAATGGTTTTTTTGAAAAGGGAATATAAAATTTTAGCTCTTTTTGTTTTAGTTGTTTTTTTAATTTTGAGTTATGCGATTAGCTTCGATACTGGTTTGTCATTTATTACTGGTGCCGTCTGTTCTGTTTTAGCTGGCTTTTTTGGAATGAATGCAGCAACAAAGGCAAATGTCAGAACAGCTGCTGCAGCCAATTCTGGTGGCGGACAATCTGGTGCTCTTTCAATGGCTTTTTACGGTGGGACTGTTATGGGTCTATCTGTGGCAAGTCTTGGTTTATTGGGTGTTGGTTTCCTTTTTTGGTATTTCGACGTTTTGAATGCACGAGACAATGCAAGTATTATCAATGGTTTTTCGATGGGAGCAAGTTCTATTGCTCTTTTCGCTCGTGTTGGTGGCGGAATTTATACAAAAACTGCTGATGTAGGTGCAGATTTAGTTGGAAAAGTTGAGGCAAATATCCCAGAAGATGATCCTAGAAATCCTGCTGTTATTGCAGACAATGTTGGCGACTGTGTAGGTGATGTAGCTGGAATGGGAGCTGATCTTTTCGAGTCCTATGTTGGGGCCATCATCTCTACAATTTTTATAGGCTCGATGATAGGAATGGGTGTTAATACATCTGCAGCTATGGCTCTACCTTTACTTCTTGCCATGATTGGTCTTGTTGCATCAGTAATTGGGATTGGTTCTATGAAATTACTTTCAGGTGGAAACCCTGCGACAGCACTGCGAAGTTCTACTTTTTTAGCGGCTTTAATTTTTGTAATTCTTTCTTATTTTTTAACAAATACAATGGGTCTGCCAATTTCTATTTTTGCTTCTATACTCATTGGAACATTAGGTGGAATCGCGATTGGTTTGTTAACTGAATATTATACAGGAACTGGTGGCAAGCCTGTTGGTCGGATAGTGGATGCTTCGGAAACTGGAGTAGCAACCAATATTATTAGTGGTTTTGCTGTTGGTTTAGAGAGTGTTTGTGCTCCTTTGGTTGTTTTGGCTGTGATTACATTAATTTCAAATCAACTTGCAGATCTCTATGGTATATCGGTTGCTGCTGTTGGTATGCTTGCAACTATTGGAATTACAATGTCAGTGGATGCATATGGTCCAATTGCTGATAATGCTGGCGGAATAACAGAGATGAGTCAGCTAGGTCCTGAAACTAGAGAAATTACCGATGGTTTAGATGCTCTAGGTAATACCACTGCAGCTATTGGAAAAGGATTTGCTATCGGGTCTGCAGCTCTAACTGCGTTGGCTTTTTTTGCTGCTTACACAAAAGCGGCTGGAGTTAAATCTATAGATTTGCAGGATGCGAATGTAGTCGCAGGATTATTGATTGGCGGTGCCGTCCCTTTCATTATTGGTTCTTTGACCATGAATTCTGTAGGGAAGGCTGCTTTTATAATGATTCAAGAAATAAGAAGACAGTTTCAAGAAGATAAAGGAATCATGGAAGGTACTTCTGAACCTGACAGTAGTAGATGTATTGATATTAGTACTCAGGCGGCACTAAAAGAAATGGTTATTCCTGGAGTGACGGCTGTAGTTGTTCCGATAATAGTTGGTTTTTCTATGGGGAAAGAAGCTTTGGGGGGTATGCTAGCAGGGGCCTTGTTATCTGGCGTGCTATTAGCATTGCTTATGGCTAATGCCGGCGGTGCATGGGATAACGCCAAAAAAGAAATAGAGGATGGCAAACTCGGTGGTAAAGGTTCGGAGGCTCACAAAGCTGCTGTTGTTGGTGATACAGTAGGAGACCCAATGAAGGATACTTCAGGTCCTTCTATGAATATTTTGATTAAACTTATGTCTATAGTTTCTCTTGTTTTAGCACCTTTGTTTTAATTTTTTATTGTTGTAATATTAATTTTTCTTTTTTATTTTTGTAAGTTTGGAGATTTTATAAATGCGCCAGTATGAAACGATGGTACTTCTTTCTCCTGAATTAGATGAGGATGCAGTAGAGAAGAAAATTCAGGATGTTGAGAACCATTTTAAAAAAAATGGTTCTGAAATTATTTCAATAGATCGTCTTGGGAAAAAACGTCTGGCTTATCCAATCAATAAGCAAAGACATGGAACTTATTTTGTAATATCTTATAAGGCAGAAAAAGGGGTTGTCTCTGAGTTGGAGCAAGGCTTGAGATTGGATGAAGATACTTTTAGATATATGACAACCCGAATTGAGCAATCAGTCCTAAGGAAAATTCAGAAGACGGTTGACCATCAGGCATCTCAAACGGTTACGGATGAAAGTTAATTTCTCCTGTTCGATAATGGTAATTGAGGAGGTTTCCGATGTCTTTAAATAGTGTTTTTTTAAGAGGCAACTTGACCCGTGATCCTGAAAAGCGTTTCTTGCCATCGGGTACTGCTGTTGTAAATTTTGGCCTGGCAGTTAACAGAAAATATAAAAGTGGTGACGATTGGAAAGAGGACACCTGTTTTGTAGATATTGTTGTTTTTGGAAAACAAGGAGAATGGGCAGAAGAGCAGCTAGCAAAAGGCAGTCCAGTGCTTATAGAAGGAAGACTCTCTTTTAATTCTTGGGAAACGAAGGAAGGGGATAGGAGAAGTAAGCACGAAGTAGTTGCTTATAATGTTCATTTTATAAAACCTAGAGACTCTGCTACTAGTGGACAGGTAGGTTCTCAATCTGTTAGTTTCACTGATGATACGTTCGATGCTTCGACTATTAAAGACGATGACATACCTTTTTAGATGTTTTTTACTTAGGAGCGCTTTATGCCTATAGTTCCACGTGGATATTCTGATAATAGAAGAAAAAAAAGGAAGCGTTTCCAGAGACAGAAGATCTGTCGTTTTACAACTGAAGGCATCTTTTATATAGATTATAAAGATGTGAAAATGTTGAAAAATATGGTTAGTGAACGTGGGAAAATTATTCCCAGGAGAGTAACTGGAACTAATGCATTTTATCAAAGACAGTTAACTACTGCTGTTAAGAGAGCGCGCTATATGGCTTTAATGCCGTATACTATAGATCTCTCTTAAGAAAAAGAGGATATAGTCTTGCGTCTGATTTTAAGAAAAGATATTGAACAATTAGGGGAAGCAGGGGATGTAGTTGATGTTTCTGACGGTTATGGAATGAACTACCTCCTTCCTAATGGGTTAGCGTTACACGCTACTATTGGCAACGTCAAAACAAGTCAGCATGAGAAACTACTCAGAGATGCACAGGTTCAAGTCGCAAAGAGAACTGCCGAAGATAGTGCTTCTAAATTCAACGAACTCAAGCTTGAATTTCGTTTAAAAGCTGGTCCTGATGGACGCTTATTTGGTTCTTTGACAAATCGTATGATTGAAGAGGGACTTGCAAAATTGGGTATTGAAATCGATAGAAAAAAAATTATTTTAGATGAACCAATTAAGAAAGTTGGGGTTTTCGAAGTCCCGATTCGTTTGCATGAGGATGTTAGACCTACAGTAAGTATCAATATCCTTCAGGAGGAAGTAGAGGAATCGACAGAAGGGGAAAATTCTGAGATTTCTGAATCAGAAGTTGCTGAACCAACTGAGACAGACCAAATCCCTCTTGAATCAACAAAAGTTGAATCCGATATAGAATAATTTTTAATTCTATTGTCCTAGAAAAATAATTGTAATTTTTATCTATAGTGATGTACAGGATAATTGTAAGCAACGTATTTATATTCTTATTTTTGTCATTTCTGGAAATGGGGGTCTTTTTTGAGAACAACTCCCTCAAGCGGTAACAATAAGTCAAATTCCGATTACCTTCCTCCACAGAATATAGAAGCTGAACAAAGTGTACTTGGTGCTATGCTTCTCGATAATGGTATCGTTTCCTCTGTTCTAGAAGTAGTTCGTTCTAACCACTTTTATAGAGTTAGTCATAGAGCTATTTTTAATGCCATTGTTTCTCTTTTTGAAAAACAGGAGCCAATTGATCTAATTACTTTGGCAGATACCCTTAAAAAACAAGGAACTTTAGATGATGCAGGTGGTCTAGAGTATATTTCACGCTTGTCAGATGATGTTTCTAGCCCTAGAAGGGCAATTTCTCATGCTAAATTAGTTAGGACAACGTTTTTGCTCAGGAATTTGGTGACAACTTCAAATGAGATTGCCGAAAGAGCCTATCTAGGAGAAGAAGATACAGACAAGCTGATTGATGATGCAGAGAGAGCGATGTTGGAAGTTTCGTCCGGAAGATTTCAAAAAAGTATTGCCTCAATGGAAGAAGTAATTAAGGTTACTTTTCCCTACCTCGAAGACCTCTATGATAAGAAGAAGCATATAACAGGTATTCCTAGTGGCTTTAGTGAATTCGATAGACTTACCTCGGGTTTGCAGCCCTCTGAATTTATAGTTATTGCAGGTAGACCTAGTATGGGAAAGACTGCATTTGCTTTGAATCTAGCTGAGCATGCTGCACTAGAGGCTAAAGTACCCACAGCCATTTTTAGCTTAGAAATGAGTGCGAGATCACTAGCAGTTAGAATGCTTTGTGCTCGTTCTATGGTAAATGCAAGGAGTCTCCAAAGTGGCTTTATGCCTTCAAATAAGTGGCCCATTCTAATTCAATCTGCAGGAGAATTTAAAGAATCTCCTATTTTCATAGACGATGCGACTGATCTTTCTGTTTTCGATATAAGAGCGAAGTGCAGAAGATTAAAACATGAATCTGGATTAGGTTTAGTGATTGTAGATTACCTCCAATTGTTATCCCATAGAGGATCAAATGTAGAGAATCGACAGAGAGAAATTAGTGAGATTTCAAGGGGATTGAAAGGACTAGCTAAAGAATTAGATGTGCCTGTAGTAGCCCTTAGTCAACTTTCTAGAGCCGTAGAATCAAGAGAAGGAAAGAAACCTAATCTGTCTGATCTGCGTGAATCCGGATCTATAGAACAAGATGCTGACGTTGTTGCTCTTTTATATCGTGAGGAATATTATGAGCCCACTCCTGAAAATAAAGGTGTGGCGACTGTTATTCTTGCAAAACAAAGGAATGGCCCTACAGGTGATTTGGAAATCAAATTTTTTGATGAGTACGCTCGTTTCTCTAATCTTGACAATTTTCATCGTGAGGGGACAACCTCATTTGCCCAGTCAAGCGGCGATGATTTTAAAGCCGAACAATTTTGATTAATTGCGGAGTTGCCTATTTGTAGTTCAGATTTGCTCTTCAATTCTATACAGGATGAAAGAACGGTTGCCTTTGTAGATTTAGATGTTCTCCTTGACAATTATAATGTCTTGACCAAATCTTTTAAAGGAAAAGAGATTCTTTGTGTTGTCAAGAGTGAAGCTTATGGCCATGGTGCCATTGAAGTAAGCAGTCTGTTCCGTGAAGCTGGTGCTAATTGGTTTGGAGTTGCTAGTATTACTGAAGCAGAGATGCTTAGAAAAACATCTTTGCAACTCGAGAAAGGAAAGGAATTTCCACGAATATTGTTAATGAGTGATGCAACTCAGAGAAATGCAGAAAAAATTGTTTCGTTGAATTTAGATCCTGTAGTTTGGAACCACGAACAATTAGCTTCTATCTCAAATTTTGCAAAATCAGAAGGTTTAGAAGTTCGAGCTCATTTAAAAGTGGATACGGGAATGAATCGATTAGGTATTCTCCCTAGTGATGTCCCTGATTTTCTCGCTAGTGTTAACCGATTTGAAGGTGTAGCCATCCATGGCCTTATGACTCATCTATCTTCCGCGGAAGACCCCACAGGAGTTGATTTTACAAACAGACAGTTCTCATCCATGAATTCTTTGGTAGTAAAACTGAAGGAGAGAGATTTATTGCCCCCTCTAATTCACTGTTCAAACAGTGCAGGAGGCAATAATTTTTCAGATTCTATTGGTTCTATCGTTAGGGCAGGTATTGGCTTGTATGGTGGGATAGAATTTGAGGGGATAGATCTCCGTCAGTCTATTACATGGAAAACAAAGATATTGCAGATTAAAAACGTAGTTGCAGGTTCGCGAATTGGTTATGATCGGACTTATACAATGGAAAATAATGGAAAATTAGCAGTTGTGAGTGTAGGATACGGAGACGGTTTTTCAAGGTTGCTTTCTAATCGTGGCCGTGTTCTTTTGAAAGGAAAAAGTGTTCCTGTTGTTGGTAGGGTTTCCATGGATTTGACTATTCTAGATGTTTCTGAATTTGAAGATGAACTTGATTGCTCCGATGAAGTCATCTTACTTGGAGGAGAATCTAAAGAATTTATACACGTTAAAGAATTAGCGGAGAGATGTGAGACAATATCTTATGAGATTTTTTGTGGAATTAGTTATAGGGTGCCAAGGGTTTTCTTGTCTGAAGGAAGAATCTTAGGAAAAAGAGTTATTGGTCAATATATAGTTGAGGAATACTTATGATTGAGAAAATAAAAATAGAAGTGCGCGATCTTACTAAATCTTTTTCCGACAATGAAGTTTTGCGTTCATTGAATCTTAAGGTTGAAGAAGGGAAAATAACCGCAATTATCGGGAGAAGTGGTGAAGGGAAAAGTGTTTTGTTTAAGCATATTATTGGTCTGATGAACCCAGATTCTGGCGATGTCTATATTGATGATATTAAAATTTCAGACTTAAGTGCTCAGGAACTCAATAAAGTCAGGGCAAAATTTGGAGTGCTTTTTCAAAGTGCTGCTCTTTTTGATTCCATGACAGTGAAGGAGAATGTAGCTTTCCCGCTTGCAGAGCATAGTGAATTTTCCAAAGACGAGATCAACAATAGAGTGCGGGATTCGCTGAGGCTAGTCGAATTGGAAGGAATAGAGGATAGAATGCCTTCTCAACTTTCCGGTGGAATGAGAAAACGTGTCGGACTTGCGCGAGCAATTATACGCGAGCCCGAAATTATACTATATGACGAACCTACTACTGGATTAGATCCAATTCTTGCTGATTCTATTCATGGTCTGATTCTTTCTTTGCAAAGGAAGTTGAATATAACTAGTTTAGTTATTACTCATGATGTTGATAATACTTTGAAATTTGCCCATTCAGTTGCCATGCTCCATGACGGCAAAATTTTAACACACTGTACTCCTGAGGAAATCAAGTTGGTAGAAGATCCTTTTGTCCAGCAATTTCTCAGTGGGAGTTCAACTGGTCCGTTAAAAGTCCTTTGAGTAAAAGATTGCATTTTAAAATTATTTCAGATGATCCTTACTCCAAAGCACGAACGGGGATTCTAAAAACACGTTCAGGTGAAGTGCACACGCCAGCATTTATGGCTGTCGGTACTCAGGCTACCGTGAAGACACTGGACACTAGCGAAATCTTAGAAGCAGGTTGCGATATCATTTTGGCGAATGCGTACCATTTGTCTGTCCGTCCTGGCGAGAAATTAATTCAAAAACTTGGAGGCCTTCATAAGTTTATGAAATGGGATGGTCCCATTCTAACAGATAGCGGAGGATATCAACTCTTCAGTTTGTCATCATTAGCAAAGGCTTCTGACGACGGAATTAGGTTTAGGAATCATCTCGATGGTTCCGAAATTTTTTTAACCCCAAAAAAAGTAATTGAGATTCAAAAACTGCTTGCTCCTGATATCGCAATGGTAATTGATGAACCGTTGAAATTTCCTCATTCTCGGAGAGATGCCGAGGTTGCACTTTCTAGAACTTTGAGATGGGCAGAGATTTCAATAGAAGAGCATAAAGATATTAAAGAACAACTCCTTTTTTCTATTGTTCAAGGAGGTTCTTTTATAGATTTACGCTGTGAGGCTGCTGAGGATTTATTAAAACTTCCATTCGATGGGTATGCCTTAGGTGGATTAAGCTTAGGAGAACCAAAATCGAAAACTTTTGAAATAATAGATTCAGTAACAGAAATCCTTCATAAAAGTAGCCCAAGGTATGTGATGGGAATGGGTACTCCAGGTGATATAATAAGATGTGTTTCTCTAGGCGTTGATATGTTCGATTGTGTAATTCCGACTCGTCATGCTAGGAGAGGTAATCTTTTTACTTGGGAAGGAAAGATGTCAATTAAAAGATCTGAGTACATTGATGACAAAAAACCTATAGAACCAGAGTGTGGTTGTAGAACATGTTCAAAGTCATACAGCAGATCATATCTAAGGCATTTATACCAATCTAATGAACCCCTGGGTCAGAGGCTAATGTCCATACATAATCTATATTTTTATCAGGATTTAATGAGTAAAATCAGGAAGAACATTGAATCCGGAAATTTTCAGTCTTGGTTAAATGAGAATTTAGAAAAAGATATTTTTTTGGATGAAAATTGAGATTTTCACAAGTGTATTTTTTGAAATTTTAAGCTTCCTTTCTTAATTTGCTTGACAAGTGGCAAGTGCTTTGTTACCAATCCTGATGCGCTAATTTACAGTGATATTGGAGGTTTTTATGTGGGATTTAGTACATGCTTTGATTCTGGATAATTATGTTGTTCATGCTATGGCAAGTGCTGGGGGTGAAGGTCAGGGAAATTTTCTTTTGCAAATGGCCCCCTTTGCTGCTGTGTTTGCAATAGTCTATTTTATTATGATAAGACCTCAGCAAAAAAAACAAAAAGATCACCAAAACCTTCTTTCTTCAATTAAACCTGGAGATAAAATAGTGGCGAGTGGGATCTTTGGGGAAGTAATTAAAATAAAAGAAAATATATTAACAGTTAAGGTTTCTGATGAACCAAAAGTTAATATACGTATAGGTTTAAATTTTGTCACTGAAGTTATTAACAAAAACGAGAATTCTGATTCTTCAAAGGAAAAATAATAATCTAGTATTACTCCAGATATTAATTTGGCACTTTATAACTAGTTGGAGACTTGTTGATGGGTGGTTTGCGTTGGAGATTAGGTGTTATTTTGTGTGTACTGCTTGGCACAGGGTATTTTATCTATCCTCCTCAAGAACGTATTAATTTAGGTCTTGATTTGCAAGGGGGTATTCACCTTGTGTTGGAGGTTCAGTCTGAAAAGGCGGTAGAATCCAAGGTAGAAAGATACTATAACGATATTAAAAGTGCTTTGAAACAAAAGGATGTTAGGTTAAGGAAGATTGTAGCAAAGGGTAGAACTCTTAATATTCAAATACATAGGGAGAATGATAAAACTAGATTTCTAGAGTTTATGAAAGAATATCCTGATTTTGTTACTACTAAAGTTGTAGGGAATCCTCCGGTTTTTTCATTCAAAATATCTGAAAAGAATGCCGAAAGAATAAAGGAACAGGCCGTTGAGCAGGCTCTAGAGACAATTAGAAATAGAATAGATCAATTTGGGGTCAGGGAGCCAACTCTTCAAAGACAGGGTGCTAAAAGAATCATAATTCAATTGCCTGGGGTAGATGATCCTGCACGGGCAAAAGCACTCATAGGGAAGACAGCTCTTTTAGAATTTAAGATGGTAGATGAGACCAAAAATGTCTCTCAAGTAGTTGAATCTGGTGAAGTTCCTGAAGGATTCCAGTTGATTTATGATGTGAGAAGGGATTTAGGAACCGGGAGGACAGTTAAGGGAAGACCTTACCTCGTAAGACGTGAATCTAGTCTCACTGGAAACAGTCTCACTGATGCAAGAGCAACAATTGGAGATAGATTTAATGAACCTTATGTCAGCATAACCTTCGATAAGGCTGGTTCGGACATCTTTGATCGTGTTACTTCAAACAATGTTGGCAGAAGACTTGCTATAGTTCTTGATGGAGTCGTTCATAGTGCTCCAACAATCCAAGAAAGAATAAGTCAAGGACAGGCTCAAATTACAGGTTCCTTTACTTTAGAAGAAGCAAGTGACCTTGCAATAACACTTCGTGCTGGTGCGCTGCCTGCTCCAGTAGATGTTTTAGAAGAGAGAAATGTAGGTCCTTCTCTTGGTAGTGATTCAATACAAAGTGGGATAATTAGTATAATAACAGGATTTGTTTTAGTCTTAATCTTCATGGCGGTTTACTATAAGCTTAGTGGATTAATTGCTATTTTAGCCTTGCTCCTCAACTTATTTATACTTTCCGGAGCATTGGGACTATTCGGAGCTACTTTAACACTTCCAGGTATCGCAGGAATAGTTTTGACTGTAGGTATGGCGGTAGACGCCAATGTACTTATTTTTGAAAGGATTCGTGAAGAACTTAGACTTGGAAAAACAGTTCGTTCCGCTATTGATTATGGTTTTGGTAAAGCTTTCTTAACTATTTTAGACGCTAATATTACCACTTTAATTGCTGCACTCGTACTGTTGCAGTTTGGAACTGGTCCTATAAAAGGTTTTGCAGTGACTCTTAGTATAGGAATAGTTGCAAGTATGTTTACCGCAATTTTCTGTACGCGATTCGTTTATGATTCTTTTCTTTCCTCTAAGGATGTCAGGAGTTTGAGTATTTAATGGAGTTAATAAGACCAGACATTAATTTGGACTTTGTAGGAAAGAGAAAATTTTTTCTTATGCTCTCTACATTGTTGATTGCACTCTCTTTTCTTGTCCTTTTTTCTAAGGGAATTAATTACGGTATTGATTTTACGGGTGGGACCCTTGTTCAAGTACAATTTAAAAAGCAAATAGATATTTCAAAGTTAAGGTCGTCTTTAAAACCTCTTCCTTTAGGCGATACTGTCATACAAAATTTTGGTTCGGAAAAAGAATTTTTAATTAGAGTTCAAAAAAGTTCTCGTTCTGTTAAGGGTTTAGAAAATAACATAAAAGTAGCTTTGGTAAATAATTTTGGGAAGGGTTCTTTTAAGATCAGAAGAACTGAAATGGTGGGCCCAAAAGTAGGTGCAGATCTTCGAAAAAAGGCTTTAAGTAGCATGTTTTTTGCTCTTATAGGAATATTGATTTATGTTAGTTTTAGGTTTAGATTCCGTCAGGCAATAGCTTCAGTGATAGCTCTTATCCATGATGTTTTAATTACTGTGGCAGTTTTTGCATTTTCCGGAAAAGAGTTTAGTCTTCCAATAGTTGCTGCTGTCTTAACAATAATTGGTTATTCTCTAAACGACACCATAGTTGTTTTTGACAGAATCAGAGAAAATTCTCTGAGGAGTAGACGTCAGGGATTCTCCGAAGTAGTCAATATGTCAATTAATCAGACACTTTCTAGGACTATTCTTACATCGGGGACGACTTTGGTTGCAGTGCTTGCCTTTCTTTTTCTTGGTGGAGAAATTATCTCGGACGTGGCATTTACCCTCGTAGTAGGAATTATAGCAGGTACATACTCTTCTATTTATGTCGCGAGTTCTTTTTTGCTGGTTTCATACCGAAGTGGAGAAAAACAGAAAAAGAAATAATTTCTTATTCACTACCTTTATGTTTTAATTCACTGTTGGTTTTGATTCGAAGTGCGTTCAAGTTAATGAAACCTTCCGCATCTTTCTGAGAGTAAACTGAATCTTTTTCAAATGTGGCTAAATCTTCCCTGTATAGATTGTATTCTGATGGAGCTTTTCTTCCCACAGTTCTGCATAATCCTTTAAAAAGCTTTACCTTGGCTGTGCCGAAAACAGAAAGCATGGAATTATCAATAGAGGCTTGTAAGAATTTCCTTTCAGGGGAATACCAGAAACCATTATAAACTAATTTTGCATATTCTGGCATTAACGAATTCTTCAAATGGATAACTTCTTTGTCTAAAGTTAAAGACTCTACGGCTTTTTTCGCTTCGTGGAGTACTGTGCCTCCAGGCGTTTCGTATACACCTCTACTCTTCATGCCGATGAATCTATTTTCTACTATATCAACCCTACCAATTCCGTTTTCACCAGCAATATTGTTTAGATTTGTAAGAAGTTCTAACGGAGACATCTTCATTCCGTCCAATTCAACCGGATTCCCTTCTTCGTAGGTTATGTCAACGTAAGATGGGGTGTCAGGGGTATCTTCGATTGATTTGGTTAATCTATACATATCTTCTGGTGGTTCTACCCAAGGGTCTTCAAGAATTCCGCCCTCGAAGCTGATATGAAATAGGTTCCTATCAGTCGAAAACGGCTTTTCATTGCTTACAGGAATAGGAATTTTATGTTTTTTTGCGAAATCAATGAGCTCAGTTCTTCCTCCAAATTCCCACTCTCTCCAAGGCGAGAGAACTTTCAATGAAGGGTTAAATGCAGCGTAAGTCAGTTCGAATCGAATCTGATCGTTTCCCTTGCCAGTTGCACCATGGGCAACAGTGTCTGCCCCCGTTTTTTTTGCGATTTCCACTTGTCCTTTTGCTATTATAGGTCTAGCTATAGAAGTTCCAAGGAGATAGGAATTTTCATAAATTGCACCTGCTCTCAATATTGGGAAAATGAAATCCGAAGCAAATTCTTCTTTCAAATCGAGAATATGACATTCTTCTGCTCCAGTTTCTAATGCCTTTTTTTCTAATCCTTTTAGTTCTTCATCTCCTTGCCCAACATTTGCAGCATATGCAACAATTGGACAATTGTATGTTTCTTTTATCCATTTGAGCATTACTGATGTGTCTAGGCCACCAGAATAGGCAAGAACAACTTTATTCGGTTTTAAATTCATGATTATGTCCCGAGCAAAAATTTAAGTAGTGTCTTTTGACAATGCATTCTATTTTCTGCTTGTTTATACACAATACTTCTTTTCCCATCTAATACGGTACTTGTTACTTCTTCTCCGCGGTGAGCAGGTAAACAATGCATGAAAACAGCATCCTTCTGCGTGATTTTAAACAATTCTTCATCAACCTGATATGGTGATAGTAATTTTGTTCGAATTTTTTTTTCTTCCTCATCTCCCATAGATACCCATACATCCGTATATATTGCTACCGCATCGCGGCAGACAGTATCAATATCATCAGAAATTTTAATTTCTGAACCCGTAGATTTTCCTATTTTTATTGCTTGTTTTACGACATTTTGATTAGGAAACAATTTCGGTGGACAAGCTGCATGTATGTTTATCCCAAGCATTGCTCCCAAAACAAGAAGTGAATGTAAAACATTGTTCCCGTCTCCTAAGTAGCTTATTTTTAACCCTTTAAGATCTCCAAATTCCTCTTTTAAAGTCATGTAATCAGCAAGTGCTTGACAAGGATGGTAAAGGTCGGTTAATCCGTTTATAATGGGAATTGTAGAATTTAAAGCCAGTTTTTCAATGGTCCCATGATTGAATGTTCTCACTACAATTGCGTCTAGGTATAAACTAAGCACTCTCGCAGTGTCTGCGACTGATTCTCCTCTAGATAACTGTGTCTCATTTTGAGTGAGAAAGATTGTGTTCCCAGCAAGCTGATAGACACCGCTTTCAAAAGATACACGAGTCCTTGTAGATTGTTTTTCAAAAAGAAGACCAATAGTCTTATCTTTTAGTGCCAAATCGGATCCACCATTTTTAAAAAATTCTTTTTCTTGTATTGATGAATCTATTAAATTTGACAATTCTTCTGGTTTTAATTCGTCTCCAATAAGAAAGTCTTGGTTCTTCACTCTACAATTCCTTAAGGCTAGTGTCTAAAAATTCAACAAAAATATCTATCATTTCTTTTTCTACTATTAAGGGAGGTAATAGGCGTACTATATTTCCTAATGCAACGTTCAGTAGAATGCCATTGTCAATACCTTTAAGGACAATAGAACTTACATCTTGATCTATCTCACATCCGATAATAAGTCCTTTTCCTCGAACCTCTTCAACAATAGAGTGTTTATCCGCAACTACTTTTAGTTGTGCTAAAGCGTATTTTCCCATTTCTGTAACGTGATTCAAAAAACCTTCTGAAACTATGACATCTAAAGCAGCGCAACCAGCAGCGGAAGCGAGAGGATTCCCACCAAAAGTAGAAGCATGATCTCCAGGTTCAAATGCCATTGCTGAATTTGATGAAATCAAAGCTCCTATTGCTGTTCCCCCCGCTAAACCTTTAGCAACGCTCATGATATCTGGTTCGATTCCGTAATTTTCGTGAGCCCAAAGCTTTCCCGTTCTTCCCATGCCAACTTGAACTTCGTCGAATATAAGTAGCAGTTCATTGTCGTCACATATTCGTCTTAAATCACTTAAGAAATTATCTGGAGGAACATTTACTCCTCCTTCCCCTTGTATTGGTTCCACCAAAATGGCACATGTTTTTTTCGACAACAACTTCTCAACTTCTTCTATATTTCCAAATTCTGCATATTGAAAACCGTCAAGAAGAGGAGAGAATCCTTTGTGGTATTTGTCTTGTCCGGTTGCAGTGAGTGACGCCATTGTTCGGCCATGAAAGCTCATTTTGAATGAAATTATTTCATGACGGTCTTCTCCAAAATTTTTAAAAGAAAATTTTCTTGCAAGTTTAATTGCGGATTCCACTGCTTCCGTCCCGCTATTACAAAAAAACACTTTTTCTCCGAAAGAGTGTTTACAAAGTTTTTCTGCAAGGTGAATTTGTGGCTCTATATGGTATAGATTCGAAACATGAAGAAGTTTCTCTGCTTGGTCCTTTAATGCTTCAACAACTTTTGGATGACAATGTCCTAGATTGCAAACAGCTAATCCAGAAACAAAATCTAAATATTTTTTTCCATCGGAATCCCAGACGTGGCAACCTTCACCTTTGGTTAAAGCTAGATTGTATCTTCCATATGTAGGAGCTACGTAATTTGAAGCAGTAGAAATGATATCTTGATTATTCATAAGATGAGCCTTTTTATTTTAATTTATAATTTCTGTGCCGACTCCTTCATCAGTGAATACTTCTAGTAGAAGAGCATGAGGGGTTCTCCCATCTATTATATGCGTTTTTTTTACTCCACATGAAAGTGCATCGAGGCACGCTCTAGTCTTAGGGATCATTCCGCCTTCTATCACTTTTTCTTCTTGCAATTTCTGTACCTTGTCCTTGTTGATTGATCCTATTAATGTTCCATTTTTGTCCAGAATACCTTCAACATCAGTTAGCAGGATAAATTTTTCAGCCTCTAAAGAACCGGCAATAGCTCCAGCAGCTTCATCTGCATTAATATTAAAAACATTTCCTTCCTCATCTACTCCCAAGGGTGCAATCACAGGGATGTAGTCTCCTGCTGTAAGATAATGAATTATTTGAGGGTTAATTTTGTTCACTTTTCCAACCCTACCTAAGTCAATTTCTTGTTTTTTGCCATTACTCTCTTTTGTCAGTGTAATTTTCATGGCTTTTGTAAGTCCGGCATCCGAACCTGATAAACCTACAGCTTTACCCCCTTGTTGATTAATGAGCCTGACTATGCTTTTGTTAGTTGACCCTGACAAAACCATTTCTACTATGTTAAGAGTTTCTTCGTCTGTGACTCTAAGTCCTTCTATGAATTCACTTGTTTTCCCTAATTTTTCTAAAGTTTCAGCTATCTGAGGACCTCCACCGTGTACTATTACTACATTGATTCCAATGAATTTAAGTAAGACAACGTCTTCTGCGAATAATTTATTTAACCCAGTTTCAGTTTGCGCAGAACCTCCGTACTTAATGACAATTGTTTTGCCAGAAAATTTTTTGATATATGGTAGAGCCTCAATTAAAGTAGACGCAGACCCTTTTTTTGTCATGATAAATCCCTCTAAAACAAATAAAAAGCAGAGCTATTATTTCTAAGAAAACAGAAAACTGAATGTTTTTATAGTATATATCTTGTTAAGTCAATGTTTTCAGCAATTTCAGAGATAGCTTTTTCAACATAAGGTTTGTCTATGGTTATAGTTTTTTTTTCTAATTCGGGAGCATTGAAAGAGATATCCTCTATAAGGCGTTCCATAATCGTATGTAATCTTCTTGCACCTATGTTTTCATTTTGCTCATTAATTTTGCATGCAAAATCGGCAATTCCATCTATTGAGTCGTCTGAAAAAGAAAGAGTAATTCCTTCCGTTTCAAGAAGTGCGATGTATTGCCTGATTAAAGCGTTGCGTGGTTCTTTAAGAATACGAATGAAATCGTCCTTTTCGAGTGAACTTAATTCTACACGAATAGGAAATCTCCCTTGAAGTTCGGGAAGAAGGTCGGATGGTTTGGAAATGTGAAATGCTCCAGCTGCAATAAAAAGTATATGATCAGTTTTTACAGGACCATATTTTGTTTGAACTGTAGAACCTTCAACAATTGGGAGTAAATCTCTTTGGACACCTTCTCTAGAAACATCTGGACTCTGATTACTGTTTCCGCCTGATGCTACTTTATCGATTTCATCAAGGAAAACAATTCCTGCCTGTTCTGTCCTATTAATAGCTTCTTGATTTACATTTTCAGGGTCAATTAATTTATCAGCTTCTTCTTGCGCTAACACCTCGAACGCCTCAGGGACTTTAATGCGACGTTTTTTCGGCTTTGAAGGCATCAGTCCACCCATTATATCTTTGATATTCATTCCTAACTGTTCGAGATCGTTCCCAGCCATTAAGTGTATTTCGGGGCTTTTTTCAGAGACCTCAATTTCTACCTCTCTGTCGTCAAGTTTGCCATCCAAAAGTAGTTTATGAAATTTCTCTCTTGTTCTTTTGTAAGACTCTTCCCCTAGTGGATCCTTTGTTTGTCCTCTCTCGTCAACATCTCCAAAACCAGTGGGTTTTGGGAGTAAAAGATCTAAGAGTCTTTCTTCTGCATTTTCTTGTGCGGTGGCTTTGTTAAGTTCTCTTTGCTCTTCTTGTACTATGTTCCTGGATAATTCTGTTAGGTCTCTAATGATGCTCTCGACATCTCTCCCTACATATCCAACTTCCGTGAATTTGCTAGCTTCTATTTTTATAAATGGACTTTTAGTTAAGCGAGCTAGTCTCCTAGCAATTTCTGTTTTTCCAACTCCAGTTGGACCTATCATAATGATATTCTTGGGAGCGACGTCGTCTCTCATATCTGAAGAAAGTTGTTGTCTTCTCCAGCGATTTCTTAACGCAATTGAGACAGCTCTTTTAGCTTCACTTTGTCCAATAACGTATTTATCTAGTTCTTTTACAATCTGGGATGGTGTTAGATTTTCCATTAAAGAGTTTCCACGGAGATGTTGCTATTTGTGTAAATACATATCTCGGATGTGATTTGAAGAGCTCGTTTGACAATTTCCTCTGCAGAAATACTTGGCTCTAAACTCATCATTCCTCTTGCCGCAGACATCGCAATAGTGCCTCCACTTCCTATTCCAATGATGCCGTCATCAGGTTCAATTATATCGCCAGTGCCGGATAATATTAAACTTTTCTCCTCGTCAATAACTGCTAAAAGAGCTTCTAATCTTCTTAAAATTCTATCCGTTCTCCAATCTTTACCCAATTCCACGGCAGCACGCGATAGTTGGCCATCATATTCTTCTAATTTTGCCTCAAATTTCTCAAATAGAGTTATAGCATCAGAAGCCGAACCTGCAAATCCAGCAAGTATTTTACCTGTGGAGAGTCTCCTGATTTTTTTTGCAGAATGCTTGACAATGGAATCTCCCATAGTTACTTGTCCGTCACCCCCAATGACAGTTTGCCCATTGTGCCTTAGGGCTAAGATAGTAGTAGAACGGATAACTTGTTTTTCATTTTTCATTTAGGATCCTTTTGATAAGTTTCTATTTTTTCTTGTTTTTGCCCTTGGGTGAGAACGGTCATACACTTTTTGTAATTGTTGAAAGTTTACCTGTGTGTAAATTTGAGTTGTAGAAAGACTTGAATGTCCTAGCAATTTTTGTATTGTTCTGAGATCAGTATTATTTTCCATTAAATGTGTAGCAGTACTATGACGCAGAGAGTGTGGTGTGAATACATAGCCAAAATCTCCTTTGATTCTATATTTTTTTAGAATTCGTCTGACACTTTCTGGAGACATTCTATTGCCTCTCGTGTTAATAAGTAAAGGAAAACTAGTAGTATTTCTAAAATTCCTATCATGACCTAAATGTTTCACTATAGATTCCTTAGCTCTTCTAGTTATTGGGACTATTCTTTCTTTTTTCCCTTTTCCTTTAACGTGAATCATTCTATTTTCGATGTCTATATCGCCTGAGTTTAGTTGTGTTAATTCGCTTACTCTCAGTCCAGTGCCATATAGTATTTCTAAGATTATACTGTCTCTCAATCCTTCTTTTGAAGTAGTATCCACCATATCCATCAATTGGACTGCATCATCAACAGGAAGAAAAGATGGTAATTTCTTCTTTTTTTTCGGGAGTTCAATGTTGTCTGTAGGATTCAATTTAATCTTGCCTTGTTTCTGCAAGAAAAGGTAAAAACTCCTTAGGCTAGCGATATGACGATTGGAAGTTGTAGCACTAATTCTTCGCTTATGTAATTCTGTTAAATAACTCCTTATGGTTAATTTGTCAACTAATAGGAAGTCTGGTTTCTTCTTGTTTAAAAATTTACATAGGAAATTTTTAAAGCTGGATAGATCATTTGAATACGCCCTTATTGTATGAGATGAATATCCCATCTCGACGGACATTTTTTTCTTGAACGCTTGTATTAGTGTATCTATATCTTGCACAGTAATTTTTCCTCTTTCCATTTTTCCAAATCACTCAATGCTCGTGTGATGAGAGTATTTCTTCTCTCTTCTTTTTTTCTTATTGAGTCTTTCAAAGTCGGAAAAATGCCAAAATTAACATTCATAGGCTGAAAATCTTCAGATGCAGATTCTGTAATATATCGGTTGAGAGCACCTATCGCAGTGGTTGAAGGTGGTATCGGTGGTTCTTCGCCTCTTAAACTAGAGACCGCGTACAATCCAGCTAAAAGACCTATCGCAGCAGATTCGACATATCCCTCTACACCAGTCAGTTGTCCCGCAAAAAATAGGGTCTTGTTTTCCTTTAACTGCAAATTTAGATTCAATAATCTAGGTGAATGTATATATGTATTTCTATGTAAACTACCATATCTTAAAAATTTAACGTTTGATAATGCTGGTAGAGTTGAGAAAATTCGTCTTTGTTCTGGATATCTCAATCTAGTTTGAAATCCAACAATAGAATAGAATTCTCCAGTTAGATTCTCTTTTCGAAGTTGGATAACTGCATAAAATCTTTCTCTGTTTTTTGGGTTTTCTATACCAATTGGTTTCATAGACCCATAAGCAAGCGTATCGACCCCTCTAGATGCCATTACTTCTATTGGAAGGCAGCCTTCAAAAAAAATTGCTTTTTCGAAATCTCTTAGAGCTATTTTTTCCCCTTTAGTTAGTTCATTTATAAAGTTCGTGTATTGGTCTTTACTCAATCCTATGTTGATATAATCACCTCCCTCCTCAGAAGAGCCTTTGCCGTATCTTGAACCAAAGAATGCGATAGACATGTCTATACTATCACCATATATGATTGGAGAAATCGCATCATAAAAGTAAAGATATTTTTCGTTTGTTAATTTTTTAATTTCTTCAGACAAGGAATCGCTCGTCAGGGGACCGGTTGCAATAATGGTAGTTTTATCTTTAAAAAAATCAAGACTTTCAATTTCTTCTCTGATTAAATTTATTTTGGGATTGCTTTTAATTGCTTTGGTAACGCTCTCACTAAAAATTTCTCTGTCGACAGCGAGTGCAGTTCCTGCCGGAACTTTAGATTCTTCAGCGCAATTCATGATTAAAGAACCCAGTTTCCTCATTTCTTCTTTTAGCAATCCTACGGCATTTCTGATTGAATTTGAACGGAAAGAGTTAGAACAAACTAATTCGGCAAGATTCTTAGTTTGATGCGCCGCTGTGGACTTTTTGGGTCTCATTTCATATAAATTTACTTCTATTCCAAGATTCGATGCTTGCCAGGCAGCTTCTGTTCCAGCCAAACCAGCACCTATAATATTTAAAATATTTGAATTATGATTTGATTCAGAAATAATGTTAGACATCTCAAGTTTTAGCAGTTTGGGCAGTGTCTATAAATGTGCCATCTATCTCAGCAGATGAGTAGTTGCAATCTTTCGATGGACAACTAAGAATTTCTTTTTCCTCTTTATTTTTTATTTTCGTTAAATGTGGAAAATCACACTTAGGACAAGAGAGTTTGATAGGGATTGTTGGTAGGATATATCTACATTTTGGGAATTTAGAGCAACCGTAAAAAAGATTTCCTCGTCTATTGTTTTTTCTTTCTACGAGTTCTCCGCTACAACCATTAGATCCACAACGAATTCCCAAAGTAACAGGTGGTGTAGAGATATCTCCATTTTCCTTTATACTCAACTTTGGATGTTCTTTGGGATTTTCGAGACAAGAAAGATAAAATCCAAATCTCCCTTTGTTGCACTTCATAAGGGCGCCACAATTAGGGCAGGGAGGTGCTTTTTCTTCTAATTCGGATATATACTTTTTCGTGTCCTCAGAATCTTCAGTGATATTTAGATCTTCACTATGTTTGCATTTAGGGTAGGAAGAACAAGCTATAAACCATCCATTTCTCCCAAATTTTTCAACTAATTCATTTTCATTACACTCTGGGCAGGTCCTTCCCGTTGATTTTGATATTTTTTTAAGGTTAGGGAGGTTCATTTTTGCTTCTTGAACATCGTTATTAAAATTTTTATAAAAGGTTTGGAGGATTGGGAGCCAATCTTGAGTTCCACTTTCTATGTTGTCTAAGTCGGTTTCTAGTTTTCCTGTGAAGTTGACGTCTATAAGTTTTGGAAACCCTTCAATCAGTAATTTATTCACTTCCATTCCTAAAACAGTTGGTTCAAATTGACGTTTACTTTTTGGGATTGATACATATTTTCTGGATTCTAATTTGTCAAAAAAAGATGCATAGGTACTTGGCCTGCCAATACCTTCATCTTCAAGTTTTTTTACTAAAGAAGCATCAGAATATCTTGCAGGAGGTTGGGTGAAATGTTGTTTTTGCTCGATTGGTTCTGTATTTTCCTCCGTTTTTAAAAGAAAAACCCTTTCACCTTCAGAAAGTTCGGGAAGGAGTCTGTCTTTTTCATCTGTCGAGTTCCCTTCCTGTTCTTGTTTTTCATTTTCGTACAATTTCATAAAGCCTGCAAATTTCATTATGGAACCACTTGCTCTGAGGGTTAAATCTTCTGCTTTTACATCCACGATTGTTTGGTCATAAATAGCTTTTGTCATCTGTGAGGCAAGAAAACGTTTCCATATGAGTTCGTATACCGAGAATTCATCCTTTTTCATAAGTGATTTTAATTTTTCTGGGGTCAAGCTTACATTAGTGGGTCTTATCGATTCATGGGCGTCTTGTGCAGATTGTTTTGTCTTGTATGTATTAGGTTTTTCAGGCAAGAATTTTTCCCCGAATTCATTTTCAATAAAATTCCTTGCAGCAGCTATTGCCTCAGGCGCAATTCTTACGGAATCCGTTCTCATGTAAGTAATCAAGCCTACGGTTCCGTATTCTTTCCCAAGGTTAATACCTTCGTAGAGTTTTTGTGCTACTGACATTGTTCTTTTTGCAGAGAATCTAAGTTTTGTAGAAATTTCACGTTGTAAGGTGCTAGTTATAAATGGTGGGGAAGGCTGGGATTTCCTTTCTTTTTTCTCTACCTTTTCTATTTTTAAATCTGCATTTTCTATTATTTCTTTGAACTTTTTACATTCTTCTTGGTTAGATATTAAGAACCTGTTTTTTTTCTTTTGTTCTACTAAATCTCCAGAAATCTTGTGAAGTTTAGCTTTGAAGGGAATGAGATGGCTTGATTTTTCTAGTAATGTTATTATTTCCCAATATTCGACAGATTGAAATTGGTCTCTTTCTTTTTCACGTTCACAAATCAATTTCAACGCAACAGATTGTACTCTTCCGGCGCTTAGACCAAAAGCGACTAATGCCCAAAGTATTTCCCCTGAAAGTTTGAAACCGACTATTCTATCCAGTTTTCTTCTAGTTTCTTGAGCATCTACCTTTTTTTTGTCTATTTCTCCTGGTTTAGACAACGAATTAAGAACTGCATTTCTAGTGATTTCGTTAAAAGAGATTCTGTAAATAGGTCTTTTCTCTTCCTTTTTTTCTATTAATTGACTTATATGCCAAGCTATGGCCTCCCCTTCACGGTCTGGATCCGTAGCGAGAAAAATTTCATCGGCTGTCGAAGCAGCTTTTTTAAGTTCAGATATAGTTTTTTTCTTCGAGTCTATTGGTCCATAATGAGCTTTAAACTCGTTTTCTATATCTATCCCCATATTCCTTTCGCCCGTTTTTAGAAGGTCCATTAGATGACCTCTTGAGGCAAGAATTTTGTATTCTTTTGGCAAGAACTTTTCAAGAGTTCTCACTTTTGTGGGGGATTCAACGATAAGAAGTTTTTTGTTTTCTTTATTAATTTCAGTCATATGTATCTTTATATGTTGTTCAACGTTACTAATTTTCTTGGATTAATTTATAAAGCCTCAATTTCATAAGCCTCCAAATGTAACTCATCGTCCGACTTAATTACAAGTTCTAAATGGAGTTTGTTTTCTATGTCATCCAAATAGACTTTGTCCTCTTCTAGCAATCGACCGGCAACGTCTGGGTGAGCAGTCAATTTTACAGTCTTAATATTTGTGTTTCCAAAATTCATTCTTTTTATCTCTCTTAAAATTTCGTAGCAAATTGTCGTAGTTGATTTCACGTGCCCTCTTCCTTCACAGTAAGGACATCCCTCGCAAAGTGTTTTTTGGATGTTGTCCCTTACTCTTTTCCTCGTCATCTCTACTAATCCGATATCACTTATTTTTAATATGCTTGTCCTTGAGCGATCCTTCTTTAGTTCTTCATTGAAAGCGTTGAAGACTTTGTTTTTGTTCTTCTCCTTCTCCATATCTATAAAGTCAACAATAATAATACCGCCAATATTTCTAAGTCTTAATTGGGCAACGACTTCATGGACTGCTTCTAAGTTAGTTTGGGTGATAGTTTCTTCTGGGTTCCGTTTTCCTACAAATCTTCCAGTATTAACATCGATTGTTGTCAGTGCCTCCGTTTGATCGATTGCTAGGAATCCACCACTCTTTAACCAAACCCTTCGATCCAACATTCGATCTACTTGATGTTCTATGCCATAGAAGTCAAAAATTGGTTTCTCATCTTCATGTTTAATTAATTTGGGCAACAAATGTTGGTAGTACTTAGATAGAAACCCTTTACATGTTTCAAAGCCAGATATATTGTCAATAATCATGCTATCAATTTGAGAGTTGAAAAAATCTCTGATAGTTCGTTGAAGTATTGAAAGATTTTCATGGACGACTGCTGGTGCTGAGACTCTTTTATTTTCGGTTATTATGTTGTCCCATAGTGTATTGAGAAACTGTATATTTGCTTTTAAATCTTCTTCCAAAGCGTTTTCACTTGCAGTTCGTATGATGTAACCAGAACCTTTTTTCTTATTCTCTTTTATAAGCTTTCTGAGTCTCTGACGTTCTGAAACATTTTCTATCCTTCTACTAATTCCAACTTGGTTTACGGTCGGCATGAAAACAACATAATAGCCTGGTAAGGAGATGTAGTTCGTAAGCCTAGGTCCTTTTGTTCCAAACGGTTCTCTGCTTACTTGAACTAAAATATCTTGTCCTTCTTTGACAAGATGTTCAATTTTGGAATTTTTCCTTTTTCTTTTTTTCTTAAACTTGGCTTCTGCGCTTTTTGTAGAAAAGTTATCAAAGTCGTCTTCGTTGCCGTATAGGTCGAGAAGATCATTCTCATCAAAATCTTCTGACTCAATTTTGTTTTCATCCTCTATATCGAAAATAGGGCAGATATCATTTGCGTGCAGAAAGCCAGCTTTATTTACTCCAATGTCTACAAATGCGGCCTGCATTCCGGGTAATACCCTTTTTATGACCCCTTTATAAATATTGCCTACAATGCTTTTTTCTGTTTTTCTCTCAACAAAGAATTCAGCAAGAACCCCATTTTCTATAAGGCCAACCCTTGTCTCGAAATTTTCCGCATTAACTATAATTTTTGATTCCATTATAAATTCCTAAATTATTTTTTTAAAATGTTTTTCTTCTTAAGTCTACACTCATAACTAGACCTATCGCTATAATGGAGGTAATAAATGAACTTCCTCCATAGCTAATTAGTGGAAGAGTGATCCCAACTATCGGGAAGATTCCGATAGTCATGCCTATGTTAAAGACTATCTGTAGTGCAAACAAAATCCCAATCCCAAGAGCGAGAATTTTTCCGTGTTCGTCTGTTGCCTTCATGGAAATATCAAAGCATCTTTGTACGATGATTGCTAGGAGCATCAAAATTGCTATTGCTCCAATAAATCCATATTCTTCACATATGACAGAAAAAATGAAGTCGGAATGTTTCTCAGGTAAAAATTGCAAACTGCTCTGTGTTCCTCCAAGGTGACCTTTCCCCATAATTTTTCCACTTCCGATTGCAATTATACTTTGTTTGCTTTGCCATTGTGTACCCAGTGTTCCGGATTCAGGAGAGAGTAATGTCAAAATTCTTTGTTGCTGATATGGCTTTAGTAGGTAGTTCCATGAAAGGGGGATGCTTGCGCATCCAATAAACAGAAAACTAAAAAGTAACCTTCTTGTTACACCAATTGCGAGTAAAATAATTACCGCTATTAGTATAATGACTATTGATGTACCAAGATCAGGCTGTTTGTATACCAGAATTGCCAGTGGTATTAAGAACAATGTAGGATAAAAAATGACTCTGAAAGATAAAACGTTTGATCTTTCTAATGTTCCAAGGAAGAAAGAATATATTAGAATAACTACAATCTTTGCAATTTCAGAAGGTTGTATTCTCAATGCTCCAAAAGATAACCAACGTTTAGATCCATAAACGGTATCTCCTGAAAAATATACCGTCAATAAAAGAGACAGCACTAGGATGTAAAAAACTAAGGATAGATTGACGAAATGTCTATAATGTATTGAGAGCACAATAGATATGAGTACTAAGGCAATAACAAAAAATAACAATTGTTTTTTCCATAAATTTCTTATAAGCACGTTTTCATCTAAAAAAGTTGCGCTGTAAATCATAAAAACGCCAATTAGGCAAAGTAATATCGTTGTTATTAAAAGAGTTAGATCAATCCTATTTGCTAATGAGGATAAAGATAAGTTTTTTTGAGACATATTGTTTTCACTTCTCAATTACGAATTCCTCGTTTTTCTTTCATATAAAATTCTATAATCTCTTTTGCCATAGATCCAAAATAAGAGCCTTGTAATCCTGAGTTTTCTGCGAGTATGACAAGTGCAATTTTAGGTTTTTTAAATGGTGCAAATGCTATGAACCAACTATGGTCTCTTCTTTTTTTTGCAAGTTCTTCTGGATTCCTCTTTCTTCCAGTGATCTCTAATTTAGCTACTTGAGCAGTACCAGTTTTACCAGAAATTATAAATGAATTGGATTTGGCTTTTTTCCCAGTTCCTTTTGGCCCATTTACTGTTTCTTTGAGAAATGTTCTGACTTTTTCTAGAAATCTATTTTCATCGTGAATTCTTTTCCTGATAACCGGTTTTTGTTTAAAGATTTGTTTACCGCTTGAATTAGTTATTTTCTCTACTATATAGGGTTGGTAGATTTTTCCTCCGTTTGCAATAGCAGAGGTAAAACTTGCAGCCTGAATTGGAGTCATTTTATGATATCCTTGCCCTATAGACATATTCAAAGTGTCCCCAAGATACCAGCGCTCACGCTCCACCTTCTTTTTCCAAACTTTCGTCGGTAAAAGGCCGGAGTTTTCTATTTTCGAGAGTCCAGTTTTTTTGCCAAGACCAAATTGAGATGCATATTTCGCAATATGGTCGATACCCATTATTTTGCCAGCTTTATAAAAATATACATCGCAACTTTGTGCGATAGCATCTTTCAACCCCATTTTCCCATGCCCATGCTCTTTCCAACACTCAAATGTTTGTTTTCGTTTCCCTATATTAATTTTCCCATTGCAATAGAACTCATTTTTTTCCTTAAATTCTGGATGAGAAAGAAATGCAAAAGCCATAATACTCTTAAAGATTGAACCCGGAGGATAGGTTCCCATTAAAGCTCTGTTCATTAAGGGATTTGAATCATTGCTTATGATTGAATTCCAATTTTTCTTGCTGAGTTTTCCCGAGAAAATATTTGGGTCGTAGTTAGGGTGAGAAATCATAGATAAAATTGCACCACTGTTGGGATTTAATGCAATAATACTTCCTTCATACGCACTAAAAAGTTCTGATACCTTTCTTTGCAGTTTCAGGTCAATAGTTAAGTGTAAATTATTCCCTGGTTTCTGTTGAAAGGGACTTATTATCCTTTTTATTCTTCCATGTGCGTCAACTTCTCTTCTCTCAATCCCAACACCGCCCCTTAAGAATCTTTCGTGTGTTTTTTCTAATCCTTCCTTCCCGATAAGATTCCCTTTCTTATAATTAGTCAGTTTTTTCTTATTTTTATTGGCTTTTGTAATATCTTGAGTGTCGATTTCTCGAAGATACCCTATAAGGTGGGGATACGAACGACCAAAAGGGTATTTCCTAACTAAGACATGATCTGTAGTTACTCCTCTAAGTGAAAACTTGTTTTCTTGTACTTTTGCTAAAGTTTTTTGGTTTATATCTCTTAACAGAAGTACAGGTTTATAACGATTTTTATTCTTTATTTTCTTTATTAAAGACTTGAATTCGACTTTGACGATAGATGATAGATTACTCAACGTTTTTTCTAGGTTTTTCGTTTTTTCTATAGTTAAGTATACATTTATAGAAGGGCGATTAACTGCAAGTTCATACCCATTTTTGTCGTAAATGAGTCCTCTTGGACTTATTATCCTTTGTTTTGAGATTGTATTATTTTTCGAC
Source organism: Nitrospinota bacterium (assembly GCA_036231405.1). Lineage (GTDB taxonomy): Bacteria > UBA8248 > UBA8248 > UBA8248 > UBA8248 > UBA3496. The sequence goes on from JAZAHK010000002.1 coordinate 71,220, forward strand.
CGCTCCAGGTATACTTCCCCTTTAATCACTTGCAAATAGAAAAGTCTAGATGCGAAGATAATCATTATTAATGCGAAGGTGATATTACATACCTTGATCCTTCTGTCACTTGAATAAAATCTTCTGTTGCTTGCCATTTTTTACCTTAGTGGATAATTGACTTCTTTTTTTCTTTGAACGAATTTCGTCTGGCACTTGAATAAAAGGGAGATAAGAAGAGGGCCTAAAAACGCATTCTGAATAGCTCCTGAAATTGTTCCTAGAAGAAAATCTAATGTGATTGACTCCAAAGGCATTACAAAAAAGAAAGCTAGGGTGGTTATAAATTTATCTAAAATCGAGAAAAAGAAGCATAAAATAAAGATAGAGAGGAAATCTTTCCTGGCATAATTGCTTTGTATTCTTCCTACAGAGAAAGTTGTAATCGTTTTCGATAGTGCGTTTATTCCGAGAATTCCTCCGGAAAGGATGTCTTTTAGAATTCCTAGAGTAAAACCTGAAATTAATGAAGTGTATTTCTCTTCGTTCATTCCAAAGAAGATTGCAACTATTAAAAATGTGTCGAGTTTTCCTCCCAGGAAAAATGCAAGAAAATCTCCTACTGTATTTTGAAAAATTATCGTAAGAATTATAACTATTAGGGAAAAGGTAAAAGTCATTCTAATTCCTCTTTGTCACTTCCATGATTGCAAGCTCTTCAAGCTTATTGAAATTGACTGAAGGTCTTGCTTCTATTTTTTTGAACGATGAACCTTTTTTAATATTCGTAACATATCCGACACGAATTCCTTTAGGAAATACTCCGCCATGTCCAGTTGAGACTAGTAGGTCTCCAGGCAGAATGTCCGCATCTTTCGAAACAAATTTAACAGTTCCCTTGTCCATGGTTACCATAGAAAAGATTCCTTGTGATCGTGTTCTTTGCACTCTTACATGAACAGGACTTCTTGGGTCCGTGATAAGTAATACTCTGCTTGTGAAGGGATTCGAATGCAGTATACGACCGACCAAACCGTGAGAGTTAATTGCTAACATATTTTTTGAAATTTTATCAGTACTTCCCTTATCGATTGTGACCGTTTTTAAAAGAACATTTTTTTCTTTTCCAATAACCCTACTAAAATAGTATTTGTAATCTTTGCTTTTTTTGATTTTGAGATTTTCGTGTAATCTTGCAATTTCTGATTTTAGTTCCCAGAGGGATTTTTCAATCTCTTTCAATTCAGCCAATTCTTTTTTTAATTTAATATTCTCTTTTCTGTGGTCTTGAATGTCGAGGTAATTTCTCCATATTTTCATGCCCCAGCTTTTTGGTACTGCACTAACTTTTAAGATTGGACCAATAAAATAGAAGATAGTTTTTTCGACCGGTTCTAACATTGTCCTTGATCTGATGCTTAGCGTGATGAGTGTAAAACAAACACATAAAAGAAAAATGAAGATGATTAAATGTTTTTTTCCGATAAAATAATTGAGCATTTGAATCTCAGAAAAAAGCCGGGCGGGTATTCTAGAGGACTTGTGTATATCAAATTAAACAAATTAGTCTGTTATCTGTCCAAGGAGGTCAATTTCTTCAAGCACCTTCCCAGTACCTAAAACTATTGCGGAAAGAGGATCTTCACTGACTGTTACAGGAAGCCCAGTTTCTTTCCTTAGTCGAGCATCAAGTCCTCTCAATAGACTACCTCCGCCTGTCATGAAAATACCTCGATCTACAATATCTGCAGCAAGTTCTGGGGGTGTAATTTCAAGAGCATTTTTTACGGCATCTATAATGGAAGAAACGGGACCAGACAAAGCTTCTCTAACTTCTTCTCCTTTTATATTTATTGTTTTAGGAATTGCGGCAAGTAAGTCTCTTCCCTTTATTTCTCTTTTTGCCTCATCAATTCCTTCGAGAGAATCCGCAGAGCCAAGTTCTATTTTGATCTCTTCCGCGGTTCTTTCTCCGATTAAAAGATTATAATTTCTTTTTATAAAGTCTATTACCGCTTCGTCCATTTCATCTCCGCCTACTCTGACTGATTCAGAATATACAATTCCTGCAAGAGAAATGACGGCTACTTCAGTTGTGCCACCACCTATATCTACGACCATATTCCCTCCTGGTTCTTGAATTGGAAGTCCAACTCCTATTGCTGCTGCCATGGGTTCTTCAATAAGATAGACTTCTCTAGCACCTGCATTTTCGGCACTGTCACGAACAGCCCTTCTTTCTACTTGAGTAATTCCGGAAGGAACACAAATAACCATTCTAGGTCGGACTAAACTTTTTCTGTTATGGACCTTATGAGTAAAGTACCTAAGCATTGCTTCTGTTACATCAAAATTCGCAATCACACCATCTTTCATTGGCCTAATTGCAACTATGTTTCCAGGAGTTCTTCCAACCATCGATTTTGCATCCGAACCGACAGCCAGAACCTTGTTCGTGTCCTTTTGAATAGTAACTACTGAAGGTTCTCTTAAAACTACCCCTTTACCTTTTACATAAACGAGAGTATTCGCAGTCCCTAAATCTATGGCTAGGTCTGTAGAGAACATACCGAGAATAGAATTAAAAACCATTTTACACCCTACTTTACATTAAATACTCTAAAGATTTGAATTAACATCACTTAATAACATTTATCAGTGCTGTAACATGAACAATTTTAAAAAGCAAGCACGGACAATGAATATAGCAGTTTTAGATAAATAGAAGCATTTTTTTATATTTAGGATATTATTTATTTCCTATCTTGCAACTTTTTCTTCACTAAGCTAGCTTATTTCCCCACAGGATAACATAAAAATAGTTTCAAGGATTAATAAAAGTGCTTACGTATTTAAGAAGTAAAGGAAATTCTCTAATTTTAAAAGCGCTACTAGCATTTGTAGCGTTAACATTCGTCACTTGGGGAGGATTTTCTCTCTCTCAGGGACCTAGTTCTAATGCCGCAAGAATTGCAATTCAGGTAGATGACTCTTCTATTTCCATTAAGGATTTTGAAGCTCGGTATTTGATTAAAATGGAGGCCATGAGAAAACAATTGGGCCCTCTTTTTAACGAAGAACTTGTCAAGAAAATGGGTTTTAGGAAGAGTATTTTTAGCAGTATGGTTATCGAGTTATTGCAAATCAAGGAATCGAAAAGGTTAGGGATATCTGTTTCCAAAGAGGAAGTACGCTCAATAATAGAAGATATGCCACATTTTAAGAGGAGTGGAAAGTTTGACTCCAATTTATATTTTAAATTACTAGATTCGAATAGAGTTACTCCAAAAATGTTTGAGAATGATATTGAAAATCAGCTTATTCTTCAGCGTCTTAGAGATTATGTTGGACTCGGTGTCTCGGTTGATGAAGAGGATGTTTTAGAATCTTTTAGATTCGATAATGATATGACCGCTATACAATATGTTGATTTGAATTTTAATTTTTTTGAAAAGAATGTTTCGTTGACGAAGGCAAAACTAGAAAAATTTTATACAAAGAAGAAAGAGGATTTTCGAGTAGCTGAAAAGAGAAACGTAAGATGGTGGTACATTTCATACGGTTCTGTTAAGTCAAAGATTGAAATTTCTGAATCTAAAATTAAGGCTAGATACTCCCAGACTAAAAATCGTTACAAAGTCAAAGGCAAGGCGGAATTAAGTCAAATATTTTTAAAAAGTTCTCCTGGCGTTTCTAAAGAAGAATTAGTTAAATTAGAAAAATCATTAGCTTCGATAAGACAACGAATAGAGAATGGGGAGAATTTTTCCGAATTAGCTAAAATATATTCTCAAGGACCTGCAGCAAAGAAGGGTGGTAATCTTGGAATAGTCAATGAATCCGATATACTTCCAGAAATTCGTAAGTATTTAAATAAGATGAAAAAAGGAGAACTTAGTGTTCCGATCAAATCTTCTTTTGGTTTTCATCTTGTGTTTCTGAAGGATAGAAAAAAAGGACGTCTAAAAAGTTTGGAAGAAGTCCGAACAGAGGTAAAGAAGGATATTTTGAATATAAGTGCACCTGGTTATGCGGAGAATTTTTTGAAAAAAATAAGATATGCTTATGAAGATAATAAGAAACTACCTGAAGTTGGAACTTTAGTAGAGGGAGAAAGTGGGTTTTTCGAAGAGAAAGATCCGCCGAAATTTATTCCTGATAAAGAACTGTTGTCAGATCTTTCCTTTTCTTTATCTAGGAAGAATAAAATTTCTCGTGAAAAGAAAGGGAAAAACGGGGTGATGTTTGTTTCACTGTTAGGAAAGAAGAGTTCGGTTATCCCTGAATTTTCGACAATTTTAAGTAAAGTGAAGAAAAAATTTGTTGTTCAAGAAAGCGAAAAGCTTGCAAAGATAGAGGCAGAAAAATATTTGGGAAAATTAAGAACTGGGGTAAGTTCACTAAATCAAATCTCAAAAGATTTTGATGTGAAAATTGAAAAGACCAAGAAATTCTCTAGGTCAAGGGTTCCAATTTTTCTTCAGAACAATAGAAAGGAAATATCTGAATTATTCTCTTTTGGAAAAAATAAGTTTGGGAAAATTATTCTTCCTAATAAGTTTATTTTGTTCAAGGTTTTGATTGATCCTAGTAGTGACATGAAGAATTATGATAAACAAAAAGTAGAAATCAGAAAGAGGGTTTTAGAAGAGAAGAGATCCCTTCTGTACAATCGTTATTTGCAGTCCTTAAGACAGTCTTCGAAAATTCTTTTGGGTCCAGGATTTAAACTTTAATATAGATTGTTTTAAATTCAATCAATCCCAAAAGTCTTTCTTGTCTTCCTCTCTGAATGTGTGTTTTTCCTTTACTCGTTCTTCAAATGTTTTGTTCGCTTGCTCTTTTTGAATCTTTTGTTTCTCAAATAAATCGCTGAATTCGATCTTCTTTTTGTTTTTTGCTTCTAGGAAGGGGTCTTTAATTTGATGTCTTGACATTGAAGCTATTTGATTAGTTATTTGGATTTTTATCTTATGACCCGACACAATTCCAAGTTTCTTCATTATCTCTTTTGATAGGTAGATTCTACCTTTGTCTCCAACATCTAGAATGTAAGTATGCTCATCTGACATTGTCTTGCCTCCAGTTTTTTTTCGACTTTTTCAAATCCATAATATGTAAAAATTAAAAGAACCTCTTTAAGAGGAATTAGGCTTTCTACGTTTTCTTAAAACATGCATATGATTTAGTGGTCCTTGACCTCTCCCAATCGTGAGAGAAGATTCTATACATTTCTGTATAAAATCTTTTGCATCTTTAATCGCACTCCTTAAAGAGAGTCCGTGAGCTAGACCGCATGCAATTGCAGAAGAGAGCGTACAGCCAGTTCCATGGGTATTCTTTGTGTCGACAAAAATCCCTTTGTAAGTATAGCAAGTGGAGCCATAACATAAAATATCAGTAGATCCTCCTTGTAAATGCCCACCTTTGAGTAGAACGGCTTTTGGACCTATCCTTTTTATATTTCTCGATATTTCTTTCATTTCGTTGATTGTTTTCACTTCGTCCTTTAATTTTAGTATTTGTTTGGCCTCTTCGATATTTGGAGTTATGAGCGTAGCTAATGGAAAAAGTTCGTTAATTAGACATGGAATAGAATTCTTAGACAACAGTTTATCTCCAGTTTTCGAAAGCATTACGGGATCTACAATAACATTTGGTATTTTATATTTTTCAATCATTTCACAAACAACCTTAATGGTCTTCTTGTTGACAAGCATTCCAACCTTGAGTGCGTCAATGGGGAAGTCTGTACAAACAGAATCAATTTGTTTTTTGATAACATCTACTGGAATAGGAACAATTTTTTGAATTTTAAAAGTATTTTGCGCTGTTATGGCAGTTATTACAGAAGTTCCATATACATCAAAAACAGTGAATGTTTTTAGATCAGCTTGTATTCCTGCGCCTCCAGAAGAGTCAGAGCCGGCTATCGATAATGCGACAGGGAGTTTTTTTCTTTTTCTATTTTTCAAAAAATTGTCCTTAAACGATTTATTCTTAAACTTTTTTATATATCACAGAATTAGTTGATGCAATTATAAATGAAATATGTGAATTAAAATATATTCTTGACAAAAATATTTAGGAATAATAACGTTATAAAGTTTTTTATATTTAGGAGAGGATTAACTATTGAGTCCTTCTGGTATAAGAGGTAGACCTCCAAAGTTTTCGAGAATCCTCCCCGATGTTCTTAGTCGGGTCGGTTCAACACCTTTAATAGAGTTGAAAAAACTCCCTGATAGTAATGGCGCGCGTGTTTTTGCAAAAATAGAACAATTGAATCCTGGTGGAAGTGTAAAAGATCGAATTGCTCTAAATATGGTCCTCGATGCTGAAAGACGAGGTCTGATAGAAAAAGGTTCCACTATTATAGAACCTACAAGTGGGAATACTGGTATTGGGTTGGCAATGGTTGGTGCTGTCCTGGGTTATAATGTAATTATTGTACTAAGCGAGAGCATGAGTCATGAGAGAAAGTCGATTCTGGCGAATTTTGGCGCAGAGGTTATTTTGAGTCCCAGTGAAGGGGGAATGTATGGTTCTGTAGTTAAAGCGAATGAAATTCTCTCAGAGAATCCTGGTTTTTACATGCCACAACAGTTTAATAATCAAGCCAATCCAGAGGTACATAGAAACTATACGGTTAGAGAGATTCTTCGCGATATGGGTCCAAAAACTGTAGGTGCATTTGTTGCGGGTGTAGGAACTGGTGGAACAATCACGGGTGTTGGTGACGTTCTAAAGTCAATAAATTCAGGAACCATGATTGTTGCTGTTGAACCTAAAGGCTGTGCAGTTTTATCAGGTGAAAAACCAGGACCACACCGAATACAGGGCATTGGAGCTGGTTTTATCCCTAATGTTTTAAACTTGGATTTAATAGATAAAATTAAGACAGTTTCTGATCAGGATGCCTATGATTTTTCAAAAGCCTTAAGCAAGGAAGAAGGAATTCTCGCAGGAATTTCTTCTGGGGCCGCTACTTTTGCAGCTGTATCGATTGCAAGTGAAATGTCTAGAGAAGAAAATGTTGTCGTGATTTTACCTGATAGTGCTGAGCGTTATTATAGTTTGGAGCCCTATTTTGGATGAATTGTGTTTTTTATTTTAGGTTCGTAATTTTATGGGAGAAAAATATGGCAATTGTCATTCGAATACCTACCCCCCTACAGGAGTTTTCTGAAAATAGAGAAACTGTTGAAGTGGAAAGTGATAATGTTAAAGACGCTCTAGAAGCTTTAGATGCTGAATGTCCAGGTATCAAGAGTAGATTATATGATGAAGATGGGAAACTACGTCGTTTTGTCAATATTTACGTTAATCAGGAAGATATACGTTTTTTGAAAGGCGAAGGAACGTTGTTGAACGAGACTGATGAAATATCTATTATTCCAGCAATAGCTGGTGGAATTTAACTGGTGGGGTCGACCACTCTGGCCCGAGCAATAATTATCAGTTGCAGTTGTTTTTAGAGAAGGATTTCTCATGAGTAGATTTGAAATTGAGTCATCGGTGACACCTTTTAAAGATATAGAAAATTCACAGATCCTCAAACAGATTGGAAACACACCACTTCTGAAAGTTGAACTTTTCAAAGATGAATTTCCCGATGTTGAAGTTTATGGGAAAGCAGAGTGGTTTAATCCGGGAGGTTCTGTGAAGGACAGACCAGCACTCAATATGGTTAAAGAAGGAATAAATTCTGGAGTTCTTTGCCCAGGGAAGGTATTGTTAGATTCTACGAGCGGGAATACTGGCATTGCATACGCTATGATAGGTGCTGCATTGAATATTCCCATTTCCCTTGTAATACCAGAAAATGCAAGTTCTGAACGTATAGAAACTTTGAAAAAGTATGGTGCAGATTTGATTTTTTCAAGTCCTATGGAAGGATCAGACGGTGCACAACGAATGGCAAGAAAATTATACGAAGAAAATCCAGATTTATTTTTTATGCCATGCCAGTATGACAACTCGTTCAACCCGTTAGCACACGAAGAGACTACAGCCTTAGAGATTCTTGATCAAACGGATGGAAAAGTTCAGCATTTTGTTGCAAGTCTAGGCACTACGGGAACTCTGGTAGGTACAGGACGTGGGTTGAAGAAAAACAAGCCTGACGTGAAAGTTCATGCTGTTATGCCTTCCGAACCTTTTCATGGCTTAGAGGGAATGAAACACATCCCATCCTCTATTCGACCAGGGATATATGATGTTGCAGTTCATGATAATTTGATTCTTTCAGGCACTGAATCTAGTTATGATTATGCTGAGAAAATTTCTATTAAGGAGGGATTGTTTGTTGGACACTCTTCTGGGGCAGCCCTCGTAGGAGTTCATGAAGTAGCAAAATCAATTAAAAAGGGTGTGATAGTAACAATTTTTCCAGATGGTGGAGATCGTTACCTTGCACCTTAATCGAGGATGTAATTGAGACTTTTAAGGAAACAAACAGACCTGATTTTTTCACACGCGGAATCTAACTATCCAGATGAGTGTTGTGGTTTGATTGTGGGTCCTAAAGGTGAAGATTCTGATCTCGGGGATTTTGAAATTATTTTGTGCCGTAATATTCAGAATGATATGCATAAATTGGATCCAGAGACCTATCCTAGGACAGCACGTACAGCTTTTTTAATTGAGCCAAAAGAGTTTCTTCGTATTGATAATTCTGCAAAAGAAGGGAAGGTTTTAAAGGCTATATTCCACAGCCATCCTGATGAAGAATCGTATTTTTCAGATGAAGATAAAAGGGCGGCTGTCCCTTTTGGAGATATTCCCACTTTTCCTGATGCTAATCATGTAGTTATTAGCATTCGTCAAAATGAAGTAAAAGAAACAAAAGTGTTCGCCTGGGATCAAGGGAAAAAGAATTTTGTCCAGAGGGTTTTTAATGTTGTCGATGATTAGATCCTTTTCAAAGTCTGTAGAGGTAAAAATTGAAGGTATCGACAAAAGGTAGATATGCTGTAATGGCAATGGTTGAATTGGCTCTTTTTTCGCAATCGGAGCCAGTCTCCTTGTCCCAGATAGCAAGAAGACTAAATATTAGCCAAAGTTATCTTGAGCAACTTTTCGTAAAGATGAGAAGGTCTAGTTTAGTTAGAAGCACTCGAGGACCTGGAGGTGGTTATGTGCTTGCAAAACCGCCTGCTGAAATTGATATGAAAACATTACTTTGTTCAGTTGGGGAATCGATCGTTCCCGTTGACATAAATCTTGAAAATGGAGGTTTGAAAAGTTCTGGTAATGAGAATTTGGCTAGTCTGGGTAGTCAATTTTTGTGGAAAGAACTCGAAGGTTCTATTGATAAAACTCTCTCGAGGATATCTCTTGCTGATCTTTGCTCTTCTGCAGAAAATTCCTTAAGGAAGGCTAAGTATCCAGATTTTCAAGTTGGTATATAGTTTTTTATAGTCTCTTTTTTGGAAGGAACAATTCAAAATGACATTTGAAAAGGTAAGAGCAGCATCTATGGGTTTGGGCCGTTGGGCGAATGTTTTAGCAGATGCAGCTAAACGTGGTGGAAAGATAGACTTGGTTTCATGTTTTAGTAGGACAGAAGAAAAAAGGAAAATTTTTATGGAATGTTATGATACGAGAGCAGCTAGTTCTTTTGAAGAATTTCTTAAGGATGATGAAATTGAAGCTGTGATTTTAACTACCCCTAACTATGCACACAGAGAGCATATAGAAGCAATATCTGATTCTGGGAAACATATATATTGTGAGAAACCCATTGCTCATAGTTTGGAAGACTCTAAAAAAATAGTGGAAACTGTTAGTAGTTCAGGTATTAAACTTGCAGTTGGACATAGTGCGAGGAGGCTATCTATATGTAGAGAAATGAAAAGTCTCGTTGATAACGGTGCTCTTGGAAAGATCTCTATGAATGAAAGTAATTTTTGCACTGAAAGGGGTCTTGAATTAACTCCAGGTTTATGGCGTTCCGATCCGGCATTGAACCCTACAGGCGTGGTTATCCAACTTTCCATTCATCATATTGATACGTTAAGGTTTATGCATGGTCCTATAAAAGAAGTTACTGCAGTTTTAAGGAGTATTCATACAAAAGCCGACGTGGAAGACGCATCGATGATTGTCATGGAACATGATTCTGGTGTGATTTCCTACGTAGGTTCTGGATGGTCCTGCCCTTGGGCTTTCCATATGAATATTCATGGCACAGAGGGAATTGCACATTTTCGTATTACAGGTCAACAGTGGAGGGATCCTTCAAAATCTCCCGTTCCCATAAGATTGCATATTGACAGAGATCCGTTAGGAGAAGATACGGTTTCAGACATGGTTGAAGGAGATATGTTCCGTGATGCATTAGAAGATTTTGCAATTTGTGTTAGAGAAGATAGAAGTCCAGAAGTAGATGAGAAAATTGCACACGAATCGCTCGCAGTTGTGCATGCTGCATCAGAAAGCTCAAAATCAAGAAAAACAGTGAGTGTTAAAGATTTTCTTTAGTTTTAAATTTTTATTTGACGAACAAACTCTTTATTCTGTAGATGCCAAGCCACTACTTTTTTTATTCCATCCATAAATGAAGTTTTTGGAACCCAATTCAGTATTTCTTTAGCCTTCTTAATATTAGCCCATGTGGCAAAAACATCGCTTTCAAATTTATCCTTAAACTCTAAGTTCGCCTTCATTCCCGTTTCTTGTTCAATTATTGAGATAACGTCTAGTAATTTAATGGGATTGTCAGAGCCAAGATTGAAAGTTTCAAGACCAACCCTTCTAAGGGAACTGATTGTTCCTTTTGCAATATCATCAACAAAGGTGAAATCCCTTTTTTGTTGACCATCACCATATATCTGAATTGGATCACCTTCGATTATCCATTTTATGAACCTGAAGATGCTCATATCCGGTCTTCCTGCAGGACCGTACACAGTAAAAAATCGTAAGATGCTAATATCTGTTCCAAAAAGATAATTATATGTTTTGCAGAGGTCTTCAGCTGATTTTTTGGAAGCAGCATAAGGTGATAGGAAAATATCTGTATCGCTCTTCTCTGAAAAAGGAATTATATCAGATTCTCCATAAATACTAGAGCTTGATGCAAGAACAAATTTTCCTATTTCAAATTTTTTGCATAATTCTAAAAGATTGAGTGTTCCTAACACATTTGTTTCATAATAAATACGAGGATTCTCCACTGATTTTCTCACACCAGCATGAGCCGCAAGATTAATAATGGCTTCAAAATTCTTTTTTGTTTTTGATACAAATTTATCTAATATCTTGTGGTCATAAATATCAATTTCTTCATATATGAAATTAGAAAATGTTTTTAGTTGCTTCAGTCTCCATTTCTTTAGTCTATTATCATAACTATTATTTAAGTTATCTATCCCAACTACAAGATGTCCTTCCTGTAATAGGATTTCAGAAACTCTTGAACCTATGAATCCTGAAGTACCAGTAACTAGAAAGTCTGACAAATGATATTCCTTTTCTTGTAAACAATTATCGAATTTTTTATTTTTCTTAATAGAGATTTCCAAAAGTAATTGAAAAAAGACATCACATTCTATTGAAAATCAGTAATTATACTCAACTCTATTTTTATCGCACCAACGAATTAGAACAAAAAGTGCCCAAGGTCTAGACCAAAATGAGTCATTTGAAGAGGACAAGTATGATCTCCAGATCTTAGATATTTTTTCTGGAGATAATCCTAATTTCTCTTGTATTTCTATTCCCCCAATTAAAACCTCATCTACATTCTGTTTGAGTGATGTTCGAAGCCATTGATCAAAGGGTAGAGTGAATCCCATTTTCTTTCTGTTTTTTATTTCTTCTGGTATTAGATTACCCATAGAATCTATCAAAATTGATTTTAATCTACTATCTTTAATTTTCCACTTTCCTGGAATTTGTGATGCGAAATTGTAGACCTCTTTGTCAATAAAGGGCACTCTTACTTCTAGTGAATTTCCCATACTCATAAAATCAGTATCTCTCAATAGAGTGTTAGTCATGTATCCTTGCATTTCTAATTCTGACATCAGATTGACTGGATCTAAATCATTTTCATTTGCATATCCTTCGATGGCAGAAGAAGTTGCAGCATGTTTTATATTTGGAAGTAGTGCTTGTCTGTCATTTTGATTTAGAAGTTGTCTAGATATTTTATAAAGTGAATGAATATTAGGATCGCTTCCTATTAACTCGAAAGCTTTCATTTTATTGGTTGAATTTCTGAATAGAAGTTGTGCTGATTTTGCGAGTAATCTTTTTGGTATGTTTGGTATGTATTTCAAATAGTTTAGTTTAGATATTCTTGAAAAACTCGAATATCCGGCAAACAATTCATCTGCGCCAAGGCCTGACAGAGCTACAGTAATACCTGCTTTTTTCACAGCTTTAGATATTACATAGGTATTTACCCCGTCCATTGTAGGCTGATCCATGCAATCTAAGGCTTCTGGAGTCATATTAAGAATTTCACTTTCAGAAAGTAGAATTTCAGAGTGATTTGTTTTGTATTTTCTTGCTATTTGTTTTGCGAAGATATTTTCGGTATATTTTTTTTGTTCAAACACGACACTAAAAGTGTTGATAGGCTTTTTGTTTGTCTCATGCATAAGGGCAACAATTGTACTAGAATCTATTCCTCCTGATAAAAATACCCCAAGAGGGACATCACTCATTAAGTGAGAACTTACAGAATCTCTTAAAATATTATATAAATCTTTTGAAGTCTCAGAATATGTTTTTAGACTGATTTCTTTTTCTTTTGATGTTTTCTTACCTCTAAAACTTTCTTTCCTTATACTTAGAGAATCTCCTAACTTAATTTCAAGGTACTCACCAGGCATTAATGAATAAATATCTTCTATTATTGTATTTGGAGAAATTACTGAACCAAATTCCAGATATGATTCAAGTCCTTGTTGACTAAGTTTTCTAGGAATTAATTCACTTGCAAGTAAGGAACGAATTTCTGAGGAGTAGATAAATTGGTTTTCTTTATAGTAAAAGTAAAGGGGTTTGATTCCAAATTGGTCTCTAGCCAAAATTAATGTTTTTCTCTGATGATCCCAAATTGAAAATGCAAACATGCCTCTAATTTTTTCAAGGCATGCTATACCCCATTGATTGAAACATTTCAGAATTACCTCTGTATCGCTAGTCGATTTCCATTCCGATTTCTCTTGCATCTCATTTCTTAATCTAGAATAGTTGTAAACTTCTCCATTGTAACATATTGTATTTAAAGTTCTTGTGTCTGTCATTGGTTGATTTGCATTATGACTTAAATCAATAATCGATAGTCTAGTGTGTCCTAGGCCTATTTCCCAATTATTATGTAAGAGAATCTTTTTCCCATTACTATCAGGACCTCTGTGTTTTTGAATACTGATCATTTTTTCTAAGATATCTGCAGTGTTGTAACTGCTTTTCTTAGAAATGATTCCAGCTATGCCACACATTGAGTAACCTTATAATTAGAATTTTTTCAAGAGCTTATTTTTAACGATGATTTTTTAGAGCATTTAAAATTCCAATGACATCTTCTTCATAACTCCATGAATTCATTATCTCTTTAGCTTTTTTTCTCATATCAAATAGTTTTTTTGGATTTTCTATTAATTCTCTTAAGTGACTTGCTAGTTTATCAGTATCGCCTATTTCTATCACATAACCATTTTCCCCGTTCTTAATTAAATCAGCTTGAGAGGAAAGTGCATTAGTAGAGATTACAGGCAATGAACACGCAAGGGACTCATTAACAGTTGCTCCCCAATCTCCTTTGTCGGGAAGATCAGTTCTAACGAAAATATCTGAAATTGAGTAGTACTTCACCATGTTTTCTTGATTTTGAAATCCAAGAAAGGAAACGTTATTTAATTTTTCTTTGTGAACGAATTCTTCCATAGTTTTTCTTAGGTGTCCGTCACCTATAATTAGTAGCTGTTTGTTTGGAAGGTCATTTATTTTTTTGTATGCTCTTAATAGATCTAGCGGACATTTTTTAGTTATTAATTTAGATGCAAAAAGTAACACTGTAGTCGAGTCATTGATTCCATGTTCTTTTCTGATTTCTTTTCGGTTTTTAAAGAATGATTCTGATTTTTCAAAAAAATATTTATTATCGACTGCGTATGGACAATGAAAAATCTTTTCATTAGCGATCCCATAACTTATGAAAAAATCTTTGTTTCTTGAACCTATAGAAAGAAAGGAATCTATTAAGAATTTGTATACAATTTTTAGGTATAGTTTTTTTGCTGTAAGTATTATTTTATTTCTTTGAACAATATTATCGTAAAAGTTTGAAGCAATTGCTCTTAAAAGAACTTGTGTTCCGGTTAATTTAGACGTGATGAAAGCTATTAGATTCGTGGTAGCAAAATGACCATGTACAAAAATTCCATCATACTTATTTTTTATCAACTCATAAGCAATACCAGGATTTATTTTCCCCCATATTGGGTTAAAACTTGGTTTGGGAGAATAGTTTTTTAAAAAAATTGATTTATATCCATCAAGTAGTTGCAAGTCCCATTTGTATTTCACACCGAATTCTGGTTCAAATTGCTCTTTTATGCCAAAGTCAGAACAATAATAGACAGTTAAATCGATTTCTGGATGTTCAGATAATCTCTTCCATAAAGGGCATTGATATTGAATAAGATGAGAGGTGAGGACCGCTAATTTGTAATTCTTTCTCATTTATGACCTTTTTGAAATTTCTTTTCCCAAAATTGCATCTAAAATTTGAACCGCAATTCTGTAAGTTGGGACATCTGTTTTAATTTCTAATAATTTCTTCTGTTTCATATCAATCTTTTTATATTTTTCAATATGTTCTTTTATTTCATCAATACTTAGTTCTTTTCTCCTCTCAAAAATTCTCTCAGGGATGTCGTATAGCATTATTACCATATAAGGTTTAGGTAAAAAAAAGTAAATTAATTTTATGAACCAATTTGGAGTAGTAACTTTAGGATTTTTCCTTGTACCTGCTAAATAATCTGAAAAGTATCTTTCCGTAATTACGAATCCTTTTTTGCATAAAATTGGTCTTATCTTTATTAAATAGTCAAAAAGATAGTCGATTGAATAGTAAAGAAATTTTAAGTATCCCATTTTATTTTTTGAAATTGTTTTAAGTTTTTTGTCATTT
Organism: Nitrospinota bacterium; assembly: GCA_036231405.1. Classification (GTDB taxonomy): domain Bacteria; phylum UBA8248; class UBA8248; order UBA8248; family UBA8248; genus UBA3496. The sequence continues at coordinate 86,356 of JAZAHK010000002.1, forward strand.
TTCTCTTTGTTTTTTGAAGGTAGTTCTTTTCTCCAAAACAGAATTTCTCTCTTAGTAGGTAAGAAAGCAGGCCTAAATCCTAAATGTATGTGCGCACATAAAAAATGAAACATCTGTATTAATTCAACAACAGATTTTGATGCGGTGGATTTTCCCGATCCATCTGGTCCTATAAGGACAATAAATTTTCCTTTTGGAAAACTATATCTATAAATTCGGCTTAACCATTTTTTGAAAAATTGGAAAAATGGGAAATACAATCTTTTTAGTTTAAATAACATGAGATATTTGTAAAAATATTTCCTATTCAATATTGTACGAGTGTTTTTAGTTTGGAAATTTCGTATTAAAGTTTCAGAAATTTTAACGGGAAAAATTTCTTTAAGAGATGTATAAAAGACATCCCAATCTATGTCTTTATTTTGAATTTGTGAACTAATTTTATCAGAATATTTATCCCTATTATATTCTGGGCCAAGAAGAAAATGTGCGAGAATGTGAAACAACTCCAAGGTTGGGTCAGGAATCTTAAATCCTTTTTTCGAAATTTTATTCGATTCTAAAAATCTTTTAGCAGGAAAATATTCAACACCTCCAGATTCCAGTTTGGTTACAATGTCAAGTCTGAAGAAATCAAGATCGTTTTCATCTATATAAAATAATAGAAAATACAGATTAGTTCCTCTTTGTCTGTAATCCCAATTCAAATCTTCTGCGCAATCTTGAATGATATTCGCAACGACTTTTTTCGAGCTTTCTTCTATAAGAATGTCTATATCGTTTCGAAATTCTTCAGGAAGCAATTCATGATTTCTGAGTATACAATAGGGGACATTTTCGATATTGAATCTTTCGAGAATTGATTTTAGAAGTATAGTTTTGCTCGATTGATTTAATTTTTTCATCAAAGTTCTTTTATAATAGACAATAGTTCGGTAATACGTTTTGTGTAAGTGTGGTCTTCATGTGCTCTTTTGTATCCTTTATCCGCTATTTCTTTTCTTTTTTCCGGATTTGCAAGATAGAATTTAACTTTTTCATTGAGTTCATCTAAATTCCTGAAAGTTTCTATTTCTTCTCCAGGAATAAATAATTCTTCTATTTCTTCTCGATATTCACATATCTGAAATGCTCCAGATCCAGCAGCTTCAAAAGTTCTAAGATTTATTCCTTCAACTTCACCTTGAAATGTATTTATTACAATTTTCGCTCCGGAAAAAGCCTTGGCTTTTTCTTCTTCAGTAACAAGTTGATTTTGATGAAATTTATTGAGGTTTGTTTTCAACCATCTGGGAATAGGGGGCCCCCATATTTTCACGTCACAGTATTTAGAAAGTTCTTCAAAAATTTTAGCCCTGTAATAATAAAGATTCCCTGCGATCGTTACGTCGCATGTATATTTTTTGAGTTCTTCTTCAGAAAGGGTTATTCTTTTATGCCATTTCGGTTCACAGCACTCTGGTAGGTAAGCAGCATTTTGATTAATTCTTTTTGCCATGCTGACAAGATATTTATCTTTGAAAAATAAGTAGTCGTAACAGCCAGAAAGTAAATATTGTCTTCCAAGATTTCCAGGATGGTCCGGAAACCAACAGACTATTTTTGCGTTTGTATTTTTCTTGAGTCTCAATAGTGATTCTGGTGGAACCCAAGTGCTATGTGTGATGACAAGATCGGGTTGGAAATCTGCTGAGAGGTCAGCAATACGGTTGTATATCTTATTTTCAAAATTTGGAAATATTTTCATCGCGTAGTCTGCAAGCCGAAGTTTTAAGATAGACCATTTTTTCATTTTTCCTCTACTTAGATCCTTGTCTAAAGAGACTTTCAATACTTTTCTTTCGTCTACAGTTAAGACCTCATTTCCAAGAGCTCTAAATGTTTCTGCTGAGCACTTAGGAAGTGAATCAGGATGTTGAGGACCTATAACGACAATTTTCATTTTTGTCCTAATAAATTAGATTGAAACTACATCTTCTACATCAACAATATATATCTGACGAGTTCCTTCATGTACAGAGTCAATACATATTTGAGTGCCTTCTTTATTCCATCTAGGATGAAGGTCCGATCTCATTGCACTTTCGTCCCAGTTAAGTTCTTTGAAGTTTTCCTTGCTCGGAAGAGAGTAATAATTGCCAATTATATGCTTTGCTTTTTTGTTTAAGTCATAAACGATTAATTGCCTGTAATGTTCAGAATCAGCATATGTGTCAGTAACAAAAAACCTTTCATTTGGAGAAGGCATGGGATGTCCGTCATCTGTAAGAATTCCAATTCCAATTGATTCCGTTATTTTCTCTTTGTCTGTTAAAAGGAAATATCTGTCACCTACTAACTGTTGTCTTACATGTGATCTCGTTTTTCTTATTAATGTCAGAAGTTGTCTGAAAATTGGAAGAGAAAAGACGTTATGACTCCTTATTTTCGAAATCCACGGTCTGTTTCTCCCAAATGCTAAGATTCGATTAGAATTTAGCCAATTAAAGTGAGTGACAGTAATTGGGAAAATATGGAGATCAGTACCATCAGTGTTGCTTGTGCAAAGTCGTATAGGTGAACCGCCATCTTCTGCCCAGTATCTGTGACAAAAAGCAATTCTTGAACCATTGGGATTGAATGTTATGTGTGACAAGAAGTGGTTTTTAGTTTTACTTATGTCGTAATTCCCAGTTTTGGCAACATCTGAAATAGAAATTACAAGTTTTTTTTCTCCAGTAGAGAAATCAATACGAAAAATGCCATCATTATCTGGAATGTTAACAAAAGATGTATTCTTCTTTTGAGAATCGTAGCCATATCCTCCTGTTTCGTAGAGCCTTTCAAAATTGATTCCTAAACCATATTCTCCATCTGGATGAATGGCATATATAGGACATTCAAAGATCTCTTTTTCAAGAGTTTCTATATTTATTTTTATAGAGCAGAATCTATCGTTTAATAGATCGTTGTAAATAATTTCCCTTTCATTTTTCGGGAACCATTGTTGTCTAGCACCTTGTTGAAAATTCCACGCATTAGTTGTTGCAATCTCTTTGAATTTGCAATCTTCATTAAGATCTATTACTCCGACGACAGCCTTGTCTGAATATACTGGAGGTCTGTCAATGAAATTAGTTTGAAGTGAAATTACATATCGGCGATCTGAACTCCATGGACAAAGATCGTGAAACCCAAAAAAATGATGTTTGGGTCCGTTAGTAAGTCTTCTTGTAGGGTAGGAAGTATTGTTTTTAGATTCCAATCTTCTAAGGAGTTCCTTTTGGCGGATTTAGTTTTTAACTTTTATCGTCTTTTTTCGTGAAAAAAATTTTCTGACCTTCTATTAAAGTATATGGTTTCGAGAACCCGGGCATCGATGTAGCTCTGATATGAGTTTTTATTTTTTCTTCTGGCCAGTCTAGTTCAATTTTTTTTATATCTTCTATTTCACTCCTGTAATGGAAAGAAGAATTTCTAGATTTTTCTAATTCATTCTGTGGAATCAGAGAAAAATCATTAGATACAATTTTTGGCAGAGCATTTTTGAAAAGTTCAATTGATTTCATTTCCGTCAAACTATATAGGTCTTCAACCCAATAATCTTTTGGTATTTTAAATCGGTTTTCGAAAATTATTGCCCCACCATCAACTTGTTCTGTAAGCTGATGAATTGTTGCACCGAAAATGTCATCATTGTTTAGGATTGCAAAAGTGAATTGGTTGCACCCCCTATATTCTGGAAGGGGAGCCATATGTAAGTTAATGAAAATTTCTTTTGCTTTTTCAATATGTTTTTTTTTAAGTATTTTTTCATATTGAACGCAGATACCAATATCGAATGGTTCAGAATCTTTGAGTGTATTAAGGTCTTTTAGTATTTTTATTCCATTTTGAATGCAAAATTGTTCTATCTCTTTTCCTCTAGGGTTCGTCAAAACGTAAGATATCTCAATGTCTAGTTCATTCTTTTTGTTGAAGATATGTTGTAAACATTCAGAACCTATTTTTTTTGATCCTAAAAAGCAGATTTTCTTCATTTTCTTCACTAAATGGTAATAGTCTAAAAATAATTAGGCATTATACAACTATTTAACATAGAAATTCTTGAATCTTTTTTGTAACTAATTTTTGTTGTTTGAAGTTTATCTCCGGAAAAAGGGGAAGGCTTAAAACCTGTTTAGATATAATTTCCGTATTTGGTAATGTAGAGTTGTTTTTTATATTTTCAAATGCGGGTTGTAAGTGAAGTGGAATAGGATAGTGTATCCCAGCAAAAATTTTATTTTCTCTTAGAAAGTTGATTAACTCATCTCTTTTGTTTTCATGCACCCTGATAACATAAAGATGGTATACGTGATAATAATCATCTGTAGAGATCGGACATATAACTTGGTCTACTTTTTTAAGTAATTCATTATATTTCTCTGCAGCTTTTCTTCGTTTGATAGTCCATTCTTCTAAATATTTTAGTTTTACTCTAAGTATAGAACATTGAATAGCGTCTAGCCTGCTGCTCCATCCGTAGATAGTATGTTCGTATTTATTAGTCCTTCCATGGTCTTTCAATAATCTTATTTTTTTTGCTAACTCAGAGTCGTTCGTCGCGAATCCACCGCCATCACCAAAAGCGCCTAAATTTTTCCCAGGATAGAAACTAAATGCAGTGCCATCGCAGAGTGAAGAAATATCCCGGAATTTATTGTTGATTCTGATTTTAGATCCGTGAGATTGCGCTCCATCACCAATTAGAGTGAGATTGTTCTCTTTTGCGATTGGTATTAATTTTTCGATTTCTGCTGGATGACCATATAGGTGAACGGGCAGTATAGACTTTATTGAAGTATTACTTTCTTTGTGAATTAGAGAGCCATCGTCTTTTTTAAAACACTGTTCTTGAATAAATTTTTCTAAAGATTCTATAGAAATACAATAGTTTTTTGGATTAATATCGATAAAAAATGGTACTCCCCCGCACATGATAATAGATTCGGCAGTTGCAAAAAATGTGTGAGAAACAGTTAATACACCATCTCCTTTTTTTATTCCAAGTGCTCGTAAACCTAAATGAATTGCATCTGTTCCACTTCCTGTAGTAATAAAATGTTTTACATTGCAAAAATTGGCAAATTCTTCTTCAAATTTAAGTACTTCTTCACCCATTACAAAATTAGAACGTGAAATAGTATTGGAAATAGCTTCGTTAATTTCAAATGAAATTGAAGAGTATTGCCCTATTAAGTCAACTAGTGGAACATCCTCTTTCTTTTTCAATTCGCTAATTTCTGATAGCTCTATTGCGTTAAGTCCTGACTTTTTCCAAGCTCCCTTTTCAAGTGTTAAGATAAAAGCTTGATTGATGTTATTGCAAATTCGTATTTCATCGTTTTTAATGTCGCTTATTTCTTTTTTTTCTAAATATTTAATCAAGCTATTGGGTTTTAAATTACAAATAGTAGCAGATGCGATTATTTTTTTTGCCCAGTCAGGGGTGTTTTCAATGCTAGATTTTATCAGTATGAAGTTAGAAGACCATAATTCGTATTTGTCATCTTGCAATTTCTGAATTAATTCTTCTGCATCCAATTCTGTGTAAGAATTGTTGAAAAAAAAATCGATTACTTCTCCAGAAATAAATAGTCTCGTACTCATTAAATATCACCTTAGTTTTACAGGAGTTCCATTTTTCGAAGCAGATTTATCCATTGCTTCAAGAATTTTCAAGACCTGTATAGCTTTTTTGGGATTTGATAAACAATTTTCTTTTTCATTTATGCAATCTATGAAATGTTCACACTCGATTCTAAGTGGTTCTTCAAAGTTTATTTCAGGAGTAAAAACATTTCCTTCTTTGCTTAATAATTGGAACTGAATAAAATCTTCAAAATTTAAAGAATTCTTTCCTTTTTTTCCGAATCCCTTGTCGTAAATGTTATTTTTTGAATCTAAGGAAGTATCATCATAAACTAGCATTTTCCTTGTTCCTACGATAGTTGCGCCTCTTGTCTTGGTTGGATTAATCCAACTCGAGTGAATATATGCAGTAAGATTTTTCTTGAATGTAAGAGAGGTAAACGCAATGTCTAGTACCCCTTTTTTTAATTGTGAAATACCATGAGTTCTTATTTCAGTTGGCATTTGGTCGAAAAGGTATAAGATAATTGAAATATCATGGGGAGCTAGATTCCAGTTAACATCAACGTCCGAACGAACAATGCCGAAATTTAATCTTTGTGTGAAAATATAGAAAACCTCACCTAATTCTCCTGATTCTATATATTCCTTTATCTTCCTCACTGCTTCGTTATATAGGAATGTAAATCCAGCCATAAGTGTCAACTTGTTTTTTTTTGCTAAGTTAGCAAGTTTGCTAGCATCTTTGGAACTAAGAGTGAAGGGTTTTTCTATCAGGACGTGTTTTCGTGCTGTTAGTGCTTTTGTAGCTATTTGGTAGTGAAATTTAGGTGGAGCAGATATTACAAATGCATCAATTTCTTTGTCCAAAATAGCTTCTTCTATATTTGGATAGGAAGTGTTTAAAGAATATTTTTTCTTGACTTGGGAAACAATCTTCTTGTCAGTATCAACAATGGAATGTAAACATCCTATTTCTGACAAGTTACGACATAAGTGTTTTCCCCAGTACCCGACTCCGACTAAACAAACGTTTCGCATCTTTTTCTCAGTATCAGTTAAAATAAGTTAAATTCGAGTGATAATAATCAAATTTTTATTATGTTACATAAATATTTTTTTTGTTGGTAGGCAAAATGCAGAAAGTTCATTGTTTGTTGAAATAGTTTGAGGTTATGGATGATTATAGAAAAAGAACTTTAGTTTTCTTGCAATTATTTTTTTTTCTTCTTTCTTGAGCCAGATTTGGCAAGTTCCAAAAGCTACTAAAATCAATGTGCATATAAGAGTTGTAAGTATACGAAGTGGTGTGTTGAGGTTTGTGAAATGATTTATTACCCATGAAATAAGTAGCGAAGGAATTCCTAGTGATAAAATACCGGCCCATAAATTTATTATGAATTTCTTGAAGTTTTCGTTTGTTAGGAGGCATGTTTTTTTTATTATCCAAAAATAACAACAAATAAATTCTCCAATTATTAATGCGATAACTAGTCCATGAAGTTTGTGAGATTTTATTAAAAATAGGGCTAAAATTAATCCAATAAAACTTGAAAACAATTGCAATTTAGCAATTTGTTTGTGTTTGTTAGCCGCTTTTAAAAGTAGAGCGCTCGACATCCAAGGAGTCTGAAAAAGTATATATAACATCAAAAGTCTGAATAGGATTAAGTCTGGTTGGATTTTGTTTTTTGTCCAAAATGAGATGACATTGCTCCCTTCATACCAAAGGGTTGAGATAAAGATGATACATAATGAAGTTGAAATACAAACGATTAATCTATGAGATCTCTGGAGTTTCTCCTGTTCGTCCAAAATTTCCATTTTTGTTATTTCTGGCCACAATGGCATTAGAAAAGAACGAGTAAATTGTCTAATTAAATTTGCTAATGTCCTGCTTACGACAAATAGAGCTACAAAAGCGCCACCAAGTTCTATTGAAATCAAAATTACGCTTCCTTGATGAAGTAGGACTAGCGAAAAGTCTAGAAGGAAGAAGTAAATCCCATGGGGTAACATTTTATATAGGACTTTTAAGGAAGTTTTCTTGATTCCCGGGGATAGGTTAGGGAATCTTCTTTTGATATCCCAAACAGCAAAGAAAACTAAAAAGGTTGCAACCGTTTGACTTGTCGCAACTGTGATAATGTCTCCTCCTAACAGAAGTACAGTTGGAATAAGTCCAATAGAGATAAACTGTCTTGCATTAGCGAACCATTGAGAAGTTGAAAAATTTCCATTTGTCCTATAAATCGCTGTAACCATGCCTGCTGGCAATGCCCATAAGACCTGGATTGACAATAAAAAGAAGACCCATCTAGTTTCGATAGGACTTATTTCTCTGAATCCGAGGATTTTCTGAACAGGTAAAAAAAACAAAATCGGAATCAAAATCAGTGTAACCATTATTGAAATTGACAAGAAAAGTACGAAAGACGAATGTAGATAAAGACGATATTCTTCTGTTTTATTTAATGAAAATAACTGAGTGAGTTTATTTATTATTGCTAATCTTATACCAGGATCAAATGAAGTAAGATAAGCAGTTAAAGAAAAAATAGTGAGCCATTCCCCATATTTTGTGGGTGACCAGTAAGTAAGAAAGATTGGAACGAGAAGGAAGTTGCCTATTGTGAGGACAATTTGACCGAAAAAAACTGAAACAACTCCGCTTCGTAATCGACTAAAAAATGATTTTGTTTTTTCTAGCTCTATTTCCATGTTCCTCTGACTCTGTTATTAGAAATTTTATGATAGAGTAAAAAGGTTTGAAGCAAAAGAAATTAAATTTAGTTTCCAATTATAAACAATTTTTTATGTTTATGTTTTGTCTTCTTAAATTTTTTTAGGGTCTTAATATTATGGTCTGGAATGGTTGGAATTTTCTTATTCCAACAGATACAAAAATAGTTTTAGAGATTGGCAATTTTCCGCATATTTCTAACTTAGAACTAGAAAGTTCTGATTGGATGAAGATTGTTTTCCCTTCAGATTGTAGAGAGATTTCTGAATTTGAAAAGTTTGAAAAATTCCTTAGAGATATCAGACCTAGAGGGGCAATTTTAGATTGTATCTTGATTAATGCGGATTCTTTGAAGGAATTGGGAATAATAACAATAATAGAAGAATGTGAATCACTACTTAGCCCTAGTGGGAAGATATTTGTTTATTCTAAAAAAGGAACTTCGCCAGTAAATAAGCTCGATTTTATTTCATTAGAGAAGTTCAATTTTCAAGAATTTCATTTTCTAGGTTTCCCTCTGAGTAATGCCATACTTTTTTCTGAGATTCATTCTAAAGAAGATAATGGAGATCATGCTTATATGAAATTTAAAGTAACTGAAAAATTACTAAAACATTTTCAGCAAATAAAATATAGAAGTAGGCGAGTTTATTATTTTTTATTTATCCTTAGAGTATTAAACTATTTTCGATTGTCGCGTATTTTTTTTCGTCAACAACTACTTGTATTTGTCAGAGAAAGTGGACTTGGAAACTCTTCAGGAGAAAGAGAGCATGAACCATGGGTCTTTAAAAATATTAGTGTTTTGCCTACAAAAAGGAAAAATCTTGTTCCTGTATTTTCTGAAAATGGTGATTTAAGGTCTTTTTGTAAATATTCTTCAGGAAAGCAAGGAGAAGAAATAATTTCAAACGAAGTAAAAATCCTTAAATATTTAGCGAATTATGAATTTCATACAGCGAAAGTCCCAAAAGTTCTCAACTTCAAGACTTGTTTGGCAAGATCCTTTCTGGAAATATCTTCAAAATCAGGATTGAAATATCCAAAAAAAATGAGTGATGCGCATGTTGACTGGTTAATTGAATTGTTTTCTAAAACTTCTACTTCAATTCCTTTTCACAAAAGTGAGTTCTTCTCTGAAATTCAAGAGAAACTAAAAGTAATTAATCATTACTTTAAAGAGGAAAGTAATATCTGGCTGAATCAATTATGCGAGGAGATGGTAGCCGTTATTGATGATTTAAATTTGCCTTTTGGTGTCGTCCAAAGGGAATTCCCCTTCTACCATGCAAATATGATAGGTGGTTCAGAAAAAATGTTTGTGTTTGACTGGGAGTTCGGTCGTGTTAATTATCCACCTTTGTTTGATTTGTTCCACTGTTTGTTAAGTGACAAATATATTTCTGGGGCTGGAAATGTCCTGTTTCCCGATCGAGTCACTAAAACACTGTTTGATTCCAAACAATCTCAAGTGTTTATTAAAAGATATCTTGAAGGTTTAAATTTATCTTCTAAGATAGTTTATCCTCTTTTCATTCTTTTTTTGATTGATCAACTTGCTTGCTATCTTCCTTTTGTTGACGAGTTAGAAGAAGTTAGAGGACATTGGGATGCTTTGCAGAAACTGAAAAATAAGAGTAGTTTTTCTTTGGAAAAATTGACATCTACTGTTTCTGTTCGATGAGAGTTGTAAAAAAAAAGAAAACTTTAAGACTTCTTATACGCGAGAGAGACTTTAGTGAAGAATTTTAAACAAAATACAAATCAGATTGAAAGTACTAAAGTAGGGGTGATCGGGTTAGGAGATATTTCTACTAAGGTTCATTTGCCGATTCTTAGTGCGAGAAAAGATACTGAGATTGTTTGGTCTTTTGATATTAACGAAGATAATGCCAAGCATATAGCAAAAATATATGGCTTGCGTTTACTTTCCCCGAAAACTGCATTAATCGATTTTCCTGAAGTTGATGTTATTTTAATGGCGATTCCACCGACACAGAGACAAACGTATCTCGATTTTTTCTTAAAAAGTAATACTTCTTTTTATATAGAGAAACCATTTGCCTTTAGTGCTAGTGAACATGAGTTAATATGTGGCAAGTTTGCTCCTTTTAGACTTGGAAATGGTTTGCAATATAGATCGTGGGGAAGAACACTTTTGTTGAAAAAAATAATCGAGGAAAAGGTTTTCGGTAATTTGCTTAGTATCGAGTTAGGACAAGGTACTCCTTTATCTGGTTTTGGAGGAAGGAAAAGAAAGGATGTTGGAGGAGTTCTTTGGGATTTAGGAATACATGGTTTAGATATGATTTTTAACGTGACCAAAGCACGTTCTATTGAGATTCTAAAATCAGATATTTTTGAAGACAATAGTTTCGCTCTAGATGTTTCAGCCTCACTAAATTTGCACTTAGTGAATGAAAAGACAGTAACTTGTAAATGTCATGTGAGTTGGATTAAAGAGACTATAGAAGGGTGCAAATTTAATTTTGAAAATGCAGAATTTAGATTGCCTTTTGATATCCAGTCTCCAGTCGAGATATTGTCCAAAAATAAAAATAAGGTTTTGAACATAAGTGAAGAAAGTCAAGAATATCCCTTGACGCCCCTGCAAACATTCTCTTCCCATTGGGATCATTTTCTAGACGGAATTTCGAATCAGTCCTCGAATAGAACTTCTGCAGAAAATAGTCTTTTGACTACGCAAACAATTGAGAAAATTTTAGAAGGCAAAGTATAGCAATGAAGAAAATAGGTGTTATTGGAGCAAATGGTCAGGTTGGTACAGAGGTATGTATTTATCTGTCAGAAATGGAGAATTTCGAAATCGTTCCTGTTTGCAGGTCAGATTCTAGCACTGCCTTTTTAAGGAAATTAGGTCTAAATTGTAAGGTTGGTAATATGGAAGATCCGGAACAAGCAAAGGAAATACTTAAGGATATAGATATAGTGATAGATTTTTCCTACCCTAAAGGTACTGCCCTAAGAATGAGAGAAATGACGCGAAAGATTATCTCAAATGCACTTAGATATACTCCACTGGATTCTTCTTTTATTTATATGAGTTCGATCGTTGCTTTTGGTGTTCATAGTTCAAGTCCGTGGGTCAGAAGACATGTATTCACGCATACTCCCTATAGTGCTCTTAAGAGATACGGTGAAAGGGTCACACGATTCATAGGTTTGTTGAATAGAAAGAAGGTTTATATCTTGCGACTTGGACAAGTACATGGAGAGATGCAATCTGTTGGGCGTAAAATGAGAAAGGAAATAGAAAATAAATATTTATCTCTTCCTTTTAGCGGGAATGTTCATTCTCCAACAGTTTTTTGTTCAACAATTTCAGAGGCTATCTGGTCAATTGCTACAGGGAAGGAAAAATCTGGTCGATATACTTTAGTTTCGAATCCAGAGCCTACATGGAGAGAATTATATGATTTTTATGCTAGAGAAGAAAAAAAGGATATACAGATTACTTCTTCAGGATATTTGGGTTATAGGAGTAATTTTTTTGATATGAAGTCTTCGGTTTTTTCTTTTGCGAAAAGAAATCGCGAGTTTATTGCTGCACAAATTTTGAAATTCTTTCCCAATCTGGAACTTCGTTTAAGTGGAAAATATTGGATAAAGAAAGCAGAGAATGAGATCAATAAGAATCCAATTTTTGAAATAATAACGCCGAAAGTTTTTCTGGGAAGTCCTCCTGGGAAAAGATTAAAACACATTTTAAAAAGTGATTTGTCCAGAGAATCGGAATCTGAAACTGTCAAAAAAAGGTTGGAAAAACTTTTTTCTGAAGACTGATCATCTGTTATTTTGTGAATTAATTTTCTATAATATTTTCAAAATTATTACCTAAAATCTTTTCTTTATTTCCCTCAGAGATTTTCAATCGGTCAATCCATCCTTTTATATGCCCGTAATCATATTTTCCGTCCTCCCCTGTGATTCCGTAAGGGCTGTCTGTGCCAAAAAGACATTTTTCTGGACCAAGTGTAGATACCACTTTTTTTGTAAAATTTTCAGATAAATGAGCACTTGAAAGATCGACATAAGCATATTTATGTTTTTGTATGAGGGGCCATATACTCTTATAAAAAGGTAATCCTGCATGAGCGAAAATAATTTTCAAACTAGGGAAAGTTTCAACAAGCCATTTAAAATCACCTTGATCACCGAATCCCATGTGTATTAGTAGTGGCAAATTTAATTTTTCTGCCCTTCTAGCAGTGCTCTCTAAATCTTTGAGAGGAAATTGGTGCCAGTAAGGATGAACTTTAACGCCAATCATCCCCTTAATGGACCTCCATTTATCAATCTCATCTTCCGGGGAAGAGTGAACTTTTGGATTTATGAAAATCCATCCTAAAAACCTTTCTGGATATCTTTCTAGAGCAGTTGCTACACTCTGATTGTCAGGGACGATCGTCTTAGTGTACCCCTTTTTGTTGTCGGTAAAAAAAGACCATATTGGGCGTAATGTCCCTTTTGAATCATAAAAAGTGAGACTTACTAAAGACGTAATTGTACGTAGAATATTAGAGTTCATCATTTGTCTTTGGATGCCGAGAAGAAGTTCTGATTTGTCTGGTTCAAGAGTTTCTGTTATGCGGGCAATTAGGGCAGTTTTCTCTATTCCTTGTTCATCCATTTTCCTGATCTGGTCTTCTAAGCTTAGGGCTCTTTCATCTAAATGAGCGTGGCAGTCTATGATCATATTGGTCCCTTCTTAGAACAATTAAAATTATTTGTAATCCCTATATTGGTTCATCATTCTAGAAAACATTCTGTCTGTAAAAACTCTAAAGAGGCCAATTAAAATTCTAGGAATTATTGGAATAGATTTGCATGCTTTTTTTCTCGAGATGGTTTTTATAATACTATCAGCAGCTTTTGATGGAGAAATTTTAAAGGGACTGCTTGAATTTGCTCCCATCCCTGTATCTACTGCCCCCAAATGAATTGTAGTAAAAGTGATTCCCTGGTCTGTATATCTTCCTCTTAAGGATTCAAAGGATTTTGATAATGCGGACTTGCTAGCGGAATACCCTATCCATCTAGAGTCGCCGCGATATGCATTAAGTGATGATATTGCTGCGAATTGACCTTTTTTTCTCTCTAGGAAATATGGCATGAAAATTTCAATACAGCGTAGGGCCCCAAGATAATTTATTTGGATAGTCTCTTCAATTTCATCTATGGAAAAGGAATTCTTGTTCGCCTCTGGGTTAATTCCAGCATTTAAAATAACAATATCTGGGATGAAATTGTTATTTTCCATTTCTGTTTTTGTTTCATCTATCTGTGCTGGGCTAGAAATATCGCAGACCGAAAAAAGAAAATTATCTTTTCCGAGTTCTTCTGAAAGTGTGTATAGTTCAGCCTGTCTTCTTGCAATACCCCAAACTTCATGACCGCTTGCTACATATTGTTTGGTGAGTTCGCGTCCTAGTCCTGAAGAAACCCCTGTAATGAAAATTTTTAACACTTATTTTTAATCTCAAATTGATTTAATTGTATTAAACTTTAAAAAATAGATATACGATTCGTCTAAGTAAAATATGAAACACTGCATTTCCAACAGACAAAATGTTCTTAATTGTAAAGGCTTTAGAAACTCCTTTTTCTCTATCTGAATTTTCTACTTGAATTTCAATGTAAGTAGTTTTTTCATTTAAAAGATAACATATTAACTCTGCTTGGTAGGCAAATCCAATTGTCTCAGAACGAAAAGTTTTAACGTTTACCGTTTTATGTAAAACTGGACCATTATAGTATTTAATTCTGTTTCCAGAAATTATGTTAACTAAAAAGGTAAATGAAACGCTAAGGAATCTTCTGAGTAACACTCTTGAATCATTTTTGCCAAAGTAGGGAATGATCATGTCAGCATTTCCTTTTTGGGTAACAATGTCCCTTATAGTCTCATTTGTTTCTGCTGCATCTCCATTCACAAGCATGTAGTGTTTCCCAAGTGCTTTATGAGAAGCAAGAAAATAATTTCGTCCTAATCCTCTTGTCACTAGATTTTTTACGAGGTTGATTATAACATTTTTATTCTTGTTCATCTCTTCCGTTATTTTATTGACGGTGTCATCTGAAGAATTGTCGTCTACGATTAAAATTTCATATTTCATGTTCATGTTCTTCATTACTTCAATAACACATTCAATTGTTTTTCCTATATTGTCTTCCTCATTAAGACAGGGGATGAAAAAACTTATTTCGATGTCCTTATCTGTTTTCATGCATTTATCCTTCTAACGAAACCCCTACTAATCGTCCAAACATTTTAGTTATAGAAATTAATCTTCTGCCTTTTGGCTCGATGGTAACCATATCATCAGAAATTTTTATATATCCGTTTTTTTCCATTAAATCCATTCTATCTAGAAAACGTATTGATGACTCATAATCTTTTACAAGGGTCAGGAAATTTATTGATTTTGATTTTGAAATTTTTTCAAGAAGAGTAAGTGAGACAGAACGTGACAAGCCTGCATATAAAAACAGGTAACAGATGATGAAAAAAATATCCATCCATACAGTTGAAGCGATTGAAACTATATTTGTGTTAAAAAAGAATGAATGTACGATTACAGAACATACTATTCCTATGATTACCAAGAGAAAAAGTAGTGACATACGTGGGGTGTTTGAAGGTGAAATTCTCCACAATGTTATATGTATAAGTAGGAAAAGAAACATTCCTGAGAGTGATGATATCATGATCTCGTACATTTATTCTGCTCTTTCCAGTTTTAAAATTTCTCGGAATAGGGCACCTAAAAAATTCATTAATTTTCCGAAAATAGTAAGAGGTCCAACTGTAGGATGGGAGTAATGTATCATTCCTAATTTTTTGATTGTATTTAATCTTTTATCGAGCAATCCGTTGAAGCCAAGTCCTCCTCCATATCCATCTTTTAGCGATTCTAATTTTACCGGAGTATTCGATTCGTCTAAATCCTTCAAGATTCTCAATGACAGTCCCCTTGAAAGTAAAGACTTTATTTCTAAGTAGGTGAGGAACATCGCAAAAAACAATAATGTGGTTGTGATTCTTAAATGATCTGGAAAACCTACTAAGGGATTAATGTTATTTGATAAGCATGGGGAAGATTTATAAATAAAGATGGAAAGTATGATACAGAATAAAAATATAAAAATAGATTCTGTATAAAGTGGAAAAGAAAGTATTTTTTTTCTGGATAAAAATCGAAGAGTATTTGAAACTAGAATTAGAAATAATAAAGAAAAAAAGGATATGAAAAACGAAAATAAGATAGTCATAAAATCGTAATACACGCTTCGCTCATTTTCCCATTTTGATGAGGGCCCTTCCAACTTTTCCTTTTTCCAAGTCGGAAAAACCTTCGTTAATATGTTCTAAGTCATACTCGTGAGTTATTAAATCACTTAGACCCATCTCTCCTGAGAAGAATTTCTTGATATAGAATCTTATGTCTCTTTCTGGAGAAGTTTCTCCACCCCAGGTCCCAACAATGTTTTTCCCTTTTATAAGGTCAAAGGGATCGATAGATATTTTTTCTCCGAATGGGAGATTCCCCGCAAGAATACAAAGCCCACCATTTATTCTTACAGCACTAAAAGCATCTTCCATTGTTTTTGGATTGCCGATCGCCTCGACAGAAAAATCTACTCCTTGATTATTCGTTATTTTTTGTATTTCCTCGATTACCTTTACTTTTTTTGCGTTTACAATGTTGGTAGCACCTATTTCTTTTGCTCTCTCTAATTTGTTTTGTTCTACGTCGATGCCAATGATCACTTTTGCCCCCATCATTTTCGAAGCAAGAACAACACTCATTCCAATTCCCCCCAGTCCAAAAATAGCAATACTATTGTTCGCTTTTAGACTTGCTGTATTTCTAACAATTCCAGCCCCAGTGGGTACTGCGCATCCTAACAGGGCGGCTTCTCGAAGTGGCATTTTTTTTGGAATTTTGATCAAACGATTTTCACTGACTACTGTTTTGTCCATAAAAGTGCTTATTGCACCCGAATTTATTTCCCCTATCGCACTTCCATACTGCGTTGATTGAACATCCATTCCGGAAGCTTTAATCCAAGTGAGTACGACATGATCTCCTGGTTTTACTTTCTTTACCCCTTGCCCAATTTTAACCACTCTCCCAGAGCCTTCGTGTCCCAAAGTGTGTGGGAGAAAATGGTCTATGCCACGCTTTCCTCTAATCTCTAGAAGTTGAGTGTGACATAGTCCGCTATATGCAGTTTCGACGAGAACCTGCCCATTTTTAAGTGCAGGAACTTGCAAATTAAAAACTTTTAAAGGCTTTCCTGTATTTAAAAGTACAGCTGCCTTTGAGTGAACCATTACATGATCCCATTTCTTAAGTAGAATAGATTAAATGTTAGTATCGAAATAATTGTTAAGCTATCCAGAATTTCCTTTGTCTTTATCATTTCTAAGCAATCTACAATTTTGATCCAATTATATTTCTCCACCTCTGCAACATTAGGTTCAAATTCGTTGCTTATTTTAAAAGTGTCGGATTGGTATACATATGTTGGATTATGGAGAGAATCAAGTCCCTGTTCATAGTTTATAAGTAGTTCTGCGTTCTGCGCTAATAGTCCTGTTTCCTCAAGACATTCTCTTATTGCCCCAGTTTCGGGTGATTCAGACTCTTCTACTCTGCCACCTGGGATTTCCCAAGAACTTCGATTGATTAGATGTCTAAATTGATTTACCAACAATATAGAATTGTTTTTATGTAAAATCATTGCCGCACGTCTTCCGAAGTTTGTGACAAAGTACTCTTTTTCAATTCCCTTGATCTTCGCATTCACGCGAGAAAGTTTGAGGTATTGGTTTTGAAAAATTGATAGTTCAGATGAAATTTCTAGATTGTTTCGTTTATCTTGATCAATAGAAGACAATGAACAATTCCTCCTATTCGGCAATAAACCAGTAATAATCACCGGTGTATCCCTCGGATTGAAACAACTGTTTCCAATCATCCACATGCATATAGGTTAGTGCTGTAAGATTCCAGCCAAGCATTCTTTTCTTTTCTTCGTTGTCTCTCCATGCATCAACTACAATAAAAGCGTGTTTTCTTGAGACTCTTTCTATTTCGCGGATAGATTCTTTGCAATC
>JAZAHK010000003.1:0-284415 GCA_036231405.1 Nitrospinota bacterium
CTCCTCAGTCAATTGAGAAACAATGCCCTCTTTCTCGCGCAGGCGCTGGAGTCGTTCTGGCACTGAGCCTTTTTCCATGTGCATCCCCGCCCTTCTCGATTGATCAAGTACCGATTCCGAACATAGTTTACAACTACAGGACGACTCACCCCGGCCTCCGGCCAGGCATTGACCGTCCATTGCTTGAGAAGTCGGGACTAGCTTAGAAACACACCGGCAACAGGAAGCACCGAAAGCGAAGCCAGCAACGATGCTGAGGTCGCGATGGATGACTGGCGTACCCATCGAGCAAGGTCTACTGGGCAATCGTCTAACTGTGGCTGAAGACGCAGAAACACGATAGATGTAGTCAGTAACAACACCAATGTGATGAGCCCAACAAATACGATCGGAGACGTCAACCCGTATTTCGCTCCATATGGAAGCATAACGATCAACCAAGCCGGGGTGATCACCCTTCCGAGCAGTGCAGGCGGGGCGAGTCTACTCCTGCCAAGATGCTCACGCGACACACCCAGCATTACCAGATTGGCCCCAAAGCCCAGGGCATAGGGAAAAAATAGGTCAAGCCCGGGCAGACCGATTCCAATGATCAGCCAGGACAGACTGACCCCGGTTATGGATAACAGTGCGTAGACCGTATGTGGATTACGGCGTTCATCTGCCGAGACATTAGAGGACAGCCATGTCCCAACCAGAAACATCAGAACTGGCACGGCAAGCCAATAGACACCGGCAAGGACCCAGATTGAATAGGCAACCAGGATTCCGCCTAACAAGGCACTGTCGTCAAAAGTGCTGCGCTTTCGCCAGGCCAGGACAAATATCCCCAAGGCAAGTATCACCAGCCCCTGCAGCACTAACTCGCTAAACTCCATCACAAGGAAAGTCTGCAGCAAGGCAAAAACGCTCACCGGGATAAACAGATTGTCCAACCCCCTCCAGGCGCTTGCTTCGACCATCATCACAACGACACCAATCAGACCGCCAATCAGTAACGATTCCGGGCGGCCAATACCGGAGAACAACAACAAACCGATATGGGCTGTGAGGAAGGTTACAAACAAAAATGCGATTGACCCTTCAACCGACTTGTGCCCTTCCAGCGTGGAATAGTGGATGCGTCCGTAGAAGATGCCAATCAACGCCGCTACGGCATCAGAAACTGCGAGGATCAATATTGGCAGGGTATACAAGAGTGCGTTGTCCCGCGCCAGGGTAAACAGCAACGCGATTGCAATAGGAAACAACAACTCGCCCCACGAAACCCGTTCGACCCCGTGCACAACATTCTGTAGTGAGCTGACTGCCCCGCTTCGTACAATCAGCAACGCCGGTAGGCTGAGCACGCTCAGTAACAGCACAGGCCAGAGTTCTGTAAAGATCCAGGGGAAAATCGCAGCGAGCAAACCCATCAACACATGTATGAGTTTGCGTGGAATCTCCGGATGGAGGTGGAGGCGTTTATTGAGATACTGAACGCCGAGAAACGCGCCCGCGAGACTGGCCAGCACGACCGCAATGCCCAACCATGAATTCACCACGTTCTCCGTTCTTTCGGTCTCACACTCTGGCGTTACTCAACGGCCCGTTCCTCGAGCCAATTGCTGATGCGCCCTTGAGAAGTCACCGGCACACATGGCTCCAATGATTGATATTTCACCTGCAAGAGTCAGTGCTGACGCCACTTCGGCAAAAGCTTGGGCATGACCGGCCCCTTCCAGTCCAAGCAATTTAAGGCAGGCCTGCTGACTGGGAAGACTGGTACCGCCGCCAACAGTTCCAACAATCAGGTTGGGCAGGATGACGGAACAGTACAAGTCCTGATCGGGTGTCAATTCGAACCGGGTGACGCCGACTGCTGATTCGGAAACGCAGGCTGCATCCTGACCACAGGCTATGTACATAGCAGCCAGCCCGTTCGCATAGTGCCCCTGCACGCCAATGGTGCCACTCAGTACCCCACCCATTGCGGACATCGTCCAGAATTCGACCATTCGCTGGGGAGTGGTATGCAAGACTGCTTCTACCAGTTTCTTCGGTAGGATGACCTCGGCAGTAACCTTTTTTCCCCGAACTGACATAAATGACTGCGCGCTGGCCTTCTTGTCACCAGACAGGTTGGCCTCTATAAAGAAATACCGTGGCTGAACAGGTGAGTTTTCCTTTATATAGGCACAGATTGCCTGGGTGGCTATGGTAACCATATTCTGACCCGCAGCATCCCCAGTTTTGTAATCAAACCGCAGATAGACATGGTTTCCCTCCAAGGTGATCTGCAGGTCAATTAATTCGCCATGGCGTGTGGTCGTGGCCGCTACGCTTTTGAATGTTTCAAGCTGTGGGACAACCCAAGCAACGAACAGACCCGCTTGCCGAAGATCGTCAAAAGCGAAGCCGGGCGCACGGGAGACACCCTCACTCAGCAACAATGCGGTTGCACCGCCTGCCTTGCTGATGAGTTGTGCGCCGCGGCTGTATGAGGCAACGAGTGCAGCCTCTGTGGTGGCTAGTGGTACAAAATAATTACCCTGTGCAAACAAACCATTTACACGCAAAGGTCCAGCAATACCCACGGGCACTTTCACCGTGCCAATGAAATTCTCGATATTCCGCTGGTACACCTCCATATCTGTGGCGGTCTTAGAATCCAAAAGCTGCTCACGTGCTTGGTCTGCACCGGCAAACATCTCCCAGCGCTGATCAACATTTTCAGCGCTGATATCCATAGCCCGAGGAATGCTAGGGCCCGCCTCATCAAACTTCGGACGAAGCGCTTGATTCACTTCACCGATGGTTCGCTCGTTCAGCAGCTTCTTCAGATAATCATTGGCACGATTAAAAGGGATCGCCATCACCTGCCTCTGTCTTTGCGCATTTCCGTACCCTTAGTTTATACGTACTTTCAGGCTCCCCACGGGCTGTAGGAAAACAGATTTATGCATCAGATTAAACGTCGGCCGGGATGTCAGCACGCTAACCCACCCGTCCAAAGCCGGTCCTCCTGATAAAGGAGAAGATGAGGCAACCACAAAATGAAAAACAGTCTCTCGGATACTGCAGCCCACGCTCACACCAAAGCGAAGCTGGCTGAGGCTAGCCAGTAAAGCCAAACCGGTACTCTTCTTGAAAACGCGGACTACTCGGACAGTAGTCGACCAATAGAACGGGCAGCACGGACAACATCCATTCAGGGGCAAAGGTGATCTTGAGCCTCACCCGGCCCATGGTGTGATCTAAGATTCACCACGAAGGTGAGCGCCAGCACACTGGAAGTATTGGTGGGCTGGCGTCCCCAAGGGGATTCGAACCCCTGTTGCCGCCGTGAAAGGGCGGTGTCCTGGACCAAGCTAGACGATGGGGACACACATGAATTTTTTCTAATCGAAATACAAAAAATCCAAAGCGAGATTTATACTTCTTTTTTTCACTCTAGTCTAGGGACTTAGCACAATCTAGGATGCAAAACAATATCGAAAGTACGCACGGTTTAAAAATCTGTCTTTAAAAATCCATGCTTTTTTATTAACGCAATTTTTAGCTCTTCTCGTTTATTTTTTAGAGTCGTGGTCTTGGGTAAAGATTCATCTGGCCAAACGAAAAAATCCGTAATTTTTTTATAATCTGCCATACTATCCAAAGACTTCTTTACCTCGTTCTCTACATGTTGCAACCTTTCTAAAGCACTATTCCCTTTATGGAGTTCCTCTTCAAGAAGGACAACTGCAAACACCTCTTCACTCCCTGTCTTTGTTTTCTTCCCCATAACACACACCTCTTGAAAGAAAGGGTTTTTTAACAATTCTTCCTCTATTTCCTCAGGGTAAATGTTCTTGCCCATTTCGTTGATAATTACATTTTTAATCCTTCCGCATACAGTCAGATTTCCGTATTCGTCAACACGACCAATATCCCCAGTTTTAAACCATTCTCCACTAAAAACTTGATTAGTAAGCTCAACGTTTTGATAATATCCCTTCATAACATTTGGTCCTTTAATCCAAATTTCTCCCTCTTTTTCTTCCATTGAATCTACTGATTGAATTCGAACCTCTACTCCAGGAATAGGAGGACCTACAGCGTCAAAAAATCTTCTGATTCCTGGAAGGCTTGAGTTTGTCACAGGAGAAGTCTCTGTTAATCCGTACCCTTGGATAACTTCAATACCTAAAGCGATCATATCTATCAAAATTCCTGCATTAAGTGCGGCACCGCCACTCACCAGATAACGTAAGTTAGGACTAAGCGAATCTTTGACCTTAGGAAAAATTTTAGAGCCCAATCGAAAACCAAATCTAGATAATAGGTATCGTGAAAATGAGAACAAAAAGGAAAAAAGCACTCTCTTCAATACAGGAAGATTTTCCACCTCATTAAAGATTCGTTTATGGATCAATCTAACAACTGCTGGAACCATAAGACATATAGTCACTTTCTGATCCAACATAGATTCTCCTAACACTCTCGGATTTAAGGAGGAGAGATAATGAACGCGTGCACCTGATATAAGTGGAAGTAAAAAACCAACCGTACTTTCAAACATATGATGCAAAGGGAGTATCGAAAGAAAAATATCCTTTTTATTACAATCAAAAATCTCAAGAACTGCCCTTACATTTGACGCTATATTTCGATGCGTGAGCATAACCCCTTTCGGAATACCCGTAGTTCCCGAAGAAAAAGATATTATCGCAAGATCTTCGGGTTTTGCTTTTCTCTCCATAGTTTTCGATGGAACAGAGTATTTAGCGTAACAAAAATCCTTCACAGGCAAAGCTTTAAGGGATTTCCCAAGTATCTCCTGTAATTCTTGAATACGTTCAATATGGACCTCATCAGCTAAAATAAACTCGGTCATAGAACGGTTCAGAATATTCGATATTTCTTTATCACTAAGGTTGATATCGAGTGGGACAATTACCCCGCTTGCAAAAAGGACTCCAAAGAAACCTACAGACCACTCTGGGCGATTAGACGAGAACATTGCCACAGTTTGACCTTCTTCAAGTCCCATTTCTTTTAATTTTTCTGCCAA
This sequence comes from Nitrospinota bacterium, assembly GCA_036231405.1. GTDB lineage: Bacteria > UBA8248 > UBA8248 > UBA8248 > UBA8248 > UBA3496. Next base: position 5,036 of record JAZAHK010000003.1, read on the forward strand.
AATCAATGAAAAGTGTAAAATTTGAGTACGACTTAATTCAATCTTTATCCCTGAAGAATTAGAAGATGACACAGCAATTTCTTCTGGAAATTCTTTAACTGAATTTAAAAATAACTCTAATAAGGTCTGCATAATTAGAGATGCTCTTGGAATTAATAAAAATAGTCAATAGACAAAAAATAGGAACATACTAATCTCAAAACACAATCAATCTTCTGATTCAGGAGGAATCTTTTTGCCACTTGGATCAAACTCTGAATCTCGTCCTTCAAGATCAAGAGTCTCTTGGATATCTGCATCATGTATGTGCTCTAATCGATCTGCAGTATCATGAAAATGACTATGTGGAGCTTGAATTTCAGTCGAAAGATAAGACTCCCAAAGACGGTGGCTTCTCATTAACGTTATTGATTCGGAGTTTCCTATCGCAGTGAGAACATAAACATTGCCGCGTCGATTAATTTTTTTGTTAAATTCTAAAAATTTCATTGCTATTGAAAGCCATAGTGGATGATGAATAAAGTAAAGTAAGATATGTTCTTTCGTTGCACCTAAACTATTCTCTTCTTCTGATCTAAAGATGATAGACAAAACATCTTCTTGAACTACTCTAAATCTTGTAACCATTTTGTTCAAAAGACTTGAAAAAAGACCATATCTTGGCGAAACAATAACAACCACAAAGAAAATCACACCTGATAGAGTTGCCATCATTCCTGAGGTATTAGTATCTGGAAATCCAAAAAATGGAGGGAAATATACCGCAGAAAAATGTCCCAAAACAGCACTTAAAATTGCAAAAAACATACTAAGAAAAATCATCAAAGAAAGCCTATCGGTTAATAGATAGGCGGTGGCTCCAGGAACTATAAGCATTGCTATCACAATTATGCTTCCGACACTTTCAAAAGCTGCTACTACCGTTATAGCAATTAGACCCATTAAAGCATAATGCATGAGATCAGAATTGAATCCCAATGAAGTAGCATATTGAGTATCAAAAGTCGTAATTCTTAATTCTTTAAAAAATAAAAGTACAAAACAACTATTCAACAAAAAGACTAAACTTAAAACAACAATGGCTCTAGGAATTTCAAAATCGACGAAAGTAATCATATCTAATGCTATATATTCAACTGCTCCATAAAGTACACATCCTGGATCTAAATCTACCGAATCAGCAGCTTGTACAATAAGAACCAGGCCAATCGCAAAAAGTATTGTAAAAACAACACCCATGGACGCACCTTGGTCCACATTCCCGTGTTTATGAATCCACTGAGTCAATATAGAAGTGACTACACCCAAAACTGCAGCACCAAGAAACATAGAAAAACTAGCTTTACTAGAAGTTAAGAAAAATGCGATTGCAAGTCCTGGAAGAACAGAGTGACTTATTGCATCGCCCATCATAGACATTCTTTTTAAAATAAGAAAATTTCCCAATAGGGCACATGATAAGGACGCAAGTATCCCTGCACTGACAATCCAAAAATCTAGAACTGTCCATTCCATTCTTTAAACTCCTAAGCAACTACTTTTAAAGCAAACGTAAAGTTAGATCTTTTGTTGCTTTCTCTAACTCCTTTGCTCTTCTCCCAATTCTTCCAATATTTTACTTTCAATAATATGTTCGATGTCATCTACAAAATGATCAACGTGACCTAATCCTACGCCTGCGTAATTCAAAAGATATAATTCCCACAAGTGATGATTTCGAAAAATTCTTACAGATTCCAGATATCCAGATTTCGTAAAAATTAATCCCTTTTTAGTTTTTATAACTAAATTTTTAAATTTCGAAACTTCAACCGCTATCATTAACGACATCTTTTTCCAACTCCTGAAATTAAACAATTCTTCATAATCAATCATAAAACTCTTCAAATCATCTTCTTTAAAAGATTGTTTTGAATTTGCAATTTCATACATGGAACGAAGTAAATTTTGTATTAAAATACGGTACTGAAATCTTAAATTTCGATATAACTGAATAAACATCCCAGATTCAGAACCGAACAGGAGACTAACAAGAAAAAGAATCCCGCAAACAAGTACAATCAAAGCTCCAGCAGGCAATTTTGGAACCAATGCACTTACTGCAGCACCCAAAATTCCACTTATTGCACCAAGACACGATGAAATAAGAAACATTTTTTTTAAATTTGAAGTCCAGAATCGCGCCGAAATTGGAGGAATTATAAGTAACGCCACTACTAAAATTAGTCCAACTGCTTGGAGACCAACGACAGTAACGCCTACTGTTAAAAACATCATCATCAAATCAAGACCAAAAACAGACCAGCCACGTGCAAGAGTATATTCTTCATCAAAACAAAGAATTGTGAATTCCTTAAAAAACATAACTGACAAAATTAGAACTACGAAAGCAGATACGAGAATCAACCAAGCGTCACTAATTAACATAGACGCAGTCTTTCCATAAATAAACGAATCTAGGCCAGCAGAATTTCCCTCTTTCATTTTCTGAGTAATTCCTAAAAGTGCGACTCCAAAGCCAAAAAAAACGCTAAGTACTATTCCAAGTGCGGCATCTTCGTGTAAACGAGTGTAATTTCTAACGAGTAGAATAACTCCTACACCTATAAAGCTTGAGATAAGTGCTCCCGCTAACAATCCGGGTAAAAACTTACCCGTTCCACCAAGTGAAACCATAAATATAAATGCGATAACTACACCTGGAAGACTAGCATGACTAACAGCATCACCTACTAAAGCGCGTTTACGTAAAGTTACAAAAACACCAATCATTCCGGAAGCAAAACCGAATAACATAGTCCCAAGCAAGACTATCCGCGTATTATAATCTCTCAAACTTATAATCCGAAGAAAATCTTCTGAACTTGGCCAATCAAAATTATGTTGATGCTTTAAAACTAAAGATGAAGGTTCCGAAAACAATAAAGGATTCAAAGAAGGAAGAAGAAGGATTGCAAACGATAATAATAAAAAATAAAGCTTCTTTTTCACATTACGCCCTCTTAAATTATTCTCTATCTAGATTCGACAAAGCCGTGGCAGCTTTATCCAATAAAGTTAGACGACCACCGTAAGTTCTCCTTAAATTTTCTTCTGTTAAAACAAAATCAGGCGAACCAGAATCAATAATTCTTAAATTAAGTAAAATAACGTGATCGAAATATTCACGAACAGTATTTAAATCATGATGAACAGCAAGAACAGTCTTGCCAGAACTGCTAATTTCTTTGAGTAACGTTACTATTGCTCTTTCGGTTCTAGCATCTACACCTGCAAATGGTTCATCCATTAAAAAAATTTCGGCTCTCTCAGCAAGTGCACGAGCTATAAATACGCGTTGTTGTTGACCACCAGAGAGTTGACTAATTTGTCGATTATAAAAATCTTCCATCCCTACTCTCCGGAGACACTCCATTGCAAATTCTTTATGGCGTCGTAAGACTGGAAGACACCATCCAATCTTTCGGTACATACCCATAACCACGGTATCCAGAGCATTTACAGGAAAGCTCCAGTCAACACTTTCTCGCTGAGGAACGTATCCAATAAGATGCTTATTTTTTTTAAAAGTCCGTCCATAAATCTTCACTGCACCACTAGCTATTGGAATAAGATGAAGAATGGATTTTAAAAGAGTGCTTTTTCCTGCTCCGTTAGGTCCAACTATAGCAACTAGTTTTCCTTTCGGTATATTCAAATCTACGTCCCAGAGAACGGGTTTCCTATTATATGAAACAGTAAGATCATGAACTGCAATAGGAATATCTGAAGGATGCTCATCCATATGAAAAGAAAACTTCTCCGGATTATTCTTTTTCAACTTAAACATCTCTACCAACTATCCTCTTCAAAAGATTTAAATAAATTAGTGTTTTCTAGGAAATTTATTAAGCTTTCCATGCATTCCCAGAACAGGTGCTTTCCCACCTAAAGATCTTGTGATCACAGTGATATTATGATCTAGCATCCCAATATAGGTCCCTTCATATGTCCCAGGATTGCCCATTGCATCAGAAAAAAGAACACCTCCAATAACCACTTTTTTACCTCTGGCACTAGCACCTTCTATAATGGCCCTTACATTCTTAGATGAAACGCTTGTCTCAACAAAAACAGCTTTGATATTACGTTTTACTATGTCATCTACGATATTATTGATATCCTTCAATCCCGCTTCTGATTCAGTAGAGAGACCTTGTATCCCTTTAACTTCAATGTCGTAAGCACGTCCAAAATAATTGAAAGCGTCATGTGCAGTAATCAATACCCTCTTATCTTTAGGAATCGAACCTATCGATTTCAATCCATATTTATGGAGTTTTTCCAAATCAGATAAATATTTACTTCCCCTTCTTAAATAATAAACTTTATTTTCAGGGTCGAACTTTCCTAATTTATCGATTACTGCCTTAACTGCCATCTTCCATGCTCTTACGTCCATCCATAGATGTGGATCGTACTGTCCGGCAAATTCATCTGGTTGTAAGAGAAATTTTTCATCTACAAGTTGTGTAACCGCATATACAGGTTTCTTCATCGCAACCCTTATGAGAGCATCCCCCATCTTTCCTTCAAGCATAAGTCCTGAGTAAAAAACTATATCAGCCCTTAAAAGTTCAAAAACGTCATTACGGGTCGCTCTATATATGTGTGGATCAACACCTTCTCCAATAATATTTTTAACTTTTCCTTTTTCACCAACAATGTTCTTTACAACATCTCCAACCATTCCAACGGTAGTCGTCACTTTAAATGGATAAGATTTTGGTGCAGCAGTTAGGTCATTTCGTAGCATAAACAATAAGGCTACGCAAAAAATCATTTTAATAACTAGAAATTTCAACAATGATTTTAGATTCATTTTTTCAATCCTTAATAAAATTACATAATATTAATCTATGCCTAATTAAATATTTAGGCATACCTAAATATTAACAATAAACAAAAAATTTAAAAAGTAAAACAATACATTTTCAATTAAAATATTTGACATACTGACAGGGGCATGTAAAAAATTATACTTTCTACAGGATGCCAAATCAGTCTCTAGTTTTTCTGGAGATTCCAATTGATATTAAAAAAAGGGAAAATGATGGTTCAAAAGAAAAAGACAAAAATACCTGCAAAAGCTATGAAACGAGCAACAATTTTATGGAATAAGAAATTTACAGAAAAAATCGCTGAAGACATGGCAACTTGGGCAGACGATGAGTTTATGAAATTATTTATGGACTTTTGCTACGGTGGATTATACGACAGAAACGTTCTTCCTCAAAAAACGAGAGAACTCTGTGCTGTCGCAGCTTGTGTAATGGCAAACGCACACCCACAACTAAAAACACATATTTTTGCAGCCTGGAATTGTGGTGCGTCCAAAAAAGAAATAATGGAGGTGATAATACAGATGTCTACATACTGCGGAATGCCATATATGCTTCAAGCCGCTAGAATAGCGTGGAATGAAGTTTTCCCAAATTTAAAGAAAAAGGGGAAGGTAGCAGCAATACCAGATGGATTAAAAAAATAAGAATGAATTTGAATGAAACTTCTTTTTCTGTAGAATAACCTTTCTTGAACTTAAAATTGTTTAGGAGACCCACTTAATGAAAAAAAGGGTAACTACAAGGACGGAAAAAAAGATGGTGAGTGGACTAAGCACCGAGAAGATGGCACGGCATATGATTTAAGAACCTACAAGAATGGAAGAAGAGAAACAGAACATTCACTCACCGTTGTGCATTGTCAGACTTTAACTTAAGAAATTCATAATTAGGAGCAATACAAAATGAGTAGAAAATTCGTAGATTTAAGTATACCCTTACAGAATGCTCCAATGGAAAATAATCCTGCGGTAATACAATATGTTGCACACCATGAACTAGGACGTTCCAGGACCAAAGCATACAAGTTTCCTGACACCAGTTACTTCCCAGATCATATGCACTGCGCAACCGAAAATATTAGTGCGGTTAGTACACATAGCGGCACACATCTTGATTCTCCCTATCATTATGGTCCAACTTGTGAAGGCAAACCTTCAAAAACGATTGATCTTGTCCCCTTAGAATGGTGTTTTGGTGACGGTGTAGTTCTCGACTTTCACGATGCAGAACGTGGTCATAACATCACTGTTGATGAGGTGAAAAACAAGGTGCAGTTACTATCTGAAAAAGGATATGACTTAAAACCTATGGATATTGTTTTGATCCGAACGGATCATACAACGAAATACCTTTATACTCCTGATTTTGAGCAGTCACATCCTGGTATGAGTGCTGATGCGACTTCATGGCTAGTTGATCAAGGAATAAAAGTGATGGGTATAGATGCATGGGGTTTTGATATCCCAACCAATCAAATGGCCAAATTAAGACTTGAAGGGAATACCAAAGACTTCTTCGGCAGTCATTACCTTGGCAGAGAGAAAGAATATATCCACGCAGAGAAGCTTGCTAATCTCGATCAAATACCCGAGTTTGGTTTTCAAGTCTCTATGTTCCCAATTAAAGTAGAGCGTGCAAGCGGTGCCTGGATTCGCGCTGTTGCAATTTTAGATAGTTAATATATTTTTATTTTTTTAGGTTCATACTAGATTAGAGGAACAGATAAATTTATAGGGGGGTTTATGTTAAAATATGGCTTGATTAACGTATTACAGGATGGATTATTTTCCTTCTTTACATCTTTGTATAAAAGATTTCCATTACTTTTAGCATTTACGCTTGGAATCTTACTGTTATACGCAATCGGATTTGCACAGACTGAAATTTTACATGATGCAGCTCACGATACTAGACATTCTTTTATGTTCCCTTGCCACTAAGAGGAAAAGGGATGTTTCAACGTATCATCTTTTCTGCTTCTATAGCAGGTTTATTGTCTGGAATTCTTCTTACTTTTCTCCAGCATGTATGGATAATTCCTATCATTCGAAATGCTGAAAAATTGGAGATAAAATCAGCACATAATACAAAGAATACCCATCATAATAAGCATGTTAATGGGCGCATGTTCTCAAATCCCAACTACAAATCATTAATAGCAAACACAATCACCTCAATTGCATTCGCACTTTTGATGATTTCTTCTGGAGGATTCGTCAAAAATTTCGACGCAAAGAGAGGATTGTTTTGGGGTATAGCTGGGTTTATAATTTTCTCATTAATGCCATCAATAGTTATAACACCAAAACTACCAGGGGACATTTCTCTTCCTCTTAGTGAACACAATATGCTATGGATTTTAACAACAACCTGTACTGCAATAGGGTTACTGTTTATTATTTTCTTCGATAAAAACTCAGCAAAATTCTTCGGCTTAGTCGTTATTTTGTTCCCACATTTAGTGTCTTATTCATTTTTTGAAATTAAATTAACTGGCGAGTTAGAAATTCTACAAGAGAAATTTCACCTAGCAACTCTTATTATTTCTCTGATTTTCTGGAGTTTCCTTGGAATTACCTCAGGGTATTTTTTCAAAAAACTAAGTCCTAATTTAAAAAAAGAGGGCATTTAAAACTGATGTCCGATAAAGACAAAAACAACAAGCCATGGGGATTTTTCGTTAACATATACGGAGAAGATGGTTTCATTGTAAAAAAGATAGTAGTAAACCCCGGACACAGATTGAGTTTGCAAAAACACGTTCATAGAAGTGAACATTGGTTTGTAATCTGCGGAACTGGAAAACTACAATTGGAAAACAGAGAAATCGAATTAGAAACAGGAAATGCTATCGACATACCCAGAAACGCATGGCACCGGATCAAGAACACAGGAGAAATTGACCTAGTATTCATAGAGATACAGCAGGGAGCACCCCTTATAGAAGAAGACATTGAAAGAAAAGAAGATGATTATGGGAGAGCAGATTGAATATTTTTTATCCCCATCTATTTGCTATTTTAAATATTTTCTAGAGCCGTTTTCAGCCGTTCAACACCCTTTTCGCATTCTTCGCTGGAGCAAGAGTATGCAATCCTTAGGTATCCTTCCCCTGCTTTTCCAAAAACTCCTCCGTCAATTGTCGCTATAGCGTGTTCATTCAAAAGATAGTTTGCCACATCGCTCGAATTTGAACCAAAAGCTTTAACGTTTGGGAAAGCGTAAAATGCACCTGTCGGTAATGCCAAGGAAACGCCCTTAATAGACTTGAGACCATCTACTATTATATTTCTACGCAACGAAAAGGCTTCTTTCATTTCTTCCATAGGTGATTGATCTTCAGAAATTGCTGCAGCAGCACCATGCTGGATAAAGGTATTTACGCAAACTGTTGTATATTGCCTTATTTTAAGTAAATGACGTGACATTTCGGGACTAGCAATCGTCCATCCCAGTCTCCATCCATCCATACTAAAAAATTTCGAGAACCCATTAATTATAACTGTCCTTTCAGACATTCCTGGCTGTGTAAAAATACTCGGTGCTACAGACCCCTCTCCAAAGTAAATACGAGAATATATCTCATCAGAAATTACGAGTAAATTATTTTCAATAGCTAAAGAAGCTATTTTTTTTAATTCATCTTCGGGGATAACACAACCTGTTGGATTACCAGGAGATGTGAGACAGATCATTTTTGTCTTTGAATTGATCTTATTTTTTATATCTTCAGAACGGAGATTAAACCCATGTTCCTCCTGTGTTTCTACCTCAATTGGAACACCACCTGCAATTGAGACACACGACTTATAATGATGCCAATTTGGATCAGCTATAATAACCTCATCACCAGGATTTATAAGAGCCAACATAGAAACAAGAATTCCCTCATTTGCTCCTGCCATAACAATAACCTGAGTACCAGGATCAACGGCAACACCTGTGTCTATCTCTGTCCTCTTGGCAATACCTTTTCTTAAAATTGGAATTCCCGTACTTGGAGCGTAATGGACATCTCCTCTATCAAGTGACGTTTTAGCTGCTTCTTTTATATGAGTAGGGGTATCAAAATCAGGACGTCCTATCTGCCAATGAACGACGTCCTTCCCCTGAGTTTCTAAAGCGGAAACAGCATCGAACACTTTTCGTATACCTGAAAACGGGATCAAATTTAGGCGATTCGCAGCACATTCCTGCGGATTAAAATTCATCTATATCTCCTTAACATAAAAAATTAAAAAAGTTCGCATCGCATCAAAGTCACTGCCTGACCGGAAAGAGTAATTTTATCTTTTCCCAAGCTAATCTTAATAATACCTCCTCTTTCGGAAATTTGTTTTGCTATCAGTTTTTTTTTTGAAAGTTTTTCCGACCAAAACGTTCCCAACGAACAATGGGAAGACCCAGTGACATGATCCTCCTCTATCCCAATTGAAGGCGCGAAAAACCGCGATACAAAATCAAAATCATTACCGTTAGCAGGAGCCGTCACAATTACACCGCGGCAAGGGAATTCTTGTAGTTTTCGAAAGTTAGGACTCAACTTCTCAAGAACAAATTCCGAATCTGCCTCAAGCAGATAGTCATTTAATGATGTCTTAGCACAAAATTTTGGTTTTATCCCTAAACTATCAATCATACCTACAGGGAGATCTTCTTCTTTATATTCTATTATTGGGAAATTCATCTGTATCCAATTATCACTTCTTTTGCAGATTATGTTTCCGCTATTTGTTAGAAATTGTATGTCTTGATCTATGGGATGGAATCCTTCATCCCACAATACGTATGCACTCGCGAGCGTAGCGTGACCACATAAATCAACTTCGCCTTTGGGTGCGAACCAGCGTAAAAAATAAAAACCATCGTCTCTTTTTCCTACAAAAGCCGTCTCGGATAAATTTATTTCGGCTGCAACTCTTCCCATCCATGTTTCATCCGCAGGACTTGGCAAAATACAAACTGCAGCGGGATTACCAGAAAAAGGAAATTGGGTAAACGCGTCTACATGAAACAATTTAAATGACAAGGTAAATTCCTTAGAGATAAGGAGAAAGTCCTCATAAAAGATTCTTTATCAAATCAATAATTTCTTCATCTGTAGGGAAGCGACCACTTTCCAGTTTTGAAAAAATTTCTTTATCTCCCATGGTTAACTCGAAAGAACACACACGAAACTCTCCGTCTTGATTGCCTAACACCTCTATATCTAAAAATTCATTTTTCAGTGACTGAGCTAACTGCTCAAATTGAGGTTTATAATTTCATCTCTCGCAATATTCTATATAAAGTTTCATTTCAAGATTACTCCCGTGAATCTATTTAGCTTAAGTAAGTGACAATAATTCAGAAACAAGAATATTCTTATCCATTGAAAATAAATTTTCAAATGCCCAATTTCAATAATTTCAGATTAAACATAGAATGCCAGAGCAATATAATTTTAGTTTAACTTAACATTTTGAAGTATTGTATAAATAATTTGAAGTTATTTAGACAAACGAAACTGGAGTGGCCATGGCTGGCATAACAGAATTTAAAATTTATGTGCCCCCTTATCGATTAAATGGAGATATGATTTCTTCCGTATGGGGCAGAGGCAATCGAAAGACATCAAGACCAATCATGTCGTTTGACGAAGACACAAACACAATGGCAGTAGAAGCAATTTTAGATGATTCTACCTGGGGGGAAGTAGATGTAGATGCACTTTATTATGCTTCAACAAGTTTTCCTTACACAGAAAAATCAAACGCATCTATTGTTGCCGAGGCAAGCGATCTAAAGAGCGACATTTTTACTGCTGAGTTTTCAGGCTCTCTCCGTTCTTCGACCACTGCACTTAGAAGCGCCGCGGAATCTGTAAAAGCAGGAACAATTAAATCAGCCGTGGTTGTAGCATCAGAATCAAGACCGTCATACCCTGGAAGTCCTGATGAATTATCATTATGTGATTGTTCTGCGGCGCTTTTCGTTGGAGATGGTGAAAAAGTAATTGCAGAAATTGAGGATTTCTATTCGTGGTCAGAAGATTTTATTGACCGTTGGAGATTGCCCGGCGGAAAAAGCATCTCCTCTGGAGACGCAAAATTTATTCAAGATTATGGCTATATCCGTCAAACAGTGGCTACTGTAGAAGGATTATTAAAAAAAACAGGAGCTACTCCTGAAGATATCGCACACGTAGTTTTCTACTCTCCTGATGTTAGAACCAGCAGAGCAATCAACAAGAAACTTGGCTTCCCTGAATCTTCATTTTCGAAATCCCCAGTGGTGGAAAAAATTGGTGACGCAGGGACTGTAATGCCTTTCATTTCATTGATAGAAACTCTGAAGAAAGCTAGACCAGGTGAATATATTATTATAACTGGGCATGGAAGTGGTGGAGATGCCATTTTGCTCCGTGCTACAGACCATATTGCAAATTTTGATTCCAGTAATGGACTAGAAAAAGCTCTTGAGAAACAAATCCCTCTTGAGAATTATGGAAAAATTTTACTTAGCTACGGGATCACATCTGAAGATGAAATTATTCCCTTCACATCGCCTAGCATATTATGGAAAGAAAATCGTGCGAACATGCGACTATTTGCTGGCAAGTGCAAAACTTGTTCAGAAATACAATATCCCAGGCAACAAGTTTGTAATGGATGCGGGACTCGTGACAAATGGGATGAAATAAAGTTGCATCGACGTGGAAAAATCTTTACATTCGTGCACGATTATCTGCCACCCTCACCAAATGGTTATATAACTATGGCAACTGCGGACATGGAAGGTGGAGGTAGATTCTATGCACAACTTACAGAATGTAATAAAGAAGATGTCAAGATAGGGATGGAAGTTGAATTAACCTTCCGAATGTTACATAAGGGAGATGGATTTTATAATTATTTTTGGAAGTTTAGACCGGTATAAACTTTAAATAGTCAATAAATCGGAGATTAAAAAATGTCAGAAACTATCTCGGGTAAGGTTGCCATTATTGGAGTCGGAATTACAAAATTTGGAGAACTTTTTGAGAAAAGCTACAATGACCTCGTCGTTGATGCGGCTTTTGAAGCATATGAAGACTCAGGTTTGAATCCGGAAGATGTTGAAGCTGCGTGGTTGGGGACATATCTTCCACTCGGTTGGGGTTTCGATGGAACTGGAGGTCCCTCTCTCGCAGAAGCTTTGAATCTCTACCCAAAACCTGTTTCGAGAGTATCGAATTACTGTACTACTGGGATGGAGGCAGTTCGAATGGCCGCTATGGCGGTTGCATCAGGCATGTATGACGTTGTACTGGCAGTTGGGGCAGAAAAAATGAGAGAAGTTCCCCCAAGAGGCAGCTTGGTTGCTCAGCATATCGAGAAATTACATCCTATGTATTCGAAAGGTCGGACTGCTCCAGGTAGTTTCGCTATTTTAGCAACCAGGTACTTTGAAGAATATGGCGCAACAAAAGAAGACCTCGCTGAAGTTGCTGTTAAAAATCATTATCATGGGTCATTGAATCCTAGAGCTCATTTCAGAAAAGAGATAACAAAAGAACAAGTCTTAAATGCTCCACCGGTTACGGAACCCCTGGGATTATACGATTGTTGTCCAACCACAGATGGGGCAGCTGCCTTAGTTTTATGCAAGGCAGAATTGGCTGAAAAAAGATTTAACAAGAAAGATTATATTCTTATAGATGGAATGGGACTTTCTTGTGCAACGGGATACATTACTACAGCTTTTAACCCAAATTTTAAATTCACAGGATTTGAAGCAACCCAACACGCCTCAAAACAAGCATATGAACAAGCTGGCATTCAGAATCCGCTAGAAGAGATAGACGTAGCCGAAGTTCATGATTGTTTCACTATAACTGAGATTCTAAATTACGAAGACTTGGGCTTTGTAAAAAAGGGGGAAGGTCCCGACTTTGTGAAAAGTGGTTCAAGTAAACTCGGGGGGCAACTACCCGTCAATACATCTGGTGGGCTGAAAAGCTGTGGACATCCAATAGGAGCGACAGGAGCGCGAGTTTTAGGAGACTTATCCAATCAACTTCTTGGACGTTGTGGTGACAGACAAGTTAAGAACGCCAAAAAAGCTCTTGGTCACACACTAGGAGGTCCAGGAGCAGTATCAAGTGTCTTTATATTGAGTAAAAATTAGCCACAATAGATTACGAACTGATACCAACAAATATATTTGCAACACCACCTGTCACTGAGTGAACTGTAACATCCCTGAATCCATGTTTTGCTATAAGCTTTTTTGTTTCATTCGGAACAGGAAATTCAGAAACCGTAGCCGGCAAATAACTATAGGCATCACGATGACCAGAAAATAATCTGCCTAAAATTGGAAGAATACATTTAAAATAGAAATTAAAGGCTGTTCCCCAAATACCTCTAGGATTCCCAAATTCTAAAATAACGATGGGGGCCCCTGGACGTATAACTCTTGACATCTCCCCTAGACCTTCCTCTCGTGACTGAAAATTTCTAAATCCAAAAGATACAATAATTCCATCAAATGAAGAGTCTCGAAATGGAAGACAAAGAGCATCTCCCTGTATAAAATTACAGTCCAACAATTTTTTGGAAGCTTTTGATTTCCCAATCCCCAACATTGGATATGCAAAATCCAATCCAATAACTCTAACCTTAGACTTTTTCTGTAGAAATTTTGTTTGCCTCAATATTTCTAAAACCACATCTCCGGTACCTGTCGCTAAATCTAGAAAAACAGGTGAGGCCACAGCATTGTCATATAAGTGACGAACAGCTTTCTTTCTCCAATAGAAATCTAAACCAAAACTAAGAGAATGGTTAAGAAGATCATAAGTAGGAGCAATTTTTGAAAACATTTCTCTTACTTTTTTTCGTTCAATATCAGGTGACAATAAAAATCCTCTCAGACACGTAAAAAAATATCTGCAATACCACCTAATGAAATGAAAATTGAAACCAAGGCATTAAGATTGAAAAAAGAAATATTAACCTTACTTAGGTCATTTGGTTTTACAATGTAATGTTCCCAAAACAAAAGGAAAGAGGCGAGTCCCAAACCAATCCAATAAAAAATCCCTAGTTCCAACAAACTTCCAGCAAGGAAAAAAAATACTACGGAAAGAATATGGATAAAAATAGAAATAAGGAGTGAAAGTTGTATCCCTAGGAAAGCTGGAACAGAGAACAGTCCTTCATTTTTATCAAATTCCTCATCCACACATGAATAAATAAGATCAAATCCAGCAACCCAGAGCAAGACACCTGAGAAAAGAAAGACAGGTGCTAAACCTAGTTCCCCCCGGACAGCAATCCAGGCACCTGCTGGTGCACTACCAAGGACGAAACCAAGAATAAAATGTGTAAATGAAGTAAAACGTTTCGAATAGCTATATATTATAATTACAAAGAAGACTAGAAAGGAAAGATAAAATGAAAGATTATTTAGCATCCAGGATGAAAAAAAAAATAAAAATGAAAAAAAGACCATAACAGGCCATACATAAAAAGAATCCAAGAGAGGGAGATAAATTGAACGATTTTCAGTTCTTGGATTTTTGTAGTCCAAGTTTCTATCTGCATAACGATTTAGGACCATCGCAAAATTTCTAGCACCAATCACAGCAAGTATGATCCAAAATAAAATGCTCAAATCAGGAATTCCACGTGCGGCAAGTACAGCACCAAGTAAAACAAAAGGCAACCCAAAAACGGTATGTTCAAACTTCACCATCTCGAGATATTTCCTAAAACTCAACAAAAAGCTCCTTACGTAATTTAAAACCCATACTCTTTCCATCTTTTAGAAACCAACGAAATGATTTCCTCGTTCATTGCTATCACATCAGGCCAACGTCTATTAAAGCCCTCTTCTTTCCATTTTTTAGTCCCGTCAATCCCCACTTTACTTCCTATATGAGGCATGTTAGATGCATGCTCCAATGCATCTACAGGACCATCAATAAACATCAGGTCTCTTCTTGGATCAATACTACCAAGAACTTTCCATGCTACTTCACTGGTATCATGAACATTCACATCATCGTCTACTATTACAATTATCTTAGAAAGGGACATTTGCCCCATGCCCCAGAGTGCGGACATAACCTTCCGAGCATGATAAGGAAACGATTTTTTAATCGAAACTATCACCATATTATGAAAGACCCCTTCAGAGGGCATATGAACATCCACGATTTCAGGCAATTGCATTTTCATCAATGGAAGAAAAATTCTACCAGAAGCCTTACCTAGCCAATAATCCTCCATTGGAGGTTTCCCAACTATAGTAGTTGGGTAAATCGGATTTTCTTTACGTGTAATGGCAGTAACGTGAAACACTGGATAATCATCCTCTAGGGAATACCATCCTGTGTGATCTCCAAATGGACCTTCTTCGCGTAACTCTCCAGGATTAAGATAACCCTCAATCACAATATCGGAACTTGCAGGGACTTCCACATCAACTGTCTTACATTTAACAAGTTCCACACTCTTTCTTCTAAGGAAACCCGCTAAACTTAATTCATCAATACCGGGTGGAAGAGGAGCACTTGCCGCATAAACAAGAACTGGATCACCCCCAAGAGCAATCGCCATTTCCATTTTTTTCCCCTCTCTCGAACTAGCTAGAAAGTTCTGTGCTCCATCGTGATGCAAATGCATATGCATACCCGCAGTTTTAGAGTCAAAGATCTGTACCCTATATAGACCCACATTCCTTCTGTTAGTTAATGGATTTCTAGAATAAATATGCCCAAATGTAATATAACGTCCACCATCATCAGGCCAACACTTCAAAGCAGGAATTGAAAACAGATCTGGATTATCTGTCTCTACATATCGCTGACATGGTGCAGTACCCACATTTTTCGGTGAAAACGAACTGATCCTTGCCAACTTAGGTAGCATTTTCACCTTTTCAACCAGTCCTTCAGGTGGTTTGATTTCCAGCAAATCGGCAATCTCGTCGGCCACATCATCCAGACTTTCAATTCCTAATGCCATATTCATACGATCGTCAGACGCATATGCATTGATTAAAACTGGAATATCAAAAATATTTCCATCTTTGTCTACAGGTTTTTCAAAAAGTAAGGCAGGACCGGAAGATTTGACATTTCTATCTGCAATTTCAGTGATTTCAAGTTCCACCGAAACAGGCACAGAGATACGTTTCAAATGATTTGAAAGTTCGAGTTTATCTACAAATTCAGATAATGCAGAATATCCCATGATCGAAAAACTAGTCCAAAACTTTTGGCACTAAAAAGCACCCGTTTCTAAATTCTGGAGCCAACTCTTCTAATTGGTCGATCTTAGTCTCGTCTACAATATCTTCCCTGAAAACATTCTTAATACTTAACACATGAGAAGTAGGTGGAGTATCAGTTGTATCTAATTCATTCAAACTCGAAATATAGTCCAAAATTGTTCCTAATTGTTCGGTCATCTCTCCAAACTCATTCTCTTTAAAATCTAACCTAGCAAGACGGGAGACATGAACAACATCATCAAAGGAAATAGACATCCTACCACCTAAGTAATTAAGTTGAAGTTAAAAACAAAAATACACTGCGTAATCATAAGATTTTAAAACGAAAAAGTAAATGAAACCCTAGAGTCTAATGTCTGATTCCACTGTCTTATTATGTCTAGTACGTATCAATTTTCGTTCTGCATAAATTCCTTTTTTCACGTTCGTGTTAGGGGCAACCCAACATCCTTTCCCAAGTAAAGTTCCTGGAGAGGTAACGACGTTACAACCTGTTTCCACTCCATCTCCTATAATAGCGCCAAATTTTCTTAGCCCTGTGTCTAATTCTTCTCCACCGGAATGAATTTTTATAGTTTTAGGATATTTTTCACCGGTGACAAGGTCTAAGTTTTTCTCTTCAAATGTTCTAAACTCTAAGTTAGCTAGTTTTGTACCGGCACCTAAATTAGAAAAACTACCCAGAATACTGTCTCCTACGTAAGCGAAGTGACCTGCTTCGGCTTCTGACATGAAGATGCTATTTTTCACTTCTGTAACATGACCCACCACCGCGTTTTCTCCAATCAAACATGTTTCTCTAAGGTATGCACCATGACGAATTTTACATCCTTTCGATAATTTACAGGTTCCTTTAATCAGAACTCCGGGCTCAATTTCAACTCCTTCTTCAATTAAAATATTAAGAGAAGAGATTTTAAAAGTTTTTGAAGAAATAAAAGTCCCAGTGCTTACTACTCCTTGATCGTCGGCTTGTAATCCTTTCATATCTAGTTTCTCTCCCTCTGGGAGATCAGAATTATGAATCAAGGAAATTAAATTTTCATCCAAAGAACCAATTATCTCCCATACAAAACTAACATCACTATTTGGAAACTGTTCTAAATCAATAAAATAATCTTTAGGAAGAACACTAGACATTAAAATTTCTCCGAGAAAGATTGTCCTAAATCTGTAGAACAAAAAGAATTATCTTTTAAAACTACTAATCCACCACTTATTGCATTTTTATAAATCTGTTTCAAATCAATTATCTCTAAAATTGATTCATCCAATCTGCTAATTATTTTTTCTTCTAAAAAATCACCCTGACCAACCATTTCTAGAAAAATCTTCTCAACTTTACAAAAACTATTCTCTTTATTTTTCAAAAATGAAAACATCGTAGGGAAAAACGAGTCAAAAACTTTTCTCAAAAATTCTTGAACCTCTAAATCTCCTTTTAAAACCAAACTTATCTTATCTTCAGTTCCTGAGTTACGTATATAAATTGACCCTCGAACATTATCTTTTAAATCCAGAATATCAACATAAATCATATCTTCACAGTTCTTAAATTTTTCCCATTTAACACTAAAATCTGAAGGCAAAACTGTAAAAAGTACGTCTTCAAGAGCATTAGAAATTGATTTTCGAATTTTGGAACCATCTAATAAATTTTCCTTTTTTACATAGTAAATACTGGATGATGATTTATATTCTCTTTCAAAAGGAAGCTTAAGAAAATTATAAAAGTCTTCTATATCCTTACTACGCTGTAAAACCATAATTGAAGCAACAGTATTAACAAAACTTTTATAACCATCTCCAACATAGGCATGATGAACTGTACCGGAAGAATCCGTAAGAAGACTTCGAACAATTGTATGTCCGGACTCCTCTCCACCAATTAAAAAATCATCCTTAAATTCACATGGCTTCTCTAAAATCCATTTATCACCAACGGGAGTGAAAGCAACGCGGAACCCTAATTTAGAAAGATATTTTGCTGCTCCCATATTGCTTTCAATAGTTAGTGCTGCAATTTTTTTCGAAGATAATTCACCCGCCATTGAAAGAAAGGTAGCCTGAAGTACGATACATGAATCACCATTCAAAACAATCAGAGAATCATCTAAAGGATTATAAATTAAAGTATACGACCTATCTCCATCAGCATCGAAAATTCCTGCAACAGCTACTCCTTTTCCATTCTTTAATTCCTCTCTCCTTTTCCTCCCATTCTCAAATAATGCAGAGATGCCAGAGTGGGAGTGAATAATATCAGTTTGATTTGGAAAAATGTTCTGAAGGTTTCCCAATGGAACCACTCCTCCTCCTTCATTCACGCGACCATCACTCAAAGTATTCACTTCAACGCATTCAAATGGATGAAATTCACGAGATATTTCGGAAGCTAGACCACTCCAAGCACCACATGCACTATCAATTACCAAAGTAGTACTGGAAAGTGCTGCAGGATCTAACCACGAATTTGATCGATTTAAAAGGTGCTGCTTATAGAATTCTTTTGATTCAGAAGAGGAATCAAAAAAATCTGATTTTAATGGCATGGAATTAACCTCATCCCAAGATATTCCCCAAAATATTTCATTCAACGCATCTTCTTCATCAGGAAATAGTTTTCGATAATCCGGAGAAATAAAAACTTTAACGCCATTTTGATTATAAGGATTATGAGATGCTGTAAGAACAATCACACCAGCTGCACCAACTGCCATGGCGTAGGTGACTGCTACAGGAGTTGGCGCAATCGATAGTGAAAGTATGCTTGCATTAGATTTCTGCAGTCCCTTCATTGCAGACGTATAAAAAGCGCCATTTTCATCTCTTGGATCCATTGCAAAAACAATTGCAGAGGGAGAAATTAATTTTTCGGATGATCTTTCAAGTAAAAAACGAGAACAAGCAAAAACATAGTGTTCAATGAACTTTTCTGTCAGATACCCTTTTTTAATAAAAAGTTCCTGGTAAGCATTGGGATTTTTAGGCGAATCACTCTCAGAGAAAATAAACCCTCTTATTCCATCAGTTCCCTGTAATCTAATAGATCGCATTTAAAAAAGAGTTAAGCTACTGTAACTGATTTAGCTAAAGAACGAGGACGATCAACATTCCTTTTTAGTCCTACTGCCATGTAATAGGATAAAAGTTGACCAGATAGAAGATGAAGAAACGGAGCTTGTAACAACGATACAGTTGGAAGAATTATTTCGTCACTTAGTAGGTCCTTCGGAAAACTATCGTCAGCAAATCTTATTCCTAAAACGAAACCTCCCCTTGCTCGAATCTCTTGTATACTGTTTAGAGTTAGATTATAAAGCTCTTCTTGTTCCTTCGGTGGGATCAAAACTACAGTATTCACATTTTCATCGATTAGAGAAATGGTTCCATGTTTCAAAAAGCCCGCGCTCATACCTTCAGCATGTAAATAGGTAACTTCTTTCATCTTGAGAGCACATTCGAGTGCTACAGGAAAGTAAATCCCTCTTCCGACAAAGATCCAATTTCGCATCTTTAAATGTTTTTGAGCAAATGAATGGAAAAATCCGGATCGCTCATCAAGTGTTTCTGTTATTAGGTCAGAGACGACGGAAATTTCATCTCTGATTTCTTTGACTCTTTTTTCGTCTATTATTTTTCTCAACAAAGCTAACTCTGTGGAAATCAAAAGAAGAATAACAGATTGACTTAGCGCAGCTTTTGTACTGATCACTGAAACTTCTGGTCCTGCACCCTGCATTATGCATTTGTCAACTGATCTAACTAGAGTTGAACCCATTACATTAACGATACCAGCGGTTTTAACATTATTCTTCTTAGCATATGCCACTGCGTTCAACGTATCAAAAGTCTCTCCTGACTGACTTACAACAATCAATGAACTTTTAGGTCCTGGTTTAATCAAATGTACAAATTCATCTGTACTAATTGCAGGCATAAAATAATGTGACAGATCATTGAAAAAATACTGCCCTAATGAAGCAACGTAAAAAGTCGTCCCAACTCCTGCAATAAAACTTCCGCTGCTAGATTCAATAAAACTAGCAAAATCCGAGAGTTCTTTCCTAGGGATGTCTAAAGCAGATTTAATCGTGGATGGTTGATCGTAAATTTCCTTAAGCATGTAGTGTGAAAATGATCCTCTGTCAGACATCGAAGCTTCCCAAGGTATCTCGGTTACTTTTTTTTCGATTAGATTACAAGTGTTTGTCTCTTTAATAACACAATCTCTTTCGTTAACTAGAGCATACTCTCCGTCATCAAGAATTATCGAACTCTGCGTAAAAGGCAGAAAAGCACTAAAATCCGAACCAATAAAATTTGCCCCTTCCCCTAAGCCAATACTTAAAGGACTACCCTTCTTTGCACAGAGAATTGTTCCTGGGATATTTACTGAGATAACAGCAATAGCAAAAGTCCCCTGTATTTTCGTCAATACTTTAACGAATGAGGTTTCAAAATCCAATCCTTCCTGTTCTTGCAAAAACGAAATCATATGGGCAATAACTTCAGAATCTGTATCAGATTGAAATGTCACCCCTTCTTCAATAAGAATTTCACGAAGTTCATTATAATTTGAAATTATTCCGTTATGAACAAGTGCAAGATTATTCCTGTTATCGGTATGAGGATGAGCGTTTCTCTTAGAAACATCCCCATGTGTTGCCCATCTAGTATGCGCTATTCCGATACTACCAGGCATTTCTAGAAATTGTTCTTTTGAATTAACTGATTCTACGGTTCCAATATTTTTTCGAACTTCTATAGAACCGTTACAATGGGTAGCCATACCACAAGAATCATACCCTCTATATTCAAGAGAGGTTATGGATCGCAACAGTCTTTTAGATACGTCAGAAGAGGAAACAATTCCCGCAATGCCACACATTATTTGTCCCCTGATGGGAAGGTTATGAAAGGAGAAACAGAAGATTCTGCAGGTAAAATTGAACCTGGGGCGAAAGTATTAGACGCTCCAATCTTACAACCATCGCCAATTAAAGAACCTAATTTCTCCAAACCAGTGTCTTCTAATCCTGAGGGCATTAAAACCTTGACAAATTCATCTTCAGCTTGATTTAAAGTCATTGTACCTGAACCAAATTCAGTCTTTTCACCTACAACGCTATCCCCTATAAAGGAAAGTCGCCCAACTCTTGAATTCCCCATCAAAATACAATTTTTCAGTTCTACGCCAAAACCAATTACAGAACTTGGACCTATCGATGTATATGGACGAATTAAAACTCCATTTCC
This sequence comes from Nitrospinota bacterium, assembly GCA_036231405.1. Taxonomy (GTDB): domain Bacteria; phylum UBA8248; class UBA8248; order UBA8248; family UBA8248; genus UBA3496. The sequence goes on from JAZAHK010000003.1 coordinate 26,440, forward strand.
TACATACGAATCTTTACCTATAAAACAGGGACCAAAAATAGAAGTGCCATCTTCTATTATTACATTGGATTCAATAACTACAGGACCTCTAAATTGAATTGAACCACGCAGTTGAACAGAAGTATCTACGTTCGCCACATTCCATGCGTCCATCAGCATCTTATTCACATTCAAAAGTTCCCAGGGCCATTGTGGATCCAACCAACCCTGTTCCCAAATTGCACTTGCTAACCCACTGTCAGCAACCAAAGAATTCAAGGATTCATCTATTTCCATTTCTGATAAAAGCTCAAAAAAGGATTTTGGTAAAATGAAAGCTCCAGATAAAACATAGTTTGCAATCTCTTTCTTAGAAGGCTTTTCAACCACTCTTCTTATGCTCAAATCTGTATTAAGAAATACGGTGCCAAAATCCTCTGCCCTATTTGTATGGGTTATTGCTGCGACAGGTTTTCCTGAAGAAGAAAAAATACCAAAAACATTTTCAAAAACGTTGCCCGAACTACAAGAATCTGGATAAACTAACATAAAGAATTCATCCTGAAATAGACTTTTAGTCATCAAAATAGCATCCCTAATACCTGTTGGCTCGTCTTGACGAACATATTGTATTGTTAAACCCATTCTCTCTCCTGTACCAAAATGATCGACAATTTGCTCTCCAAACCTCCCAATGACGACAACCACTTCCTTAATCCCTATATCCTTAATTTTTCCTATCGCAGATTCTAAAAAATTTGTATTGGCAATCGGCAACAATACTTTCGGCCTACTCGAAGTAAATGGGTATAGATTTTCTCCACCGAATGCAGATAAAATTAAAGCCTTCACATATCACCTCAAAGAATCAAAAAAATTTAATCAAAAAAAAGATTTTAATGCATACTTCAAGAAACTTCTAGGTTTTTTAAATCTTCTAGCGTATTTACTCCCATAACTTCTTTTTCATTTTCCGTTTGGATAGATCCGACTTCTATTTTATCGGAAATTGCCATTTTGAATAGATCCGTTAAATAATACTCATTCTGAGCATTAAAATTCTTTAATTTTGGAAGATACTCTCTTAAAAACTCAATCCGGAAAACATAAGTGCCAGTGTTTACTTCAGAAATAAGCAATTGATCTTCAAGAGCATCCTTATCCTCTACTATACCCACAATCCTACTATTTTTACCATTAGCCCTTAAAATTCTTCCATAACCAGAGGGATCTTTCAAAAAAGTTGTTAACATAGTAGCGGAATAATTCCCTTTCCTATGTTTTTGTAACAATTTTTTCGAAGTTTTTGAGCTTAACAAGGGGACATCACCACTCAAAACAATCGTATCACCGTTGTCTTCACTTAAATTTGACAAGGCAATGGAAACAGCATGACCTGTCCCTGACTGAACTTTCTGGTGTGCAAAACGTAAATTTTGAACATTCCTTCCACTTAACACACTCTTCTTAACTTGATCTGACTTATATCCTAGAACAACAACTATTTCTTTTGGATTTAGTTCAAAAGCATTATTCAAAACGGATAAAATCATAGGTACTCCATGAACATTATGAAGAACCTTAGGGATTTGGGAAAACATTCTTTCCCCTTTTCCGGCTGCGAGAATAATCACAGACAATGGATCGGGAGACAAAAGAATCAACTTCCCTTTTTTCTTTTTAAAGAGATCTTAGAGGCCTTATCTGCCAAACCTAAGATATGCAATTTCTTACTTAAAGTATTTCTATTCATCCCTAGTAGACGAGCTGCTTTTATTCTGTTTCCGCCACTTTCTTTTAGAACTAGTTCTATCAACGGTTTCTCAACACTTTTAATAGTGTGATCATAAAAGTCACTTCCATCTTCATCACTTAGGGCAGGGATTACAGTAGCTAGCTTTGTTCTTAAAAAACTCTCTATATCTCCTACACTTTCGTCTACTTGAGAAGATTTCAAATTGCCAATTGAGAGAACAGAAGAATCAGAATAAGTTAAAGATTTCCACAGGAGCATCTTCAATTCAGATTCATTTCCCCACCATTTTCTTGAATAAATCCATTTCAGCGCACCAGGCGTCAAAAAACGGATTTTTTCCTGCATCTGCTGAGAATAGTCCTCCAAAATTGAATTAACTATAGAAGGGATATCTTTTCTCCGATCTCTCAAAGGAGGAAGCTTAATAGTGAAACTTTTTAATTGGTTTTGATTAAAATGGGGTTCCTTTTCCTGAATCAGTTTTTCAGGATCAACAATATTAGAAAGAATCAACCGAAACTCCGAGCTAACTCCTAATCTTTCAGTTGCTGAAAAAACTCGTTTCTGATTCTCTACGGAAAGAACAGAAAAATCATCTATGAAAATTGAACCTCCAAGACAAAGAATGTTACCTTCCTCTCCTTTATACATTTCTAATCGGATCAATTTTTTTTCTAATTCAGAATCATTCATTCCTGAGAGACCCCAAGAACAAAAGGGGTGCTTTTTCCCGGGAAATTTAACATGAAGTTCTTTTGAAATAGTAAGCGTATCAATTCCTTTCTCCCCCTCTAAAAGAATCAATTTAAACTTTCGTCCTACTTTTGCAATAGTACTTTTAAGTTTTTTTGACGCTGCACTCTCTCCATTCGTAGTAAGAGATCGATATGAACTATTAAGTTGAGAGCGTAGCCATAAGAGTTCACGTTTTGAAGAGTACTCTTTATGATGAATATTCACGAAATTTGTGACTTCTTCTATTTGAACAGGATCCACAAAGATCGCACTAGCTCCAGATTTAATGAAAAGATTTGCAAGAGTCTTATCGTTAGGGGATAAGATAACTACTACTATCTTTCCTGAAATAACTATTTTTTTCACTAAATCAACTTGTTCCTTACCTGTAGCACCGAAAAGAACAAAGTTAAAATCATCTATCAAATTTAAGTCGAAGGGTTTGTTTTCAATCAGAAGAGTTTTAATTTTTTTAGAATTTAATTCCACTACAAGAGAATTTCTCTCAAGTAAAGCAGTGCCAATATATACAAGATCTGAGCGTAAGCGATACAAAGACAAACTACCTGCTCCTCGTCACCTAGAAATAAATTTTTTTTTCATTTGCGCATACTATCTTCATTCTTATCCCGATTAAAACTTGCTTTGGGAAATTGTTTTCCAGTTTCTCTAAAATTTTTGAAGGTTCTATACAGGCATCTTCCAACGAAAACTCGCATGTTTTTTTGCAAGAGAAAAAATCGACTAAGGTCTAGAACAGAAAGGGTCATGCCAATACCTATTAAAGAAACACCTCTCATTGAATCCACCTTAGAATCAGAAGATATTAAAAAAAACGTAATTGAATTTTGGGTAGAAAAGCACCAAGGGTAAGCTAGCATACCTAGAGCAAAAAATGCAAGAAAAACAGAGACAAGGGCAAGAAATTAAGTAGAAGAAATTATAATAGTCTTCCCTAATGAAAATGGATCTTTCAGCGAAGAGAATAATTTACCGATGATTTCTTCTTTTTTGAAATTTGGGAAAATAGGCATAACGAAACCTTCTATAGTTTCTCTACGCAACCAATCAGCAACGATAAGGGATTCAAATAACTCTTTTTTAGAAACGTTTTTCTCTCTTTCGAATTCGGAATTGAAAGTTTGTGAAATCTTTTTCTCCAATTCTGCAAAGGGGATATCATTTCGTTTGAATTTAATATTATCAGATAATAATCCTTGAGAAACAAAGTAACAAACAAAAGAAAACCTATCCTGAACAGGCTCAACTATAATGACATCCCTCTTTTCAACAGAAGGTCCATGAATCGAAAAATCATTCAGCAGTAAGGATAAACGCTCAAATCTTTTTCTGAGTTTGGATTCAGATATCTTTTTCCCCCAAAGAGGCAATAAAAATGCAATATTCTCTTCCAATGGCAATAACCCTAAAGGCCCTTCTAAAACAATACGTAATCGTTCAATTAATTCCATTTTCCTAAGAAAATTACTTTTTTTTCCTTGATCTTTTTCCCCATCAAAAGAAAAGAGGTTTAATGGAAAAACGGAATAAATTGATGAAAGCAGCGAATCTAGATGGCTTTTTTTACGAAAAGGGCCATAAAAAAAATCACCACGATAAGACAAAGATGAAGATGCCTGAACCAATGGAAGATTTTCATGCTGAATATTAATTTTCAGAAAACCTCCACCGGGAACCATAGGCAAAGGATTAGGAATTTTGTACTTACTCGATAACCGAAATACTTCCAATTTCATTCCTAATTCACTCATAATGGGAATTGTTTTGATTTGTGTCACGGATGATAATTTTTTTACAAAACGTTTTGCCCCAATTTTTTTAGGATAGAAAATACCCCGTACAGATTCCTGAATATCTGAGGACTTATTCAGATATATCGTTTTATCCCCAGAATCTTGTAACAAGAAAATACCTTTCGATTTAGGAATTTCCTCAATTTTAGATTCTGAAAGCGAGATACCCTTTGCAAATTTAGGAGGATTCTCTATTAAGGGTTCTTGAAAAAGGAGAAGATCTCGTTCAGTCCTTAACCCTGCATAATGAGAAAAGGAAATAAGCTGGTTAAGTATAAATGCTGTTACTCTTGCATCATCGAGTGCTCTATGTCTAATAGTATTTAGATCTTCATAACCGAAAATTAAACTTAATTCTCCAAGATTATGTTTAGAAAAGTTGGGCAGAATTTTTTTTGCTAATTTGAAAGTACAAAGAACTTCGGGATCGTATTTTTCACCAAGATACTCAAGAGCAAAATATTTTATAAACCGATAGTCAAAATCTGCATTATGGGCTACGAAAACACAGTTCTCAACAAATTCGAGAAAATCTGGTAAAACCTTGTCTAGAGTAGGTTGATCAGCAACCATTGCTTCTGTTATCCCAGTCAATTGAACAACGTTTCTAGGAATCGATCTATCCGGATTGACCAACTTTGAAAATTCTCCAACAATTTTTCCATCTTTCATTTTCAAAGCTGCTAATTCAGTAATACGATGTTGAGGAGGACGGCCTCCTGTAGTTTCAATATCTACAACAACAAAATTCGAACTAGGGTTAAAAGGGGAATTTAAAAATGATTCAGGAACAACCCAACTATTTTCTCCTTTCTTTGACAAAAGGGGATTTTGAAAAAGTAATGGGAGAATTAGGGAATCGAAATCAAAACCAGAGAGATCCTGATTTCGATTAAAATGTGGGTGAACTTCTTTACACGCTTTTTGAAAGAATTCGCTATTAGAAAGCGAATGGGAGTTTGCAGTCATATAGAACTTCTAATCTTTATCAACAAAATAGTAAAAATTGACTTAACACCACTTGTTTATTTAAAATGCAAAAAGTTATTTTGTTAGAACAAAAAAACCTACTATGCTGTATTCTATATCCTTGTATTAGTTTCAAACAATATAAGATGAAAATTAGTTCACATTTTTAAATAACTAATTCAAAGATTTTATAAGGAGAATAACTTGTTTGGTAGTATAGGTATGACCGAACTGTTAGTTATATTAGTTGTTGCACTTTTAGTAATTGGACCAAAAAGGTTACCTAACCTTGCACGCACTATAGGTCGTACCCTACGCGATTTCAAGAAAGCAACATCCGATTTCGAGGACTCTATCGATATAGATCCAGTTGAAGAACATCACGACTCAGATATTACGGAAGAAAAAAATGCCAATAAAAATCAAGAGGGCAATAACTCTAACCAAGAAAAATAATTAAATCCATGATTTTCACAATCCTTTACACCTGAGAATGGAAATTAATCTATTGAGTGCAACTAGTCCGATGTCTTTGACAGAACATCTCGCTGAACTGCGAAACAGACTTATAATCATGATATCTGCAGTAGGAGTTTTCTTTTTGGGTTCCTATTACTTTTCTCCGCAATTATTGGAGTTAATACAAAAGCCTATAGGAGACCAACAACTTGTGTTTTTATCCCCTACAGAAGCTTTCATATCTCACATTAAAGTATCGTTTTATTCTGGTTTATTTCTCAGTATACCTGTGATTCTTTTCCATATTTGGAAATTTTGTGCTCCTGGTCTTTTTAAAAAAGAAAAAAAATACTTAGCATCGTTTATCCTTATTTCATCATGTAGTTTCATTGTAGGAGCATTTTTTTGTTACCTCCTGATACTTCCTTACGGACTCAATTTTTTACTTAGTTTTGCATCTGAAAATTTATCCGCACAAATATCAATTGCTTTTTATATTTCTTTTGTCTTCAAGTTAATTCTTATATTCGGCCTTGTTTTTCAAGTTCCTCTTATTGTTATTCTTTTAGTAAAAATGGGAGTTCTTTCCGCAAAGTCGTTAGCAAATAACAGAGGATATGTCTTCGTAGGGTCTTTTGCTGCCTCGGCAATTCTGACTCCACCCGACGTAGTTACTCAAATTTTCCTTGCCCTCCCACTAATAGTTTTGTTTGAGATAAGTATAATTGGGGCAAAATTTATCGACAGATCAAAAGAAATAGAAAAGGACAATGATGAATAAATTAGATTCAAAACAAAGAATTATATGTGCACTAGATTTTGAAAACATGGATCTTGCGGTCAATTTAATAGAAAAAATCGAGGCATACATACAATGGTATAAAATTGGGATGGAACTTTTCACTAAGGAAGGACCCTCTGCCGTTGAGACTGTTACCAAGAGAGGCTCTTCCGTATTTTTAGATTTAAAATATCATGATATTCCCGCGACAGTTGAAAAAGCTATTATGTCTGCCGCCAATCTCGGAGTTTCTCTCTTGACCGTTCATGCTTGCGGAGGAGAAGAAATGCTTGAAGCCTGTTCCCGCGCAAGAGACAGAATCAAAAATGCACCTGCAATTCTAGCTGTAACAGTTTTAACGAGTCTAGATAGAGGAGACTTGAGGAAAATAGGAATTCAATCTTCCCCTGAAGATCAGGTGCTAAGGATGGGACAACTAGCTAAAGAGGCTGGTTTAGACGGAGTAGTAGCTTCTCCCATGGAAGTAGCATCGCTAAGAAAGGAACTTGGAGAAGAGATGCTAATAGTTACCCCTGGGGTACGTTTAGACTCAGAATCCCAAAACGACCATGCAAGAGCTCATACACCCAGACACGCTATCGAAGATGGCGCGGACTATATTGTTGTGGGAAGACCCATTAGAAATGCGAAAAATCCTGCGGATATCGCGCAAAAATATATTTCATCAATTTCATAAGATTTATTTAATTTTTTTCTGAAAGTATATAGTGGTACATTCTTAGAACTAGATTCCACCAAAACCAGTCCAAATCACGATATAATTTGAAATGATGGTAAAATAGTTAAAAAGCAAGAGAAATCCAATAAACATTAGCAAACAACTATTTATGAAATCGATATAAATCAAATAACGCTTAAAATAACCGTAAAATTTCAGAAAAGAGGAAAGAATAACTCCACTAACAAGAAAAGTAGAACCCAAACCAAAACAATAAGAGATTAAAAGTAATAATCCACGCGAATAATTTTCTTGTACCGAAGAAAAAATAAGAATGCTACCTAGGATTGGACCGATGCAAGGTGTCCAGCCAGCCGAAAAAGTAATACCGATTAAGAAACTGCCAGCAAATCCACTAGTTTTGTTTTTCACCGCAATTCTACCTTCTCTTCCTAAAAAAGAGGGTGCAAGACAAATTAATAAGTAGAGTAAAACGGATAAAATTAATCCTATGACCAGTTTAAAACCGGATAGAAAAAAGAAAATCGAAACTATAAGAATCGCAATACTAAATAGACATTTAGATAACGACTTCAATCCTCTGAAAAAAATCTGAAATCCGAACAAAAAAGCTCTATCAAGTACATAAAGTCCAAATGTAAAAATTACAACTCCGCCAAATAGACGCAAAAAATCCTGAGAAGCGCTAAAAAATTGGCCAATAAATGAAAAACTGAGACCAACACTAATAAAAAATACGGAGAATCCAAGAACAAAAAAGATCGAATTTATAAAGATAAGACCACGAACCGAGTCCCGCCTCTTATCATCCGTTATTTCCTCATACGTCAAACCTGTCAAAAAGGACAAATAACTTGGGAAAAGAGGAAGAACACAAGGGGAAAGAAAGCTTAAAAATCCAGCCCAAAAAGCAAGTCCTACATTCATTGAATCTGCGGACATGCAAGCCTCATAAAAAATTCAAAAGTCAATAAATAAAACTATTAAGTTAAGAAGGGTTCTTTAATAGTGATTGTATCGTTTCTTTCTGGACCAGTTGAGATCAAAGAAACTGAAACGCCTAGAATCCTCTCAACATTATCAACATAAGAAAGAGCTAATTCAGGAAGTTCCTCTTTCACGTTTATCCCTGCGGTTCTTACCTTCCAGCCTGGGAATTCTTCAAAAATCGGCCTACACCTTTCCAGAATCCCGGTTTCTGCAGGAAAAGATGTTATCTTTTCCCCATCTATCTCATATCCAACACAAATACGGATAGTTTCCTGGTTATCAAGAACATCAAGTTTGGTAAGTGCAATAGTATCTATACCACAAACTTGAATACAGTGGCGTGCGGCAACTGCGTCCAGCCAACCACACCTTCTTGGTCTACCCGTAGTCGCTCCAAATTCTCCACCTTCAGCCCGAAGGAGCTCTGCTTCTGAACCAACCATTTCTGATGGGAAAGGACCTTGTCCTACCCTCGTACAGTATGCCTTTACCACTCCTAATACGCTATCTATCTTAGAGTAAGAAATACCCAAACCATTCAAAGCACCTCCAACTCCCGTATTACTTGATGTAACAAATGGATACGTTCCCATATCTACGTCTAACAGGATACCCTGTGCTCCTTCGAGAAGGATATTTTTCTTAGCTTGTAAAGAATTATAAATTTCAACATCTGTATTACAAATATGATTCACAAAAACTTCCCTCACCTCTTCACAAATTGATAATATATAAGACTCATCGAAAGCCATTTTTTCTTCATCTGTTAAAGAAATTTCAAGGAGTAACTTTTTTTTAAGACTAATGCTTACTTTGATCCTATCCTTAAGAATCTGTTCCTCAAACAAATCTGCAACTCTAACACCAAGCCTTGCTGCCTTGTCAGAATAAGCAGGACCAATTCCTCTTCCAGTAGTCCCTATCCGATTTACTCCTAAGAGTTCTTCCATGTGAGAATCCATTACTTTATGGTAGGGAAGGATCAAGTGTGCTCTTTTCCCTATTAATAGGTTTTCGCCAACCTCAATACCAAGTTCCTTTAAACTTTTCATTTCGTTAATAAGTGACAGAGGATCGATAACTGCACCAGAACCTATAATGCAAAGCACCTTCGGGTTTAAAATCCCAGTTGGAATCAAATGAAGTATGAACTCTTGACCTGACACATAAACTGTATGACCCGCATTTGCCCCTCCTTGATATCTAGCTACTACATCAGACCTTTGCGCAAGCCAGTCTATAATTTTTCCTTTTCCTTCATCTCCCCATTGACCACCAACAACTGTAAGAACACTCATATAATTCCCCCTTCTTTCAATCTATCGACAATCTCGTCTAAGGAGGAAACGATGACTTCAGTACCAGAAGAAGAAAGTACCCGTATCTTCTTCGTCCTCAAACTCTTAGAATCTATTACTAGACAATAATCAAACTTGGATTTACGCGCAAAAGAAAGTGACTCTTGTAAATCTCTTCGAATAATATCTCGGGCGGCCACATATCCAAGATCGCGCAACTGTCTGGAAATCTCGATACCGTTTTTTTTCGAGGAAGAAAAATCTATCACTAAAAAGCTTTTTTCCTTGATTTTATTTTTTGAATCACTAACTACATTCGAAAGGCTATCAAGGTCTATTGCAAAACCTGTCCCTAGATCATCTGTACCATAATTTTTAAGTAATCGATCATATCTCCCACCCCCGCATACAGGAAAACCAACTCCAGACACAAAACCTTCAAAAATCACTCCAGTATAATAATTGAAATCTCGAAAATCAGCGAGATCAAACACTATCTGTTCGGTCAGACCATACAAGTCGAGGATCGCGTATACTCTTCTTAACTCTTTGAGAGCCTTCCTAGACGTAGAATTATTCACCATCTTATCAGCAACTTCCAGAACAGATGAATTTCCAAAAAGTCTAGCTAAATTTTTTAAAGCCTTCGCATCACTCTTCCCATTTCTTTTCCCTCTTAAAAGTTGCGCAAGGGAAGATTCATCTCTTCTGGAAATTGCGTCTGAAATTTTTAATTGATCTTCCTGTTTCAAGTCTAAAACGTCAAAAATTCCTGCGAGGAAACCACCATGACTCAGAGAAATTTTGTAATCCTTCACTCCTATTTTTCTAAGACACTCAACCGCAACGGCAATTACTTCCGCATCTGCTTCTAAAGACACCAATCCAATAAGTTCTACTCCTGCTTGCAAAAATTCACGCTGATAGGTTCCTGAAACATTCATATATCGAAACACATTCGTAAGATAGGAAAGTCTTAGTGGTCTAGGGGCTCCTTCTAAAACCGTACCTGCTATACGGGCAATTTGAGGCGTAACATCAGATCTTAAAGACAGCAAATTTCCAGTCTCTAAATCTACGGTCTTAAAAACCTCAGAATCTCTACCATCAATTTCTATCTCAGGATTATAAAACTCAAAAGAAGGAGTTATAATCTCTTTAAAACCCCATAGAGAGAAAATTCCTCTTATTTGTTCTTCAATTTCTCTCTTTTTCTTAACTTCTTCTCCTACAAAAACCTTAGACCCAGATGGAAGAATTTTTCTTTTAAGAATCGAATCCATATCGAGTTTCCTTTACTTAATCCAATTTTAATACTAGAGAACAACTAATCTTGCATCTAAAAGACCGGGAATATTACGTACATCTTCCATTACATTCTCTGGAATTAGATCGTCTAAAGATAAGATCGCAACTGCCTTGTCATTTTTTTTCGTTCTACCAAGCTGCATTCCCGCAATATTGATCTGATGTTTCCCAAGGAGAGTCCCAATTGTTCCGATGGTTCCTGGTCGGTCTTCATTTGAAAAAACAAGCATGAAACCTTCCGGCTCAACATCAATGGAAAAGCTATCTATCGAAATGATTCTTGGACTCCCAAGGTTTGTAATTGTCCCTACTGCCGTACGCTCATTTTTATCCGTGACCAATCGGATTTCAATCATATCCTTATAAAGTTCAGAGGAATTTGTATGTGTCGTGATTATCTCTATACCACGCTCCTTGGCAAGTGTTGGTCCATTGACCAAATTGATTCTAGTATCTCCTAGAAAATGAGATAACACTCCTTTAATTGCATTAGAGGAGAGTGCAGAGATTGGGATTTCAGAAGTTCCATGATGTATAATTTCCAACTTTCTCACTCCCCCATCTACTAGTTGAGCAAGAAAAGAACCTAAATTTTCTGATAAAAGCATATGTGGACCTATTCTTTCTAACTGTTCCGGTCCAAGTGCTGGGAGATTCACAGCATATTTCACTACACCATCCTTTAGGTAATCTACCACCTGCTGAGCAACACTGATAGCTACATTTTCTTGCGCCTCTTCGGTCGAGGCACCTAAATGAGGAGTACAAACCACTTCTGGTCGCTCTAACAAACTTCGATAGTGTTCCGGTGGAGGCTCTTCAGGAAAAACGTCCATAGCAACTCCAATAACTTTTCCCTCATCAATCGCTTTAGAGAGTGCCTCTTCATCAATCAAACCACCTCTTGCACAATTTACAATACGAATCCCATCCTTCATTTTCTCAAATTCTACGGAACCTAAAAGATTAGAAGTTTCATCTGTAGCAGGGACATGAAGCGTTAAATAATCACATCCTTTCAATACATCATCAAAAGAGACCAACTTCACGTCTCTTTCTAATGCTGCTTCCTCTGAAATATAGGGATCAAAAGCTATTACATCCATTCCAATACTTTTGGCTAACCTGGAAACATTGGAACCCACTCTACCAAGACCGATTACGCCCAATGTTTTAGATGCCAATTCGCTACCAACAAATTTAGATCTTTCCCAAAGACCTGATTTTAAAGAAAAAACTGCTTCCGGGATTCTACGTGCAAGAGAAAAAATAAGGCCCATAGTATGTTCTGCGGTAGTAACAACGTTTCCATCAGGAGCATTCACAACCAAAACACCTAGACGGCTCGCTGTATCTAAATCAATATTATCTACACCTATACCAGCCCGTGCGACAATTTTCAGTTGTTTCCCTGTTTCTAAAAGCTCTTTATCTGCTTTCGTTCCACTTCTTACAATTAAAGCATCAAAATTCTCTATTTTTGATAAAAGGTCATCTCTGCTCAATTTGGGCTCGTTTGATACTTCGAATCCTTCACTACTGGAAAGAATCTCTTCAGCACGAATAGACATGGATTCAGAAATCAAAACCCTAGCAATAATATTAGAATTCATTAGAGTAAACTCCTCTGTGCGGCAGCAATTCCAACAGATTCAACAAATTGACAACCCAACTCTAAAAGGGTTTTTTCTAAAGCGCTAATAGCCACTAATATATCTGCTCCATCAACATACCCTAAATGCCCAATACGAAAGATTTTATCACTTAATTCTCCCTGTCCCCCAGCAATCGTCACTCCATAACTGGCCTGCATCTTTTTGGGGATATCTTTTCCGCTGACACCCTCAGGTACTTCCACTGCAGTCAAACATTCTGCAATCAAATCCTTTGTAAAAATATTTAATCCCATCGCCTGTATAGCTTCTCTAGTAGACTTTGAAAGTATCGCGTGTCTCTTATATATATTTTCAAGACCTTCTTCCCGCATCATTAAAAGAGCTGATTTTAATCCCATTATTAATGAAATAGCAGGAGTCCATGCCGTAGTGTTTTTTTTCTGACTTTTTCTTTCAATTTGCAAATCAAAATAATACGAAGGACAATTTGATTGCTCCGTTCTGTTCCATGCTTTTTTACTTAACCATACAAAAGCTAGGCCAGGCGGAAGCATCAAAGCCTTCTGACTACCCGTGATCACTGCATCCAATTCCCAATTTTCTGGTTGTACGTCATATACCCCTAATGCGGTAATAGCATCCACAACGAGTAAAGTATCAGGGGATACCTTTTTCACAGCGTTTGATACTGCTTCAATATCGTGCTTGGACCCGGTAGAGGTTTCACTTGCCTGAATCAAAACTGCAGTATGTTTCTCCTCTAAAAGTCGCGCTTCTAGATCATTTATATTTACAGAGTGCCCAGGAACTACAGATAGTACATCTGGAACTACTCCATATGCCTGACAGATTTCTGTCCACCTTTCTCCAAATTTACCGCCTTCCACGACTAATGCTTTTTCACCCACTGAAAGAAGGTTCGAAACACACGCTTCCATCCCACCTGTTCCAGAAGAAGCCAATGTAATAACGTCGCTTTGCACCTGATACAGCCATTCCAAGCCAGAACGAATTTCTGCAAAATGTGACTCAAACTCACTTGTTCTATGATGAAAAAGTGGTTTTGCCATAGCTTCGAGAACTGGCTGTGGTACAGGGGTAGGTCCGGGTGCTAGCAAATGATTTTTCTTCATATTCTTTCCCATTATAGCGATAAATTTAAAAAATATTCTAGTGCAAAACCGGAAGAGGATATCAGCCCTTGAAAGTTCAATCAAGACCTATTTGAATGTATTCAAAGGAAACATCAAGAAGACTATTGGATAAAAAAACCGGGAGAGCATCAATCCCACTCTCCCGGTTTGGATTTCTACTACCAGCCTCTATCTGATTACTCAGATATCAGCTTATCATCATTCTAAGTTTAGAATGAATGACGGATTTCAAAGTACCAACACCATGTGTCATCTAAATCAGTTGTTGCAGATGTTGATTTACCATAATCACCAACAGACAGGTATGCATAAGATACTTGTGCCCATAGGGATTTATAGAACTTATATTTCAAAGAAGCATCAACTTCTGTACCGATATTTGTGTCAGACACATATTGTGTTCCACCAGAAATATCCTGTGCAGATTCTGAAGAATGGATGCTTGAAATGTTACCTTTGAAAGAAAGTTTTTTGCTTATTGGATGGCTAACGATAATTTCCATTACCCTTAGACCGTTACCACTTGTTCCACCGTTACCACTACCGGAACGAGTTTCATTACCCGCACCAATATTAAATGTGCTGTAACGTTTACGGGAAATGATCTGTGGGTTATCAAACCAACCTATTCCATCATTGTTAGGAGTTGAGAAACGGCTCAACTCAGTACTGCCACTTTGCTGTGCTGTAACACCGTGTGTCTGTGAAGCAGCTAGGCCGTCACTATCACCAGTTGTGCTTACTGCACGGAAAGTCACTTTCGATTTACCAACTTTAGTTGTAGCACTTACGTGAATCATTGATGCTTGAATATCAATATCATTCACTGTTGCACTACTTGATGGATAATCGATTTCACCTTCTTGATAACTTGCATCTAACTTAATGCTGAACATACCAACCTTAGTTTTTGCGTTAAGGCCCCACCATCTAATATCTCTATCAGGGGATGTAGTACCAGTACCACGGCCATCCGCTTCAACAGTTAGATGAGGAGTAAGAGTTAAACCAGCCACTTTTGTTGTGAAACCAATGTGGTGAACATCAGAATCATTTTTACCAGCAAAAGGACCACCAGAACCACCAGCAGCACCTTCAGCCATTTTAACAGTCCATGCTGTCATTTTCATGCCAGCCATTTTACCACTTACTTCCCAACCCTGGTTTCTGTTACGTCCACTGGATGTAACAACCATTTTTCCAGGTGTGTGATAATCATCACGACCAAATTGTACTTTTAATTTTGTTCCTGGTAGAGCAAACTGAACATAGTGTCTGTTTACTTTAGGTGCTGCTTTTGCACCAGTCCAACCAGAGGCACCTAAATCAAATTCGTATACAGCCTTTATTTTTCCGCCTTCAGATATAGCAGTAAAGCGAGGACGCATTAACGTATCTGCTTTTTGGTTACCATCTTCACTTGTGTCGTCTCTATCTGCATTATCATAAGAAACACCACGGTACCTGAACAGACCAGAAAATTTAAAGCTTGCTGCAAAAACTTCTGGCAATACAAGACCAACTGCCAATATCGCAACTGCTAAAGTTAATAAAAATTTCCGCATTACTTTCTCCTAATATTTAAGCTTAAATACTACTAAATAAGTTAAAAAACTGTGTTACAAAAACGTTTGTTACATACCACTACCTACACAGTGTCCTCTTATAGGCACCTCCTCTTAGGCGGTATAAAAAAAACAATCGAAATCGCACGCACACACCAAACCGTACGTGCAAACTAATATACACTTACTGTTCAATAAAAAAACTTGCAACTTCCATGTATACTAAAAAAATTAATTTCCCCAGTCAACATATTTAACATGTAATATAAGTTAATAATATAAATAATGAAACTAATAATGCAAATTATAAAATTTCGTCTAGAACAAATTGAATTTATAGAATAATCATTAAATCTATTAGATAGACCTTACTTACCATACTTCTTTATATCATAGAGGTAAATTTTACTAGAAGGATTCGTAGTAAGCATCGAAGTATCAGTAGTGACAACAATTAAATCTTTTCTTCCGTCATTGTCACTGTCTGCCACTTCAAAATCTACAACACCTTGGGAAAGTTTTTTAGATCTCCAAAATTCAGATAAACCGCTACCATCCCAAACCATACTAACAATCTGTCCAGCAGAAATACCAAGACCAGGAACTATACGTGATCCGGAATATTTGTTTGCAATAACGAGCACTTCTTCTATTCCATCCCCATCTGTATCTTCAACCTTAATTCTAGAACGAATTAAGATATCGAATTCAGAAACAGAAGTAGAATTTCTTCTTTCTTCAGTGGATTGAAAACGGTGGACCGCAGCACCATAATATTCTGCACTTTTATAAAAAACGCTGCCTGTTCTATTCATGATACGAAGTTTATCATCCTTTCCGATCTCAATGATATTTAATTTTCCATCTCGATCGATATCCCATAAAGAAAAACCAAGTATTTCAAAATCCTCCGGCATCTTATATGTCGCTATTTTCATAATTTGATCCGATGACCACGTATACCTAGCAATTGGTCCTGTAAAAGGTTCATCAAACCCCTGTCTTTGTCCTAGTAGCAGGGAAACATCTTTATCTTTTGATGAAGGATTTTTCTTTCTCGTCTTAAGCACACGCAAAAAGATATTTCTTTTTGAAAAGATTTTCACGAATTTCTTCTGTTTCACTTCAAACACCAAGGAGGAAACATTATCATGTTCGTAACTTGCCACGTAAATTTCAGGGACTCCATTTGAGTTTAAATCCGCAACATCCATCCATCGAAAATCATTTCCTACCCCCGCATCATATCGAAACAACTCTCGAATTTTATTATTTAGAATTTGAAATGCTATCAATTCTGTAGATGTCAGAATAACAAGTTCGTTCTTCCCATCTAAATCCAAATCTGAAACCGCTACGCCTCTTACCCCTAATTTGTCAAAATGGAAGGCTTTCACTCCTCCCATAATAGATATCCCAGGAAGACCGGAAGTAGACTTTTGGAAATTTCCGCCAAACGCAAAAAAACCTCTTCTTCTTTTCCCTCTTTTCAAAGTCCCTTTCTTTGGAACCCCTTGTGCATAGGGCACCCTGCTCACAGAAGCAATAGCCTCAAATAGAACACGTTTCGAAGTGAGTGAAATAACTTTACTCTTTAGAAAGGTTCTTCCCTTTACTTCGACAATAGCACTTTGGATGGCCATGTCGGATCGCACCTCATTACGCAAGGAAATAGGATTTTTCCCTTCTAAAATTTTATCCTCTGGGATACCGTTTTTAAGAAGCCATACTTCGAGTTGATCAATATCAAAAACATCAAATCTACCTTTTTTCAACAGCGATTTTACAAGTTCTCTCGTCAACAAATCCGTGCTATACGGTTCGTCCGTGAGATTTGCAAAGGGTAGGATGGCAATCTTTATTTTCGCCGAAGAGGCCCGAACTACGTCTTTCACCTTAGGGACCAAATCTCCTCCAGGAGCTAAACGTATGACGCGGGCTACTGAAAATTTTTCCCTCACTTCCACTACCTTAATATCCGCAACATTTTTTTCTAAAGAACCGAGTGGCTCTCCGGTAACAGGATGTTTGAAAACCTCACCCTGTCGAAACACTCCAATTTTCAACCCCTTTACAACTTTATTCCTTGATCCAATACTCAAATAAAGATCTGCACCTTTTATCGCAACAATAGAACCTTCGACATGAGGGTAATATGTGTGAACTTTTTTACTGAGAGCACGAATCGAACTTGTATAATCCAAAGAAAAAAGAATGGATGGATAAAACCCAATACAAAAAAATATAAGGGCAAAAAAACATAGAATTTTTTTTCTCAAAAAATGAAACCCTAAATACATAACTTCCCGTTCCTTTTAATTTTCAAAAAAACCTAATTTCACGTACTCAAGATACAAGAAACAAGAAGACTACTACAAGACAGTTGAAAATAAAAATTCCAGTTTCCCGTTAAAAAACATTCCTTAAGAAGAATGTCCTTTGACCTTCATGCAATTGATTGGTAGAGTTTCTCATGTAGTTTCGCTGGGGGTGCCCCGGGCTGAGATAATACCCTTGAAACCTGAACCGGACAATGCCGGCGTAGGGAAGCGATACCGTTTTTAGACTTCCCTTCTGTTTTAGCACCCTATCAATGTAGAGATGTATGAATCTTCCAATGGGGAATATACATATGAGCAAATCAAATGGACAAAACGAAAATGGAATCAAACTAGACCTCGTTAGCGGCAATGGGAATAACTCTAGTGGCACATCCTTCCCGAACTCTAAAAAAGTACACATAGAAGGGAAAGATAATATTCAAGTTCCTATGAGGGAAATTGAACTCGCCGGTGGAGAAAAACCTTTACGTGTATACGATACCAGTGGTCCAGCTGGAGAAGATATCAGGAATGGTCTTCCTCCATTAAGAGCAAACTGGATTAGAAGTCGTTCGGAACTTGATGAAATGGACCCCTCTTACAAACCTGTTTCAGGGAAAGAAAAATCTGAACTTCCTATGCCACCAAAACGAAAGGTACTCAGAGGAAGGGAAAATGTCACACAAATGCATTTTGCAAAAAAGGGCGAGATCACCCCTGAAATGGAATTTGTTGCTATCCGAGAAAATATGGAACCAGAATATATTCGCTCTGAAGTGGCAAGAGGTCGGGCAATCATCCCTGCAAACATTAATCATCCTGAAAGCGAACCAATGGTTATTGGAAGAAACTTTTTGGTGAAGATAAATGCAAATATCGGAAATTCTGCCGTCTCAAGTTCCATAGAAGACGAAGTTGAAAAAATGACGTGGGCAACAAAATGGGGTACCGACACGGTCATGGATCTCTCGACCGGCGACAATATTCATGAAACCAGAGAATGGATAATTCGAAATTCTCCTGTACCAATTGGAACAGTCCCCATTTATCAGGCGCTAGAAAAAGTAAATGGCGTTGCAGAAGATCTTACGTGGAAAATCTACGAAGACACTCTTATAGAGCAGGCAGAACAAGGTGTTGATTACTTTACGATCCATGCGGGAGTTCTGCTTAAATATGTTCCGTTGACTGCAAAGCGTATGACTGGGATTGTTTCAAGAGGTGGCTCTATACTTGCCAAATGGTGTCTGGCTCATCATGAAGAAAATTTTCTCTATACACATTTTGATGAAATTTGCGAAATCATGAAATCCTATGATGTTTCTTTCTCACTAGGGGATGGTCTAAGACCTGGCGCAATTGTTGACGCAAATGACGAAGCTCAGTTCGGTGAACTGGAAACACTTGGAGAACTTACTTTAAAGGCATGGGAACATGATTGTCAGGTAATGATAGAAGGACCCGGACACGTACCTATGAACCTCATTAAAGAAAATATGGATAAACAATTGGAAGTGTGTCACGAAGCTCCATTTTATACCCTGGGCCCATTAACAACTGACATTGCCCCTGGCTATGACCATATTACAAGTGCAATTGGAGCAGCAATGATCGGATGGTTCGGAACTGCCATGCTTTGCTACGTAACTCCGAAAGAGCATCTTGGGTTGCCGAACAAAAATGATGTGCGTGAAGGTGTTATTGCATACAAGATAGCCGCACACGCCGCAGACTTGGCCAAAGGCCATCCAGGAGCACAGGAAAGAGATGATGCTCTTAGTAAAGCTCGATTTGAATTCCGTTGGGAAGATCAATTTAATCTATCCCTTGATCCCGACAGAGCCCTGGAATATCACGATGAAACACTTCCATCAGATGGAGCAAAAGTTGCTCACTTTTGTTCAATGTGTGGGCCTAAATTCTGTTCAATGAAAATTACCCAAGAGGTAAGAGAGTATGCAGCACAAAAGGAAATAGACGATCAAGAAGCTCTAGTGAACGGAATGAAAGAGAAATCAGAAGAGTTCAAAGATAAGGGTTCTAATATTTACGTAAAACCCGATTAAATTAAAAATTCAAACTTTTTCCTTGGATAGCATGGAACAAGACACTTTTAATATTCATCCCTCCGAAGTTCAATCTTTGCGCGATAAGGGAGAGAAATTTATTTTTCTTGACATTCGTGAAGATGAAGAATTAGAAATCGCTAATATATCTAACACTATGCATATTCCAATGGGAGATGTCCCATCCAAAGTTAATCTTTTGGACAATGAGGTTCCAATTGTTGTTTTCTGTCATCATGGACAGAGGAGTGCTATGGTCACTCAATTTTTAAAGCAACTAGATTTTGATGATGTACGAAATATGCAAGGTGGTATAGAAGCATGGGCCATCGAAATAGACACAAGTATTCCAAGATACTAAAAATCGTTCCTAAATTTTAACGACTACATTCCCTGTATTTTCGAATTTTTCCATAACTTCATGTGAAGAGGCAGTATCTTCCAAAGAAAAAACTGACGCAATTTGATGAATAAGAGGATACTCATTACAAGCGTTCACAATGTCTTCACATGCCTTGAAAGCATCCGCGTCAGGGACTGAATACATAAAAATCATTCTTATAGTGAAGTTTTTTTGCATCATGTCATACCAAGCAAATACAGGTTCAGGAACTCTGGTAGACCCATATGCAGCAATAATACCATTTTCTTTTAATACTTGTTTAGTTACAGGTAGATTTTCTCCAAAATCAACATCTAAAATCTGATCTACACCTTCCCCTGAAGTTAAATCTAAAATTTGTTCTGTAATTTTGTCATTGTTTTTATAATTTACTACACTGTCCGCACCGACCTTCATAGCAATAGTCGCTTTTTCATCAGTGCTGACTGTAGCTATCACCTTTGCACCAGCCCATTTAGCAAGCTGAATCCCATAGTTACCTACAGCACCAGCACCCCCCGTCACCAAAATAACTTTATCCTTGAGAGGACGACCAAGGAATAAACCTAGATGAGCAGTCATTGCAGGTATGGCAAGACACGCACCCTCTTCAAATGAAACATTTTCAGGGAGAGGGACGACTTGCCTTTCAGGAAGGACAACAAACTCGCACGCAGTACCCATCGGTCTTTTCCATTGCGCATTGAAAACCCAGACACGATCTCCTTCTCTAAAAGTAGTAACACCAGAACCAACTTCATCTACAACCCCCGCGCCATCACTATGCGGAATAATTTTAGACCAACGCATTTTTCCTCTACTACCCAGACGAGCTTTATAATCGGAAGGATTTGCGCCAGAGGCGTGCAGTCTAATTCTTACCTCTCCAGAACCTGCTTCTGGAGTATCTAATTCCCCATAAATCAAAACATCTTTGGCAGGACCATATTTTTCATACCAAATTGCTCGCATATTTTAATCCCTCCAAAAATTATGATTTTGCTCTTTCAGATTCTATCAGTTTATGAACTCTAGG
The DNA here is from genome assembly GCA_036231405.1 of Nitrospinota bacterium. Taxonomy (GTDB): domain Bacteria; phylum UBA8248; class UBA8248; order UBA8248; family UBA8248; genus UBA3496. Next base: position 47,369 of record JAZAHK010000003.1, read on the forward strand.
GATGAGGTCCTCTGCAATACGATCACATTCTTCTATATGAGGGTATCCTGAAAGAATAAATTCATCTATTCCCAGTTTCCAGTATGAGAGTAACTCTTGTGCGATTTGATCAGGGTTTCCTACAAGAGCCGATCCACAGTTTACTCGAACGGTGGAAATCCCATTCCACAAATGGGTGTCTACTTTATAATCTTCAAACTCGCGAGCCTGTTCTGCCGCACCTACCATACTTGTTCCCGAAACAAGCGACGTCCTTTGTTTCTTCACACTATTTGATGCTTGAGAAAGTAGCTCACTAGCTTCGGCCCATGCGTCTTCTTCGACATTTCTCATAATAACATGTGTACGAAGACCAAAGCTTGGATTTCTACCGAAATCAGAAAAAGATTCTCTGGCTCGTTCAAGGTGTTTTTCAACATCCTCTATTTTTGAAATCCATCCTAAGTAAATATCAGATTGTGAGCCAGCTAATTTGAGCGCCGCCGGGGATGCACCTCCTAAATAAAATTGAATGTCGTTTAAAGGACCAGGAGAACAGTGCACGTTATTCAACTGGATATGTTCCCCCTTAAATTCGATTGGTTCAGGGCTCTCCCAAAGTTTTCTTAGAGCAGCAATAAATTCTTCTGCTCTTTCATAACGGGTATCATGGTCAATAGTTTCCCCCATTTTCTCAAACTCGCCCTTAATCCCCCCAGGCACAACGTTCAAATCTATTCTTCCATTAGAAATTTGACTAAGGGTAGCAGCCATTTGAGAAAAAAGACCTGTATTAATAAACCCTGGACGAACGGCTACCAAAAAACGAATCCTTGTGGTCACTGCAGCAAGCGCCGTAACCATTGTCCATGTCTCAGACAAAGGAGCTCTTTCATCAAAAAGCCCATTTGCAAACCTAGTCGGAATTAAAAGCGAATAAAAACCATTCCTTTCAGCTGTCTCAACTACATTACGTAGATAGTCAAATGTTGGCGGTCTCTCAGCAACCTCTGTTCCAATATGACTTCCATCACCGTCAATAGGAATAAACCAGTCAAATTTCGGAACAGGTCTAATAGGTTTTTTCATATTCTCCCTCATCAGAAAAAATTTTTATTTTTTTACCCATGCAGGGGCACTTCCTACAAAAATATCTGAATCATGAAAAATTTCAATGCGGTTTCCATCCGGATCAAGAAAATAAATTGCTTCATGTCCACCCCACAAACCATTCGTACCATCTAATCGAAGAGGCCCCCACACGATCCTAACTTCTTTTCTAGACTTCACAAAAGAAACCGCGTCGTCAAAATCTTTCTTTCCCGAAACCTCAAAAGCTAGATGATGGAGACCAACATCTTTCCTGGGAACCGTGTCTTCTCCCTCTTGAGAAATCCAATCACGCGGCACAGAGAAAATCGCAAGTTGGTGATGGTATTTATCTAAATACATAAATGCACTACCAAAAGGAGTTTCGGGATGATCTCCTTCCTCATGTTTAGACCGTAATTGAAACCCTAATACATCACGATAAAACTGGATGGAACGATCTAAATCGCGTACTTTGATGCCCATATGTTGCAACCGAAGAGTTCGGATCAATTACATTCTCCTAAATTTTGTATTAAGAAAAAAAATCTCCTTGCCCAAGAAACGATTATGAAGTACCTATAGTCCTACGCATAATTGAAAGAGAATTTCTCAGCTTATCAAAAATTTCTCTGGGAGAGAATCATGGGAGTAATTAAAAACTTAACAAAGCAAAAATGTAAAGATGGAAAAGTAACCTTAGGTTCTGGAGTTCGCATGGCGAAGACAGTCGAGGTAGGATTAGCTATGAAGGCTTCTGGCTACGACTGGCTTTTTATAGACTTAGAACATGGCCCTTTTACGCTTGAAACCGCTCAGCAAATTTCTATTGCAGCACTGACTCAAGAAATCACTCCGCTGGTGAGAGTAGCTGACCTTGACCCTCATCTCAGCACAAGAATTTTAGATAGTGGAGCTCAAGGGATTATCCTTCCACATGTAAATAATCCAGAAGAAGCAAAAAAATTCGTTTCTATATGCAAATTTCCAATGGAAGGGAATCGTAGTTCAGGTGGTGGTCTCGCCCATGCCAAATTTGAATCCATAGAAGCAAAAAAACTTTTAAACGATGTAAACGAAGAAATGTTACTTGTCGCAATGATCGAAACCCCAGAGGCGGGAGATAAAGCAGATGAAATTGCCGCTGTTGATGGCATTGATGTTTTGTTAATAGGAACAAATGATTTAAGTACTGGAATGGGCATTCCAGGGCAACATGATCATCCAAAAGTCAATAAAGTCTATGACCAGGTGATCAAAGCTTGCACAAAACACGGCAAAACCCCAGGGATGGGTGGTTCGTACAATCCTGTTCTTATTGAACAAAGAATTAGTGAGGGCATGCGATTTATCCTTAGCGGAAGTGATTTAAATTTTATGATTGCGGGAGCATCTGCTCAAGCAAAAATAATTAGAGAAGCAGCAAAAAAATCGGGAGTTTAATTACAGACTAATCAGAGTACATAGGAGGGAAAATGAAAATACTTACATTTGAATCAAACGGAACTGAAAAATTAGGAATTCTCACAGAAGGTGGGATAGAAGAAATAATCTCTGAACCACAAGATATTTATCAATTTATAGAGGAAAACGGAAAAGTTGAAACGAACCAACAACCAATACCTTTAGACTCTGTCAAATTACTTGCACCCATTCAAAATTTAAAAAGATCAGTTATTGCAGTGGGGTTGAACTATAAAAAACATGCGGATGAGGGCGCTAGAAAACGTGGAAGAGAAGTTGGAGTGTATCCTGAAATTCCCTATTTCTTTTGCAAATGGAGCGGAACCAATAATCATCATAATGGGGAGATTATCTATCATTCATCTACTAAAGAACTCGACTATGAATGTGAACTTGTAATCGTCATCGGGAAGAAAGGAATTAACATACCAAAAGATAAAGCTCTCGATTATGTGTATGGATATACGATCATGAATGAAGTTTCTGCCAGAGATGTTCAACTTAAACACATGCAGTGGTTCAAAGGAAAAGCTCTTGACTCTTTCGGTCCGATTGGACCATGGATCGTAACCAAGGATGAAATAAAAGATGCAAACAATCTCAGAATTCAGACGAGAGTCAACGGTGAAACTCGGCAAGATTCTAATACGAATGATATGATTTTCGATATCTCAACACTGATTGAGTCAGTTTCTGAAGGTCTCACGCTTCAACCCGGCGACATGATTGCTACCGGCACGCCAGAGGGAGTTGGATTTGCGATGGACCCACCAAGGACTTTGCAAGCAGGAGATGTGGTGGAATGTGAGATTGATGAAATAGGAATCCTAAAAAATCATGTGGTTTCGCCGTAAGGTACATACTACAGGTCTTCACAAAAAGACTGAAAATTATTTCAATGTTTTCTCGAGATACGGAATAAGGCCACCTGCTTTGATCATGTCCATTATGTGTTCTGGAAGCGGTTCAGCTTGCATTACTGTGTCTTGAGTGTGATTTTTCACCTCACCTGAAATCGGATCGACAGAAAGTTCATCACCTTCGGAAATGATTTTACAATCTGGACAAATCAGTACTGGCAAACCTATACATATAGAATTTCTAAAAAAGTTTCTAGCAAAACTTTGTGCTATCACAGCACCTACACCTGAAAATTTTATGCCCCGTGGCGCGGTTTCTCGACTAGAACCACAACCAAAATTTTTTCCCCCAACAATAAAATCATTTTTGCTAACTTTTGAGGCAAATTCACTATCTACCCCTTCCATTGCATGATCTCCAAGTTTTTCATCAGGGAAACTTGCGTAAGCCGCAGGCATAATATACCCGGTATCTATATTATCTCCGAACGTCCAAGCCTTACCTACCAAAATACGATCATTCATCTAGAAAACTCCTTGGATCAGAAACTTTTCCCTCGATAGCGCTTGCTGCAACGGTGGCGGCGGAAGCGAGATAAATTGAAGCATCTTCACTACCCATTCTTCCTTTATAATTTCTATTAGCAGAAGATATACAAACTTCTCCTGGACCTAGTTGACCAGGACCTTTACCGGAACAAATTCCACAAGTTGTAGGCATAAGCACTCCACCAGCCTCCATAAGTACAGAAAGAGTCCCGTCGTCCATAGCATTTTTTAGAATATTTTTACTCGCAGGCGCAATAAGTAATTGTAAACCCTTTGCAATTTGATGACCTTTTAAAACTTTTGCTGCAGCTCTCAAATCTTCTAATTTCGCACCTGTACAGGAACCTAGATGAGCCCTTTGCAAAGGACCTGAGTCTACATTCTCTACGGATGTTACATTGTCCATTCTGTGAGGACACGCTACTTGAGGTGAAAGATCATTAACATTGTACTCATAGGAAGAGTGGTATTGTGCGTCATCGTCAGAATTCAAAATTTCCAAATCCCCTTCAATACCCACCTTTCTTAAGTATTCCTCTGTCTTTTGATCCACTTCCATTATCGCACTTTTCGCACTAAACTCTGCTGCCATATTAGTAAGAGTCATCCTGTCCTCGACAGACATTGAACTAAGAGTTTCTCCTTCAAACTGTATAACTTTATAATCCGCTCCATCTACCCCCAAATCCTTGAGAGCTAGAAGAGAAAGATCTTTCCCCCAAGTTCCATGAGGAAGCTTTCCTTTAAATGAAATCCGTATTGTCTCAGGAACTCGCAGCCAAACTTCTCCAGTAGTAAGTACACCAACACTCTCAGTCGGACCAATTGCTACCCCTAAAGCTCCTAAAGCACCTGCATTGGTGGTATGACTATCAGTCCCAGTTACCAAAAAACCTGGTTGAACGAATCCTTTTTCAGCAAGAAGAATATGACAAATTCCTTCCGCGTCGTAAAAATGTTCAACCTTTTGTTCTTTTGCCCAAGAACGCGTCACATTTAAAACATGGGTCTGAGAATCTTGTATTGGAGGATTGTGATGATCTGCCGTAAGAAGAAAACGACTTTTGTCCCAAATTGGCAGACCCAATTTTTTGAAATCATCCCCCATACGGAAAGGGCCTTGATTATCATGCATCAAGTGCGCATCAACTTTTCCCCATATAATTTCTCCTACCTCAACTTGATCTTTCCCGCTAACCCTAGCGAGAATCTTCTGCGCAATTGTTTGATTTGACAATACTTTTCCCTTTAATATAAAAATGAAGCCAAACTTTATGTTTGGGACACTCGACTAAGCATAGAATTAAAACTGAGTTTTCATTTACTTACTCTCATAGTTCGATAAAGATTACAAGTGGATAAAATGGAAGAAAAAGAAAAGAAAATGGAGAGAAAAGATTTTTTTCGAGAAGGTCCTCTTTCTCTTCTACGCGCTTTTTTTCAAGGTTCTCAAGAAGATGAAACTATTATACAAAGAAGTGCTATAGACGGACCGGTACTTAGACCCCCTGGTGCAAAGACTGGAGACACTTTTTTAGAACTTTGTAAGGGAAGTGGTATTTGTGCAGAAGTTTGTCCTGCAAACGCAATTCTCATACTTCCTGAGGAAAGTGATTCTTCTCGATTTACTCCGAGAATCATTCCTTCTGATTCAGCATGTGTTATATGTGACGATTTGTTGTGCATGAAGTCTTGTCCAACTGGAGCATTGACAATTATCGATATAAAGGAAATTTCAATAGGAATAGCAAAAGTTGAAAAAGAAGACTGCATATCTTGGGTTGGAGATGATGAAACTTGCAAATCTTGCGTAACGAACTGTCCAATTGGAGAAGATGCAATTCAAATCAAGTCTGAATCTGGAAATATAGGACCCATGATAGGACAGGGTTGTGTCGGATGTGGATTATGTGAGCAGCACTGCCCTGTATATCCAAAAGCAGTCCAAGTCTTTCCCCATGCATAAAAAAACTATTTCTTCGCTCCATACTTTTTTTAAAACTTCAAAAAATATTCTTGTTTGGGATGGAAATTGTAAATTCTGTCAAAAATGCATTAACTGGCTTATCTCAAAGGGAGGGAAGAAAAAAATATTTTTCATTCCTTTCCAGGAAATTCCTCATCCACCTATGAGCGATGAGTTTAAAAAAGAATGCATGCAGTCTATTCAATTTTTAAAACCAACTCATGAAATTTTTGCTGGTGGTGATGCGATCTCAGAAATTTTATTCGCAATTGGGTACATGAATATTGCAACTATGATGAGAAAACCTAAACTTAGAAAATTAAGCAACTATCTTTACGATTTTATAGCTAAACACAGAAGTTTACTTAGTAGTTTTATAAGAAACAAATAAGAATATAGTCGATACAAGTACTTGAAACGATAAATCCTAGGAAAATTCTTCTTTCAGAATATCGTGTATAAAACGTTGCACAGCAACTGGGTAAAATCTCACATCTGGAGTTTTGACGACAGCAGTATCCGTAATTTCACAACGTGTCATTTCTTCTATAACTTTTTCTATGAGTGTGTCCGGACCCCATTCATGACGCTTAATTTTTAAGTGTTCACTTGTTACATCATAATTACCTGAAACAAATTTAGGAAAAGCAAAGACACGACCAACTAGATTCGCATCCATGAGTTCTTCGTCCTCGAATATTTCTCCGAAAGTTTTTTGCATATTAGAGGGAGTCCAAACAAGTTTAGGTGAGACCATTAAACGTCCTTCTATTTCAACAGAACCTTCTTTTTCATCCAGTTCTGGACCTAAAACTCTATATCCCAGTTCATGGTATCCCGAAACAATTCCAACGAAAGGACGCCGGAGAATCTCAATCTCTTTGCTAATTTTCTGATGTTCATCGCGCTGAAATTCATCATCAAACATTTTCAATGCCTATTTATAATTATAAAATCAAATAAAACTCATATCAGAAAAAATTGCTCAAGGTCAAATCTTCAAAATAACATTATATAATAATTATATTGAATAGGAATCTAAAAAATTACAAATCTTTTCGGTGGCAAGATCCGCACTGGCAACACAGTCGGCGATACCCACTCCTCTATACCCTTTTCCAGCAAAAAAAAGACCCGGAAATTCACTTAGAGTTTCTTCTAAACTTTCCAAACGTTCCAGATGACCAACCTTATATTTTGGGGTAGATTTATCATAGAAACTTATATCTATGCTCTGGGGTTCCCCTTCAATTTTTAAAATCATTCTCAATTCTTTGAGAACACTCTCAATAACGGAAACACTATTTTCTTTCAAGAACTTATTTGACTGCTTCTCTCTAACAAAAACTCTCAGAAGGGCATGCCCTTCAAGGGCTCTATTAGGAAACTTTATGCTAGAAAAGGAACATGCAAGAATTTGGCGACCTTCTATATCTGGGACAACAAAACCCATTCCGTTTAAAGGATGCAAGATTTCTTCTCTATTAAAAACAAAATTGATCGTTGCTAAGGAACTAAAATCAAGTTCACTGAAGAAATTGGAAAATTTAGGAGAAATAGTCTGTATTAACTTTGATATCTTTGGATTAATGGCTGCAAAGCAAATTGAATCCACTTGAAAAACCTCATTACCATTAATCCCTATATCCCAGCCAACTGTCGTTCTTTCAACAGAAGTAAGTTCATTCTTCAGACGTAAATCTACAAACTGCAAATTATCTTTGAGAGAATCAGTGAGAACTGCCATCCCCTTATCAAAACTCACAAAAAGACCATATCTCGCTCCGCTTATATTAGAGGATCCACCTGAATTATTATCCTTACTCAACATCGTTTTTCTCAAACCTAAGATTACACTCCTATACTTTTGTTCTAACTCTACGAATTGAGGCATTGTTGCTTTAAGGCTGAGTTCCTTTGGATCCGCGGAAAAAATACCTCCTATCATAGGTTGCGCTATTTTTTGTAACGCTTCATGCCCAAAGCGTCGAACTACAAAATCGTACAATGACTCGTCTTTATGAGTACTTTTTCTTGGAAGAACTAGATCGCACATCATCCTAATTTTCCCAAAAACACTTACTAAAGGACTTGCAAGAAAAGGAAGAATCCCAATAGGAGACATTAGATAGAAACCTTTTGGAATCGGAGTAAGTTTGTCGCTCTGTAAAACAAAACTTCTTCTATGATTTGAACTTGTTCCAATGATACGATCTTGAATTTGTAAATCCTCACAAAGGGAGAGAACATTCGATTTAGAATTAAAAAAAGAATCTGGACCTTTCTCTAATATAAAACCATCCCTGTTTTCTGTCTCGATAGTGCCACCAAGTCGATCAGTAGATTCAATAAGGATTATGTCAGCAGATTTTTTAATACGTCTGAATTTTTCCTGCAATCTATAGGCTAGGGTTAATCCGGTAACACCACCGCCAACAATGAGCACTCTTTTCCTATCTGAATTCAAATCTATCTCCCTGAAATAAAACCTGAAACAGTGCCTGCAAGCATATGAATGAAACGAGGATGGGTGCCTACGGTAGGAACACGAAAATATTTAAGTCCGAGAGATTCAGCATACGCTTTAGATTCAAAATCTAAATCATACAAAACCTCCACATGATCACAGATAAATCCAACCGGAACAACAACGATATTTTTGATATCAGTTCGTGCATTTCCTTCTATCAAATCTAGAATATCGGGTTCTAACCAAGTGCCAGGTGGGACATTGGGGCTCGACTGAAAAGCTACTCCATAAGTTTCAATTTTCAAAACTTTCGCTATTTCACTCGCAGTTTTTTTAACATCTTCTTCGTACGTTGAATCTTTCGCCATAGAAACAGGTATTGAATGTGCAGTAAAAATCAATTTAGAACATTCCTGATTTTCTTTCATAGAAAAATCAAACGTCTCCTTAGTCAATTCAGACAATGCGCCTATATATCCAGGATTAGCGAACCAGTCCATAGGCATAAAATCTATTTCTACATTTTTCACCCCTAGTTCTTCCTTCGCCTTCTTCACTTCATTTAAGTAAGCATCCCAACTTATCTTCGTCTTGTGGGGTGCTAAAACTATACCTACAGAACGCTGATAACCGTTCTGTGCCATTTCCAAAAGTGTATCCTTAACAAATGGATTCCAAAACCTATACCCTGTAAAAACGGGTAATTCACACCCTTTTTCACGAAGAGATAATTCCAAGGCTCCTGCTTGTTTTTGGGAGTAAAAAACAAAAGGCGAAACTCCGTTAAAATGCTTGTAATGCTCCGAGACCTCCTCTATCCTATCTCTGTCTCCTGATCGATTCCCGACAATATTCTCCACATAACAGAAAGCTTCGCCAGGACATTCTTCATACCTAAGACAACATCCCTTCGTAGGCCCCCCGAAACCGATCAAGAAAACAGAATCATATTTTTGAGTCATTAATTTCTCACTCTCCATTCATGAACAAAATCTACCAGAAATTTGACATTATCTTCGGGGGTTTCTGGAAGAACTCCATGTCCAAGGTTAAAAATGTGACCTGGATGCATATTCACTGCCTGTAAAATTTCACCAGCTTTCTTAGCTATCAATTTTCTATCAGATAATAAAACACACGGATCTAGATTTCCTTGAACCGAAACCTTGCCAAGTCTATTCCATGCGTCCATTAAATCCACCCTAAAATCAAGTCCAATAACATCTCCTCCTGCCTCCTTCATGTCTTCTAGGAAAACAGAGGTACCTGTGCCGAAATGAATAATCGGGACTCTTCCTCCAATGGAATTCAAAAGAGACTTCATATGAGGCATGACATACTCACGATAATCTGACCTTGACAAACAACCAACCCAACTATCAAAAATCTGCAAGGCTTGCGCACCTGCATCAATTTGACTCGAAAGATATCCACTTAATGGTTTTACAAAATTTTCCATAAGTCTATCCCAAGCATTTTTCTCTTTATACATAAAACGTTTCGTCTTTAGAAAATTCTTTGACCCACCGCCTTCTATCAAATAAGAAGCAAGAGTAAAGGGAGCACCCGAAAAGCCAATCAAGGGTATAGTTTTATCAAGTTCAGAACGAACTTTCTTTATAGCATCAAAAACATAAAACAACTCAGACATGACATTAAAATCTAACAAAGAATCGACGTCCTTAGGTTCTTGAATCGGATTGTGTATCCGAGGACCAAGGCCTTCATCATACTCAATCTGAAATCCCATTGGCTGTAAAATTAATAGGATATCGGAGAAAATTATTGCAGCATCCACTCCAATTTTTCTTGCTGCCGTAACGGTAACCTCACAGGCAAGATCAGAGTTTTTACACAAATCAATAAAAGGGACTTTCGCCCTTAGATCACGATACTCCTTCATATATCTACCAGCCTGACGCATTAACCAAATCGGTGTAAAATCTGTTTTTAATCCTTTGCAGGCAGTAAGAAAGCATGACTCTTTCAAAATATCTGAATCTTCCTTTTTAATATCAACTTTTTCTTCCATGGCGATTCATTAACCTTTTACAAAAGATTTTTAAAAATTTTCTACCATAGGAAACGAAGAATAACATAGACTTTAAATTTTACGTAAATTGATTTATAAGTGTGCTGGACATTTCATAGAACCTTAATGTAATAGTTGTCTTTAAATTAATTTCCTAGGCGCCATGGCCAAGTGGTAAGGCAGGGGACTGCAAATCCCCGATCCCCAGTTCAAATCTGGGTGGCGCCTCCAAAGGAAACCCTTCTAAAATCAACACTTTACACGATTTTTTGCTCTCAAAAAAAACGTCAAAAATGACCATTTTATACTGATGTAGGAGTGATGTAGTTTGTATTACAGGATCTGATGTAGTTTTTATTTCATTATTTACACATAAAAAAATACAAATAGTATCAATAGTATGTAATTAGTTTGTAACTTCCAGGACTATAGATTCTTAATGATATTAAATATTACAAAGTTATAAATAGTAAAAACTATTACAAAAGGAATTGCTATCATCCATTTAAACGGAACTTTTCCGACGGGGAGTTCTGAATTTGCTTTTTTACCCAAATATATATTTACTGGAATTTGAATAATTGGAAGGAAGGAAATTATAGCGCATATAACTGCCTTATTAAGTTTCCCATATCCTGCATAATAAACTGAACCAAATAAAAATGCTATCCAATTGAATTTGATATTAACTTTTTCTTGATTTTCTTCCATATAATTCTCCCGTTAAAAGTTTATAATAAAGTTGCTCTCGATTACCGTGCGTTATTTTGATTCCCTGCGTTTATTCCCATTGTCAACTGACCCTTTAGTCAACTCACTCCGACTCAATAGTATAACTTCTATAAGTTATTGAAAAAGAATTTATGTAGTATGTAACTTCCAAGACTATAGAAAATCAATACTTAACTAACGGTGTTTCTTGAGAACTTTTGTGAACACCAGTCTAGTGACCGGGAGGTAATTCGTTCTGTTGGTTGTAACATCATACCTAAAATAACCTTAGAAACTAAGGTGAAAACCGGGACCCCGCCGCTAATTTCTAAAATTAGTGGATCGAGTATCAGGTTCACGTATTCAAATATGATTATGATAACAACAAAGGTCAGTGCGGTTGCTAATTTCTCTACTCGTGTATTTTGTTTTACCAGAACCGTAAAAAATAAAAGGACAAGAAAAAACAGAACCTCAGCAACGTAGAAGTAGGTCGATTGCCACCAAGGGGGGTTAATTTCAAAACTGTAATTGGATGGTGCCAATTCTTGCCCGCGTGAATTTATTCCCTCGATTATTAGAGTATATTTTTTTGGCGGCAAATTCGTATACGTCACCTCTCTACTGTCAGTATATTCTGAAAAGCGCTTGTCAAAATTATCTAACTTGTAGCGGTATTTATTTTCATCTGTATTTAAGTAGTCAGGCATGGAAATTTTAAAACTAAAGTCATTTTGGGAGTAACCAAATGTTGATTTGATGGCAAATATTTGTCCCTGTATATCGCTCTCGGGACCGCCATCGTATATTTTGACCTTATTGACAGAAATTTTCCTTAACAAACTTTTTGCTCTAGTACTTATTGCCTGAGTGTCCCGTGGAATAAGCAAAATTCCTGCTGTGCCTGTAAGAAAGACCCTATTTCCAAATGCAAAAAGTTTGATCCTTGAAAATTTGCTTAAGACCTCGTTATCTAAATAAAGTTTTTGGAAACTGAAATCGCTATCAAATTTGTATAAAGACACAGACCATTTATTGGCACGAATCTCGGAGAATACTGCAAATTTGGTGTTATCAGGAAGTTGGATAAGCGCTTCTAAAAGTTTGTTTTTAGAGTTGGGTAGTTTTGAAAAGCGTTGGTCGAATTGAAATTTATTTTTAGTTCGGTTGAATCTATAAATTCCTTTCATAGTTCCTAACACAAACTCATCATTAAACTTAAAAAATTTCATATATCTATAGGATTTACTAGGTAATCCGTCTGCATGTGTGTACTTATTAAAAACGTAACTATCTTTATTCCGTTTTGAATCAGAAAACTTAATTCTGTATATCCCTTTAAATAACTCTCGTACCCAAACTTCTTCCGATGAAGTATCTTCAAACAATCCTTCCCAAACTGATTTGAGCGGTAATTTCGGGAATCTGGTTAATTCATCTGGTTTTTCTAAATTCAAAAGTCCTAATCCTTTGCTTCCACCAACATAGGCATGATTTTTAAAAACCTCGCTTTTGATCATGGTGTAAATAGCGCCAGTACTTTTGCTGTCTAATATTTGTTCATAATTATTTTCAATGTCTAACGCACTTATTCCCCATCTAGAACCGATAAAAAGTCTTTTGTTATCGAAGTTAACCATACTCCAGGTTTGCGCTTTCAGTTCGTCACTTGCGACGGGGACAAATATCTGACGAAGGGAAGCGTGACTTATTTCTGATTCGCGGATCCCTGTTGATGTTGCGACGTACAACTTGCCATTAAATTGCTCGAGATAGTTAACAATTGAATTTAATTGAGCATATTTCTTATCAAATGAATGGACCCCATATCTAAAGTTAACCCTACTTATGCCGTCATTAAGACCCAACCAAATATTACCTTGGTAATCCTCATGTAAACTGCGGACAAAATTATCCTGGAGACCGGTGTCTGTGCCAATATGGTTCTTAAGTCGTATTTTTTGGTCAAATACAAATAATCCGTCAGTGGAACCAATTGCATATCGACCATCTTGGAGTTCGATGCCGGTAAAGACCGTTGTTTCATTAAACAATTTATTCGGAATATCAAATTTTGATAATTTCCCTTGTATGAGACTAAAAATTCCTGATTGTCTGGTAACGAGTATTAATCCTTTTTGGTTTTTGAAAACGCTAATGACGCTTTGTTTTTTTGTTTTAAAATATTCGGTTCCACCTACTGGCAATAATTCTCTATCTTTATATAAAAATAAACCGTGCCCTCTTTTTGATAAATAAATATCGTTTCCAATCTTATTTACCCGCTCGTATTTACTTTTTTTACTGATTGTTTCGATTTTTCCATTTTCGTAGACATTCAAGTAAGAAAAAGTGGGAATTAAATACCTATTGTTTCCAGATAATTGCTTTATTCCTTTAGGGGAGGATTTAGGCATTTTCCCGAGTTTTTCGAATTGATACCCTCCAGTCTTGCTGAAAGTAAGTTGACCAAAATGGCGCGAAAAACCAACAAGTATATTGTTCTTATCACTTCTTGAGACCGACCTAACAACGGGTCGTTCATCTAAAACAATTGTTCTCCAAACTGAACCGTCATAAATTAAAATTCCACCAGTGTTTGCAAAATATAAAACCCCTTGTTCATCTTGAGTTATCTCCCAAGTTGCGCGAACCCCGCCATGAACTTCTGACGGAAAATTTTCAATTTCATATGTTGGGTATTGAACTAATTGAGCAAAGACCTGTTGAGAAAAAAAGAGATTTAGAAATAGAAGAATAATTAAGGAAAAAAACTTATTGGATTTGCAATTTCTTCTTCCAAACTCTATAAGCACGGCAATCGTCAGATAGATAGTGGCAGTCAATTTTTCATACTCAAAGAGTGCATGGTGGGAATCCTTTGTGAAATGATTTTTCTATATTCTAGCAGATGTTTTAGTGCATGACCAAATGCACGGATCTGATGTAGTCTGTATTACAGGATCTGATGTAGGTGCTTTTAAAAATGCAAAAAAATACAATAAAATAGATTATTCAACACTTTACAGAGGGTCGATTTTCGATGTCGGAGTCTGCAAATCCCCGATCCCCAGTTCAAATCTGGGTGGCGCCTCCAAAGAACCCCTTCTAAAGCAACACTTTCAGCAAATCTGCAATTCTCCAAATAGTCATTTGACGACTGGTGCAGGAGTGATGCAGTTCAGATTATTTTGTGAAATTATTTTTTTAATATTCCATAATTTCTTTCGAATTTATTCATAATTACTTTGTAATATTTTCTCCTAACTGTTATAGGAGATACTCATTATGAAGATACTTACGCTCTGTTTTGTTGTTCTTGTTCTCATGACCGATGCCTTTGCATTTAATCAAGACCACTTAAAGAAAGTCAAAAATCAAGAAGATTGTGAGAAGTGTGATTTGTCTGGTGCAAATCTACAGTTCATAAAAATGAATCATTTAGATTTGCGAGGAACCAACTTTTCTGGTGCAAGTTTTCTTTATACTGAAATGAGGGGTTCAAATCTGGAAGGTGCAGACTTTTCTAATGCTCAAGTGAATACAGTTCGTTTCCATAAAGCAAATCTGAAAAATGCAGTTTTTAGAGGTTCCATGATTTTCCGTTCCCATTTTTATAAGGCAGATGTTAGAGGTGCAGATTTTAGTAATACGAATCTTGCAGAATCGGAGTTTGAGTATGCAAGAACGGATAATGCACTCTGGAAAAATGCAAAGTTTTGCAAGACAAGATTTACTAATGATTTAAAAAACGAAGGTTGCAGTGGAAGATACAGAATCGATCCAAGTGTATATCCAAAAGAAAAAACAGAAATGGATCGTCTGATAGACAAATGGGAAAAACTGTATGCAACTTGCAGAGGTGAATATGGAAAGGTGAGAGAGATTGCCTGTAATAAACTCTGGAATGTGCAAGATAAACTGCGAGGAATGAATCTCTGCAAAGGAAGATATAGTTGGTATAATCTTCCCGGTGCATTTATGTTGACGAGAAGAACTTGGTTACCATGCAGATATAAACGACTGGTCGATGAATAAACCTAGAATCCATCAAGAAAAATTTACAATGATTAAAATCATAGTTTTTGATACTATATTTAAGTGTTTTCAATGAGGCATCAGATTTGGAGGTCTCAAGTCTTTCAGGCCAAATACAAGGACATAAATTTTTTGCAACAAAAAAGTGATATCAACAATCTTAACAGGGAATATCCCGTAATTATTCAAGGTGGAATGGGTGCCGGTGTTTCCAACTGGCGGATTGCTAACACCGTAGCAAGTACCGGTCAGATGGGAGTAGTCTCAGGAACTGCCTTGGATACTATTTTGGTACGTAGACTTCAGGATGGGGACCCGGGCGATCATATGCGCCGTGCCTTAGACAATTTCCTTGTACCTGAAATTGCTAATCGTCTAATTTCCAAGTATTTTATATCGGGTGGGAAGGGGTCTGACACACCTTATAAGGCAATTCCTAAATACAGTATCACTCCCGGAAAACAACTACAAGAGTTGACAATTGCGGCGAATTTTGTCGAGGTTTGGTTGGCAAAAGAAGGACATGCCGGACCAGTTGGAATTAATCTACTTGAAAAAATTCAATATCCGAACATCTATTCCCTTTACGGTGCCATGTTGGCAGGAGTTGATTTTGTCTTGATGGGTGCAGGAATTCCACGTGATATCCCCGGGGTGCTTGACAAGCTTGCCCAACATGAAGAGGCAACCCTCCGAATAAACGTCGCAAATACTAAAAAAGGAGAAAGCTTCCATGCCCGCCTTGCACCACGGGAAATTATCCCCCTAGACCTACCTCGTCTCAAACGACCAGAATTTTTAGCAATCATCGCTTCCTCCACTTTGGCAACAACATTAGTAAAAAAGTCGACCGGAAAGGTAAATGGTTTTATTATCGAAGGACCCACTGCAGGTGGACACAATGCACCTCCACGTGGAATAGTTGAACTAGATGGTGCAGGCGAGCCACGCTACGGTCCTAAAGATATAGTTGACCTTGAAAAAATAAAAAAACTTGGTCTTCCATTCTGGCTAGCCGGATCATACTCCAGCCCAGAAAAATTACAAAAAGTTAAAAAACTAGGCGCTGTTGGTATACAAGTCGGAACATTGTTTGCATTTTGCGATGAATCTGGTTTTGCAGAACATATCAAGAAGGAAGTTCGCGAAAAAGCGTCTCGGGGTGAAGCCCAAGTTTTTACTGACCCCATTGCCTCCCCCACCAATTTTCCTTTCAAGGTCATACAACTAGAAGGAACGAACTCTGAAAAACGTTTTTACGACGAACGTCCTCGAATATGTAACATGGGCTATCTTACGCAATCTTACCTCCGCGAAGATGGAAAGGTAGACTATCGGTGTCCTTCGGAACCGCTTGAAGATTACGTCAAGAAAAAGGACGGAGATTTGGAGAACACTATGGGCCGTAAGTGCCTTTGCAATGGCTTGTTCGCTAGTATAGGGTTTCCACAGACTTATGAATCAGGGTACCGCGAATTACCGCTTGTAACCTCTGGAAACGATGTAAATAAAATTGCTCTTTTTTTAAACGGAAAAAAAACCTACTCTGCCAAGGAAGTGATCAACTATCTGCTAGGCGAGGTGTAGGGCATGAATGTTTCTGCACAATGTTCGAATTATTATCACCTTGAAACTGGGGAGAGTACCTTTTGATTTATACAGACCAATTTTCTTTTTTTTAAATACGCAAGTATGTGTCCTTTTTGCAAGTTTCTCGACTCCTTCGGTTTAAACGAGTATAGTTGTGCTTTACTCTTAGAAAATCAAAAAATGGAGCCGTTATGGATACTCAAAAAAGATCGTTTTTAAAAACATTAACCTGGCGTTCTTTTGTTTTTCTTTACTGGGCAGTTGTTGGCTATATTATCAAGGGTAGTTTTACCTATGCGGGTATTTTAGGTCTTGCTTCTATAATCCCATCTTTTTTTTATTACGTACACGAGCGTGTTTGGAACAGAATTTCTTGGGGAAGATATTCTAAGACGTAATTCCTATATTCAGAGTTCAATCCTAGTTATTTTTCTGTGAATATTCAGGTTATTTTCCCGCCATTATCTCATCAAAAACTCTTTCTAGCCCTGCCTGAAAAGTCTCTTTCCTCTGTTTTGACCAGTACTCTCCACGGCTAGTATCTGCATGAAA
This sequence comes from Nitrospinota bacterium, assembly GCA_036231405.1. Lineage (GTDB taxonomy): Bacteria > UBA8248 > UBA8248 > UBA8248 > UBA8248 > UBA3496. The sequence goes on from JAZAHK010000003.1 coordinate 64,669, forward strand.
AAATTTATCAAAAGACGAGTGTGTTATTGCTTCTTTTTTTTCGGTGCCGATAGTTACCATCTTCTCCATAGTTCCGCGAATATCGGAAAGAGTTTCTCTCAAGTTCAGTGCTACTTCCTTTCCGCATATTTCCCCGTGCCCTGGGACAATAGTGTCTATGGGGAGGCTATCTACCCATTCTAGGGCTTCAATCCATTCCCCCACATTAGCATCCCTCATCCCTGCAGAAGGTCCGTTAATAACGACATCTCCAGAAAAAAGAACTCCCTCTTCCGGAACAAAAACAGATGAACATGCTGGAGAATGTCCACCTTTACGGTAAATTTCAAAAGTTAATGGTGATAAATGCAGAATAAGATTTTCTTTAAAACAAACTTTCGGAAGACAAAGAGGAGCATTAACAATTTGATCTACCTCTTCTAAGTGACCCAAATCTTTTAGTGTTTCTACAAAAATTTCTTTTGAGAACGCATTGTCCCCTTTTAAAGCCTCCTGATAGACAAACTCGGGGGCCAAAAAAATGACGTCATCCTCAATAAAAGACGCCCCGGTTGTATGATCACCATGATAATCTGTCGCAATCAAATACTTTATATCAACAGAACTCAAACTACGAACCTCTTTTTGCCAGTGTTTAGAATCAGTCGGTCTTACAGGACAGTCAAGAAGAACAATACCTTCATCTGTAACTGCAGCACCAACGTTTGCCCAATCATACTTGGTCTCTGCATACAAGTGTTCACTTAATTTATGCAAAACTACCCTCCTTTTTCATAATTCTACCTTCTTTACATTTGTTGTTAAAGTATTCATTTTGAGATCATCTAGCATAAAGCGCGTTTAAAGTTTTTTCGCGTAAAAATTATTTTCTTCTTATCCCTTTATCTTCTTATCCCGACCTTGTAATGTTTCACGTTCTTTCATTCTCGATATGAGTACTTTAACCCTTTGGTGTAGAGTTTCTTTTGAAGAATCATGGTCCCAACGAAAAAATCCATGTCCACTCTTCATTCCCACTTCCCCTTTTTCTACCTTTTCTACCAAAAGTGGAGAGGGTGAATCTCTGTTGTCCAAGTCTCCTTGTAGATATGTATGTATGTTGAGAAAAACATCTAGGCCAGAAGCATCCATTCCTGCAAGAACAGGGAGAACACCAAAATTAGACGCGACTTTATCAATATCCTCAGCTGTTGCGATCCCCTTCTCCAACATGTGAATTGCTTCTCTTCTGATCGCGGTTGAAATTCTAACCCCGATATGGCCCAGAGTTTCCTTAACAAGAACAACTTCTTTCCCGACGTCTTCAAGAAGGGATTTAGTAATCTGGAAAGTTTCCATTGATGTTTTTTCACCACGAACAACTTCCACAACGGGTCGTAGTGGGGCAGGCGTATAATGATGCGCAACGATCAATTTCTCCTTTCTTTGTACATTTCTTCCGATTTCTGAAAGTCTAAGACCAGAGGTGTCCGATGCGAGTATAGTGTGTGGTGGACACATTGTATCCAAGGTCTCGAATATCTTCTGTTTAAGCGCAAGATCCTCAGAAACCGATTCAATTACATAATCTGTATTAGAGGCGGCCTCTTCAAAATCAGTGGTTGGATAAATACGCCCCAGGGATTCGTCTATCTCTTGTTTTGTGTATAAACCATTTTCTTCAAACAAATTCAAATAAAAGCGAATCTTTTCCATCGCTGAAAGTGAGCTATTTTTAGTCCTATTATAAACTGACACTTGATATCCACCATGCGCAAATTGAATTGCAAGTCCTTGCCCTACATAACCACCACCGATGACGGCAATATGCCTAATAGCGGCCATTTCTTCTCCTTTTCTAGAGCAACAACCCCTTCTCTATTTGATTGCATTTTCCAAGGATCTTCCAAGAATAAGTCGTGCAGTATCGTGGCTTTCCCCATGGAAAAGACACCCAAGTGCGTCTCTCCAGTATTTTTGAACAGGATAATCACGCATAAAACCGTATCCTCCAAACAACTGTATTGCTAAGTCACAAACAAAGGGTGCAATTTCAGAGGCAAAGAGAACAGCATTCATCCCGAGTTTGGAATCATAATCATCGGTAGTATCTGCATTAGATGCAGCCCTCCAGACTAAATCACGGGCAACATCAACACGAACTCTCATTTCGGCAAGGCGAAGAGATACAATATCATGTTCGAAAATGGGCTTCCCACCTTGTACTCGTTCTAATGAATGTTTGGTTGCTGTCTCAAGTGCTGAACGGGCGATGCCTACACCAAATGCCCCTAACGTAGGGATTATTTTTCTAAGATACCTACTTTTTGAACCAGTTCCATTTCCAGTTCCATCAGATAAGATATCATCAACAGAAATGCGGCATTTTTCAAAATTAAGTTCAGACTCGATATAAGTTCTCATTCCCATTTTATCATGAACATCACCAATACTGAGCCCTGGGGAATTTTTTGGAATAACCAAGGTGATGTTTTCATTTGAAACATCTTTTGACACATTTGAACTAGCATCAAGAACAAAAATTTTCGCCAATGGTCCGCATCCGACGAAACGTTTTTTTCCATCTAACTCCCAATCGGAACCCGCCGGTATTGCGTTAAGACCGAGATTTTCCGAAGGAGTGATCGGACTGAGCGTCCCATCCCCAAACAAACAGGTTTCATCTTCTGCAAACATAGAGATATACTTTGACTTTTGCTCTTCCGTTCCACACTCAAGAACAAGCCCTGCAAGTTTCCAGGATTGGTGAACGGCGGCGGCAAAACCTGCTTCCATGGCCATAAGTTCTTCCAACAAAACGCAGTGCGTTAGAACATCCATATCAACACCACCCCATCTTTCTGGTAGCGGTAAATTCTTCAACCCCAACGCTGAGAATTCCCTCAAAACACTCCAAGGGAATGAATCTTCAGGATCCTCTGAAGCTTTTCGGTCAAGTTCGTCAGCTATATGCAAAAGATGACGCTCACCAAAGTTCTGGCACAGTTCTCTCAGAGCAGATTGATCTTCGGTAAGGGCAAAATTCACCATGACAATTTTTCCCTTCTCCTATAAGGATACATCATTTTATTACTAAAGCGTGGACACCAGTTGACCAGAAAGAGACCTCCCGATCTTTAACAATCTAACATCAACCGTATTATTGGTATGGTTTGTCATGACTGCGTCCCTCATGAATTTTTCTACTGGAAAATTACGCGTATAGCCATCCTTGCCAAAGATTTGCATGGCACTTTCGCAAACTGACCTCGCGCAAACCGTACTAAAATAACTTGCTATGGCTGCATCGCGCTGAGTGTAATGTTCCCTATTATCCGAGGCCCATGCTGCTCTCCATGTGGCACTTCTAGTTGCCTCGATCAAAGTGAGCATATCAGCCAAGCGCATTGCAATCGCGTCACTCTGAATAAGTGGGCTTCCATTTCGAACCGTTTCCTGAGAATAGGAAAGAGCTGCCTCGTAAGCACCTCTAGCAACCCCAAGACCAAAAGTCGCAACCATTGGGGCACCTCTTCCAAAGTGCCTTGCCCTATCAGAAAATCCCTCATTAACCCCGATTAAAATGTCAGATTCAGGAATTCTGACATTTTCAAGAATGAGTTCAGCGTTCATGAGAAGTGCGGCACCCAATTTATCGTGCGTACGTCCAATTCGAAATCCTGGAGTATCTCTCCACATTAGAAACTGTGTGGATCCTTCTGGAGCCGGTACACTTGGATCAGTTCTGGCAGTAACAATAAAAATTTTTGCTAAAGATGCACAAGCCACGAAAACCTTTGTTCCGTTCAACACCCATTCGTTTCCTTCTTTGACAGCAGACATTTTAATTCCACCTTCCACGCCTCTGTAGGGAAAGGTGTTGTCTGTTCCCGAATCAGGTTCCGTCTGACCAATTGAAATTAAACACGTATCGTCCTCGGCAAATGGGAGAAGATATTTTTCCCTTTGCTCTTCCGTGCCCTCTCTATCTATCTGCTGGGCCAATCTCCACACCTGATGAAATGTGGCTGCAAAACCAGGTTCTACGGCCATTACTTCCTCTAAAATGATACAATGAGTCAGTGTATCAAGGTCCCTTCCACCGAGTTCCCTGGACAGTCCAAGCGTGCGCAACCCGAGTTTAGAAGCGGCCTTAAGAACCTCAATAGGGAAACACCCCGCCGGGTCTGTTTGGGACTTTCGATCACATTCAACTGCAATTGGCCTTAACTCTTTATCGCAAAATTCCTTTACAAGATTTTTGAGTTCCAATTGCTCGTCCGTCAATTTCATGTCAACCATTTTGCCCCTCAAAAAAACACTTCAAGATTTCCTGTAAAGAATCTTCCAACTTTATTATTAAAAGCAAACTCGATCAAATAAAAAAGATTTTTTATAATAGACTTATCCACAGGTTTAGAATGCCAACTCATGGAACTTACTGATTACATCATTTTCTTATTGTCCCAAAACTGAAACCTGTAATTAAGTGTTTTTGTATTAAGACACCGAGAATGACGACCGGAATTGTAATCACGGTACCGATCGCTGCTTGAGGACCATATAGCCTTCCTTCGACAGCGCTCTGGAACTTATTGAGTAAGACAGGCATGGTCGAAACTTTTGGCTGAGTCAATGTCAGCGCGAGTAGAAATTCACTCCAGTTCAGGATGAAAATAAACAAGAACGTCACCACCATACCTGGTGCTACCAAAGGTATGACAACACGCCGAAGAGTATAGATTCGGCTCGAACCCATAATTCGCGCTGCGTGCTCGAGGGTGTAAGGAACCTCGTCGATGAAACTTAGCATCATCCAGATAACAAACGGGAGCGTTGTTGCTGTGTAGAGCAAGCCCAAGCCCACATAACTATCGTATAAACTGAAGCGGAACTGGAACAGGGTTTCCGTCGCGTGTGGAATCAAGACAGCGTAGTACATCACTATGGGGATAGCGATCACGATGGGTGGGACCATACGAATTGTCAGGATAATGTAACGGAAATTTTTTCCGCCAACGTTGAATCGTGAGATAGAGTAAGCTAGGAAAGTCCCTAGAAGAAGCGCCACTAGCGAACTTATCGATGCTATGGATGCGGAATCTCCCAGTGCTCCCCAAATGGAATAAGCCTGTTCCGTAGCCTCCCTGCTGAGTTCTTCTCCCAAAGCGGTAAAGGTAAAAATTTGCCGATAGTTGTGCAGGGTAGGTTCATACCCTCCACCAAGGAAAGATGGCATCCAGTTAGGCGGCCAAGCAACCCAGTCGCCAGAGTCCTTGAATGAAGTGGAGATCATCCAGAAAATAGGAAACAGGACGATGGTGGACCAGACCAACAAAACGACATGCCTAAAATAGAAAAAAAAGTTGTAACGCTTCGCCAACGAAAGACTAGATCTCCCGGAGCGCGCATTGTTTACCATGCAGATTAACCCTCCTTGACAACCGCCCGTTCACGAACAAGTAGATGAATTCCGTAGAAGATAAAAAACGAAAATATAATAAGCAATAGTACCGATGCAGCGGCACCAAAACTATATTTATTAAACATCCAGACCTGTCTCCATAAGAAAAAAGCAATCGTTTCTGTTGCAGTTCCAGGACCTCCAAAGGTGAGGAGAACGGCCTGATCAAAAATTTTAAGTGCTTCCATCGATCGTATAACGACAGCAATAATGATTGCAGGCCTTAGCAACGGCAGGTGAATCCACCAGAAGATTTGCCACCGACTAGCGCCGAGGACACGGGCCGCATTAGTGAGTTGCTGCGGAAGCGCACTAAAACCAGACAAGAAAATTAAAAAGGTAAGTGAGGTCCACTGCCAAACGTCTGCGAGGATAACCGCCCACTGTGCCGCTATTGGATGGGATAGCCATCTAACACGAGGATCAATGCCAAACATTTCAAGAAACGGAGACAAAACCTGATTAAGGGGACCAGAATCCACGTAAATCATCGAGAAATTATATCCGGCAACGACTGGAACAACCATCATCGGTATCAGAAAAATAGTGATATACAATCGACGACCCCGAAACTGCCTGTAGACCAGCATAGCAAGAAAAAAACCCAAGAGTAGTTCGAGAATAACGGCAGCGCCGGCAAAATAGAAAGTTCGCCCCAAAGCCCACCAAAAATCTTCTGTCGTTAGGACATTTATGTAACTTCCAAACCCATCAAAGTACGCTCTCTCGAAAGGGCGATTAGCACGCCATTTAAGAAGACTGATGTAGACCGTTAAAATAAAAGGTATGGCAAGAAGTAGGAGGAAAAAGCCCTCCACCAACACAAATGGAATAAGGCGAAATATCTTCTCCTGTTCCAACCAGGAAGACAAACTTTTTCTCTTTGTGGGTCTTCTTGAATTATCAGGTGCAGCAGGCGGGCAAGCCAATTTTTCCTCCTTTATATCGAACTTTATATTATATTCAATCCAAACCGACAGAGACTCCCTCTCCGGCGTCTGCTAGCCGGAGAGGACACATCTCTACTCAACATTCTCTTAATTCGTTAAAACTTGTCGATATACGCGCCGCTAGCCACACTCTTACGCCATGCCTTAATTTGATCCTTGCGGCCAAGATCATCAGTGACTCTATTCCATCCTTTTTCTATGTTCTGCGCCGCTTTCTTAGCAGATAAGTTGCCTTGCATAACTTGAGCAAGGTTCTTATCTAACACGTTAAAATACTCGTAGTTACCTTCAATCATAAGTAATGAAATTGCATTCTTGGCATTTTTCATTGTCATTTTCACAAAAGGTTCTGTATGTTTCGCAAGAACTGCCTTGTTGGTCAAGTTCGATTTTCTCATCGGATCCCAGAAACCCTTGGGATGAGCTATAGCTTCGTCGCCCTTGGTTGGACCAGTAAACCATTGGATGAAATAGTAAGCTAGCTCTGGATGTTTACTATAATGACTGACCATATAACCAGTACCAGCAGCTTGGGGTGCTCGACGGACCGACTTCCCATTTACTTTTACAGCAGGAACTGGGCATGCGAGTTGATTTCCACTAATTTTACTTTTCGGGCTTCGGTTTGCATATCCCATCGCAGAAGGAAAAGACATAAAGGAAAATGCCTGTCCGCTTCCCCAGTGAGGGTAAAGTTGTGGAGTTCCCCATCCTTGAACATCTGGTGGCATATACTTTACTATGGAGGAAAATTCCTTTATAGCACGTATTCCATTGGGGGAGTTGATAGTAGGATTCATGTTCTTGTCAAAAAGAAGACTTCCCAGGTAGGCAGGAAAATGACGATAAGAGAAATTGATGCTCCTGTAAGCCTGGGCACCGTAAAGCGGTTTGTCAAATTTTTTGCCCCAACGGGTCTGGCCTTTTTTCGTATGGAAAAACTTGGCCATTTGCTCCCATTCGGCCATCGTTCCGGGGCAGCCAGGGTCCTTACCATACTTAGCCTTATACTCGGCCGCACCCAGTTTCATGATATCACTACGTAAGAACAGGGCAATGTGATCGCCGTCTAAAATGAACCAATAGTTCTTTCCATTGTAGGTCTGCTGCGCTCGGAGGCCGGAAGCGATACCCGAAAAATCAGGTTTCCCTTTGGCAATATATTTATCAAGAGGCTCAAGCACACCAGCCCCCACTGCATCTGGTATGACGTATGGGAAGTGGTTAATGATATCGTACTGACCTGTCTTGGCTACGGCTTCCGCCATGATCTTGGAAGGTATATCCGTGTAACCATATGAAATAGTCTTAATTTTAATACCTGTTAGTTTCTCCCACTGTCTCAGAAATCCTGGCTGAGAGTTCTTGAAGAGCGAGATCAAAAGCATGGTCTGTTTCGGGTTTTTAAGGTTGTGTTTCTTAATGTAAGCTTTCGCACCATTAATAGCCCTTTCTTCTACCGTAGCTCCAGGCAAAGACTGTGCAGATCCAACTGTAGCAGTTACCACCAAGGAAACAAAAAGCAACACTACTCTTAGAATAACCTTTTTCATAGAGATCCCTCCTTTTCTCATGAAATAGTTGCGCCATCTATTAAGAAGACACGACTAAAAAAATGGGTCAATCAAATAACCCTTTAGGTAGCAAGAAAAATCATTGCCAATTTCACTCCTCCTAAAAAAACTATTACAACCGGATTCCATTATCTATATCAAAAAAGTGCAACCCTTTAGGGTCAAAACCAAAACAAATCTCATCCCCTGCTTTAAATTTCCTATCGGCGTCAACTTTCCCCACGAGGAGATCTTCTGTCCCATACGAAAAGAAAACCAGAGTCTCATCTCCAAGGGGCTCAATCAATTTCACTTTTGCCTTCGTCCCTTTTTCTCCAATAATAACGTGTTCAGAACGAACACCAAGACTAATTCTTTTTCCAATAATCGAGACGGGAATTGAACTGTTTGGTAAGGAAACTTCAAAAAAATCAGACCTAAAAAGAGAAGTTTCAGAATTAGAGAAAGAACCTACTAAAATATTCATAGTAGGTTGCCCAAAAAAAGTTGCCACAAATTGGTTCATAGGTTTTCTATATATCTCCAAAGGAGTGCCAACTTGTTGAATATATCCCTTTTCCATAACCATAATTCGATCTGCCATAGTCATCGCCTCAGCCTGATCATGGGTCACGTAGAGGAAAGTAGATTTTAACTCCTCATGGAGTCGCTTAAGTTCAGTACGCATCTCAATCCTTAATTTGGCATCTAGACTCGAAAGTGGCTCATCCATTAGTAGCACTTCCGGTTCATTTACAATTGTACGTGCTAGAGCAACCCTTTGAGCTTCACCACCTGAACACTGTGAAGGTTTCTTTTCAAGCAAATGGACGATTTTCATTGTTTCCGCAACGTTTTCAACCCTTTCTTTCACTTCTTTATCTGCAATGCGTCCGACATTCAATCCAAACGCTATGTTTTGGAAAACTGTCATGTGAGGGAATAATGCCAAATCTTGAAAAACCATACCCAAACCACGTTCTCCAGGATCAAGATCGTTAATGACCCGATCACCAATCATCAATGTTCCACTTGTAGGGCTTTCAAAACCGGATATCATATTAAGGGTCGTCGTTTTGCCACAACCAGATGGGCCAACTAGAACCATAAACTCGCCATCTAAAACCTCCATATTCACACCTGCAACCGCAGTAACATTTGCTCCGAATTTCTTTACTAGGTTCTTTAAATTGATCGACGACAATACCCACTCCATTGAAGACGAAAAAAATTCATTTTAGGAGTGAAAGAAGAGAAAACGTGCAATAAAAAACGAACTCCCAAAACGCAAAGAGCAATCCCAGAAAACGCTTCATCTATTCATTCAGCAAAACGACAAATTTCAAAGGAGTAAAGACAATCCACTTTACTCTCGGGTTGTTTAATTAATTATGATAGAAATCATAATACTCGAACAAGAACAATTTCTCAACTGGGTTCCCATCCTAACCTAATCTTTTCCGCTAGTTTCTCACTTAAAAATCTGTAAAAGATATCTCCCTGTTCAGCGGAAGCATTTGTAGCATCCCCCCAAGTACCAGAATCTGTATATTTCGACAAATTAAAAATGATGGTATGCACATCAGGATCACGAGAAATCTTCAGATAGTCTTCTGGAATGAAAGGAACACCAATTCTTTCCTTATTTATAAGATCTTCTTTATAAAACATCACAGCTGAAGATTCTTGTTCTCCTGCATGAGAACCCCAAGGGTCGGAAAGTGTTTCTCCAAGTTCCTGTTCGACTTTTTCTTTTAAATCTAAACTGTTTTGAATTCCAATCATATCCACTACCATCAGTTGCAAATCTTCGCCATACTTGTGCTTTAGATCCTTAGCGGTTATATCAGATGGTGAGCTATTACCACCGTGAGCACTCAAAAAAATAAATTTTTTCAACCCGTGTTTCATAAGAGATTCAACCATCTCAGTTACAAGACGTCTAAATGTATCAACACTCAGAGTCATACTTCCCGAAAAACTCATGTGCTGTGGGGAATAACCGATGGTCAGTGGTGGGGCAACTAATGAATTAATAATTCGCGCAACCCTCATACTCATTTCTAGGGCAATAAAAGAATCAGTCCCAAGCGGTGCGTGTTTTCCGTGCTGTTCTGTCGCCCCCATAGGTAATACAACTGTGTCGATTCCAGAATCAATTTTTCCCTTCACATCAACCCAGTTCATATACGGAATATATCTATCTCGCATTCGATTACCTCCTCATACAAAACGAACCTAATATAGTTAATTTCTTTTAAATTGCTAGAAAAAACGAATCCCAGGTATCAATACTAACTGATAAAGGACCCCTCTCGAAGCGTAAGGAGAACTGGAAAAAAACACTACGCAACACAAGAGCTCGATTTAAATCTTTCTAAAAATTACCTTGGAAATAATTTCATTATCGTTGAGCTAGAGTAAGAAGATTGCAAAAAAAAAACAAAAAATCAAGTATAAATTGATCAATAAAAGTTTCTTTTTTTTTAAATTTGTTAGAAAATAATTTCGTGTATGTTTCGATTATATTATCTATATGTGTTGAAAAATTATAGAATGAGAATTCAATGTTTTACACACAAAAAAAAATTTTTTTTGCTCTTTTTTTTTCAATTTCCTTTTTGAGTCTGTATTCCCTTGCAGATTCTCGAAAAAAAAATTTTACAACTATGACCCTTTCTCCCAATAAAAACGCGGACTTGAAATTAATTTTGCGGTGGCACAAAAAACAGAACAGATCAAATTGGAATATGAATTTCATTAAAACTAGAAATGCATTTTTTGTCCGTATACTAAGCGCATATCCCTCAGAGAAGAGCAAAAAAGTAATCCTTCTTTTTTCCGGTGGAGATGGAACTTCAAGTTTCGAAATCCAGGATTTAGAATCCTCTAGTAAAAATTATAAATATAACAAATCAGTAAGACCTAGGAACAATTCTCTTTCAAGATCTGCCCACTTATTTGCTAACGAGGGATTTATTGCATCCAACGTAGACGTTCCAATTCCGCTCACTGAAAACACACTTATAGGAAACGATTCCTTCGGTATCGGAACGGATTTCAGAACAAGCAAAAACCATCTGATAGATGTACAGAACATAATTAAATTTCATAAAAAAAATGGGGCAAAAGAGTTCTTTTTAGCTGGAACTAGCAGAGGTTCTTATTCCATAGCCCACCTCGCAACTCAAATCAATGATCCCTCCATTAAAGGATTCATTTTTACCTCAAGTATGGATGATATTGACATTATGGACTTATCAAAAATTAAAAAACCTATTTTGTTTGTCCATCATGAAGATGATGAATGCCATGTAACAACATACGGGTCTGCAACTTCCAATTATGAAACAATATCTTCACATTCTAAACATTTCCTTACTGTTTCAGGAGGAGACTCACCTATGGGAAGATCTTGTGGGGCTTTAGCTGAACACGGATTTATCGGTATTAATAAGGAGGTCGTAAAAAATATTGCATCATGGATGAAAGGGAATAAAATTCCAAATCGAATCAGTGATTAAGTTATATAGCCTTTTTATGCCTAATGTGAGAAAATGGCGCACAAATTTTTATTGATTTTTATCATTTTTCTCCTTCAGAAAAGATAAAAGGAAGAAGAGATGACTGAGAAAACTATAGATTCCTTGCAAGAGTTAAGAGACTCTTTTGGCTTTCCCTCAGGAAGAGCTGCGGAAAAAGAAATGTCCTGTTTAGATAAACATGCCAGAGCCTTTATAGAATTGTCTCCTTTCTTAATTATCGCAACCGCGACAGAAACCGGTGCCGACGCTTCTCCAAAAGGGGATCCCCCTGGGTTTGTCAAAGTGCTCGGGGACAATCAAATATTCATTCCAGATAGACCTGGGAATAGCAGGGTAGATACTATGAGAAACTTGTTAATCAACCCACAAATAGGAGTTATATTTCTCGTTCCGGGGATGAGCGAAACTCTTAGAGTTAACGGAAGAGCAAAAATTACTACTGATGATGATCTGCTATCTTCTTCTTCGGTAAAAGGGAAGACTCCAAAATGTGGGATTCTCGTGGAAATAGACGAAGTATATATGCATTGTGCTAAATCTATTATACGTTCAAAACTTTGGGATTCGGAAAGTCAAATTGATAGAAAGACCTTCCCTTCTCTTGGTAAAATTTTCACTGACCAAATTGGCGGTGGTCTTAATGCAAAAGAGGTGGACGAGGACATAGAAAATAAATACAAAGAGAGACTTTACTGAAAATTTAAAAAGCTACAGTTCAAAAATATAAAGAAATCCATTTCATATACAAGACGTATAGCTTAGGGTCTAACAAGAACCTTCAAACATTCACTTGAACCCGTAATCTGAATTCCTTCTTCAATATTATCCAAAGTCATTTCATGTGTAAAAATATCATCGATTGTCAAAACAGTCCTTAAGAGCATTTCTATTGCAGGTTCAAACTGTACCTGAGGATAAGCCCAAGAGCCTAGAATATCAACATCTTTATTGCAAACTTGATGCGGTCTTATTTCCACGCTACCTGGATCTCCATAATGTCCAACTTCCACTAATTTTCCACCACGTCTCACCAAATTCAGTCCTTCAGAAAATGCCGCAGGGACTCCCGCACATTCTAAAACTACATCTGGACCTACATTGTCAGTAAGAGATAAAATTCCTTCTTTTCTCTGTTCCTCATCAGTTTCCGAAATATTTATTAGATCTGTTGCACCAAATTTTTCAGAAAAACTAAGCCTTTTTTTCGATGCGTCAACAGCAATGATTTTACCTACTCCCATACTTCTTAGCGTAGCCACTACAAGAAGCCCTATCGGGCCAACTCCCATTACAGCACAACGTACACCGATCCCTATTCCTTCACCCGCATTTGGAATGCCAGGAGATAGAGCCCTACTTACGGCTCTTTGCGCAACAGAAAGTGGCTCGCATAAAGTAGCTCTTTCAAGGGTGAGTTCTTCTGGAAGTTTCAGCACAAAGGAATTCCCCGGAATATACATATATTCAGAAAATGCACCAAATAGATGAGGAGAATCTTTGGATGTGCGAAATCCAAAAACTGTCCGATTTGGACACAATTGCGGTCTATGGGGAACGTGCACACAAAACCAACATTTCGAACAAGCCTGACTACCTGGTGTAACAGTGATTCGATCTCCCTCTTTCAGGATCCCTCCTACAATTTTCATAGAATTATTCGCATTGTTTCCGATCTTTTCGATGATTCCACTAAATTCATGCCCAGGAATTAATGGCCAAGCAACATTCATCTTCCCTGTATACATATGTTTATCTGACCCACAAATTCCAACAGCTGCAACTTTCATTAAAATAGCATCATCTCCCACTTCTGGCTCAGGGAAATCTTTCAAAATAATTTGCCCAGGCTCAAGCATTTCTGCCGCAATTATTTTTGACATAATTACACCCTCTTAATAAAAAGTCTGGCAAACAAAAACATTTGTTTGTCTTGCGATAAATATTCGATAAACGTAATCTAACCTATCTGTATGTTTTCCAATAGTTTAATTGTTAAAAATAAAGGGTTTGGACATTGCTCGAAAAATGCCTTGGTATTTTTGGTCATCCGTTATCACATACCATGTCTCCGGTAATGCATAACACTTCTGCTAAAGAACTAGGACTTCCTTATAAATTCATGGCTTTTGACGTTAAGCCCAAAGACCTTGAAGAAGCGGTATTGGGAACAAGAGGGATGGGATTTTCAGGTTTATGCATTACCATCCCGCACAAAGTAGAAGTCTTCAAGCTTGTCGACAAAACTACTAAAGATGCAGAACTTATTGGCGCCGTTAATGTTGTGACTTTCTCAAAAAACGGAGAAATGACAGGTCATAACACAGACGGACTCGGTTGGGTGAAATCTCTTCAAGAGATCGGGGAAACCCCAAAAGGGAAAAAGTGTTTGATTCTAGGTGCCGGTGGGGCAGCAAGAGCTATTGCCGTTAAATTAGCACAAGAGAAAGCTAAACACATTTCAATAAGAAATCGTTCAATTAGTAAAGCAGAAGAGCTTGCCCAGTATATTACAAGTAGAATCCCAGGTTCGGCTGCAGATGGTGATGGTCTTCAATCTTTAGAAAAAGAAACTAATACTTTTGATCTTATTGTAAATACCACAAGCGTTGGAATGTCAGGGGAAGATACCAGAGAATCAACTTCTCTTATTGAAGAAAGTTGGATTTCGGAAAGAAATATTTGTTCTGACGCCGTTTACAATCCTTTAGAAACTATTTTTCTCCAAAATGCTAAAAGAAGAGGAGCAAAAACCCTCAGTGGATTAGGTTGGCTAATACATCAAGGCGCCCTTGCATGGAAACTTTGGACTGGAACTGAAATGCCAATCGTTGCTGTTAGAAAGGCTCTAATAGAAGAACTTACAAAAAATGAAATTTGATCTAAAAAAATTTTAGTACTCAGGAGTTTAACAAATGGTAATGCCTTTAGATCATATGCGAGTGATTGATTTGTCCAGAGTTTTAGCAGGTCCTTTTTGCACGATGATGCTAGGAGATATGGGAGCAGAAGTAATTAAAATAGAGAATCCTATCGGGGGTGATGATACCAGGGGATGGCCTCCATTCTATGAAGGGGGTGAAAGTAGTTACTTTCAATCAGTAAATCGAAACAAAAAAAGCTTAACCTTAGATCTGAAATCAGAAAAAGGGAAAAGAATTCTTGCTGAGTTAATAAAAAAATCTGATGTTTTGATCCAAAACTTTAGACCCGGAGCGATTGAAAGACTCGGATTCGGTTGGGAAGAATGTAAAAAAATGAATCCGCGACTTATCTATTCTTCTGTTTCTGGATACGGACAAAATGGGCCCTCTCGAGAGAGACCTGCCTACGACATCCTTCTTCAAGGAGAAGGCGGCCTTATGAGTATCACTGGACCTTCTGATGGTTCAGGCTATAAGACGGGTATTGCAATAGCGGATCTTACTACTGCACTCTTTACCATTCAGGGAATATTACTTGCGATTATTTCAAGAGAAAAAACAGGGATTGGACAAGAAATTGATGTCTCGATCCAAGATGGACAAGCTGCATTAATGAGCCATGCCGCAGGAAATTTCTTCGCTACTTCAGTCCCCCCCGGAAGACTGGGGAATCAACATCCAAGTATTGCACCTTATCGAGATTTTAGTTGTTCTGATGGCAAACTTATTGTTGCGGCAGCGAATGACAGTCTGTGGAAACGTTTTGCTAGTGCAATCGGGAGAGAAGACCTTGCTAGTGATAGTTCATGGGGGGAAAATGCAGATAGAGTAAAAGGACGAAAGAACTTAGACGAAGAAATAGAAAAAACGATGAAAGAAAAATCCCGCGCAGAATGGGAAGGAATTATTTCAGAAGCAGGAGTTCCATGTGGCCCAATTAGGAATATTCAAGAACTTACAGAAGACCCACAAATCAAACACCGTGAGATGATAGTCGAAATTGAACACGCAAAAACTGGAATTCTCAAAATGATGGGGATACCAATTAAATTATCCGATACCCCAGGGAAAGTATTGCTCCCACCTCCACTACTGGGAGAACATACAGATGCAATTCTCACTGAGATTGTAAAAATTTCACAATCTGAAATACATTCTCTTCGAGAGAAAAAAGTAATATAGAAGCTTCGAAAAACATTTAATATGTATTTGTATCGTTTTTAATTGTATAATTCGAAAAGAAAACTCAAAGAGGGCTGTAAAAACTGAGACCAGTCACGTATTCATATAATTTTACACTTCCAATAACGAGTTGGTGTTTAAACCGATGTGCTTACTGCGCTTTCAGAACAGACGCTCCTATCCTTCTCTCAATTAATGAATGTGAAGAGTTGGGTGAAAAAGCATTTAAAGAAGGTGTTATTGAAGCTTTAGTAATGACCGGAGAGGGAATAGACAAACATCCCTTAATGAAAAAACAGTTACAGGACTGGGGATTCAATTCATATGCATCTTATACTGCCGAAATATGTAAAAGATACTTAAATATAGGCTTACTTCCTCATACGAACATTGGCACTTTGGAAGAAAAAGAATTAGAAATTCTTAAGCCCTATAACGTGTCAATGGGAATGATGGTCGAAACAACGAGCAAAAAAGCAACAAAAATTGCACACTCTGCTGCTCCAACGAAAAAACCATCTGCCAGATTATCTTCACTAAAAGCAGCTGGAAAATTAAAAATCCCGTTTACTACCGGAATCTTAATCGGAATTGGTGAGAGTTATGAAGATAGACTTGAAACACTAGAGTCTATAGGAGAAATTCAATCTGAATATGGGCATATTCAGGAAGTTATTTTACAACCCCTGAATCCCCAAGAAGGAACACCGATGGCAAATTGGGAAAAACCAAACGACGAAAAGATTCAAGAGCTAATCCCTTTTGTAAAAGATATAATGCCAGAAGTTCATATTCAAATACCTCCTAATTTAGTTGACAATCTTTTTTCATTAATAGAAGCTGGAGTTGATGATTTGGGAGGAATAGCACCAGAACCAGATCATATAAACCCTAACAAAGATTGGCCAAATTTAAGCTCTTTAGAGAGAGAACTTAAGCATCGCGATATAGAATTAAGACTAAGAATGCCTGTGTACGACGAGTACATAAAGGGGGGTTGGTGTCCAGAACCTACTCTCGAAACATTGAATAACATGCTTAGCAAACATGGTTCACCAGTTCTAACTTAAGAGAAACTAAGATGGAAAATCAAACAAAAGAGATACTAGACGGAATTGAGGAAGGAGAAGAACTCTCTTCTGAGGATGCTGTTATACTGTTTGATGATAAAACTAGATCTGCTATTGAAAGGATATATCACCTTGCAGATTTAGAAAGAAAAAAATCTGTAGGAGAAAAAGTAAGTTATATAATTAACGCAAACGTAAATTTTACAAATATTTGCTATACCGACTGCAAATACTGCGGTTTTTGGCGAAAACCTAACGATAAAGACGCCTATACCCATAACGACGATATACTCTCTGAAAAATTCGAGAGATCTAGAGATTTCGGTGTTACTGAAATTTGCATGCAAGGGGGGCTAAATCCAGATATTTCTCTAGATCGATACGAAGAGGTTCTTCGACTCGCAAAAAAAATAATTCCTAAGGTACACCTGCATGCATACTCCCCTGCAGAAATTGACCATGTACAACGAAAGACGAGATTACCTCTTGAAAATATACTCAAAAGACTTAAAGAGGCAGGTCTTAGTTCCATTCCTGGTACTGCAGCAGAAATTCTGGTTGAAAGGGTAAAGAAAAAAATTAGCCCTGGAAGAATATCCGTACAACGATGGTGTGAGATAATTCAAACAGCACATACAGTTGGAATTCCCACGACTTCTACAATAATGTATGGACATATAGAAGAAACAAAAGATCTTGTCGAACATATGAAAATTCTGCGTGATATCCAGTCACAAAATATGAACGATAAATCAAAAACTGGCTTTACAGAATTCGTACCTCTCCCTTTCATTCCCTATGACAACAAAATGGGCAAAGAATTTAAAATAACTGAAATGGCAAGTATGGATTACGTTTACAAACTTCATTCTATTGCACGATTATACTTCAAAAATCATATAAAAAATATTCAAGTTTCTTGGCCAAAAATTGGCCTAGATGCTGCAAAACATTCTCTAAATTTAGGAGTCAATGACCTAGGAGGTACCTTAATAGAAGAGAATATAAGTCGCGAATCCGGTTCAGAATATGGGCAAAGTTTGACACCTCAAGAATTTAATGAAGCAATTCTTTCCGCTGGAAAGATCCCCGTTCAAAGAACGACGAACTACGAACTCATTGAACAAAATGATCCTGATTTCAGGCACCCAAAAGAGAATGACTATTTAGTTTTAGGAAAGGGAGCACAGTCTGGATCAAAAAACTCCAACCCACTGACAACACTAAATTAAACAGAAAAGACTCTTGCATAGATTCGCTTCTATTATTAAGAAAGAAAATTTACATGAATGATTTACACCACCCTTCCTTCAAGAACATGATGAACGATGTAGTCGAGGCAGGAAGTTGTTGTGAGTGTGGGAGTTGCATTTTAGTTTGCCCTCATAATGTAATTGAATATGTAGACAGCAAACCAAAACAAACTGCAAAGGCTTCAGCCCCATTCGATTATTGTGGCATTAGTGAAGGCATAGGATGTGATGTATGCGCTTCGGTCTGTCCAAGGCTTTGGCCCAGAGAGAACCATCTTAAAGACGCGATTTTCGAAGACTCCAGACCGTATGAAGATATTTTTGGAATATACAAAAACATCTTTGCTGCAAGAACAAAAAAAAGTGAGATAATGGAAAATGCACAAGATGGAGGAATTGTCACAGCACTGCTTTCTTGGGCGTTAGACAAAAAGATAATTGATGGAGCAGTCGTATCCTCTGTTGGAGAAAATGACCCTCCGTGTAGTCCAAGCCCTCAAGTTGTTACTTCCCAAGAAGAAATTCTTGCAAGTTCAGGAAGTTGGTATACCTACTGTCCAAATAATTTAGCGCTAAAAGAGGTGGAAGAAAAAAATTTAGGAAAAATTGCATTTGTCGGCGTTCCATGCCAAATAACACCAATCAGAAAAATGTCCCATATAGATCCTTCTTTTTTAGTTTCTGCAAAAAAAAAACCGCAACATATTGAGAAGCAAAGAGGATTTTTGAGAGGATTCTCTGACAGAACTTCTCTCCAGATAGGACTTTTTTGTACAGAAGTTTTTACTTTTGATTTAATGAAAGAAAAAATTGAGGGAGAGATGAACATCCCCCTTGAAGATGTAGCAAAATTTAACGTTAAAGGGGATATTCTTATTCATAAAAAAGACGGGGAATTAGTTACACTTCCCCTTAAAGATGCAATGGATAATTATCAAAGACCAGAGTGTCAACATTGTGGGGACTTTTCTGCAGAATTAGCAGATATTTCATGCGGAGGAGTGGGGACACGTGGGTGGACAATAATTGTAATTCGTACAAAAAGAGGCGAGGAAATTTGGAAGGATTTTCAAAAATCGGGGACTATCGAAACTATGCCAATACAAGAAAATAAAAGAGCATGGAATATTCTACAAATATTAGCTAGACGTCAAAGAAATAGAGTCCCTACAGCAGAAGGAAGAAGTGGAACCACTGATAATCTACCACAATATAACGCTAAAGAAGGATCTGATTTTTCACAACAAAAATTAGATGAAAGTCCAAAAAATCCCGAAGAGATTCAAGAATGTTTAAGTGCAGCCTATGGCAAAGAAAATTTTCCCCACGGAATAGATGGATTCATGGCTGGACAACCAATACCTGGGGATCCTGGAACTCCACTTTCAGGAGAAAAAAGGAAACTTCCTCCTCCTCCCTTGCCTGAACAAGGGGGCGCACCACCTGTATAAAGGAACAAATTTGCAATGGACAAAAAAATATTTAATAAAAACCTTACGAATTTCCCACTTGCAGATGCATTACTTCAAAGAAGATCAATCAGGATTTTTAAAAAAACTCCAGTACCTAAAAAATGTGTAGATATCGCGATTCATGCAGCACTTCTAGCACCGAGCCCGCATGGAACATTTCCCTGGCGTTTCTGTATTCTAAAGAGCAAAAAATCAAAATCAAAGTTAGGAAAATCAATGGGAAGAAAATTTCTTGAAGACATGAAATTTGAAGGAATTTTGAAAAAAACAAGAGAAAGTAGATATCAAAAAAGTCTCAATCTAATTCAAAATTCTCCACTTATAGTTCTAGTTTCTCTTGATTTTTCAGGTATGGATACTTATCAAGAAAAAATTAAACAACAAAACGAAAATATGATGGCAGAACATAGTTTAGGAGCAGCATTACAAAATTTAATGCTTGCCTTTGCCGCACAGGGGATAGGTTCGGTTTGGAGATGTGCACCACTATTTTGTCCTGAAATCGCAAGAGATGCCATGAACCTACCAAAAAAATGGATACCTCGTGCTATGGTTTTAGCAGGATTTCCCAAAATACAACCCATCGAAAAAAAATCAATTAAACCCAGAGTAACGATAAGATGAGCAATTACGGTAAAATAGTTGCATTTGCAGGAGGTGTAGGTGGAGCCAAACTCGCAACCGGCCTTGACTCTTTTTTAGATGATGGGACTCTCAGTATTATTGTAAATACGGCTGATGATTTTACTTTACATGGACTCCATATTAGTCCAGATGTTGATACTATTATGTATAATCTTGCGGGTCTTTCAGACCCAAAACAAGGTTGGGGAATAATGGACGACACGAATGAAGCACTAAAAATCTTAGACCTTTATGGTGGGCCTTCTTGGTTTCAACTTGGAGATAAAGATATTGCTACACATATAAGAAGAACACAAAGACTTAATGAGGGCAAAAATCTTACTGAAGTAACCTCAGAATTAAGTTCTGCTTTGGGAATAAAAACGAAAATCTTACCTATGACAAACAGTCAAGTGGCAACAAGAATTATGACTCCAGAAGGAGAATTAGAATTCCAAGACTATTTTGTTGCAAGGAAAGCTTTATCAAAAGTAATTGGGGTGAATTTTCATGGAATTCAAAGTGCCTCTGCAACTAATGAAGTCATTGCTGCTATTGAAGAAGCTACACATATTATATTTTGTCCTTCAAACCCTATCGTAAGTATCGGCCCTATATTGGAAATTAAAGAAATAAAAGAAAAATTATTAGACCCAAATTTCACAAGGGTTGCCGTAAGCCCAATTATTGGAGGGAAAGCAGTGAGAGGTCCAGCTGCTGAGATGTTGAAAGGTCTAAATTGTGAAGTTTCTGCTGTGGGAGTAGCAAAATTCCTTAAAAATTTCATTGACGGATTTATTATTGACCAAGTTGATGATCACCTAGAAAATGAAGTAGAAAAAATTGGCTTAAAAGTAAAATCCCTTCCAACTATAATGTCTGACTTGCAGACGAAAAAAAATCTAGCAAGACAGACTCTTGAATTTTCAGATTCACTAAAATAAATTAAATGATTAGTTTATTAGAATTTGAAATGAGACAATGAAAACATTCAAACCCTGTGTTGCCATTATTCCTGCAAAAGATTTCAAAAAGGGAAAATCTCGCCTATTTGGAATAATAGAAGAAAAACTCAGGATTAACATTCAGAAATGGATGTTAGAAAATGTTTTACTCTCGGTTACAACGTGCAGCCTTATTGATGACACGGTTGTAGTTAGTGATTCCTCAGAAGTTTTAAGAATAGCAAGTCAATTCAAAACGACAGGGATCAAAAGTGAGTCCTATGACCTTAACGAAGATTTAGGAAAAGGAATAGAATGGGCAAAAACAAACGATGCAAAGTCAATTCTTATAATACCTTCTGATTTACCTCTTCTAGAAAAAAATGACGTAATAAAAATTATAGAGAGAGGAATTAAGCTTTCTTCTGTTATCATCACTCCTTCTCCAGATGGAGGTACTAATAGTCTTTTTTTTCTTTCTAAAAATATCCCTAATCTATCGTTTGGGAAAAAAAGTTTCAAAAAACATTGGGATGGGTATATGGCAAAGAAAATTAAAATTTTCAGCTACGAAAGCAAGGGTTTAAGTTTCGACCTAGATACACCCGAAAATCTTAAAAAACTGATAGAGTACAAACCTAATCTGTTTGAAACATTAACTTTAGAAGAGTAATTATGAATAAAATAGAAATGATTCCAGTTACAGGAATTTCTGAAATACTCCCAAATGACAATCTTTTTGAAAAGATTTTTAATCAAATGGAGAAACTCGGAATTTCCTATCTAGAGAACGATATTCTATGCATTGCTCAAAAAATAGTTAGTAAAGCTGAAAACAGATATGTAGATCTAAATGAAATTCAGCCCTCAGAAGATGCTATGAAAATCGCTAAAAGAGATAATAGAGACCCTAGGTTAGTTGAAGTTGTTATAAGAGAATCAAATGAAATTATAGTTGCAACAGAAAAAGCTTTAATAGTTGAACACCATACGGGGATGGTATGTGCTCACGCGGGAATAGACAGATCAAATCTACCTGAAAATGAAAATATTGTTCTACTTTTACCTAAGAACGCAGACTTGTCAGCAGCGAAAATCAGAAAAGAAGTTTTCAAAAAAAAACAAGTCACAATAGCAGTTGTCATTGTGGATACTCAAGGACGCGCATTCCGTCGTGGTGTTGTGGGAGTTTCAATTGGCTCTTCAGGTATAGAATCCATATCGGATTTAAGGGGGAAAGCAGATCGTTTCGGGAAGCCTCTGCTTATAACAATCCTGGCGCAAGCAGACGAAATTGCTGCTGCTGCTAGTTCGGTAATGGGTCAGGCAGATGAAAGTATTCCTGCTGTTATAATGAGGGGAATGAACTATAGAAGAGGTGATATTGCTTCTTCTCAACTTTATCGCTCAAAAGATGAAGACCTTTTCAGAAAATAAGTAATTTGCCGCTAAAATACAAGGATTCTCCATGTGGAATAATCTTAGTTATCTTATCGACATAGTCATTATGTGGTATTTGATCTACCAAGCTTACAGGAGATTCAACAATTCTCATGCTATGCAATTATTGATACGAATAGTCTCTATTTGGGTATGCTATTTCGTATCTAAACACTTTGGATTACATCTAACTTCCTTCCTCCTTTGGATAGTTTGTATTACATTCTTAATTCTTTTCTTAATCTCCTTTCAGAATGACATTCGTAAAATTTCCTCAGAAATAAATCCACTCATACGAGTTATCGCAATAATTAGAAAAGTTTTCAAATTTACACCTACAGATCAAAAACTTTCCATTCTCGGGAATTCAACAATTCAACTACTCGAAAAGGGACTTGGAGCCATTGTGATTATCGAGAGAAAAGAAGATTTAAATTCGATTTTTCGTAGTCCAGGGGAAAAAATTGATGCAGAGATTAGACCAGCACTTATGGAATCAATTTTCAATCTTTCATCACCATATCACGATGGGGCCGTTCAAATAAGAAATGGAAAAATTTTTAGAGTAGGATGTATTTTACCATTGTCTGAAAGACAAGATCTCCCTGCTTCCTATGGGACCCGGCATAGAGCTGCCCTAGGAGTAACTGAAAGTTCAGATGCATTAGCTATTATCGTTTCTGAGGAACGTAAAGAAATTTCTGCAATAGAAAATGGGGAAATCTCCAAAATTGATACTGAAGAACAACTCAACGAATGGGTAATGTTAAGATTGAAATTAAATGAAAAGCCAGTAAATTTCAGAGACCAATTCACTATGATCAATGTGACGAGCAACTGGAAACCAAAACTTTTTATACTCTTGTCTCTAATTTTCCTTTCGGGTTTGGGCATCGATGAAAAAGTAACTCCTTCAAACATACTCTCCAATTTTTCGGAAAGCGAAACTGCTAGATTCAAGGTTCCGATCTCTTTCTATAACATTCCTAAAAATCTTGATTTAGAATTAGATAATCTTAAAACTGTTGAACTTCAACTAAGCGGAAGAAAAAATGTACTAAACTTTCTAGATGAAGAAAAATTAATGGTCAGATTAAATTTAAAAAATTTAGACCCTAGAGAAAATTCATATAAGATTACACCACAAGACCTAATAATCCCTGATTCTCTAAAAATTGTCAGTTTTTTACCAAAGAAAATTTTTTTCATGCTAAAAGTAAAAAAATAACATTTCCCCACGTCAAAACACGTAACATTACTGAAATAATTACATAATATATTTTCTGATGTAGCTTTTTTGATTTTAATTCCTTATTCTCACGGAATTTTTAATTCCGCCTCTAGTTTAAAAAAATATTTAGTCCGTCATTTTTCTTTTGTGAACTCCGAATGAAAAATGGATAGGACAATTGATAAATCCAAGGAGGAGTCAAACATGTTGAGTGCTGTTTTTTATGCAGTAACAGTTTTAGTATCAGTATTTTTGTTCGATTCTAACGTTTTCGCAGCTGACAAACTCGATTCAGGAGATACAGCCTGGATTCTAACTTCATCTTGTCTAGTCTTGTTCATGACAATCCCCGGACTAGCACTGTTCTACGGGGGATTAGTTCGTTCAAAAAATGTTCTGTCCGTTCTAATGCAATGTTTTGCAATCGCATGTCTAATTACGATCCTATGGATAGTTTATGGTTATAGCCTTGCGTTTTCAGGTGGAGGCAACTATGTAGGAAATCTCGATAAGGCTTTCTTATCAGGTGTTACAAGGGGTTCTCTAAGTGGAACCTTACCAGAAACAGTTTTTGTTATGTTCCAACTAACTTTCGCAATTATAACACCTGCGCTAATAGTAGGCGCATTTGCAGAAAGAATGAAGTTTTCTGCTATGCTTCTTTTCAGCGCACTTTGGTTCACTATTGTTTATGCACCTGTTTGTCACTGGGTATGGGGTGGAGGATGGTTACAACAAATGAAGGCTTTAGATTTTGCTGGCGGAACCGTTGTACACATAAACTCGGGTATTAGTGCACTTGTCGCCGCGCTTGTCATTGGAAAACGGAGAGGATTCCCAGAACAACCAATGACACCTCATAACCTTACCATGACTGTCACAGGCGCCTCTATGCTGTGGGTAGGATGGTTTGGATTTAACGCTGGGAGTGCAGTCTCGGCAGGTGCAGATGCTGGAATGGCCATGCTTGTTACTCATATTTCTGCTGCCGCTGCCGCTCTAGCTTGGATGACCTGCGAATGGATGAAATATGGGAAAGCAAGTGTACTTGGAATCGTAACTGGTGCGGTTGCTGGACTCGTTTGTATCACTCCAGCCTCTGGTTCTGTAGGTCCAATGGGTGGTTTAGTACTTGGCATAGCTGCAGGTTTAATTTGTTATGCTGCTACACATGTCATGAAAGAAGTTTTAAGTGTAGATGACTCTCTCGATGTATTTACAGTTCATGGAGTTGGAGGTATTGTCGGCGCCCTTCTAACTGGTATTTTTGTCGCATCGAATCTTGGCGGTGCAGGTTTTGCGGATAAGATGACAATGGGCAGTCAACTTTTGGTCCAGACCGTTAGTGTTGTTGCAACTTTAGTGTACGCTGGAGTACTTTCATTTATCATACTTAAAGTAGTTGACGGAATATGTGGTCTTAGAGTTTCTGCAGACGAAGAAGATGAAGGACTTGACACAACAATGCATAATGAGCGAGGGTATGACTTATAGTTTTTTCTATAATTACTTTGCCCGTACCCAAGAATATTTAATTTCTTAAAAAGTTTACGTTAAGAACTAGGATAGGAGATTTTAAATGAAAAAAGTACTTTCTGTTATAGTTGTTTCATTGTTTCTTGGACTTTCTCTCGCAGGTTGCATGACCCCATTAGAACAAGCAATTGAGAAAAATAAACAAGCTCTAGAAAAAATAAGAAAGAAACACGGAAAATAAGTAAAGTTCAGAAAATCTAAAGATAAAAAAGAAGGTCTCGTTATTGAGGTCTTCTTTTTTTGTTTGCATTTTGGGCTCAAATCTTGTTGAATAGAGACAATTAAAAAGAAGAGTTTGCTTAGAAAAAGGAGACTATAAAATGAAGGTTTTTTCTTACTTGTTTTTGCTTCTGTTTTCAATTTTCACTTTGGTTAGTTGTGCTCCGCAACATGGCGGATACACAAAACAAGACACTGGAAAAGTTCTAGGAGGCATAGCCGGTGGAGTTTTAGGTTCAAGAGTTGGAAAGGGAAGGGGAAGAATGATTGCTACAATCGGTGGCGCAATTGTAGGCGCTATGATTGGAGGTGAAATAGGGAAACAACTTGACGAAAGAGATCGTCTTTTACTAGGGAAAACTACCCAATCTGCATTAGAATACGGAAAATCTGGTTCCACAAACAAATGGAGAAATCCTGATTCTGGAAACAGTGGAATCATTGTCCCGAAAAGATCCTATAGACCAAGAATTTCTCGCTTGAAGAGAAGATACAAATACTGTAGGGAATTCCAACAAACGATAATTGTTGGAGGGCATAAGGAAAATGCTTACGGAAAGGCTTGTAGGCAACCTGATGGACAATGGAAGATTGTCAGGTAATTTAACCCCACGAGAATTGATTAGTTTGGGAGATTTCTATGGTAGTTAAAGCTACAAGGAAAAGAAATTGGTTTACATATTTTTCAGATAACTATCGTTGGTCTTTTATAACGTCAATAGCACTTATGAGAACTACCGTAGGTGCGTCAGACCCAGCAGAAATCTTCGAAGTATGTAGAAAGATTGAAAAGTCAAATGGGAGCGATAGATCTTGGACACGAGAGTGGACGAAAATGGGCGAAAAGATAAGGAAACTAGCCCTGAGTGAAAAAAGAAACAACCATTCTCTCTCTGCATCCTCTCATTTCAATAGAGCCTGCCATTATTACCAAATGGCTGATAGATTTGCCTTCCCTAAAAATAAAGTGTCAAACGCAATATACAAGAAATCTATTGACTGTTTTAAACAATACACACAACTTACAGACTCCCCAAAAATAGAATGTGTGGAAATCCCATTTGAAGGTGGAAAAACTTTACCTGCGTATTTTATTCACGCACAGAATACTCGAAAGAAAAAACCACCTGTTGTACTTTCATATACTGGTTTTGATGGAACTAAAGAAACTTCTCTCGTCCTAGGGGGTTTAGCACTTGCCAAAAGGGGGATGAGTGTCGTTGTACCTGACACCCCAGGAGTTGGGGAATCAATACGTTTTAGAAAGAATTTTCTTAGGTATGATTATGAGATTGCGGCTACGGCCATCATTGATTGGCTAGAAAAAAGAAAAGATGTAAATGCAAAAAAGGTAGGAATTATGGCTTCTAGTCTAGGAGGATATTATTCACCTCGTTCTGCTTCTATGGAAAAAAGGATAAAAGCTTGCGTCGCATGGGGTGCTATTTGGGATTATCACCGAATTTGGAAAAAGAGAATTGACGCAGCTTTCAAGATACAATTACCTTCCCCTGGGAATCATCTAGCGTGGAGTTTTAATGTAAAATCCGCAGATGAAGCTCTTGAGAAGCTTAAAAGCTTTAAGCTTAATGGTGTTGTTCAAAAGATGAAGTGTCCTTTTCTAATCGTCCATGGCGAAGATGACCAACAAATCCCTCTCAGCGATGCAAAAAAGCTTTATGCTGCATCCGGTTCAAAAGATAAAACACTTAAGATATTTAACGGAGAAAATGGGGGATCGCAACACTGCCATATGGATTACTTAGCTCCGGTAGTTCCGTATATGGCTGATTGGATATCTGAGAAGCTTTCTTGATAGGAATTATAGAAGGTTTTTGCATGTTCTCCTAGGTAACTTGCCTTGTACTTTTCTAAAAGTGTATAATTTGCCACTCGGCGTACCCGATATTACGTAAAAATATTAAATTTCTCGTATATCTAATACTGGTTAAATGGTGAATTCGCTTATTAGAAAAGCGTTCTACAGGTTTTAACGCTAAGAGTAAGGATCGTTGATGAAGAAAAAAGGACTATACAATCCTGCATATGAGCATGATGCATGCGGTGTGGCGTTTGTAGCAAATATGCATGGAGACAAATCTAGGAAAATCGTAGATCACGCACTTACTGCACTCAAAAATTTGGACCATAGGGGAGCATGTGGTTGTGAAGATAATACTGGAGACGGGGCAGGCATCCTCATTCAAATTCCTCACAAATTCCTTGATGGAATTGTCCAAAATGGAAAATTCTCTTTGCCTGAAGAAGGGAAATACGGAACAGGACTAGTTTTCCTTCCAAATGAAAAATCCAAAGCACAAAAATGTGAATCAGCCTTCAAAGAAATTGTTGAAGAAAATGATGCAGAAATTCTCGGATGGCGTGACGTACCTATAGACCTCTCAAGCATTGGAAAAACTGCTAAGGGAGCTGCTCCAAATATTCGACAGGTCTTTATTGGAAACTTCAAAAATGTAAATTCACAGATGGATATTGAACGTCGTTTATACGTAATCAGAAAATGTATAGAACATAAAATATCAAATTCCGAAATTGAAGGAAAAGATGATTTTTATATCCCTAGCCTTTCTTGCAAAACAATGATTTACAAAGGAATGCTTCTTACAGAACAACTAGAATCTGTTTTTTTAGACTTGCAGAATCCTAAGATTGAATCTGGAATTGCCCTAGTTCATTCTCGTTTTTCAACCAACACGTTTCCGTCTTGGAAACTGGCACATCCTTACAGATATTTATCCCATAATGGGGAAATCAACACAGTAAGAGGAAATACAAATTGGATGCATGCAAGACAAACCCTTTGTGATTCAGAATTTCTTCCTGATCTCAAAAAAGTTCTCCCAGTTATAACTGAGGGGGGTAGTGACTCTGCGGTTTTTGATAATGTCTTAGAATTTCTATATATGGGAGGATATGAACTTCCACACGCAGTTTTGATGATGATACCTGAACCTTGGGCAGGACACGAATTAATGAGTGAAGAGAGAAAAGCCTTTTACGAATATCATGCTTGTTTAATGGAACCCTGGGATGGACCCGCAAGTATCGCATTTACAGATGGAATATCAATTGGTGCTGTTTTAGATAGAAATGGATTACGCCCTTCACGCTATTATGTCACCAAAGATGACCTCGTTATAATGGCTTCAGAAGCAGGAGTATTAGATATCCCTCCTGAGAACGTTTTGATAAAGGAAAGATTACATCCCGGAAGAATTTTTTTGGTAGATACATCACAGGGAAGGATTATCGACGATGAAGAACTAAAAAAATCCTATACAGAAAAATTTCCATATAACGAATGGCTCAACAATTTAATTCATATTGGTGACATACAAGAGATTTCTGAACAAGAAGAGAATGAAGATTCGTCTCTTCAGAAAAGACAACGTGCTTTCGGTTATACTAAGGAAGATTTGGAGTTTTTTCTGGCTCCGATGGTTGAATTAAAAAATGACCCAATTGGTTCAATGGGTAACGATGCATCCCTAGCACTTTTATCTAACAATTCCAGACTTCTTTATGATTATTTTAAGCAACTTTTCGCCCAAGTCACCAATCCTCCACTTGATGGGATTAGAGAAGAGTTAGTAACACAAGTTAGCGTGACTATTGGACCGCAACAAAATATTTTTAAACCATCTTCTGATTCGTGCAGTCAAATAAAACTTGATACTCCAATTCTGACAAACAAAAATTTAGCAAAACTTAAAAATGTAGATTTGCCAGGATTTCAATCTACAACTCTACCTATTTTATTTGACCCAAAGAGTGGTGAAAAAGGGCTGAGAGAATCATTAGACGAATTATTCAAAAAAGCCGACAGGGCAATTGGAGATGGGAAAACATTGATCATTCTTTCTGATAGAAATGTGTCTGAAAAATTGGCTCCTATTCCGGCGTTACTGGCTACTTCTGGCTTGCATCACCACCTCATTAGAAATGGCACAAGGACTAGAACCGATATTATTGTTGAGACCGGCGAAGCCAGACAAGTACATCATATTTGTGTTCTTTTAGGTTATGGTGCAAAAGCCATCAACCCTTATCTCGCGATGGAAACCATAGAAGACCTTATGAAGAAAGGGGTAATCCAAGAAAATGATTTTGATGTCTCATGTGAAAATTACATCAAGGCACTAAATAAGGGGATTTTAAAAGTCACATCCAAAATGGGAATTTCTACCATACAGTCATATACAGGGGCACAAATCTTCGAAGCAGTAGGATTAGATCAGGGATTTGTTGATGAATTTTTCACCTGGACCGCAACCCAAATTCAGGGAGTTGACTTAAAGATTATTGCAGAAGAAACCTTGGTACGACATAAAAAAACTTTCTCAACTCAACCTTCTGCAAACCCTGAACTTGAATCAGGCGGACTTCTTCAGTGGAGAAGAGATGGAGAATACCATATGTTCAATCCAGAAACCATTTTCAAACTCCAACACGCTACTTCATCTGGGAACTATCAAATCTTTAAAGAATACTCAGAATTAGTTGACGAACAAAGTTCTAACCTTGCTACTCTTAGAGGACTCTTCAATCTGAAATGGGCAGACAAACCCATCCCCTTAGAAGAGGTTGAACCAGTTGAATCTATTTTTAAACGATTTAGTACGGGAGCCATGTCTTACGGTTCAATAGGTAGTGAAGCACATGAAACACTAGCAATTGCGATGAACAGAATTGGAGGAAAATCGAATACTGGAGAAGGAGGGGAGGACCCAAGTCGTTTCACCCCAGATCCTAATGGAGACCTCCGTAGGAGCGCAATGAAACAAGTTGCTTCAGGTAGATTTGGAGTAACTAGCGAATATTTAGTAAACGCAGACGATCTCCAAATCAAGATGGCTCAAGGCGCAAAACCTGGAGAAGGAGGACAACTTCCTGGTCATAAAGTTTATCCATGGATTGCTAAAGTTAGATACTCTACTCCTGGAGTTGGATTGATTTCACCTCCACCTCATCATGATATTTATTCGATTGAGGATCTTGCACAGTTAATCTATGACCTTAAAAACTCTAACAGACATGCAAGGATTAACGTAAAACTTGTCTCTGAAATTGGCGTAGGCACTGTGGCTGCAGGAGTTTCAAAAGGGCATTCCGATGTGGTGCTTATTTCCGGACATGATGGAGGTACTGGAGCATCTCCTATTACAAGTATAAAACATGCTGGTACTCCATGGGAATTAGGACTTGCTGAAACTCAACAGGTTCTAGTTATGAATCGTTTGAGAGACAGAATAGTCGTGCAAGTTGATGGTCAGATGAAAACAGGTCGAGATGTTGTTATCGGAGCATTGCTTGGCGCTGATGAATTTGGTTTTGCCACTGCACCATTGGTCGTAATGGGGTGCGTAATGATGCGAGTATGCCATCTAAATACTTGTCCAGTAGGTATTGCTACTCAAGATCCTAATTTAAGAAAATGTTTTGAAGGTAAACCTGAACACGTAGTTAATTTTTTTCAATTTGTTGCACAAGAGGTGCGTGAATTAATGTCGAAACTAGGATTCCGTACGATGGATGAAATGATTGGACGAGTCGATAAAATCGACCATCAAAGTGCTAATGATCACTGGAAAGCTCGTGGAATAGACTTCACTGCACTCCTATATCAAGACGAAAAATTTAAAGATTTACCCGTTAAGAACACCACAGGACAAGACCATAAATTAGAAGAAACGCTTGATATGACAGAGATTCTTCCTCGTTGTATAGAAAGTATTGATACAGGGAATCCAACAAAATTTGAACTCCCGATTAGAAATGTTAATCGAACCGTAGGGACTATAACCGGCTCAGAACTTACGAAAAAATGGGGTGGTGAAGGCTTGCCAGAAGATACTATTCATATACATTTCAAAGGTTCTGCGGGTCAGAGTTTCGGAGCTTTTTTACCAAAAGGAATGACTTTTGAACTTGAAGGTGATGCAAACGACTATATGGCAAAAGGTTTATCTGGTGGTAAAATTATCGTTTTTCCGCCTACCAACTCTACTTTTATTGCTGAAGAAAATATTTTGATCGGAAATGTTGCACTTTATGGTGCTACTTCTGGAGAAGCATACTTCAGGGGACTAGCTGGTGAAAGATTCTGTGTTCGAAATAGCGGGGCAGAAGCTGTGGTTGAAGGAGTAGGAGATCATTGTTGTGAGTATATGACTGGTGGCCGAGTAGTAGTTCTTGGACAAACAGGACGTAATTTTGCTGCAGGAATGTCAGGCGGAATTGCTTACGTTCTTGTTCTTGACGGAAATTTTGAATTGAAGTGCAACAAAGAAATGGTAGAACTAGAAAAACTTACTGACCCAGATGACATTGAAGAAGTAAAAAATCTTATAAATAATCACGTTGCATACACTAAAAGTTCTCTCGGGAAAAAAGTGATTGGAAACTGGGAAGAATACTTGCCAAAATTTATTAAGGTCATGCCTACCGATTACAAAAGAGCGATGATGGCAAAAGAAATTGCAAAAGAAAAAGGAATCCCTTGGGAGGAAGCAGTAATGGAGGGTGCACATGGGTAAAGTTACTGGTTTTTTTGAATATAGTAGAGAAAAAGCTGAAGGACGTCCTCTAGAACAGAGAAAGCAAGATTGGAACGAAGTGTATCTTCCTTTCGCAGAAGAAAAACTTCAAATTCAAGGTGCTCGCTGTATGAATTGTGGAATACCTTTCTGTCATAGTGACTGTCCTCTTGGGAATTTTATCCCAGATTGGAATGATTTAATCTATAAAGATCGTTGGGAAGAAGCATCAGCGCGTTTACATGCCACCAATAATTTCCCAGAGTTTACTGGGAGGCTTTGCCCTGCTCCTTGCGAGGGAGCATGCGTCTTGGGAATAAACAAAGACCCTGTAACAATCAAACAAATTGAAGTTTCGATCATAGACCGGGCTTTTAAGGAAGGCTGGGTAAAAGCCTCGCCTCCTGTTTCAAGAACAAATAAAAAAGTTGCTGTGGTTGGTTCTGGACCCGCGGGCCTAGCGGCTGCACAACAACTAAATCGTGCTGGGCATACAGTCACTGTCTTCGAAAGGGATGACCGTTTAGGAGGACTTCTGCGTTATGGAATTCCTGAATTTAAAATGGAGAAAAAGTTTCTAGATAGAAGAATTCAGATCATGGAAGAAGAAGGAATTTTATTTAAAACTAGTTGTGAAATTGGTGGAAATATATCTGCTGCTTCAATTAAGGAGGAGTTCGATGCAATGGTACTAGCTGGAGGTGCAAGACAACCTCGGGACCTACCGATTCCTGGAAGAGAATTAAACGGAATTTTTTTTGCAATGGAATTTCTTCCATTACAAAATCGAATTTGTGAAGGGGATTCTATTTCAGAAAAAGAAGTAATTTCTGCCAAAGACAAAAATGTAGTGATCATAGGTGGTGGTGACACTGGAGCAGATTGCCTAGGTACAACAATTAGACAAGGAGCGAAATCAATACATCAACTTGAAATTCTTCCAAAACCACCTTTAGAGAGAGACTCTGAAAAAAATCCTTGGCCTTTATATCCTAATATTTTCAGAGTATCTTCTGCACATGAAGAAGGTGGAGAACGTCTTTACTCTGTTTCTACTAAGTGTTTCGAAGGAATAAAAGGAAAAGTAGAAAAGCTTCAAATCGTGAATGTAGAGAGTAAAATTGACGAAAACGGTCGAATGAATTTCGTTGAAGTAGAAGGAAGTAATTTTGAACTGAAGGCTGATCTTGTTCTGCTAGCTATGGGATTCTTAGGACCAGAACAAAACGGTCTTCTAAAAGAGTTAAATATAGATGTGAATGAGCGAACAAACGTTAAACGTGATCAAAACTGGATGACTAATATTCCTGGAGTATTTACAGCAGGTGACATGCAGCGAGGTCAATCCTTAATAGTGTGGGCTATAGCAGAAGGTCGTTCTTGTGCGTATGCTGTAGACAAATTTTTAATGGGAAAATCCGAATTACCCACTCCACTGTCCTAAAGATTGTCCTGGGGTTTTACAAAACTATCAATTAGCTTTTTTCCAACCTAGTCGATCAGAGATAAGTTTTATTAAATTTGAACGATTCAAAGAATATATATGGAAATGCTTAGATCCTAGACCTTCTAAAGATATAATCAACTGGGATGTCATTTCAGCAGATAGTTCATTAAAACCAGTAGGATCATTTTTATATTTCAAAAGCTTATTTGCTATTCCATCTGGCACATTGGCGCCACACCGCTTTGCAAAACGAATGGTTTGATCTATATCTCTAATTGGTAAAACACCAGGAATCAAAGGGATAGTAATATTCTTTCTTGAACAGCGTTCTAAAAAAGACTCCCATACGTTAGATTCAAAGAAAAATTGGGATATAGCATAATCGGCACCAGCATAGATTTTTTCAGAAAAATACTCTAAATCTTTTTCGAAATCAGGAGTCTCAGGGTGTCCTTCTGGATAACAAGCAACCCCGATTGAACTGAATCCACCAATATCTCTAAGCCATTTCAACAAATCAATCGCATATTTAAAATCTGAAGAAACAAGTTTGTCTTTCGAAAAATCCTCAGGGATATCTCCTCGTATTGCAAGTATGTGAAACATATTGTTTTCTTTATAAATTTTAATCAATTCAGTCAGATCAGATCTTGTAGCGCCTATACATGTTAAATGTGAAACCACCCTTTCCTCATAAATTTGAGATAGTTTCGTAACTAACTCCAAAGTCCCTGCTTGTGTTGATCCTCCGGCCCCATAAGTAACAGAAAAAAATGACACATCAATTAACGTGCTAATTTTTTTAGTTTCTTTTAGTAGATGAAAACGAGAATCTTCATCCTTAGGAGGGTAAAATTCTATTGAAATAGAAGTACTCGGATCAGAAATAACTTTTATCAATTTCGAATCCAAACTCAGAATCCCTATTTTAAAATAAGAAATAAAAAAAACCGGTGTGGATTTTTCATCCACACCGGCAATTAAAACAAGCTCTAACTTAGACTTTCAAGTACTGCAAAGAGTGCATCGTTATCTGGCAACTCTGGCGGTGTAGGCGATACTTGCATATGGACAATCTTTCCTTCTTTATCGATCAAAACTACCGCTCTATTACTAAAACCCTTTTCGTGCATCAGACCATAAGATTCAACTGTACTCTTCCCGAAAAAATCACTTAATAACGGGTATTCAACTCCAAGTTTTTCTGCCCATGCAGCATGAGAAAATGGACTATCTACACTAATGCCTAGAACTTGACAGTTTGCGCTTTTAAATTTATCAGACTGGGCTTGATAAACAGGAAGTTGTTCCCCACAAGCACCTGAAAAATCGAAAGGATAGAAACAAAGAAGGACATTACTTGTCCCGCGATAATCACTTAACTTTATTGCATCTCCAGCATCTTGTGCCTGTGGAAGTTCAAAATCTGGAGCATCATCTCCAACTGCTAATACCATTTGAAATCTCCTTAAAGAAATCTAAAAATTAGTTTGCTAGGCTAAGCTGATCCAAAACGGGAAGCAACATCTTCCCAATTCACAACATTCCACCATGCGGAAATATAATCAGGTCTTCTATTTTGATAATTCAGATAATATGCATGTTCCCATACATCTATCCCGAGTAATGGAACAAAACCTTCAGTTCTTGGACTAGTTTGGTTCGGCATTGTTTTGATTTCAACAGAACCTGAGCCAGATTTAGTTACAAGCCAACACCAACCACTTCCTTGAACTGTAGTTGCAGATTTTGAAAAATCATCCTTAAATTTATCAAAATCTCCTATTGCTGATGCTAAATCTCCACTAGGAGCACCGCCACCATTTGGACTCATATTTTTCCAAAAAATGCAATGATTATCATATCCACCACCATTAAAATTAACAGCACCGCGAATATCTTCTGGAACAGAACCTATATCCGAAAGAATTTCTTCGATACCCTTTCCTTCCAAATCAGTTCCTGCAGAAACGTTATTTAAATTTGTAGTATACGTATTGTGGTGTTTGGTATGATGGATTTCCATAGTTCTTGCGTCAAGATTTGGCTCTAGTGCTGCGTAATCATAATCTAGGTTTGGAAGTTCAAATGCCATGGGCTCTTTCTCCTCTATTTTAAAAAAATTAAACTTAATAATTAATATTTATTTTATTATATCTCTTATTTAACAAAAAACGTTATCAAACTGCAAGATATCCTCCATCCACAACAAGATTATGTCCATGTACATATTGAGAAGATTCTGAAGACAAAAATACAATAGATTCAGCGACTTCTTCCGGCTTCCCAAATCTAGGAAGAGGCATATTTGAAGTTCTGTGACTTTCTATGGTTGGATCTTCTCTGATAAGTTCTACCATACCCTCTGTCATAATTGGTCCGGGAGCAACTGCATTTACGTTAATTTTTTCTTTCGCTAATTCAAAAGAAAGAGAACGAGCCATATTCACTATTGCACCTTTACAAGCACAATAAACAGAAAAATTAGGTGCACCAACAAAACCAAACGTACTAGAAATAAGCACTACCTTGCCTCCACCACGTTTCTTAAATTCAGGAACTACTTTTTGAACCGACAAATAATAACCTTTTATATTAACTCTCCAAGCTTTTTCTAAATCCTCTTCTTCTACTTCCATGAATGATTTCGTAGGTCGAAAAATTGCCCCACAAACTAAAATATCAATACCTCCGAAACTATCAGAAGTTTCTCTTGTCATTTTTTCAATTCCTTCGCTTGTTCCGCAATCTACTACTATAGACTTAAAGTTTCCACCACCACTTTGAATGTCCTTTTCTAATTCTCCAAGACGATTAGCATCTAAATCAGCAACTGCAACACTAGCACCCTTTTTCGCAAACAATTTAGCGGTTGCAGCACCTATCCCTTGTGCCCCGCCTGTAATCAAAACAATTTTTTTCTCAAATTCCATATGACCTCCAATTAAGGGAACTCGACTTTAAACGCGCGTTCACTAAGTCTCAAAAAATAATTTATTCAAATTTTCATTCTTTGAATATCATCAAAGTCTCTATAAAGTAGAGACAAATCCTCTTCGATCATCCCCCGCGAAACAGCTTTTTGTATAAATTCAAGTGTCTTCTCTCCAAGTTCAACTTTCAATTTTTTCTTCCTAGCTAATTTAATCGCAAGGCCCACATCTTTATCCATATTATAAATTCTAGCTAGAGCATTCCATTTACCCGAAAGTATATTGTTTGGAAACCGGTGTCTGCTAGCATAACTAAATGCAGTCGAAACGTTGAATACATCAATCATATCCTCAATACTAATCCCCATTTTTTCTGCCAAACGAGCCCCTTCACAAGTTGCAAGAAACATAGTGTGAAGAACCATATTATGTATTAATTTCATGGTCTGACCAGCACCTATTTCTCCCAAATGAAAAATATTATCAGTAAAAAGAGACAGGATTTTTTTAGTCTTTTTGAGTGTTTTTTTATCGCCACCAATCATAAGAGTTAATTTTCCTTGTTCTATACCGGAAGGTCCTCCACTCATAGCAGCATCCAGGTAAGAAATTTTATGTTCTAAAGCTTTTTTCGCGAGTTTTTTTGTCTGAATTGGATCAGAAGTTGTAAGGTCAAAAATTACCAAGCCTTTTTTAGCGTTTCTTAAGATTCCTCCCTTCCCATTAAATGTGGAATTTATCTCTCTCGAGGATGGAACAACAAAAAAAATCACAGAACACTCTTGAGACATGTCTATAGGTTTTACTAATGAAAGATTTTTGTTTTTAGCAATTTTTTTTCGAAGATCAGAATCAACATCCCATATATAAACATTACTTCTCAAACTGCCCAAACGTACGGCTAAAGAACCACCCATTCTTCCTAACCCAACTACCCCAATAGGCTTAACTTTTGACATCAAATGATACTCCCTTCAAAAGAAGATTCGATAAGATGTGTTTGAAAAGAAATTGAAAACTTAATTTTTGCATACAGAATCATGGAAATTCGTCGATAATGAAAATCCAGCCCCTAAATGATCTTTAAATTTTAACTATTGTAAACAGTGAAAACTGAAGAGTCTATTATAGAAAATAAAATTAAAACATAAGGGGCGAGAAAACCCCCTAAAAATAAGAAAAGAGTTTATCAAGAAATATTTCTAAGAAAACAACCAATACATCCCAACTATAACCACAAAGACCGCGATTATAATTCTAGTAGGCATTCACATAAATCTATTCATAGGAAACCTCATTATTTAATTGGAAAAATATTTGTTGGTGAGCCGCCCGGGACTCGAACCCGGGACCTACGGATTAAAAGTCCGGTGCTCTACCAACTGAGCTAGCGGCTCCCAACAAGAAAGAATATCTACTTCGGGCGATAAGATAAGTCAAGTCAAGACCTATAATTTTAAAAAATTTTCAATCCCAGAAAAGTTCTCAAAAAAAAAAGAAACTTGACTATATCTATCTCTGAGTGTTCAATCAAACAAGATTCTGACGTATTTGCCGACGTAGCTCAGAGGTAGAGCAGCTGATTCGTAATCAGCAGGTCAGGAGTTCAAGTCTCCTCGTCGGCTCCAAAATAAATTTAGAAAATTCAGGGGTTTAAAACATGAAAGTTTTGATTACTGGTGGAGCAGGATTTATTGGTTCAAACACAGCGAAAAGATTCATTAATTCTGGTCAAGAGGTGATCGTATTCGACAACTTATCGAGAAAGGGAACAAATTCAAATTTAGACTGGCTAAGAAAAGCTGGCAATTTTACCTTTATTGAAGGTGACGTAAGAAACTATGAACAAATTAAAAATGTTTTCTCAGAGAATCCAAAGATCGAAATAGTAATTCATCTTGCTGGCCAAGTTGCTGTAACAACCTCTGTTCTAGAGCCTCGCGAAGATTTCGAAATAAACGCCATAGGTACTTTCAACGTTCTTGAAGCAATAAGAAAGTTTTACGAACTTACCCCTTTAGAAGACGGCAAAAAAACCTTAAAAGATTCCCCGTTTTTAATTTTTTCTTCCACCAATAAAGTTTACGGAAAAATGGAAAATATTGAGATTGTTGAAAGAAACGACAAATATGTATACGAACAATATCCACTTGGAATTTCTGAAGATACGACCTTGGACTTCCATTCCCCTTATGGCTGTTCAAAGGGAGTTGCTGATCAATATGTTATAGATTACTCAAGGATCTACGGAATTAAATCTGTAGTGATGAGACAATCCTGTATTTATGGGTATAGGCAATTTGGAATAGAGGACCAAGGGTGGGTTGCATGGTTCACAATTGCATCTTTGCTTGAAAAAGAAATTACCATTTATGGAAATGGAAAACAGGTTCGTGACGTCTTATTTATAGATGATTTGATAGATTGCTATGTTAAGGCAATTGAGAATATGGAAAAAATAAGTGGAAAGGCCTACAATATAGGAGGTGGGCCTGATAGTACCCTTTCTCTTCTGGAACTAATAAGTCATCTAGAAAAACTCACTAATAAAAAAATTTCTCCTTCATTCTCTACTTGGAGACCAGGAGATCAGCCTGTTTTCGTTTGCAACATAGAAAAAGCCTACGAAGAATTCGGATGGAAACCTAAAACTACTGTAGAAGAGGGTCTCTCTAAATTACAAAAATGGGTTTATGAAAATAAAAATTTATTTGTATAGAACAAAAATGTAACCCGGTGCTAACTCTTTAGATGGAAAGAAACTAGATGGTTTCAAAACAAAATCCTGCAATCGTCCCTGTTTTTAAAAAAAAATAAATTCTAAAAGTTTTTATATAATGAAGGAAATATGGGAGATAAAATCGATGGAAGAAGAGAAAAGACAAGTTAGAGTTTCAGAAACAAAACAAATTATAGCCGACGATTGGGACGATGCGACTCCCGATAACACCTGGTTAGATTTTGGATGTGAATGGGATCCAGACTATATGGAAGCATGGTTAACGGGGCATTGGGGGTTTTTTAAATCTGACGAGCCACGACACTTAGATCATAAGACAAGAGAAATGATAGTTGCAGGGGTTTTAGCCTTCCGTGATAGACCAGGTGCATACACACACGCAAAAAATGCGATAAAACTGGGTGCAAGTGTAAACGAATTATTAGAAGTTTTCTCTGTTGCTGTCGCTGCAGGTGGTTCTCCAACCCTTATGGTGGGCTTAGATTCATTACGAAGGATTGCAAATGAAGATAGTAGTTATAGTCCTAAAGATAGGGACTGGAAATATAGTGTGAGAAGAGAAATTCAAGAGATTAAAAATAATACATCTGAGTCTAGAGAAGAAAAAATAAATCGCATAACAAAGAAAATAGAAAATGACATGGGATATAAAGACGAAGCAATAGCATATGGAATAAATTTAGATCCAGATTTTTTTGAAGTGAATTCTAGGGTGTATTGGGGGTTTTTCGAAGGGAAAAACGGACATCTAGATCCAATTGTAAGGACGATGGTTGGCCTTGTCATTATGGCATACAGAGGCATGAGAGAAGAACTATACGAAAACACAAAAAAAGCTATTAAACTAGGATCAACGGAAATGCAACTACTGGAGGCTTTTGAAGTTTGTGTCACTCCAGGTGGATTAATAGTTCTTCACGAGGGGCTGCGTGCTTTGAAACGCATAAATGACGAAAAAAACTAAATCATTCATATAGGACTCGCACCGAATGTATGGAATCGCTGCTACACGTCCCGAAGCAGTTAATGCCGGCATGTGCATTTTAGAACAAGGCGGAAACGCATTTGATGCGGCAATTACGGTTTCCCTTACCCTTGGAGTTACTGAGCCCTTTTACTCTGGAGTAGGAGGGGGTGGAGTTTCCCTTCTATGGAATGAAAAAGAAAAAAAAATATCCTTCATTGATTTCGGAAATGAATGTTCAAGTCAAGTTACTTCTTCTATGTTCGATTGTGATAAAGTTGGAAAACATCTGAACGACCAACACAATCGTGGGTATCTTTCCATACTGGTTCCTGGTTTATTAAAGGGCTTAGAAATCATTTATAGTAGGTTTTCCAGTATGGATTGGGAAACTCTTTTTAAGGATCCAATTAAGTTCGCGAGAAATGGATTTGAGGTCAATTCTTTCTATGAACTACAGTCAAAGGAAAAACGTTTCACTGAAATGTTAGAACAATTTTCCCATCTTAGAAAAATCCATTCTAAAGATGGAACTCTACATAAATTAGGTTCTTTCATAAAACAACCTGAACTTGCAGAAAGTCTTAATATAATAGCTAAAGAAGGAAGTAATGTATTTTATAACGGTGAAATAGGTCATATGATTTCTGAAGAAATGAATAACGGAAAAGGACCTTTGAGTTTCAAAGATCTCGTATCCTACAGAATCAGGGAGCCGAAACCGCTAGAGGGAGCATACGATAACCTAAAGTATTTCACTGCCCCCTTGCCTTCCTGTGGACTGTTATTGATTCAAATATTGAATCTCTTTGAATTACAAACAAAAAAAATAAAAAATATTAGCGAATTAGAAATCTCTAAAATGCTTGCAAAAGCAATGAAACTTGCTTTTAAAGACCGATTTTTATTATACGGAGACCCTAAATTCTTAGAAACTGATTTTGATAACTTATTAACTAAAAGCTATGCAGCAAAACTAATTAACTCGCAAAAAGAACCAGATGTTCATATACATGATTCTGAAATAGGATCTACAACACACTTCACAATTATTGACAAATACGGAAATGCTGTCTGTCAAACCCAGACACTTGGTGCAGCTTGGGGTTCTGGAGTGATAGTTCCGGGAACTGGAATTCTACTCAATAATCATACAAATTGGATGGATCCACGTCCAAATAAACCAAACAATATTCTCCCAGGGAAAAGGCCTGTAGCTGGATTCGCACCAACATTAATCTTCAAAGAAAACAAACTACAAACTGCTATTGGAAGCCCAGGTTCATATCGAATACCTACTGCCATAGCCCAAGTTATATTGAATCAACACCACCTCAAAATGAATCTTGCAGATGCAATTAATAAAAACAGAATGCACTGTGATATAGGTCCTCTATATCTTGAAGGAGAACAAAATCGAAAATTAGAGAAGGAGCTTCAAGATTTGAAATTTAATCTATCACGCAAACAATATCCAAGTCACTTTTTTGGGGGAATACACGCAATAGAAAAACTAGGCAATGGAAAATTAGAAGCGTGTGGAGACCTTAGGCGAAATGGAACCGCCATGACTAAAATTTAATTTACGTCCTTCCTTCAATTTAAACAAAACATAATGTTAAAATCCTTAAAGATAATTTTATATCTCTATCAACATTTTTTTATCTTCAAGAAGAGGTCCTTATCATGAGATCTATGCGTGTACATAAGTATAGTGAATCACTTGAACAACCATTAAGTCTAGATGAAATTCCTAAACCAATTCCTGCCCCTGATGAAATTTTAGTAAAAGTCAATGCAATAGGGGTTAATCCCATAGAACTATCCATACGAAAAGGCTTTCCTAACTACGTTGCCTCACTAACATTACCTCATCTGTTGGGAACTGAATTTGCAGGAAATGTAGTACATTGCGGCGAAAAATCTAAAAAATTTAGAGAAGGAGACATGGTTTTTGGTTCAACTGCAAAAAGAGATACATATGCAGAATTTGTAGCCGTAGATGAAAAAACAACGTCAAAAATACCTGAACAATTTAACTTTTCAACCGCTGCGGCTTTTCCTGTTGCATTTCAAACGGCTTGGCATGCACTTGTTTTTAGAGCAAAAGTTACCCCTGGAGAAGTCGTACTTGTGCAAGGTGGGGCTGGAGGAGTTGGAACTGCATGCATCCAACTAGCTAAAGCAATGGGTTGTATAGTTATCTCTACAGTGAGTTCGAGAGAAAAAGGAGAATACTGTAAAAAAAATGGAGCTGATTTTATCATAAATTACAAAGAGGATGATTTTGTTAAAATTTGTAAAGAAATAACAAATGACAAAGGAATAGATGCAATTGTTGAACTTGCAGCCTGTGACAACTTTGACAAGGATTTGGATGCAATTTCAATTCGCGGAAGAATAGTACTAGTTGGAATGGGAACAGGGAAAGGACCCGAGACAGTTTTCAAAGTTTCTCTTCTAATGGGGAAAAATGCCAATGTTTTTGGAATAACCGCAAAGAACCTGGGCGCTCAGATTCCTGAAATTAATGAGAAACTAAATTCTCTTCTTCCTCATACGAATTTTAGTATCCCTGTTTTCAAAGAAATGCCACTTGAAAACGCGAATGAGTGTCACGAACTACTTGAAAGTGGGAAATTTACTGGAAAACTAATACTAATTCCTTAAGATCAATAAAAGGATTCATTAATGGAAAAACCCGATTTCTCCTGGGAAAACTTGAATATTGGAATGATTATTGGAGAACGAAAAATCACGCTCACCCAAGATTCTCTTTCTAATTACTGTAATGCTTTAGGATTACAGGAGACATTTTATAGTACAGGTTCCCCTTACCGAAATCCTATTGCTCCACCCATGATTTTTGTAAATGATTTATTAGCTATATATGATCAAAATTTCAAACGATTTGGAACTATACATGCAGCCTTATCGTATGAGTTTTATGCCCCTATTTTTTTGGATAAGATATATCATCAAAAAGTTACTGTAAGCGACCTCTTTATTAAACGCCAAAAGGGATGGATTATCAGTGAACTTATGATAAGAAATGAAGAAGAAAAAGAAGTCGTAAGATCCCTACATACATCAGTCCTTAGTCTTACAAGGGAACATCAGTCTAATTAAACAGGAAAATTCTATGAATAATGAACGATCATTAAATCCTAATGACTCTTTAGATTCGACCAGATATGAAATTGGTCATGAAGAAATTAAAAACTTCAACCGATTAGTCACAGAAGGGAAAGATACCAAAAACATTCACACGGATGATGCAATTGCACAAAAAGCAGGACTTCCAAGAGCAGTTGCCACTGGAAGGCACCCTGTCTGTTTCATCGCAGAGGAAATGACAAAAGTTTTTGGAAAAGGTTTCATCGAAAACGGGAATTTAGACGTGAAATTTATAAAACCTATTTTCCCAGGAGATACGATCAAGATTAAGTTCGAATTTTATGCTAAGGAAGCATTTCAAGAATTCGAAAAGTTTACCTTTAATGTTTCTATTAAGAATCAAGACGGAGAAACAGTTACAAAAGGAATTACTTCCGGAATTAAGACCAAGTGAAAATATGAAAAATAAACAGCTCAGCAAGCTTTTTTCTCCCAAATCAATAGCGGTGGTAGGAGCGTCATCAGATTTATATCGATTTGGAGGAATCCCGATTCGACTAACAAAAGATTATGGATTTGAAGGTAACATTTATCCTATTAATCCCAATCATAGAGAAATCTACGGATTAAAATGTTATCCGAATATTTCTTCCCTACCTGAAACCCCAGATTTCGCGCTTTTCTGCACACGCAGGGAGAAAATCATTCCATCTTTGAAAGAATGCGCAGAAAGAGGAGTAGGAGTCTCCGTCGTGATGACCTCTGGTTTTAAAGAAACTGGTGAAAAAGGAGCAAATCTTCAGAAGGAGATGGTCGAAATTGCATCAAAATCAGGGATGAGATTACTTGGACCTAATTGCATGGGAGTAGTACACGTAAGAGCTAAGCTTTTGGCCACATTTACGATTTCAATTCGAGAAGATAAAAAACTGCACCCTGGCTCAATTGCTATAATAACTCAGAGCGGAGCAATAGGTGCTTGTATGCTTAGCTCTTTTCAGGAGAGTTCCATCGGTATCAGTTCCCTAGTAAGTCTAGGGAATGAATCTGATGTAGATTTTTCAGATTGCGCAGACTACTTCCTTGATGACAAAAACACCAAAGTCATTTGCGGA
Organism: Nitrospinota bacterium; assembly: GCA_036231405.1. Classification (GTDB taxonomy): domain Bacteria; phylum UBA8248; class UBA8248; order UBA8248; family UBA8248; genus UBA3496. The sequence continues at coordinate 108,925 of JAZAHK010000003.1, forward strand.
TATCTTGAGTCTGTAAGAAATGGGGGGAAACTAAAAAAAACTGCACAAAAGGCGCTAAGAAAAGGAAAACCTATAGTACTTTTTAAAGGAGGTTCTACAGAAGAGGGTGCACGAGCAGCCGTGAGTCATACAGCCGCTCTCACAACAGAAAATAAGGTGTTCGAAGCTTTCGCCGAACAATTTGGCATTCAGGTTTGTCATTCATACGATGAGATTATTGAAACTGTTGAATTTCTAGCTGATAGAAAAAAAATTAAAGGAAATCGATTAGGTCTTTTAAGTTTTTCAGGAGGTTTTGGTTCTCTGTGTGCAGATCTTGCCGTAGAAAATGGTTTTACAGTTCCTCCTATTTCAGAAAAAACGCAAAAGAAAGTACGAAAACATCTCTCCGAATATGCCCCAGTGGACAATCCAGTCGACTTAGTCTCTTTATTAGTTAGCAGGCCAGGACAGAGCCCACTCCAAGAAGTGGCGAAAAATATTATTAACGATCGAAATATAGATGCACTATGTGTTGTTATGGGAATATACCATCATGTTGGAGGTAAAATTGCTGAAGATTTTACAAAAATTTTCAAAAATTCCAAAAAACCTGTCTCGTTAGTGTGGGTATCCGGCCCTGTAAAGGAGATTCAAAAATTAAGGGGAAATGGAATTCCTGTTTTTAAAGACCACTTGAGAGCAATCAGAGGACTATCCTCTCTTCTTGACCTAGAGAGAAAAAGAGAATCCTTAGAAACTCTTTTCGATTTCGAAAAGAAAACAAATGATAGGAGAAAAGAGAAAGCGCGTAAATTAATAAGTTCCAGTTCTATAGGAAAAAATGGAATACTCCCTTTGGAAACTTCTCTAATTTTACTAGATCTATATAAAATCAAAAAAGCTGAAACAAAAATAGTGAATTCAGTAAAAGAAGCTATTCAAATTTGGGAAAAAAATAAGGTTCCGATTGCTCTGAAAATTCATTCGGAAATTTTCACTCATAAAACCGAAATTAAAGGCATCGCTGTAAATTTAGACAATGCAATGCAGATCAGAGAAAAAGCAAATGAATTTATGCAAATTTCAGAGAAGGAACAAATTATAGCCCAAGAAATGATTCAAGATAATGGTGTTGAGATTCTTGCTGGCATTTCATTGGACAACAGTTTTGGATTATGTATGTCTATTGGTTTAGGTGGCATTTTTGTAGAAACGTTAAAAGAAATAACAAGAGTTCTCCCACCTGTTAGCCCAGAAACAGTAACTAAGTTAATAAAAAAAATAAAAGGGGCAGATATTTTTGATGGATTTCGTGGAAACAAAAAACTTCATTTAATATCGTTAGCAAGGTCAATCTCAAATCTTTCTCTAATGGCTGTAGAATTGTCAGATTTGATTTCAGAGGTCGATATCAATCCAATAATCGTGACCTCAAAAGGTGCATATGCGGTAGATGTTAGAATTTTTTCAAAATAAAGAGAATAAAATGAGAAACCGAATTACTGCTGAAATTTCATCTCTAGTCGGCAAAAAATATGGTCCTTTTAAGGTTTTCATAGAAAGTGGCGCTATAGAAAAGTTTGCAGATGCAATAGGAGATGAAAATCCATCTCATCAGGGACAAAATGCAATTGCACCCCCTACATTCCCAACAACATTCCGTCCTAAAGAACCATTCCCTGATTTTCCAGAAAATTACGGAGACGTAGGTTTGCACGCTTCTCAAACATACGAATACAAAAGACCAATTGTTGCAGGTGATAAAATCGACGTAACTATGACCATTTCAAATATTTATCAAAAAGATGGGAAATCTGGAGAATTAGTTTTTATGGAAAGAGACTATTCCTTCATCGATTCAAAGACTAACAAAAAAATAGGGAGCGCAAAATGGGTCACACTCCGAAGATTTAATAAATGAGGGAAAAATGAAATTTCAAAAAAATCAGGTAATGCCTGATTATACCAAAAAAGCCATAACGAAAGTTCAACTTGTAAAATACGCTGGCGCCAGCGGAGATTTCAATCCTTTACATTTTGATGAAGAGTTTGCGCAAAAGAGAGGGTTAAAAAAACTTATTGCACACGGAATGTTGTCAATGGGATTCCTTTCTGAATATGCTGAATCCATTTTTGGTGTCGGAAAAATAAAAAAAATACACGTCAATTTCAAATCAATGGTTTTTATAGGAGAAGAAATCACTTGCTATGGAATAATCAATTCCATAGACTTTTACAACAACAGAGAGTTTGCTTCATGTTCAATAGAAGCTAAAAATAAAGAAGGAAATATTGTGACTTCTGGATTAGTAGAAGCCTGGTCAAAATAATTTTAGGAGAGAAAATTCTATGCGATTAAAAGGTAAAAATGCAGTTGTAACTGGGGCTGCACAAGGTATTGGTAGAGCAGTTTGTGAAAAGTTTTCCTTAGAAGGAGCAAATGTGATCGCTGTAGATCTAAATGAAGAAGAAGGTAAAAAAACATCAGAAATTATCCGTGAACAAGGAGGTTCATGTTCATTTTTCAAAGCAAACATTGGCAATCTTGAAGAGGTCGAATCAGCAATTGAGGAATGCGAAAGTCAATACGGGGACCTCGACATAATTGTTAATAATGCAGGAATCGTTCGTGCAGCAATGCTACATAAAATGAAAGAATCAGATTGGGATGATGTAATCAATGTGCATCTCAAAGGTACTTGGAACGGAATTCATGCAGCATCAAAAAAAATGATCCCTCGAAAAGGAGGACGCATCATAAATGTGACTTCTGGTGCAGGCCTTAGAGGGACAATTGGTCAAATAAATTATTCTTCTGCAAAAATGGGAATCGTGGGAGCAACAAAAAGCGCTGCGAGGGAACTCGGGAGATATAGTATTACGGTAAATTGCATTTCTCCCGCAGCCATTACACCAATGACAGAGACAATCCGTACTGACGAGCGCTTTGAAAAAACATATCTCGATAGAATATGTCTTGGCAGATGGGGAGAAGCAGAAGAGATGGCCGCAGGCTTCCTATTTTTAGCTTCGGATGAGTCAAGTTATGTAACCGGAATTGTTCTAAGAGTTGACGGTGGATTAGGCATGTAATGTAAATCTAATGCTTAGATAAAAACTCTAGTATTATCTTGCTCGATTTCTCTGGTTGTTCAGAGTAAAAGTGATGGCCCGATTCTTCAATAATCGATAGTTCAGAGCCTGCTATACGTTCTGTAATCAACCTTGAATTCTCAGTGGGAACTAGAACATCATTCGAACCACAGATAACGAGAGTTGGTACTTTTAAATTTCGAATTTCCTCGGAAACATCACACTCGTCCATCCCTTTTATCCTTCTCTCTAATTCTTCCTTGCTATGGGGAAATTTTCTTTTATTATCATCATAGAACTTCACTACTTCAGGTCTGTTATCAATCGTATTCGGATGAAATAGTGTCTCTAAGGCTGCTCTCCTCTCTGCAGGAGTAGCAGTTGGAACTCCCCCTTTAGCTCTAGTTTCTCTTACACCAGGATTAGGTTTTATAGCATCTTTGCCCCCAAACTGTGAGCATGCAATTATCAAACTTTTCAATCTTTCTTGATTTTTAGTTGCAAATTCCTGGCAAATCATCCCTCCCATCGAACCTCCAAAAATATGAAACTTCTTAATGTTTAACCCATTAACAAGACTTAAGACATCCATAGAAAGTTTCGCTGGAGATCTGATTTCATCCTCATTCAAAATTTTAGTTCTTCCACTCCCCCTATTGTCAGCCATTATCAAACGATATTTTTTCGATAAAAGAGGCCTTAAACGTCCCCAAACCTCAACAGTCGCCGTGAACCCTCCGACCATCACTAAAGTCTCACCTTCTCCTTCTTCTTCATAATAAATCTCTAGTTCAGTTTCATCACATTTCAAAAATGGCAAGGATGCACCTCCTAAAAAACTAAGTAAAAAAATATCTATAGAATCATATCAAAAAAAAAGAGTAAATTTATAATGATAAATTTACTTTTTTACATCCTGAAGAACTGATAGAATTAGATTTCTTTCTTAAACCGATTTATATAAATCGAGGAAAGGCACAAAAATGAAAGGCATGATTTTAAAAGAGTTTCAAAAACCTTTGATCATGGAAGAAGCACCTGACCCTCAAATAGGACCAAATCAAGTTCTTGTAAAATCTAAAAGTAATGGTCTTTGTGCCACAGATCTAAAAATAGTTGATGGATTAATACAAACAGCCCCTACTCCATTAATGTTAGGTCATGAAAATGCAGGAGAAATTATAGAAGTTGGGAATGAAGTCACTGGATTCAGTACAGGAGACAGAGTAGTAGTTGTAAGCAAACAAACATGTGGCTATTGCCAAATGTGTAGACTTGGAAGCGAGGAGATGTGTTTAAATTCTCCTGGAAGACTTGGGATAGAACTCCATGGAGGATTTGGAGAACTTGTTGCGGTTTCTGAGAGAAATCTCGTTAAAATTGGAGACAGCGTTAGTTCGTCTGCAGCCTGTTTGATAGGAGGAACACTTGGGTCACCACTTCACGCAATCAGGATGGCAAATGTTCAACTTGGAGAATATGCAGTAGTTTTTGGTGTAGGTGGGCTTGGTATTCATGCTCTTCAAATACTGAGATATTTGGGTGCAAATGTTATTGCAGTTGATATCAGTGAAGAAAAATTAACCGCAGCCAAAGAGCTGGGCGCAACCGAAATAATCAATGCTAGCAAAACAAATCCTGTAGAAGCTATATTAGATATTACAAATAGTTTGGGAGCTGATTTGGCATTAGAGATAGTTGGAGGATCTGCAGTTCCGATAGTTATTCAGCAATGTTTAGATCTACTAAAAAGAGGAGGAAGGCTTCTCATCCTTGGATATCATATGGGACAAACAGTTCCTATTGACCCAGCACAGTTGGTATACAAGTGGATACAAATAATTGCATCTCACAACCACACAGTGAAGGACGTTGCAGACGCAGCAAGCCTCGTAAATGACGGAAGAGTTCAAGCCATTATTACTGATACAATCCCAATTGAAGAAGCAAACGACGCTTTCCAAATCCTAAGAGCTGGAGATCCCGTTGGTCGTTTAGTTTTGGAATGGTCTTAAGACTTGATAGCTTTAATTAAACACTTCTTGTGAATGACTAGGGAGAATGAAATGGAATACCGTGTTGAAACTGACAGCATGGGAGAAATCAACGTACCCACCGACAAATACTACGGAGCACAAACTGCTCGTTCCCTAATACACTTCAAGATAGGTCTTGATAGATTCCCAAGGGAAATAATAAGAGCGTTAGGTATTTTAAAAAAGGCAGCTGCTACCACTAACAAAGAACTAGGAACGCTCTCTTCAGAAAAAACAGAATTGATTGTAAAAGCTGCTGACGAAGTAATTAAAGGTGATTTAGATGAACATTTTCCACTTGCCGTATGGCAAACAGGTAGTGGAACACAAACAAATATGAACGCTAATGAAGTGATATCTAACAGAGCTATTGAACTTGCAGGGGGCGTGTTAGGATCTAAAGATCCAATTCATCCTAATGACGACGTAAACAAAGCACAATCGTCTAATGATACTTTTCCAACTGCCATGCATATTGCAGCTGCAGAGCAGATTAATAGTGTACTTATTCCAAGTCTAGAAAAATTAAAAGATACCCTTGAGAATAAATCTCAATCTTTCTCAGAAATTATTAAAATAGGTCGTACCCACATGATGGACGCTGTACCTTTAACCTTAGGACAAGAATTTTCTGGATACGTGGCTCAAATAAATAGCGGGATTAACAGGATTAAAACTACTTTAGAACAAGGATTATATTATCTTGCTTTAGGTGGTACTGCAGTAGGAACCGGGATCAATTCCCATCCAAAATTTGCGAAAAACTCCGCAAAAATAATTGCTGAGATTACAGGACTCCCTTTTGAAACTGCTCCAAATAAATTTGAATCACTCGCTACGAATGATGCTGTAGTTTTTGCAAGTGGGGCTTTAAAAACTTTAGCTACCTCTCTTATGAAAATCGCAAATGACATAAGATTACTCTCCTCAGGGCCTCGGAGTGGCATTGGAGAAATACTAATTCCAGAGAACGAACCAGGTAGTTCCATCATGCCTGGGAAGGTGAACCCTACTCAATGCGAGGCAATGACTATGGTTTGTGCACAAGTCCTTGGAAATGATGTAGCAGTCAATGTAGGTGGTTCTAATGGTCATCTTGAATTAAACGTCTTTAAACCAGTTATGATTTTTAATTTATTGAATTCAATACGTCTTTTGTCAGACGCAAGTCTCTCTTTTGAAGAACATTGCGCAAGGGGTATTCTTCCAAATGAAAAAAATATTGAAGCATATTTAAAAAATTCTTTGATGTTGGTTACTGCTCTCAATCCTGTCATTGGCTACGATAATGCTGCAAAAGTAGCAAAGAAAGCATTCCAAGAGGATATTACGTTATGTGAGGCTGTATTAGATCTAGAATTAATGACCGAAGAAGAATTTAAAAATGTGGTCGACCCAAAAAAAATGATAGACCTTAAAGAATAGTTTTGTTCTTTTTAAACCCTTTAAATGTAGTTTCTATTTTCTGTATATCCTGGATAAGATCAGGACCAATTTTCTGATCTCCTGTGGGTAGCATTCCTACATATATTGAATCAACCAAATTGCCAAAGTGATTTTTAATTTCGTTTGCAATATTTTCAAAGGTCCCTACAGCGGCAAAAAAACGCACAACATCATCATCAATTCTTTTCGTCATTTCGTCCCACTTTTTTTCTCTCGCCAAAGCATTAAGTTCATGACCCAAATCTAAGAGGTCATGTTCCTCTAAAACAGGCCAGTAATTTGGGGTCGAGCCATAAAAACCGATGCGCTGTCTAACTTCGTCTAAAGAACGAGAGACTTCTTCCTCGTTCCTCCCAGTTGCAATAAACCCACCACCCATAACCTCAAAATTCTCTCGCTTCTTGGCATTCTCAACTAATGCATTGTCCAATAAAGGCAAAACTATTTTCTCCAAATATTGTACTGAACAGAAAGGGTGGAGTTTCACGCCATCTGCTACTTCACCAGCCAATTTCAACATTTTCGGACCAACGGCAGAAATCGTGACTGGAATAGGCGGTTGTCCCGAAGATTCAGGAACGAATCTCGGAATCATAAGAGAAAAATTATAATGTTCCCCTTCAAAATTCAGTTTTCCTCCTTCAGTCCAACAGTTCCATATCGCTCTTAAAGAATTGACATATTCTCTCATTCTGGAAACGGGAGAAGACCACTTCACGCTAAACCTACGCTCGTTATGAGCTTTGACTTGAGGTCCTATTCCAAGGACAAATCTTCCTCCAGAGGCTTCTTGAAGATCCCAGCATGCGTTTGCAACTACCATCGGACTTCTTGGAAAGGCAATCGCAATACCAGTTGTTAAAAGTATTTTCTTAGTAATGACTGAACTAATAGCTAATGGAAGAAACGGATCGTGAGCATTCTCCATGGACAACAATCCATCGAATCCCTCTTTCTCATAGAACTTTGCAGAGGAATCCACTTTTTTTAAATTATCTTGTGGTAGCGTGGTATAGACTAGCAAAAGGATAAGGATCCGATACGAGAGTAAAAGATGTGAAAATTACAAACTAATCTTCCTTGCATTCTATCTAATCTTCTGACTGACTTTGTTTTAGTAACTGCCTCAAAACGTATTGTAAAATACCCTCGTTCTGGTAATACGCTAGTTCGTTTGGAGTATCAATTCGTACAATTGCATTAAAATCGACCTCTTTGTCAGAAGAGCTAGCTATAACACTAACTTCGTCTGCTTCCCCTTGGTTCAGACCGATAATCGAAAAGATCTCTTCTCCTGTGAGACCAAGACTATCGGCATTTTCACCAGACTTAAATTGTAAGGGTAAAACTCCCATTCCTATCAAATTTGACCTATGTATACGTTCAAAGCTCTGCGCAATAACTGCCTTAACTCCCAATAACCGGGAACCTTTTGCAGCCCAATCCCTTGATGAACCCGTACCATATTCTTTCCCTGCAAGTACAATTAATGATGTTGAATCTTCCTTATATCTATTAGCAGCTTCAAAAATATCTAAAACTTCACCAGTAGGGAAATACTTAGTAAAACCACCTTCTGTACCAGGAGCAAGTTGATTTCTAAGCCTTACATTAGCGAATGTTCCACGCATCATCACTTCATGATTCCCTCTTCTGGATCCATAACTATTAAAATTGTCAGGAAGGACATCATTCATTACAAGGAATTGACCGCCAGGACTATCTTTCTTTATTGAACCAGCTGGTGAAATATGATCAGTTGTTATCGAATCTCCAAGTAAAGCAAGACATCTCGCATTAGTAATTTCTGAAACAGGTTCTGGTTCTTTTTTCATCCCGTCAAAATAAGGAGCCTTACGAACATAGGTTGACATATCATCCCAAGAATATTGACTACCTTCAGGAGTAGAAATCCCCTGCCATGACAAATCTCCGGTAAAGACATCTCCATAAGATTTTTCAAAAAGATCAGATTTAACGCTACTGACTAAAACTTCTTGCAGTTCTTCCTGAGAAGGCCATATATCTTTTAAGTATATTTCTTCACCATCTGAATTATTCCCCAGCGGCTCAGAGGAAAAATCAATATCTACTGTGCCAGCTAAAGCATAAGCCACAACCAATGGAGGAGACGCTAGAAAGCTCATCCTAACTTCTGCATGAACACGTCCTTCAAAATTTCTATTTCCAGATAAGACAGAAGAAACAACTAAATTTTCATCTGCAATCGCCTTAGAGATCGGCTGAGATAACGGTCCGGAATTACCTATACATGTAGTACATCCATACCCTACAACATTAAATCCTAATTCTTCTAAATATTTATAAAGACCCGATTTATTTAAATACTCTGTTACTACTTTAGAACCAGGAGCTAAACTTGTCTTAACCCACGGATGAGTCATTAATCCGGCTTCAACAGCTTTCTTCGCAAGGATTCCTGCAGCAAGCATGACAGATGGATTAGATGTGTTTGTACAACTTGTTATAGCGGCAATTACTACTGAACCATGACCTAAATCAAATGAATGACCATTATCTTTTATCGATCTTGATGCAGTTCTAGAAACTGAGGTCTCCTTAGAGGAAGAAATCTCCTCTAGAATCTTGTCTAATTCACTAGTTATTTTTGTTTTAGAATCTTTTAAAGAAATACGATCTTGAGGTCGTTTAGGTCCAGAAATACTTGGCTCAACGTCAGAAAGATCTAACTCTATTACATCGGTGTATGAAGGATCAAGAGAGGAGTCATCCCAAAACATACTTTGTTCCCGCGAATAGGCCTCTACTAAGTCAATTTGTTCTTTTGATCTTCCAGTCAGTTCTAGATATTTGATAGTTTCTTTATCGATTGGAAAAATACCACAAGTAGCCCCGTACTCAGGCGCCATATTTGAAATTGTAGCTCTATTGGCAAGCGGCAAAGAAGACATTCCGGAACCAAAAAACTCTACGAATTTTCCTACAACTCCTCTTTTCCTAAGAATTTCTACGATAACTAGAACTAGATCTGTTGCCGTTGTTCCTTCAGATAATTCTCCAGTAAGACGAAATCCTATAACTTCAGGTATTAACATCGAATAATGTTGCCCAAGCATTGCAGCTTCAGCTTCAATTCCTCCAACACCCCAACCTAAAACACCAATACCATTAATCATGGTAGTATGAGAATCAGTACCTACTACAGTATCTGGGAAAGAAAATCTTGAACCATTTATGTCTCTTACAGAAACAACATCTGCTAAATACTCCAGGTTCACCTGATGAACAATTCCTGTAGCAGGAGGAACTACACGGAAATTATTAAAGGCACTTTGTGCCCAACGCATAAAGGAATAACGCTCAGTATTTCTCTCAAATTCTATATTTGAATTAAAATCAACTGCTTCCTTTGTTCCATACTTATCAACCTGAACCGAGTGATCAATAACCAAATCAACTGGCTGAATAGGATTTATAAGATTTGGATCCCCTCCAAGCATTTCCATAGCATCACGCATAGACGCTAAATCAACAACAACTGGAACACCAGTAAAGTCTTGCAACAAAACACGGCTAGGCATAAAACCTATTTCACTACTTTCTTTAGCATTGGGATCCCAATTTAATAGATTTTCTATGTCACCTGATTTTACAGACACTCCGTCCTCATTACGTAGTAGATTCTCTAACAAAATTTTCAAAGCAAAAGGTAACTTTGTAAAATCTCCCTTGTCTTTTAGAGCATCTAACCTAAAGAGTTCGTATGAATTTGAACCCACGTTGAATTCAGATCGGGAATTAAAACTGTTTTTCATAAAATTTCTCCAAAAACACAAAAAGAACTTATAAAACCTACACTCAAATGAGAAGGGAACACGTTAACACAGGCTATAAAAAGAGTGTAGTCTTGAAAAAGAGTTATTCAAAAATAGGGAAAATATTCTTCTCTGCGGGAGTATCTGAGATCATATAGGTAGCAGTAGCAAAGGCAACAGAACGATCCTCTTCATCAGTAACTTTCACCTGCCAGACTGAAGTTTTACGTCCTCTATGTAATGGACTGGATTCAGCAAGAATATATCCCGAAGACACGGGACGTATAAAATTTACTTTCATCTCAAGAGTTACTAAATTTTGTCCAGGGTAACTTAAATGTGCTGCAACTCCTCCGGTACTATCCATCAAAGTGAATATAGCACCTCCGTGCAAGATCCCTGTTGGTTGCAATACTTCCGATTTTAAGCGAAGACGCATTTTTGCAAAATCTTTGCTTGCATCTAAAAATTCAATACCAACAAATTCATTGAAATTACCAGACCATCGTTTTTTAAGAAAATTACTGACTTCATTTTTGAACAACTCTGAAGACACACGTACTCCAAAACTTTATATATAATATCTTTTATCCTCTACCAATCCCAAAACATAGTATACGCCCTACCTAAAACCGGAGACCTTTCTTCCCATTCTATAACAATTCGATTGCTCTCGATATCAAAGTTTGGATACAAACGTCTCTTGTTGAAACTATTGGAAGCTCCATCAGATTCTTCTCTTCTAACACCAACAGGCTTTCTTTCAAAAGGAAGAATTAGTGAAAGTTTAAATGATTCTGTTGGATATTCCACAACTAGAGTAACCCATTCATTTCTAGAATTAAACGTGTTTAATAAATGAATTTCCTCTTGAATTTCAAAGGAATCCCCCTCTCTCAGAGGCACTGGTAAAGAAAGACACACAGAAGAATCTACACTTGTCATTTTATCTGCCTTAAATTCAACTTCTCTCCATTCTTCACACTCTCCTGAACCATTATTCACAGTTCTGTATTTATAAACCACTGAACGATCTCCCGTACCTGTATGACATCTAGACCTAATATCCGAGAGATCTCTTAGTGCAGAGCAATTACGTTTACTAATCATCTTTGCTTTTTTACCCTTCACATCTGAAATCGTGTATTCTCTCTCATCCATATTAATCTGATAATCATAAAGTTCTAATTTGTCTTTATCAGTTGAATGGACTTCGAGTTGATCTAACAGAAGCAATTTGTCTTCTACAGATTGCAATCTCTCAAGAATTACCCTCTGATGCGCAATAAATTCTTGGAGCTCCAATCTTAATTTGTCAATTCTTTCATCTTTTTCTAACATGAAAAACATACCTCTAAACACATCAGAATATGCTGAATAGTCAAAAAATAAAAAATCCTTGGGAGATTGTAGCACCTCTAACATTTTCTTTAAATTATCATCAGTCAAAAGGAATTAATGACTCTCCAAACCTTCTTGTATTTAAAAATTGCATTATTTTCTACTTTCCAAAATCGATTTATCTGCCAATTGACCACACGCTGCACTTATATCAGTTCCTTTACTTCTTCTGATAGTTGTTACAAAACCATTTCTTTTAAGTATCTCTTGGAATTTTTTCACATCCGATTCATTGGGACTTTCATAATCGACTCCTTCAAAATGATTCCAAGAAATAAGATTAATTTTAGATTGGATTCCCTTTAGAATTTTAGCTAACTGCACCGCGTCTTTCTCAGAATCATTGATACCTTTGAGCAACACATATTCAAAGGTTACCCTTTTTATATCGTTATTAGATAAATTTCTACACACAGAAAGAAGAGATGACAAATTCCATTTTTTGTTAACTGGCACAAGCTTAGAACGAGTCAAATCATTAGAAGCATGTAAAGAAATAGCAAGACGAGTATCTGGGAGCAAATTCAATAAATCTTCAAGCTTATCTGAAATTCCAACGGTTGATACGGTTAGTTTTTTCCTCGAGACTCCTTGAAAATAAGGGGCTGTTAGAATTTTTGCTGCTCTTACGATTTCATCAAAATTATCCAATGGCTCTCCCATCCCCATAAAAACAATATTATGGAACCTTTCATTTTTTCCTAATCTACGCTTTGCCGCTAAAAACTGTTCGACAATCTCTCCAGAAGAGAGTTGACGAACAAAACCCATTTTTCCAGTCAAACAAAATTTACAACCCATGGCACAACCTACCTGAGTCGAAATACAAATAGACGATCTCTTTACATTTCCTCCATGTATCATGGGAATTCTTACACTTTCTATAATTGAATTATCTGCTAAAACCCAAGAATATTTCTCGGTGCCATCAATAGATGTCTGTGTCTTTGCAGTTGCAAATCTTCCTATCTTAGCAATTTTCAGAAGTTTTTCACGAAAAGAGTTAGGCAAATTCAACATACGATCAAAAGAAATTTCGTCAATATTGTATATCCAAGTAAATAATTGTTTCCCTCTATAGCTTGGCTCACCCAATTCCACACACAAGGTTTCTAATTCTTCTAGTTCCATCCCCTTTAAGTCTATTAAACTAGGTTCAGAAGCTTTGGAATATGGATTTAGCTGCATAAATTCCGACAAATCGATTTTCATTAAAAGTCCTTAAATGATATGTTCCTTTCAGCTATGTGAAATACACTTCTAATTTTCGGAATCTTTCAAAATGACAATACGCGCAATCTTATTCGATCACGATGGAACTCTAGTTGACAGCTACGAAGGAATTGCAAAATCGTTACAATTGACCTGCAAAGATATTCATAAACCTACCTTAAATCAAAATGAAATTCTAGCATCGATAGGACCCACTTTAGAAAAAAGATTTAAAGAATTATGGGGAGAGAAAATAGGAGAGAAAGCAGTCCCTATATACAGAAAACACTACAAACAACATTTCATTCATGGAACAAAGATACTTCCAAAGGTAGAAAGTACGATATTAACTTTAAAATCAAAAAAATATTTACTAGGGTGCATAACTAACAAAACATATTCCTATGCAAAAAAACAGCTAATCCATTTTAGACTCTTTGACAAAATGGAAGTTGTATATGGAAATCTCCAAGGCTTTCAGCCCAAACCAAATCCAGAGATGATTGAAGCAGCTTTAAAAAAATTAAAAGTATCCAGAGAAGAAACAGTTTTAATAGGAGATACTCCTATTGATATTCTCGCTGCAAAGGCTTCAGGTATTCAATCCTGGGCGATTCTTGGAAAATACGCATCTGAAGAATCCATTCAAAATGCAAATCCTGACAAAATATTATTTGAATTTGACGAGATACTTCATCTTCTTTAATTTAGGGATAACTCGCATATAGACTGGAAGATAAATTGAATAGAAAAATTCAAAAAAAGATTCTTGTTTTGATAAAGGATCTGGAATCTAGGTACGGCAGACCTAAAAACGATCGAAATTTTGAACTCTTAGACGTTTTAATTGAAACTTTGTTGTCTCAAAGTACGACGGACCATAATAGAGATTTAGCTTTTACAAACTTAAAAAAAACTTTTCCTGATTGGGAACTCGTTAACAAAGCAAGCGAAAAAAAAGTATCAATGGCCATCCGTTCTGCAGGATTAGGAAACCAAAAAGCAAAAAGAATCAAATCATTCCTGAAATTCTTAAAAAGAGATTATGGATTTCTAAGTCTTGAATTTCTAAAAAAAAAAGATACTCAATTTTGCGTTGATTTTTTAACGAAGCATAAAGGCATCGGCATAAAAACTGCCTATGTATCTCTTATGCTAGCTGCAAATAGAGATGTATTTCCGATCGATGTGCATATACACCGCATTATGCAGAGATTAACAATCATTCCTAAAAAAACAACTGCAGAGAAATCTCATTCCATTTTAGCACCTTATATTCCAAAATTAAGAGCTCACGAGTTTCATATGAATCTCCTTACATTTGGAAGAAATATTTGCAAATCACAGAATCCTAAATGCGGAGAGTGTAACTTCAATAAAATATGCAATTATTTTCTTGAAAAGAAGTAATAATTTTCTAATTTAGGGAAAAGGAAAAGACTAAAGTGAGTCTAATTGGACAGGGAGAATTAATGGCAATTACTTCTTCCATTGTTTTTGGATTCACACAAATACTGGTTCGTCAGGGAATTCAAAATGCAAGTCCCGTCGCAGCGGCATTGATTATGAATTCCATGGTATCAGTTGGAGGACTCTGCATTGCGATTGTTTCCGGAACACTGATAAATTCAACTTTACCTCCAATTCTTTGGTACTTAGTCATAGGGATTACAGGACCAGGGATAGCCAGAGTCATGTACTATATTGGGATTTCAAGAATGGGGGTTAGTAGGACTGCAGGAATTTCTTCCGCTACCCCTATATGGGGAGTAATTTTTGCGACTATTTTTTTAGGAGAATCTCCAAACACACAGATAATTTTAGGAACTTTAGCGGTTGTCTTTGGAGTAGGTGTCCTTAGTCTTCAGGATGACGATTCTAAAAGCTTCAAGAACTGGTTCCAAACAGCGATTTTTTTTGCGTTGATTGCATCAATTGCCTACGCGATACCACCTATCCTTGTAAAGTTTGCTTATAAATATCAGTCAACACCAGCAGTTGGGATGTTTTTCTCCTTCGCCATGGGTAATATAGTTCTATTTTCCTGGAGAAAGGTTTTGCCTGAAAAAGGACTCATAAAATCAAATAAAAAAGGATTGCTAATTTTGATAATTGCCGGATTTGGAGGAATAACCAGTTCCTGGTTTTTATGGAATGCGTTCTCTATTGCAGATATCAGTACTACTCTACCACTAAGCAGAACCGCTCCTATATGGGTCGTAATTTTTAGTAGAATATTTCTAGGAAAAACTGAAATTATAAACGCAAAAATTTGGGGAGGAACAGTGCTCGTTGTCCTAGGCGGAATAGCTATAGTTGTGTCCTGAAAATATATTCTAAATTAATTGTTTTTTTACAAGCCTATTTCTTTTGACAAAGTTCTATTCGAATATTTTCGGGTCCACATATAAAAGCTATCGTTCTTCCACCCACTCCCGAAGCTTCGGGTTCAACAATAAAACTAGCACCTCGAGATCGAAGTATATTTGCGGATTCTACAACATCTTCTACCTCTAATCCAAAATGATCTAACCCCTGAACAAGTTCTGGAGAAGATGCATCTGGTTCCTCTCCAGGCCGAATTCCTCTTATAAAAACCCTCAATCCACCAAATTCGACAACTGCATTGGGAGCACCTTTTAGATTTTCCTCATAACTCAAAACTTTCGCCAAAAATAGACGCTGAAAAAACGAAGACATAACGTCAACATCTTTACTAACAATATGTACGTGATCTAGTCGAAAACTCATTTTCTGCAAAAGCTCCTTTTTATGGATTAGTAATCATTGGTTTTTCTTCTGATTGTTCTGGTCGTTTTTCTTTCTCTTCTTTCGTAGGACTTTTTTGTTCACTTAAACTTTTTGACCATGCTAAAACTGTGGAACGAACGATTCCAACAAAGAAAGAAGGAGGTGACTTATGACTGACTAACTCATTTGCCAATTTGAAACATTCACTAGAAAAATCAATCTTCTCTAATTGGTAGTACAAGTACGAATTTTCCTCTAATTGAGTAGCCAATCTTCTTAAATAGGTCTTATCTTCATAGATTTTATTTGCAGCACTTTCTATGATCTGATCCAAACGGTCATTTTTTTGTTTTTCATCAAGTGCCACATTACTATTCAAAGAATCTATATAAGATTGGACATAAGATCGAATGAACTGGTCATCAATATACCAGCCTTTAAAGAGTTTATCATTTAAAATAACATCAGCATCAATTCTCTCATCATCTTTTGAAAAAGTATTTGTCATTCCTCTAATTGGGTGACTAGTCAAATCAGATAATTTATTGAAATTCGAATCTGAGTCGAGTAACATTTTTGCTTTCGTAAAACCACTGGGTGGTGTTACTCCAAGTTTTTCATTTTCTAGTTGTGCTCTTTCCAACAACCAAAATCCATAGGAAATTGGAATCTCCACTGTGGTCATTAAATCTTGCTCTTCTATTTTTGATAAAAAATTTCTGATTTCCTTCGACGTAGTTTCAACCAAAGACAAATCCTCTATTCCCGATTCAGTCTTTAAATTAAATTCTGCTAGATAACGACCCTTTGGCTTTTTTGATCGAGCAATCCATAGAATTTTTCTCCCCGATCCATCAGTTGAACTACAAATTGCTTTAGAAAAATCTTCTTCTTGAAAATTTTTCAAAGAAGAAGATTCATTTTTTATTATTTTAGTTTTGACAGAAATACCTTTTTTTTCTAAACGAAAAATACTCTTTCGTAGAAGTGATTTAAATTTCTTGTTTGAAGATTTTTCATTGAGATTTGCGAGAAAAATAGCACCTTCTTCGCTACCGAGAGATACTACTAGATTCACTAAATCAGTAGAGAAAATCTGAGTTTTCTCAAAAATATCTTCAAAAAGACGAAAAAATTTATGTAGAGACCCGGAATCTGCTTTGTCTATAACTTGACGAAAAATTAGGTATTGCGAATCATGAGATAAGCCGTGGATATCTTCCATTAGAACATTGTTTTCTTCTTTGTTCAGTTCATGGTTATTTAATAAAAGAACTATATTTTTTGAAATATTCGCTAAATTTTCATCACTTAAGTCCTTAGGAATCTCACAATCGGGAGCAAGAAACAAGATTGTGTCACGTAAAGATTTCAATAACTCTGGTGGCCATCTAAAAGAAAGTGCAAGATCAAGCAGTTCAGGAACGATTTTCTCATTATTGAGTTCCTTAATAGCAAGAAGTGAAGAAGTAACCCCATCGACATTCGTAAAATTTAGATGCTCTATCATTCCTTTTAAACCCGCATTCCCTAATTCTTCAATTTCTTCAAGTAAAGGCGCCGGGACCATAGCTTCAGGTGGCATAGGGGATGTAAACGATTTCTCAAGAGCAATTGCTATAGTTCTCGCTCTTCTGAGGTCATCTCTTGACATTTCATTCTTCTTAGATTTTTTCAATTCTTTTTTTATAATCGAACCCTCAAACTTAAAAAGTGAAAATACAAATTTATACAAAACTTAAGAAATGATACCATTCCAAGTAGTTTTTTGGAATAAAATGTAACCTGCATTCTATCCTTACAAAATCTAACAGAGGTTTTTTTGACTGATTCGATTTTTTTTGATGTTGCGTTTAGCTATTCGGACGTTGAAGACCATATTAATGCAATGAAAACAAGATGCAAAATTAAACATAAAGAAGTTAACTGTGCAGTCGTGGATGTTCTGCGAGCTACCACAACTATTATTTCTTCCTTACATAATGGTTGTTCTGAAATTTATCCAGTGGCATCTAGAAATGCTGCAATTGTCAAAACACGAGAACTGAAAAAGAAGCACATAAACAAAAAAATTCTACTAGCTGGAGAAAAAAATGGTAAAGCGATAAAGGGTTTCGATCTAGGGAATTCTCCTTCAAACTTCAAACGTGAAATAGTAAGAAATAAGATTATTATTATGTCTACTAGCAATGGGACAAAAGCAATTAACGCCGTAAAAAAACAGGAGAACGTGTTTCTTTTTTCCTTAGCCAATTTAAGTGCAGTTGCTAAATCTATAATTTCACCCATCATCAAAAACCATAATCTTTTGGTTGTATGTTCTGGTAGCGAAAGAAAATATTGCGAAGAAGATTCTATAACTTCTGGACTACTTATCCAAAAACTAATCAGTCTTTTAGACTTAGAACAATTCGTTTGTTCTGATAGCACTAAGGCATGCTTGCATATTGCAAACTCTTATAAAAAAAACATCCTTCAAGCTTTTAAAAACTGCTCATGGGGAGAACATTTAATTCAATTAGGATTGAAAGGAGATTTAGAGTTCTGCTCTAAAATGGACTGGTCTAATGTCGTTCCCAAGTTAAAAAATGGGATAGTAATTTCAAGCTAAACTTCTTTTTTTTAAAAAATCTTCTCCAATGAGCCTTCAAAATCTTCTCTAGAATTTTCCATATGAAAATGAATAAAGAATTCCCTATTCCCTTTAGTTCCAAGAATAGGACTGTCTGTAACGTTACATGGAGAAATGCCCAAACCAATTGATTCCTTCCAAATATTCCTTAAAACTTCCCTGTGTAATTTCTCATCTCGAACAATTCCACCCTTACCGACTCTATTTTTACCAACTTCAAACTGAGGTTTTACAAGAGCAACAATTTCGTTAGGAAAAGAAATAAGTTTATGAATTACGGGAAGAATTTTCATTAGTGAAATAAACGAAACATCAATAACGGCAAGTTCAAAATTTATGTCACAATCTAATGAATTTAAAATCTCTCTATTTAAAAATCTAGCATTAACACCCTCTAAAATACTCACTTTACCATCATTTCTTAAACCCCAATCGAGCAATCCTTTCCCTACATCAACACAAACAACATGAGTTACTCCTCTTCTAAGCAGAACATCCGTGAAGCCACCCGTAGATGAACCAACATCTATGCAGGATTTTGAGATCGTATCAATATCGAAGAATTCCAATGCATGAAAAAGTTTTTCACCACCCCTGCTTACAAATTCTCGCTTACTGTCAGAAACAGAAATAACAGAATCAACATCATAGGAATGACCAACTTTATCAACCACATAACCGTTGACTGTAACTCTTCCAGATAGGATGAGTCTCTTAGCACGCTCTCGACTAGGTGCAAAACTTCCATCGACGAGCAGTTTGTCGATCCTCTCTTTTTTCACGGAAGAACGCTGCGTATATGATCATTAATATCTATCAGATCACGAGCAGCCTGAGTAATGTCGCCTGTGGTTAGTCCGCAATCCTCTCTCTGGAGGGATGGATTACCATGAGGAATGAAACGATCGGGAATACCTAGTATAGAAACTGGAATATAGCTCATCTTATTTTCAGAAAGAATTTCTAGAACACCTGAACCCATACCACCTATTTTTGTGCCTTCTTCTATTGTTACTATTCTCTTACACAATTTAGCCAGCTCAATTATTTTCTTCTTGTCCATAGGTTTTACGAATCTAAGATTTAGGACAGAAGCTTGTATCCCTATCTCTTCCAGTTGAGAGGAAGCCTCAACCGCGAGAGGAACCATTGGTCCTAGAGCAATTAATAAAACATCCCTTCCTTCCCTAAGTAATTCAGCCTTCCCAATTGGAAGACTCTTTATTTCATCTTGTACTTTTACGCCAGTCCCAGAACCTCTACAAAAACGAAGTGCAGCTGGACCTGGGTATTCTATGGATGTAAGAAGCATGCTTTGTAATTCGTTCTCATCTTTTGGAGACATGACGACTGTATTGGGAAGACACCTTAAATAGGCTATATCAAAGGCACCGTGGTGAGTTGGGCCGTCTTCTCCGACTAACCCTGCACGGTCTATTGCAAATGTTACAGGAACATTCGTAAGACAAATATCATGGACAATCTGGTCGTATGCCCTTTGCAAAAAGGTGCTATAAATAGCGACGACCGGCTTCATCTTCTCTAAAGAAAGACCCGCGGCAAATGTCACTCCATGTTGTTCACACATCCCAACATCAAAACATCTATCAGGAAAAAGACTCTGATACTCCACCAGTGCAGTTCCTTCCAACATAGCGGCAGTTACAGCTACTATTTTAGGATCCTTCTTACTTAATTTGATCATTGTATCAGCAAAAACCTTAGAATAACTTGGAGGACCAGGTTTCTTTTTTAAGAATTTCCCAGTATCTGGGTCAAATTTTGTAACACCATGGTACGTAATTGGTTCGGCCTCGCTATAAGGATAGCCATGACCTTTTTTAGTAACAACATGAACTAAATTTGGGCCTTGTAATTTTCGAACATTTCGTAACGCAGGAATTAATAAGTCCAATCTATGTCCATCTATAGGACCTATATAACGAAAACCTAGTTCTTCAAATAAGATCCCAGGAACAAATAAATTTTTCATAGAATCTTCAAATCTTGTCATAAAGTTGGCTGCAGATTCACCAAAAACAGGGAAATGAGAAACAATTTTTTGTATTTCATTCCTAAACTTCCTTGCACGATTTGCCCATTCTCCGGTCATAATTCTTGCAAGATAAGAACACATTGCACCGACATTTTTTGAAATACCCATCTTATTATCATTTAATATGACCGTTAGATCCCTCTTAGAATCACCAGCATTATTTAATGCCTCCATTGACATGCCAGATGTAAGACTTCCGTCACCGATAATGGCTACAACACTAAAATCTTCTCCTCTCAAATCTCTTGCAGTAGCCATTCCTGATGCAGCAGAAATTGAAGTCCCTCCATGTGCAACATTCATATGATCGTATGGACTCTCTAACCGATCAGGGAAACCTGCAATTCCTCCCCACTGCCTAAGAGTATCAAACTCAGCTTTTCTCCCAGTCAAAATTTTATGTGCGTAAGTCTGATGACCAACATCCCAAATAAGTTTATCGTTAGGAGTTTCGAAAACGTAATGCAGTGCAACTACCAATTCTGTAGCACCTAATGAAGCTCCAAGATGTCCACCAGTTTTAGAAGTAACACGAACAATAAACTCCCTTAATTCTTCTACTACAGAATCGAGTTCATTTTCCGATAATTTTCTAAGGTCACTAGGAGAATCTATTTTTTCAAGTTTTATCACCATAAATAAGTCCTAACGTGATTGCTTCCTTACAAAAAATAGAACAAAAAGAATTTGCAGAGAAATAAAAATTAAAAACTAGAGACTACGGCAAACCATAAATTTTGCAAGGGACTTCAAAGTTTCAGCATCTTTTCCAAAGATTTTCAAAAAATCTAGAGATTCTTCTAAAGTAGAATTAGCCATATCCCTTGATTTTTCAATCCCGTAATGAGACAAATAAGTAGTTTTTCCAGAAGCAAGGTCAGAACCAACTGTTTTCCCTAATAAATTTTCATCTCCATCATAATCAAGAATATCGTCAACAATTTGAAATGCTAGACCTATATGCCTTCCAAAATTGCTAAGTGCTTCTAATTGCTCACCATTAGCACCACCTAAAATCCCACCTATGCAGACAGATGCGCGGATCAATTCAGAAGTCTTAAGCAAATGCATCTGCCTTAAAAATTCAGGATTCATTTTGATAGAATTTGACTTGATATCTAAATATTGACCGCCGACCATTCCTGATGGACCTGCAGCAGAAGATAAAAGTAAAATAGAATCTATCAATCTCTCCATCTCAAATTTTTCTTTCATGGCATTAGAAGACATAAGTTCAAACGCTTTAGTCAAAAGTCCATCTCCAGAAAGAATAGCAGAAGCCTCCCCAAAGGCTTTATGGCTAGTAGGCTTTCCTCTTCTCAAATCATCATCATCCATTGCAGGCAAATCGTCATGTATCAACGAATAAGAATGAACGCATTCTATTGCGCAAGCAGCAGTTAATAGAACCTCTGTATCTCCTTGTACTGCCTCACATCCTGCTATACACAAAATCGGCCTAATTCTTTTGCCTCCATTTAAGAGGCTATACGCCATTATTTCATATAGTTCAGACGGCTCAGACCCTTCCTCAGAAAATAAAAGATTCAGTTTGTCGTTAACTCGTCTACTCCATTTACTCATATAATCTAAAACATCGAATGATGACGACAACCTATTCTCCCTCACTTTTTTCATCAAAAGGTTTTATGGAAAATGTCCCATCATCATCTATTGTTAGTTCTTCAATTTTTTTCTGAGCAAAATTCAACTGCTCTTGTGTAAATCTAAACAATTTCACACCTTCTTCATACAAAGAAATTGCATCTTCTAGAGTAAGTTCTCCATCTTCTAGAACTTCGACAATTTCCTCCAAACGGGCAGACGCCTCTTCAAAACTTTTTGGTGAACTCGAAGACGTTTTCCTCTTTTTAGAAGGACTCATTTTATTTCTCCTTTTGGGTTTATTTTTTCAACCGTACAATCCAATTCTCCGTCTGACAATTTAACTCGAATCAATTCTTGACTTTTTGCTTCCCGAACACTTCGAATTAGTGAATTATCCGACTTTCGATACGTTAAACTGTATCCTCTCCCTAAAATTGAAACCGGGGAAGCAGATTCAAGTCTAACCATCAGATTTTCATACTCTACATTTTTTAATTGAAACACTTTGTTAATACTGATATGAATTCTCCTAAAACATTCTTCAATTTTTTTGACTTTACTTGAGTGAAGGCTCAAAGGAGAGACAAACTTAAGTCGAGGGAAAATGGATATAACTTGGTTTTTGTATCTCGATAAAACATAACGTATTTCTCTAAGAAAATTTGCATAAAGTGAATCGGTTTTTTGCTCTAGTTCTTCGATAAATAAGGAAGGCTCTTCTAAAATTCTCATCCTCTTTAGAAAAGCTAATCGGTCATTTCTCTCTTTAAAAATTAGTTTAATAAATCGTTCCATTTCAGAAGGGAATCTAATAAAACGTTCTAAAAAAACATCCCAATCCATACATACTTTTTCGGCCGCTGCAGTAGGAGTTGAAGAAAAATCATCTGATACTAAATCGGAAAAGGAATTATCTATTTCATGTCCAATTGCAGTTAATATTGGAGTCTTACAATTAGAAATTGCACGAACAACAATCTCATCATTAAATGCACTCAAATCTTCATTACTACCTCCGCCTCTTGAAAGGATTATCAAATCAGCAGGAGTACCAATTCTATTTGCTTCTTCGTCAGCAGCTAAGAGAGCTTTTTCGATTGATTTTGGAGCGAACTCTCCCTGCACAAGAGTATGAATGAGTATTAATTGCACAAATGGAATACGATTCGATAAAATTGGTAGCATGTCACGTAAAGCCGCACCTTCACGACTTGTAACTAAAATAATTTTTCTAGGCCTTGTGGGAATTTCTTTTTTCTTTTCTTTAGAAAACAATCCTTCTAATTCTAGTTTTTCTCTCAATTGTCTAAATCTAACCTCTAGCACTCCCTCTCCTAGAGGTTCAAGAGAGAAAATAGATATTTGGAATCTTCCTTCACGTTCAAAAAGGGTAACGCTACATTTAACTAACACTCTCATGCCAACTTCGGGAGTAAAATTAAGATTCTTCCTTCTGCCTGAAAACATGACAGCATTTATTTTTGAATTAGAATCCTTTAAAACAAGATAGGCGTGGTTCGATGGATAAACTTTCCAACTTGAAATCTCTCCCTCCACCAGAATATTATTGAATGCTTGTTCTAAATGAGTTCGAACTTTAGAATTTAATTGAGAGACTGTATAGATTTGATCTGCAGGGGTTTTCGAGGACCCTAATAAATCAATATTCAATAAATTATTCCTTTAGGTCAATGAAACATGATCTTCAAATGAATTTACTGTATTGACCATTAACATTGAAATTGTCATAGGACCAACTCCTCCTGGCACTGGCGTGATTGCTGAAACCTTACCTATCAGTGAAGAAAAATCACAGTCTCCTACCAATTTATCATCTAAACGGTTTGTTCCAACGTCAACAACAATAGCACCCTCCTTGACCATCTGTGCATTCACAAAATTTGCTCTTCCCACTGCGGCAATCAAAATATCTGCACTTCTTGTCACCTCCGCAATATTTTCAGTTCTAGAATGGCAAATAGTTACAGTAGCATTCTCGTGCAACAAAAGAATCGACAAGGGAAGACCAACTATTTTGCTTCTCCCAATTATAACAACTCTTTTTCCTTCGATTGCAAAATTATAAAATTTCAATATTTCCAGAACGCCAGCAGGGGTACAAGATTTAGGTCCTGGTTGTTTTAAGGATAATTTTCCAAAGTTTTCCGTGTGAAAAACATCAACATCTTTTCGTGGATCAACTTTTTTCAGTATTTCTGTCTCATCTAAAGTTGAAGGTAGAGGAAGTTGCACAAGAATGCCGTCAATCCTCGAATCTTTATTTAGTTCTTCTATTAAATTAGATATTTCTAAAAAAGAAACCTCCGATGGTAATCGATAATCGTGTGTTTCTATCCCAATTTTATCAGCCATCTTGCCTTTTAGGCGAACATAAACTTGAGAGGCAGGATCTTCTCCAACCAAAATTACAGCTAACCCTGGAGATCTTCCTGTTAAACTTTTCAGTTCTTCAATTCTAGAAATAAGGCCTTCCATTATTTTATCGGATACCGGTTTGCCTTTCATTATTAACGTATCTATCTTTTTATTCATTTTTTGTTAACACCTTTAAAGAATTTATGCCTCTTATATTCTTCGTAATTTTGTTATACTACATTCGTAGGGGAAAAAAATAAATTACATTATCAATTCAAACACCTTGTTCTAAAGTCAAAATTAGATATGTGTTCTGAAATGTGAGAAAATAATGAAGAGTTTTATACAATCAATTCAATCTGATTTAAATGCAGCTTTGGACAGAGACCCTGCAGCTAATAGTAAAATAGAGATTATTCTCTGCTATCCTGGATTTCATGCGATTTTTATACATCGGATATCTCATTTCATTTTCAAAAAAGGGTTTAAACTAATTGCACGTTTCTTAAGTCACATCAGTCGTCTTATTACAGGAATAGAAATTCATCCTGGTGCAGAAATAGACACCGGTTTTTTTATAGACCATGGGATGGGGGTTGTAATTGGTGAAACCTCTATTATAGGGGAAAATTGTACGATATACCACGGGGTAACACTTGGGGGAGTAAGTTTAAAAAAAGAGAAAAGGCATCCGACACTCGAAGACAATGTTTTAGTAGGTGTAGGAGCCCGTATTCTCGGTCCCCATAAAATAGGAAAAGGAAGTAGAATCGGAGCAGGATCTGTAGTTATTTCTGATGTTCCGCCTGATTGCACAGTCGTGGGGGTTCCTGCACGAATCGTTTCTGAATCGCATGAAGGTTCCAAAGAAGAACAACCAGAAATTTCATTTGACCACGATGAACTTCCTGATCCAATAGAAAACTCAATTCTAATTTTGGACAAAAAAATTCAAGAACTTGAGGAGAAAATGAAAGATGGGAGAACTCCTGGTCAATGAAAAGAATCTATTTAGACCACAACTCTACAACACCTGTCCGGCCCGAAGTTTTAAAAATTGCAGAACCTTTCACTAAAAATCTTTATGGAAATCCAAGTAGCGTTCATTCATTCGGACGTGAAGCTAGAGAAGCGATAGATATTGCGCGTGTTCATATAGCATCAAGTATCAATGCTTCTGACTCTACTGAAATTTTCTTTACTTCTGGAGGAACTGAAAGCGATAATCTTGCGATAAGAGGGATTCTTAACAATGAAGATATAGATGCTCATATTATTACGACTCAAATTGAACATAATGCAGTTTTAGATACATGTGATGCGCTCACAAAAGAAAAATCAATTAGAGTGACATATGTAAAACCAGATAAAAATGGATTAATCTCCTCAAAAGCAATAAAAGATGCCATAAAAGATAACACAAAATTAATATCAGTGATCTTAGGGAATAATGAGATAGGTACGGTTCAATCAATTTCTGCAATTTCTTCTTTTTGCAAAGAAATAGGAATATTATTTCATACTGATGCTGTCCAGGCGCTTGGTAAAATTAAAATTGATGTCCAAAAAGACAACATCGATTTACTATCCGGAAGTGGACACAAAATTAACGCACCTAAAGGAATTGGATTTCTATACGCAAGAAAGAATACTCCTCTTAATGCCATTCTAACTGGAGGAGGACAAGAACAGAATATAAGATCTGGCACTGAAAATGTTCCTGGCATAGTTGCACTAGGGGAAGCATGTAGAATTTTGAATACAGAAGGGAAAGAACTCTGGGACAATGTCCTAAAGTTAAGGAATCGTCTAGAAAGTGAAGTTTGTCAAAAAATTCCCGACGTCCAAATAATAGGAGATAAAGAACATCGCCTACCAGGGACATCAAATATCGGATTCTCAAACGCTGAGGGAGAAACTTTATTGATTAGATTAGACCTTGAGGGAATTGCAGTAAGTACTGGTTCAGCTTGTAGTTCTGGGTCAACCGAACCAAGCCATGTCCTTCTTTCCATGGATCTGCCGCAAAATCTTGTTCGTGGTTCACTTCGTTTTAGTCTCGGCTGGGGAAGCACTGATGAAGATATAGACTATCTAATGAACAAATTACCTGATGCAGTCGAAAAAGTAAGAAAGATTTCACCAAATAATGGACCCTAGACTTCAAAGGTATAAAAATGAATAATGGAAACTATCACTATAATTCGACTGTACTCTCACACATTGCCTCTCCTCAAAATGTAGGCGTTATAGAGGATGCTGATTTTATAGGAAAAGGTACAAATCCTTCTTGTGGCGATGAGGTCGAACTCTATATCAAAACAGAAGGAGAAGTGATTGTCGATGCAAAGATTAAAATCCTCGGATGTGGCGCAATAACTGCTTCAATGAGTTTATTGACTAACTTGCTTATGGGCGAATCAATCTATAATGCAAGAAAAATATCTTCAGAAAATATTGAAGGGAGCCTAGGGGGTCTCCCTAAACACAAGCGCCACTGTTCTAAATTAGCATACAGGGTTTTGCAAAACGCTCTTAACAAATCAAAAAAAGACTAAAATGTCACAGAAAAACACTTTCGAAATTGAAATCACAAAAAAAAACAAGATAGAAGGTCTAGGAATATGCATTGCAGGGGAAACAACACCTGAAACAATAGGACTGTTAAGAGGACAATTTCTTAAGAGAACTGACCATTTGAGTATTTTAGACGGAGACTGTTATGGATTACTTTTTCCTAACAACGGCTACAAAGCTTTCTTCTCAAATAAGTATTTTGATTCTAGTATCGAAAGCTTCAGCAAAATAAAAATAACCGCGGATTTATACGCAATAGGAGTACATGAAGGAAGTTACGGTAATTTATCAGAATCACTCGAGAAAATTATTATGGCTATTAAAAAAAAAGGACTTGAAAAAAAGAATCAACCAATAGTGCATCGTTTTATGAATGACCCCAGAAAAACCGTCTCCCGAGACCTAAGGACCGAAATATGGATACCAACAATTGAGAAAACCTAAGAATAAATAAGATATAGTTATATTTTATTTATTTTGCATAACAAACTTTTTAAGTTAGTTTGTCCTGAAATCGGATCTCTCTGATCTCTACTCGTTAAGAAATTAACGGAATACCAGGGGTTATAGGGTTGTCTTTCTCCCCATCCAATTGGGATAAAAATAGCATCTTTTCTGATGCCACTATATAGATAAGCTCTGACATTTATTTTACCATGTGCAGATTCAACTTCAATTATTTCTCCATCTTCTATTTCTAATTCTCTTGCATGTTCTGGATGAATCTGACAAAAAAGATCAGGGCACATCTCTTGTGCCTCCCAGAAATAATGAGTCCAACTGTGGAAATGCGGCGCAGGGGGTCTCCCAGTTATCAATTCCGTATCAAAACCCTTAGCCCTTAATTCACGAGAAAGACTCTTTTCCTCTATTGAGACTATCTCCGCTTTAGAAGTACCTGTAGGAACATCATAAAATGGTGAAATAACATCTAAACTTTCATCATTATCTTTAATTTCTAAAAACGGTAGATCGATCAAAAGTTCAGGATCAGAGTAAAACTCAGGAAGAGCAGACAAATCTAAACAATTAAATTTCTTCTCTAACTCTTCAGTCCAAAACTCTAGTTTTCCACTTTTTGTTGGGAATCTTTTTCCTTCAGGCTGACCAACAGCAGTTGTTCCTTCTAGGTAAAGTGTTTCTTGTTCAGGTGAATCTTCATTTGAAACGGGATAGCGAACCCATCTATAAGGAACTGAATGTAAACGCTTCTGAGTGACACCTCTTAGAAAATCATTTTGGATACACACTTCATCCCAAAAAATTCGTGGGTCTTTAAATTCTTCCCTAAGAACGTCACCAAATCCTAAACGTTTCCCGAGTTCTATCCATATCCAACCATCTGGTTTAGCTGCACCAGGAGGTTCTATTAATTTATCGATCCATACAATTCGTCGATCATCATTACTTCGTCCTATTTCTCCTTTTTCAATTCCCGTAGCAGCAGGCAATACATAATCAGCAAACGAAGAAGTCTCATTTTGGAACAATTCAATATGGACAAAAAGATCTAGATTTTGGAACGCATCTCTAACATTATTTTGATCTGGCCATTGAGACAATGGGTTGCTAGAGCTTATCATTGCCTTAATTGGATATGGCACCCCATGCTTCATTGCCTTTAGCCAACCAACAGGACTTTTCCTTATCTTTGGTCTACTAATCTTTTTTCTTCTTTCCGTGGGAGCATTTGGAGAAATAGGTGGTCCAGCGGTCATATTGAAATAGGCCCCACCTTTACGTCCCCAATTACCAGTAATAGCGCTTACAAACATCCAAGTTCGATTAGTTTGTAATGAATTCATGTGTTGATTTATACCTCTACTAGCAAAAATCACACATCCATCAGAATTAGCAATCTCACTTGCGAGTAATTCTATTTCACTTTGAGCTAAATCAGTTATTTTAGATGCCCATTGCGGGCTATAACCTTTTTCAAAAATAAACTCTTTCCAGTTTTCCCATCCTAAAACCCAATCATTACAAAACTTCGTATCATGTAAGTTCTTTGAAAGAATCTCGTGTGCAATTGAAAGCGCTAATGCCATATCAGTACCTGGACGTATGGGTAACCATCTGTCTGCTTTGCTTGCTGTTACAGTCTGTCTGGGATCAACAACAATCATTTTTGCTTTATTTTTAATTCTCCAATCATTGATCTTTCCAAAATAAACCGGACGTGTTTCTGCCTGATTATCTCCAACATAAAGGTACATTTCGGCACTACCAAGATCGGTTGGAGTATAACTGTTTCCACTTCCATTAATACCTTGCGTAATTTGATAAGAAATTGTTTTTCCAGAAGCACAGAACGGGTCAGTACCCTCAATATTATGGGTCCCCCACAACTGACTGAACAATCTAGTGTATCCTTTTTGAGTAAGAATACCGGTCCTTGTCCCAATAAAAATTGCGAGTGCCTCTGGGCCCCATTTCTCTTTCATTTGAATTAACTTTTCAGCAATCTCGTCTAGTGCTTGTTCCCAACTGATTTCTTCAAACTTATTTTCACCTCTTTCGCCTATCCTTTTCAGTGGAGTGCGAAGTCTCTTTTCATTATGATGTAGTTGCAAAGCAAATTGTGCTTTGGGACATAATTTCCCTTCTAACACAGGATCTTCATCATTTCCTGTAATTTGAACTAGCTGGTCTCCCTTAAAATGAAACTTTGTAGTACAGCAGTTAAAACAAATATTACAACCACCTGGTTCAATTCTACTCGCGATCTTTTCATTTTTCTCAAAACCAAATGGGAAATCAGCATTTAATTTTTTAGAACGAAGTGGGCCATTTCCTGAATTAGACTTCTTAGGACCCTTACCTGTATTAATGAAATTATTATCCATGATTGGAAGAAATGAACTATTTCCTCTTAATTTCTCTAAATAAATTGTCTGCGGTTTTAATAAGAAGCTATCAATATCTTTAACAACTCTATCTGTATTTTCTGCGATCTTTAATAATTCTGAACGTTCACCGAAAGTAATAGCATATCCAGGACATACACTAGAACAAGCAGGTTCTATCTTATCTGCACGTCTTTCCGAACAAAGATCACATTTCACCGAATGATGCCCTTCTTCATCAAAACCCATAGCACTATAAGGACAAGACAAAACACATTCTCCACAACCCGTACATAATTCTTCATGAACTTTTACTATACCGGTTTCGTCATCTTTCGTTATTGCTTTAGGATTTACAGGACATGATCTAAGGCAAGCAGGGCGTTCGCAATGCTGACAAGTTAAGGTAAAAAAATCTATACCCATACTATCTTGATTGCCAAGCCATACAACCTTATTTCTAAAAGTTCCAGGTTTTAAACGATGCTCTTGTTTACATGCCGCTTCACAACTTTTGCACCCAAAACATCGTTCCAAGTCAATCATTAATGCAACTTGATTCAATTTTAATCCTTTTTATCCAAGACAAGACTATTTAGACATGTGCCACCAGTATATTTCAGAACCTCCTGATACATACTCTGCAAAAAAAGTTACCACGATTATATGGGCAAAAAGACCAAGAAAAAAAGCAATCGACAAGGAAATATGAATTGATCTCCAAAAACGAATTAAAAAACTATGTTTAAAATTTTTTCTAATGTACGAGTTCTCCTTACGAACTAAGTTATAAAATCGAATCGAAAAAACCGGATACTTAATCCAGTGTTTTAGACAAAGAGAAAAAGTTCCTTCTTCACTATCAGGTTCAATAAAGAACAACAATTCCTCTTTTTTTTGAATTATCCCCTCTATCTTTTCTTTGTCATCTGGATTTAGGGTCTGAAAAATTGGAACTTTGGAAGCAAAAATTTTTGTGTTTCTCTTAGAAATATAAAATCGTGCAAAAATTCCTAACAAAGTGAGACCTAGGAGTGCAACTAAAAGTAAGGCTGGAGCATACCTGATATGGCCAGAAGAGTGGATTGTAACTAAGACAGAACCAATAATGGCTGTTACTACATGACAATTAAACCAAAATACCGGATTTTTGCTTGCATGGGTTCTCTTCAGAAAGAGGAAAACCATTGAAACAGAAAGAAATAAGGAACCAACCACCCCAAAAATATAAAGAACTGGAGAGCCAGGCGTATGCCACAGAGGCGGCAGAAGATGCAATAATGAGAAATACATAAGCAGGATGAAGAAAGCAAAAAAAATTAGATAGGCTAGCAATTTATCATGAATTGAAAAAGACTTTTTATTCTTCATTCAAATTCTATTTTAGAAACTTCGACTATCTCAAAAGTTCTAACACCACCAGGCAGTTTAATAACAACTTCGTCTCCAGGCTCTTTCTGCATCAATCCTCTTGCCAAAGGGGCATTAAAAGAAATGATACCGCTAGACAAGTCACTTTCTTCTTCCCCAAGGATTTGGTATGTCAGTTCTTCATCCTTATCAATATCAAATAGCTTTACCTTTGTACCAACCGAGACCTTATCCCCAGAAATAGGGAGTTCTTCGATGATCTGGGCAGTTCGTATTTTCTCTTTTAGACGCCTTGCTTCATGTTGAAGATTCCTTTGTAATTCAATCGCTGCTTCCCATTCCGCATTCTCGCTTAAATCTCCAAGATCTGCTGCTTTCCCGATTTCTTTTGCAACATCATGCTTAAGACGATGTTCTATCTCCTCAACCTTTTCCTTTAGATTCACTAGGCTTTGATTGGTTAAATAAAATGCCATCATTTACCTCTCTTACGAATTAAAAACACAAAAGTATATTATATCTAAGCCGATAAATTTCTAAAATCAAATCCAGTCTCGGAAACAAATTCATTAATTATCTTTTCCGTAATTGGTCCAGGGATTGGATTTTTTGGTAAGAATCGGTCAATCTGGTTAACGGGCATTGCACAAATAGCGCTTGATGTTAAAAAATACTCATCTGCCTGACTTAAGTCATACAAAGTGATGTCCTTTTCTTCTAAACAAATTCCCAAACGTTTTGCCATCTCAAACACTGTCAATCTTGTAACTCCTTGAAGAACATTTTTTTCAAGTGGAGTATAAAGAGTATTATCTTTGACCATAAAAAAATTAGCTACTGAATTTTCAGCAACATTTCCATATATATCGAGCATTAAAGAAAGCGAACCATTGGAAGAAGCATCAAGTTCAGCAAGAATTTGATTCATTTTACTAGTCACCTTTGCTCTAGCCTCGAGACATTGGGGTGGAACTCTCCTTGTAGCAACAATCGATAATTTAACACCTTTGGAGTATTCCTCTAACAATTGACCTGAGGGGGACTCTCTCCAAAAAATAAAAATTGTTGGTCTTTCAGCTTTACTTGCAATCATAGAGGGATCATCCATCCCTCTGGTAACCCAATGACCAACTCGGTACATCTTTCCTTTTTCAAGCAAAATTTGATTTACTTTCAGAGTTTCATGAGTCGCAATTTTCATTTCTTCTAAATCTAAATGACATTGAATTTGCGTATATTTCAAGGATCTATATAGGCGTTTCAAGTGTTCATCGAGACGAAATAATTTCCCATTAAAACAAGGAGTGACCTCGTAAACACCATCTCCCCATAAAAAACCACGATCAAAAGGAGAAATAAGAGCTTTACTCTCTTCTATAATTTCCCCATCGAGATAAACATAACGATCTGCAGGCATATTGAAGACTTTCAAATTAAATAATAGAATTTCCTAGATTTTCTAATAATAACAAATTTCTAACTTTATTTTCATTTTTTCTTTCCCCATCCACCCCCACCAGGAGTCTCTAACCTTATTATATCTCCTTGCTCCAACTCCAAACGTTGTTTGCTCTTACACTTAATGATTTTACCATTCCTTTTCAAAACCGAATTCTTTCCTCTTTTACCTGGCAATCCACCTTGCAGAGCCCACGGGGACAATTTTCTCCTTTCAGTCAAGAAAGAAATAGTAGCAGGACTTAACAGTTCTATTTCTCTAATTATTCCATCTCCGCCTCTCATTAATCCCGCTCCTCCACTTTTTCTTCTCACTCTATATTTTCTAACTCTTAAAGGATAGGAATGCTCAATCGATTCTATAGGAGTATTCCTTGTATTCGTTAAATGTGTATGAATTGCATTCTCCCCATTTCCCCATTTTCCAGCTCCCATACCACCACCAGTGGTTTCATAATAAGCAAAAGGTTTCCCACATTCGTTCCTCGAACGCAAATCAACTCCTCCTACCGTAAGGTTATTCATGGTCCCACAAGATGCAGAAGGTATTTTTTCAGGACATGCTTTGGACATGGCACCAAGAACTACGTCAACCATCCTTTGGCTAGTCTCCACATTTCCACCAGCAACAGCAGACGGAAATGTGGAATTTACTACTGTTCCAGATGGTGCAATTACATCGATAGGTTCCATACAACCAGAGTTATTAGGAATTTCGTATGGGATCAGACATCTAATTGCATAATAGACAGCAGTTCTAGCTATAGACTCAACAGCATTAATGTTCCCATCTGTTTGCGGAGAGGATCCTGTAAAATCAGCAACCATAGAATCTTCTGTAATAGTAATTCTTACGCTAATTTTTACAGGGTCCTCTGAAATTCCATCATCATCCATAAAATCACTAAATTCAAATTTTCCATCTGGCATCTCTGAAATTGCAGCCCTAGTCATTCGTTCCGAATAGTGTTGTAACTCTGAAGTATAAAAAGAAGTCTGGCTTAGACTATATTCATGAATAATTTCTTCGATACTTCGTTGACCTACCAGATTTGCAGAAATCTGAGATAGCACGTCTCCCTTACGTTCTTCTGGTGTTCTAACATTAGATAAAATTAGGGAGAGTAAATCTTCTTGAATAACTCCTTTCCGAACTATCTTTACGGGCGGAATAACTAATCCATCTTGAAAAATCTCTTTAGTTAAGCTCATTGATCCTGGTGCTATTCCACCAACATCTGCATGATGTGCTCTATTTGCGACAAAATATTGCAAAGTTAATTTTCTATTTTTCTTTAAAAATATTGGAGAAATCATCGTTAAATCGGGTAAATGATTACCTCCGTTAAACGGATCGTTAAGGACTACCATATCATCAGGGTTCAAATCTATCGTTTCAATCACATGTTCGACCGACATTGGCATCGATCCAAGATGTGCAGGAAGATGAGCAGCTTGCGATACCATTTTTCCGTTCTTATCAAAAATAGCGCATGAATAATCTCTTCTTTCTTTTATATTTGGAGAAAAAGAAGACTTGCATAAAGCTATTCCCATTTCCTCTGCAACTGAAAGGAAAAGATTTTTAAAGACCTCTAATAAAATCGGGTCTAATCTACGTTTCCCCATAAATCAATCCTCTAAAACAAGAATTATTTCTGATCAAGATCTATTCTTTCGTCAAAACCAAATTACTTTCTTTATCCACTTTACAATTCCATGAAGGGGGAATTAAAGATGTTGCACTAAATTCGAAAACCAGTGCTGGACCAACAAAACTATCTCCTGGATATAAATCCATACGATCGTAAACCTTTGCTATATAAGATTTCCCAAGAAAGACCATTTTTTGCGTTTTAATTTTTTTCTTGCTCAACTTTTCCTTTCTTTTACTACTATCCAATTGAACTGTTTTTGTAGAACCTGTAGCTCTCACTCTTATATTAACGATTTCTACCTCTCTATCAGAATTTATAGTCAAATACCTTTTTTCATGAAACTCAGTGAATAACGAATATAAATTTTGGCAGAGATTTGAAGTAGTTTTTGGAAAAGGAATAGTTAATTCGTGAGATTGACCTAAATAACGCATATCTAAAAATTTTTCTATTTTTAATTTATTAATATCTTCTTTTTTTAATTCTTCTTTAGCCTGTTTTAAAAGGGGTGAAAACAAGCGATCTAAAAATTTCTTGTTTATATCCTCTAAATTACAAAGAATCGTTTTAGAGTAGTCTTTGATTACATCAGCCATAAACATCCCTCTCGCTGAAAGAGTTCCTGGATCTCTAGGAATAAGCACTCTTTTCATACTAAGCATTTCTGCGAGAGTACAAGCATGCATAGGACCGGCACCACCAAATGCCATTAAGGTGAAATCGCGAGGATCATGCCCTCTTTCAATACTCATAAGTCGAATTGCGTTAGCCATATGACCATTAGCAATTCTTAATAATCCTTCTGCAGCCTCTATAGGACTCATATATATATTTTCTGCTAAAAACTTTATTCCTTTTTTTGATCTATCAGAATGTATCTTCATCTTCCCACCAAGAAAGTTAGAAGGATCTATCCTACCTAAGAATAAATTTGCATCTGTTACAGTCACATCGTTTCCATTTCCATAACACATTGGACCAGGGAACGCCCCAGCACTTTTCGGCCCAACAATAAGGGCTCCACCAGGATCAGATTCCCCTATTGATCCCCCTCCCGCACCAACACTATGAATATCTATTACGGGAACCCGAACAGGACAACCAGATATTTCTGTCTCTGAAGTAAAGCTTAATTTTCCATCAAGAATTGAAACATCTGCACTTGTACCGCCCATATCAATCGTAATAAATTTAGATGATTTCGTCCCTTTAGCTACGTGAAGTGCTCCTACAACTCCTCCTGCGGGACCCGATAGAATCGTTCTGACAGCTTCATTGCTAGCTACTTCTGAAGATATAATTCCTCCATTACTCTGCATGACACGAAACCGTCTTAGCGTTTCTTCTTTCTCAAGCTTCCCCAAGTAATTTTTCATTAATGGGCAAACATAAGCATTAACACAAGTTGTACTTGTTCTCTCAAACTCTCTATATTCAGGGAGAATAAGACTGGATACAGAAACAGGGAATCCTGCTTTTTTAAAAAAATCAGAGACTTCTAACTCATGTGAATTATTTGCATAAGAATGGAGAAAACAAATCGCTAAAGATTGTATTTTATTCCTCTTTAATTTTAGAAGTATTTTTTCTAATTCAGTTCTAGGAAGATCCTTTAAAATTTCTCCTTTTTCATTCATTCTTTGATTTATTCCAAAACGATTTTCTTTTTGAACAATAGTTTCAGGTCTATGGTAAGATAGATCATATAGGACATCTCTATTCTGACGACCAATTTCAATGATATCTTCAAAACCAGAAGTTGTAATAAGGCCTACTTTTGATCCCTCTCGAGATAAGAGGGCATTCGTGGAAACTGTTGAACCATGAATAAGATCAATCGCCCTAGTATCTGTGTTTTTTTCATTGATACCTTGCATAATTGCAAGTGATGGATTTGAGGGAGTAGAAGGCACTTTATGAACTTTTAACATTCCATTTTCAAGAAAAACAAAATCGGTAAATGTTCCACCAGTATCAACTGCAACTCGAAAATCTAACAATTTTCCTCTCTAAATGTTTAATTTTGAAAACCTAATCGAAGTTCAATGTGACAATTTAAACAAGAACAGAAGTATCACTCATTGAACATATTAAGAAAGAGTAGAAAGTGCACCAGAAATACGATGAATCGCTTCCTCTAAATTTTCGATGCTATTCGCAAAACACATACGCAGATGATTATCTGCATATCTACCAAAAGCTGAACCCGGTAATGTCGCTACACCAACTTCATCAAGCAAGTAATCAGATAATTTCTCAGCAGACAATGGAATTTCACTGACATTTGGGAAAGCGTAAAACGCGCCCTCAGGGAATTTACAAGATATACCATCAATTGAGTTTAATCCATTTATAAAGACATCTCTTCTCCTCTTAAATTCCGACATCATTTTAATACTATCAGCTTGCTGACCATTTAAAGCATCCACTCCAGCCATTTGTATGAAAGGAGGAACGCAACTCACAGAATTTGTTATAAGCTGGGCTAAAGGTTCAGATAACCATGTAGGAGCTGCTATGAAACCTAGCCTCCATCCAGTCATCGCATAAGTCTTTGAAAAAGTCTCCAGCAAAATTGTTCTTTCACGCATTCCATCAAGTGTTCCAATCGAAATATGGGAACCCTGAAATAACATATTCGCATATACTTCATCAGATAGAATGACAAAATCGTTCTCAATGGCAAGTTTTCCTATTTCTTGCAATTCCACTTCACTCAAAGTACCTCCAGTAGGATTATGAGGATAATTAAGAATCAACAATCGAGTATTCTTCGAAATTCGATCTTTCAAATCATCGATTGTAAATTTAAAATTATTCTCCTCAAGAATCGGAAGGGGAACCGGTTTCGCTCCGGCATATAGTGCAACTGATTCGTATACTGGGAAACCTGGATCAGGATATATCACTTCATCTCCAACACCAGATGTAGCCATAATCGTATAGTAGAGAAACGGCTTCCCTCCTGGACCAATCACAATCTCTTCTGCCGAATATTGCCCACGATTATTTTTCTTAATCCATTCGCAACAAGCTTCTCTAAGTTCTAGGATGCCAGCAGAAGGACAATAATGGGTGTTTCCAGATTTCACTTGGGTACATACAGCATTCACAATATTTAATGGAGTATCAAAATCTGTATCACCTATTTCCAAGTGAATAATACTTTTACCCTCCCTCTCGAGTTGATTAGCTTTCGCCAGAACAACAAAAGAGTTTTCAGTTTTCAAAAGACTCATTCTATCAGCTAGACGCATTCGGTAACTCCATATTGTCTATATTTGGAGATATTCCAAATTCTTTTAATACTTTTATAATTTCCTTCAATGGGAATCCTATAACATTAGTGTAACTCCCATTTATCTTATCTACAAGGAAATATCCTTTTCCTTGAATAGCATATCCTCCAGCCTTATCTAAAGACTCATTTTCTGCAATATACTCCTTAATTTCAATAGGATTGAGTTTTCGGAACTCTATTTCTGTTACAACATTTTCAACCTTTTGACATTTAGAAGACATGACTGCAAAACCAGTAATAACAAAATGCTGTCTCCCAGATAGGGAGTCTATCATTTTAAATGCGTCCTCTAAATCCTTAGGTTTTCCTAAAATTTTTTTTTCTCTTACAACAATGGTGTCTGCAGCTAAAACGACAGATTCAGGAAATATTTCAAGCATACTAGAAGCTTTCGCTTTAGCAATTTGCATCGCTATTTCTTCCGGATTTCCGCCCTCACGAAACTCTTCCTCAATGGAAGAATCAGGCGGGGCAACTCTAAACTCTATTTTTGTCTCGGACAAAAGAGAAATTCTGCGAGGGGATCCTGAGGCAAGTATTAGAGTGTTTTTATTTTTAGAATTGGGAGCCAACTTTAAAAATTTCTATCAACTATGAAATCAGCCATATATTTAAGAGAATCTAAATGTTCAGATCTTTCAATAACAGACAAAGAAGATTTTGCCTCTTCCGCATAATGTCTAGCTAGATTTCTTGTATATGAAACTGAACCACATTCTTCCATCAATTCCAGAATAAAATTTAAATTCTCTTCATGAAGTTCATCCGATTCTAAAATAATCTTTTTAAGTCTTTCCTTACGAATTCCATCAACTCTTAATAGAAGATGTAATAGAGGCAATGTTATATTCCCGTCAAGCAAATCACTCCCAATTTTCTTTCCCGTTTTATTTTCATCTCCCATATAGTCTAGTGCATCATCAATAAGCTGAAAAGAATATCCTATATTCATGCCATAGGTGTTTAGTGCCTCAATTATGTGGTCAGGGGAACCACTTAAAATTGCACCTAGTTTACAACTTGCAGCAATTAGAGCAGCTGTCTTTCTATAAACTACTTTAAGATACTCTTCTTCTGTTACATCTACATTATAAAGATTAATAAGTTGTAATACTTCGCCTTCAGAAAGAAGGGTGCAAGCCTCGGACATAGTTTTCATGATACGTAAATCTTCTTCAGATGACATGAGTTCAAAACTCTTTGCAAAAAGAAAATCACCCACTAGCACACTTGCCTCATTCCCCCATTTTGAGTTAGCAGAGGGATTTCCCCTTCTCACATCTGCATCGTCTACAACATCATCATGCAATAAAGTCGCAGTGTGAATGAATTCTACAACACAACAGTGTTTTATAGTTTTCTCACCCTTATATCCGCAGGCTCTTGATGAAAGAAGAAGAAGTAATGGACGTATCCTCTTTCCCCCTGAAGAACTTAAGTATTCACTGACATCTGGGATTAAAACCACATCGGAGTGAAAGTTTTTTTTTATCTCTTTCTCAACTTCCTCGAGGTCGGCAGAAAGTGAATTTATAATTTCTGAAAAAATCAAATAAATCATCCTTAGTGAAAAAAATAGTTTTCTATATATGGGATTTCAACCATATGCTATGGTATTAGCTCGTATGTAGGAAAGACAACTACAATTAGTAAAAAAAATTAGACCCTTTCGTCAAAAACAATGGAACATCATACTAAATTGTCTTCTTAAACCATAAGATGGGATAAGAAAGAATTTTTAAATAGAGATGATAATGGAAGCCTTGGTAAAAGAAAAAAACAAAGAATCAAACTTTGTATTAGTTCATTATAATGAAATAGGAATAAAAGGAAAAAATCGCTATAAATTTATTGACCTACTGATAGATAGAATACAAAAAACTTTAAATATATATGGCAAAATTAGTGTAAAGAAAAAAACGGGTAGGATTTTAATTAAATATGACTCAACAATCCCATGGACTAAAATAGAAAAAAGCTTATCAACCTGCTTTGGTATTGCATATTTTGCTAGAGCTTACAAAAACACAGTCAACCTTCCGTTAGTAAAAGATGAAATCTTAAACTTAATTTCCGAAAAAGAGATACAGACTTTCAGAGTTCGAACAAGAAAATGCTTCAAAAATATCCCGATAAGCACAAAAGAATGGGACAAGGAAATTGGTGCTTGCATTCAAGCAGAACGCCACCTCCCTGTAGATTTGAAAGAAGACAACTTTACTATTCACATAGAAGTAATCCCGAATGAAGTTTATATATATTTTGAAAAATTATCTGGTCCAGGTGGCCTTCCACAAGGGATAAGCGGTCATATGACATGCCTCCTATCGGGTGGAATTGATTCCCCCGTTGCATCATGGAGAATGATGAAAAGAGGTTGTGAAGTGATTTTTGTTCACTTTCACGGGGCTCCTTATTTGAGCCGTGTTTCTGCAGAGAAAGCATTAGATCTTGCAGAAGTTTTGAACGAATATCAAATAAAGAGTAAAATCTATCTCGTTCCTTTTGGAGAACTCCAAAAACAAATTGTTCTTTCAACGAAACCTGAGCATAGAGTTATTTTATACCGTCGTTTTATGCTTCGCATTGCAGAGTCAATATCAAATAAGGAAAAAGTATCTTCGCTAGTTACAGGGGAAAGTCTAGGTCAAGTTGCCAGTCAAACCCTTTCTAATATTTCTACTATTCAAAACGCAGTAGAGATGCCAATTTTAAGACCTCTAATTGGAATGGATAAAGAAGAAATAATAAAACAAGCCAAGGAAATTAATACATTCGAAATTTCGATAGAACCGGATCAAGATTGTTGTACTTTATTCGTGCCAAAACATCCCGCAGTCCGTTCTAAATTATTCGTTATTGAAAATATAGAAAAAAAACTACCTGTGGATGAGATGACAAAAACAGTTCTCGAAAAAACTGAAATCTATTTCTTAGAAAAAGGAAAAAAGAAAACTGAAATTCAGCAAGAAAAATTTAACTAAAATAAGTAAACTATTTTGCGTCAATCAACTGTTTCATAGCCTCTGCAGGAAGAGGTTCACAAGACATACAATTCTGTTTAGCCTGTTCTTCAGTTCTTATCCCAGGAATAACGCAAGAAACATCCGGATTAGAAACACAAAAGCGTATTGCGGCCTCTGCAGGGGAAATTCCTAATTGACTAGAGATGTCCCTCAGTTTGTTCAATTTACCTTGAAACTTTCTAATATTATCGGCACTTAGGATTCTACTTCTTCTGTCACCCTCAACAAATTCAAACGTTTCATCTATCCTTCCGGATAGAAATCCCCTCTTAAGAGGAACTCTTGAGATAATTCCGATATTTGCGGACTTTGCTCTAGCAAAAGCTTCTGCAGCTTCCTGACTAATAAAGTTATATTCCATCTGCAAGCAAGCTGAAGTCCCTTGTTCGGTAACATAATCGCATTCTTCTTCTGTATTTACTGAAACTCCCCAGTGCGCAATCTTGCCATCTTGTTTTGCCTTATCCAAAAGAGCATAACTATCTTCCGCCATCATATTATCAATAGTTGGATTGTGCAGTTGATAATAATCTATTCTATCTACACCCAATCTTTTAAGACTAGCTTCAAGACAACCTCCTATATACTCGGGTGTATAGTCATACTCCCCAGTTACCATATTGTTTCCACCTTTTGTAAAAACAAGGATATCTTGACGGTCTTGCCTTTCTTTTAAAAAATTTCCTATGACAGATTCACTGTGTCCTTGCCCATACGCATCAGATGTATCAATAAAATTCATGCCATTATCTATAGAAGCATGAAGTGCACGATTGCTTTCTGAGTCATCCACAGGACCATAAATCTCTCCGATCGTCATAGCACCAAAACCTATAACCGTGACTTCTAAACCAGTTGCCCCAAGTATACGTTTTTCCATTTTTCCCCTCCGTAGAAATCCGGTTAAAAATACAAAGATAAAATGTACGGGAAAGTCTTTAAAAATTACTTTCCACTATAATATAAAAAATTAGTTGAGACACCAATAATTGAAAAAATTTATTTAAAAAGACCTTTGAAATTAGAATGAAAAAAATTAATTTTGAACCTTTTATACTTGCTCTATTTAGCTTTTTAAGAGTATCAGGTTTTATTTTTGTTACCCAATAAATTATGCAACAATAAGTAAAATAAAGATTTTTAAATAGCACAAACTACTAAAAGGGGTAAAAAACTCATGCCTTATTATAACTTATATGGAATGGAAAAATTAAGAGAAAATGAAACTCCTCTAGCTGAAATCCAGAAAGTTAAAGGAGAACTTATGAAAACCGGCCTCGTGACTTACAACCAAGGTGGACACCCGCGTCCACATTTTCACCCAAACGAAGAACAATTTGTTTTTATCTTAGAAGGGAAAAGATATTCAATACTTGGAGATGAAGAAAAATTAGTTGGTCCTGGTGATCTCTTACATATACCCAGAAATACTCGTCACTGCGCTATTACCTTAGACGAAAAGTGTATAGCGTACGTTACTAAAAGCCCGGCTGGAACAGGTCATCTCGCACAAGATTACAACGAATCTGATGATGCAGATGAGGTTGAAAAAAGGCTTCAGGAAAAATTAGAAGAATATAAGAAAACTGGAATTATTCAATAAAAAAACTAATTTCTATGAAAGGAAAAAATGAACTCTAACTTAACTCCGAACGACCCAGAAAGAGTCCGTAATATTTATCCTTCAGTAACACCCCAGTGGCCTTTCAATCAACCTCCTAAGACGAGAGAAAGTTCTCAACCTATATATAATATTCAGTCTGATACAAACTTAAAAATTACGATGAGAGACGATGTAAAAATAGCTGCGGATATTTTTCGACCTAGCTCAGGGGGACAAAAATTCCCAGCACTGTTAGCTATTTCCCCTTATACAAA
Source organism: Nitrospinota bacterium (assembly GCA_036231405.1). Lineage (GTDB taxonomy): Bacteria > UBA8248 > UBA8248 > UBA8248 > UBA8248 > UBA3496. Next base: position 151,430 of record JAZAHK010000003.1, read on the forward strand.
AGGACTTCAATCTACGAATGTTCCAATTGCACAAAACGAAGCAGGAATAACTGAGTTCTGGGTACCAAGGGGATATGCACATATTATAGTTGATTCAAGAGGAACAAATGATTCGGAAGGCAAATTCAATAACAGGCGAGAAATAGAACAACAAGACTTTATTGAATTAATAAATTGGGCAGCTAGTCAACCCTGGTGCGATGGTTCTGTTGGTATGGTAGGTTGCTCCTATTTTTCCCTAGTTCAACTTTTATCTGCAAAACACCAACCTGAACCTCTTAAAGCAATCTTTCCCTATGATGCATGGACTGATAAATACAGACACCTATTTTATCCTGGTGGAATACCTCAAACAGGATATATGTGGATGTGGTTTTCTGCTATGTCAAATTTACATTTTAATAGTGGGAGATCAAATGATTTATCTGGTCTAGTTGAAATGATGGAAGAAGGGATGGGATTTGAACATCCATTTGACGGGGAGTTCCATTGGGCATCATCCCCCCAACCTTTCCTAGACAAAATAAACATCCCAACATACTTGGGATCTGACTGGTCGTTTTATTGGGATCATCTCCCTGGAGTTTTTGCAGGATGGGAAGGAATTCAAGGAACTCCAAAAAGAATGTTAGTCGGTCCTAAGCCCTCTCCGTGGAGACCTTTTGCTGCATACCACCAAGAAACTTTACGCTGGTATGATCATTGGCTTAAAGGAATGGATACGGGTGTTATGGACGGTCCCCCCATACAACTTTTCATTCAAGGGACAAACGAATGGAGAGGGGAAAACGAATGGCCACTTTCTCGATCAGAATGGAAAAAATTATACCTAGGAGGACCCGCTGGAGGCTTGGAAGGAACCTTAACTGATTCAGAACAAAATCAAAGTGACCGTTCATACATAAATGACCCTTTATCGTCCGAGTGGCGTTACGGACACCCTCGACTCGTGTACAGGACTGAAGCATTATCAGAACCGATTGAGTTCACAGGACCATTGTCTCTCCATCTAATAGCTCATTCGAGTGTGGAGGACACAGATTGGATTGTTTACTTGCTTGATGAATCCCCCGATGGAACTACCCGTTTACTAACAAGGGGTTGTCTGCGCGCTTCACATAGAGAAATAGATGTCTCCAAATCAAAGCCAGGAAGGCCTTGGCACCCACACGATAAAAAAGTACTGCTTGTCCCAAATCAAATTGAAACTTTTGAGATAGAGATAGTCCCAACAGCTAACGTTTTTCTTAAAGATCACCGGATTCGTCTTGAAATTTGTAGTTGTACTTCTGCAGTAAAACGTGTTGCATATTTAGATACCCTTGCAGTAAAAGCAAAAAATACTGTAATAGAAGGTAAAAATGGTTCATATTTGTTATACTCGTCTATTCCCTCTTGAGGTTAAAAAATGGAAGAAATTAAAAAAATAGCCCTAGAATTTATTGAGAGCCAAAAAGGCGAAGCGAGAGATATTTCACGTGAAATTTGGAACTTTGCAGAAATTGCTTTGGAAGAATTTAAAAGTTCCGAACTACTGGTTGAAGTCCTGCAACAATACGGCTTCGAAGTCCAACATGGGGTAGGCGACCTTCCAACTGCGTTTATCGCAACATGGGGTGATTCTGGTCCGACAATTGGGATTCTTGGAGAATACGATGCTCTCCCTCATTGCGGAAGCCAACACGACAAAAATGGTCACGGATGTGGACATAACTTATTTGGGACTGCGTGTGTTTATGCCGCAATTTCTATATCTAAAGCACTGGAAAGAACAAAAACACCAGGTAAAGTTGTTTGCTTCGGATGTCCTGCAGAAGAAACCTTAGAAGGAAAAGTCTATATGGCACGTGATGGTGCTTTTGAAGGAATAGACGCAGTTTTGACCTGGCATCCAAACTGGGGAAACTATGCTAGAGGCGGAAGTTCGAATGCAATGGATTCGATGGTGTTCGAATTTCACGGTAAAAGTTCGCATTCTGCGAGAGATCCATGGAACGGTAGAAGTGCGTTAGACGGAATAGAAATTATGAACTATGGAGTTAATATGATGCGAGAACATATTATAGAAGAAGCGCGAATACATTACGTGATAAGGGATGGAGGAGTACAACCAAATGTAGTCCCTTCCTATTCAAGAGTATGGTACTACGTAAGAGCTCCGAAACGTTCTATAGTTAATGAACTTAGTAGAAGAGTCCGTCAGTGTGCTCAAGCTGGAGCAATCGCTTCTGAAACCGAATTTAAAGAAACTCTTCTAACTGGAGTATATGAAACTTTACCAAACCTTGCTCTTGCTAATTGTATTCAAAGAAATCTTGAATTAGTAGGTGGACATAAATACAGTCAAGAAGAGAGAGATTTTGCAAAAAAACTAGGATTCGAAGAACCGCTTTCTGAAGAAATTCTTCCTCTAAACCTTGAACACATGCGTCCTAGCAATGAACGTGGAAATGTAAGTTGGATCGCTCCACTTGGGAGCTTTTACGCAGCCTGTCACGCCCCAGGTACTCCCGGACATCATTGGCTTGCGACCCAACAATATGGAATGGAAATAGGAGAAAAAGGGATGGAAACAGCATCAAAAACAATTGCCACTTCTGCCCTAGAACTTATTTGCAACCCTGATCTTCTGAGCAAAGTTCAAAAAGAATTTAAAGAAAAAACAAAAAAATTTAAGTACGATCCATTAGTGCCAAAGGGTCAAAAACCTAACCCTCTTGGATTTAGATAGATTTTTATTTTCAAAGAAAATTAGTGACACCCCCCAGTTATGCCGCGTTTGAGAAAGTAACTCTGGTGATATTCTTCTCCAGGCCAGAATGTAGTTGCTTTAGTTATTTCGGTAACAATCGGATTAGAGAATTTTCCGGAATTATCCCACTTTTCTCGAGAACTCTTAGCTAACTCTTCTTCTTCTTTGTTAGAAAAGAAAATGGCTGACCGGTATTGTTCTCCTGTATCAGGTCCCTGCCTATTTAAGGTTGTCGGATCATGTAGATTCCAAAAACAATCTAACAACTCTTTATAAGTAATGATTGAAGGGTCAAACTCCACTCTTACAGATTCTGCGTGACCGGTTTTTGAGTAGCAAACTTCTTCGTATGTTGGGTTTTCCTTATCGCCGCCTATATATCCTACGTCAGTGTTCACGACGCCATTCAGACTCTGAAAAGTAGACTCCACTCCCCAAAAACAACCAGCAGCAAAAATAGCAACAGACAACTTTAAATCTCCAATTTGATTGTATCCCAAAGTATTATGGACCTACTATTACTTCTCCTCTTTCTCCCCCAGCCACTTCCCCTATTATGGCCGAAAAAGAAGAACCAGTTGAAATCAACTGCTGCAGCATTTCCTCCGATTTTGAAGGTTCCACAGCAATGATTAATCCTCCAGATGTTTGTGCATCATTCAAAACTGCAATCATGTTTTCATCTAATTTTTCTGAGTAGGAAACAAAGGAACGAGTCCACTCTCTGTTTCTTTCTCCACCTCCTACTGTACCAGAAACTGCATCGGGCAAAATTCCTTCAAAAATTGGAACATTTGAGAATGAGATTCTTGCGCTAACCCCGCTAGCTTCAAGTACATTATGTAGATGCCCCAACAAACCAAAACCAGTTACATCGGTACACGCGTTCACTGGAAACTTTCTCATGACCTCACTGGAAATTTTATTCAAAGTTTTCATAGATACAACCGCTTCATCAAAAACCCCTTCCTTTAATTTGCTATTTCCAGATATGAGGGCTTTAGAGATTTTTTTTATAGACCCAGTTTTTTTGTTTAAATTTGTGACTATTCCTGTCCCTATTTTTTTCGTCAAAATTAAAATGTCTCCGGGTTTTGCTCCGTTATTTAGAATCATATCTTTCGGATCTATAACTCCAGTCACTGCGATTCCATACTTTGGCTCTTGGTCATCAACACTATGACCTCCTAAAATAACAGCACCCGATTCACGAACTTTTTCAGAACCTCCTGAAAGGATCAAACTTAAAATATCCATACCTAAATGACATGGGAAAGAAACTAGACTAAGAGCAGTAACTGGTTTAGCGCCTATAGTATAACAATCGCTAAGAGCATTCGCTGCAGCTATCTGTCCAAAATCAAATGGGTCGTCAACGATTGGGGTAAAAAAATCAACTGTCTGCACAATTGCTAAATCTTCTTTTAATTTATAGACCCCAGTATCATCACAAGGATTTGTCCCGTAGATTAAATTTGGGTCCACAAATGGTTCAAATCCTGACAGTGCTTTTCTAAGGTCCTCCGGACCAATTTTTGAACCTCAACCACCAGCCTTGACCATGCTTGTCAAAAACACTTTCTTTTCGCTGTTCATAAATAAACCTCAATAAAACATTTTACAAAAATATAGTTTTATTATCATAGAAAGAAAAGGATTATAAAACCTTGAAAATTAAATACAGTTCCATTTGTAAAAAAAAACGAAACGAAATGTTTTTTTTAATTTAATATTAGTAAAATCGATTTTATCAAAAATTGTGAATATATGAGGCAAAGTAGATATGAAAATTATTATTTCCGATGATTATCAGAGAGCAATCGAATCTCTGGAATGTTTTAAAAAGGTTGCACATCACAATGTGACAATTCATAACAATACCGTATATGGAACTGAAGAATTAGCGAAAAGGTTTTATAACGCAGAAGGAATAGTGCTTATAAGACAGCGTACAAAGATAAATAAAGAACTCCTATCGAAACTCCCAAATTTAAAAATTATCAGTGCTACTGGCGCAAATTATAGAGGTCATATAGACGTAAAAGCGTGTTCAAAATACAAAGTGGCAGTTGCGGCAGGAGGAAGCGGGACACGTTCAACCTGTGAGTTAGCTTGGGGACTCATACTCTCATACATGCGATCCATTCCAAAAGAAGTTTTGAACTTAAAAAGTGGTGGATGGCAAAGCACTTTAGGAGAAGATTTGAGTGGAAAAACCCTGGGAATATACGCTTACGGAAAAATTGGGAAACAAATGGGACAAATTGCAAAAGCATTCAACATGGATATTCTTATTTGGGGGAGAGAATCATCGCGTGAAAAAGCAAAAGAAGATGGATTTGCATTCGCTGAAAATAGAGAGTTTTTCTTTTCAAACTCCGATGTCATAAGTATTCACTTGCCTTTAAAAGAAGATACTACAGGCATTATAAATTCAATTGATTTTTCCCTCATGAAGAAGAATTCTCTTTTTGTAAATACAAGTCGTGCAAAGATCATAAAAACTGGAGATTTAGAGAAAGCTCTGATAAAAGGAAGACCTGGTTTTGCATGTGTTGATGTCTACGAAGAAGAACCAGTCTATAATTCACAAAATGCCTTGATTCAAATGAAAAATACAATATGTACTCCCCATTTAGGATACGTTACCAGAGAAACATATGAGAAATATTTTGGGCTTGCTTTTGACCAGATTAACGCTTTTTGCGAAGGAAAGCCGATCAATCTGGTAAACCCAGAAGTTTTAAAATAAAATTACCATACAAAATTAATAGATAGGGGAATAGTTGTGGATTTCGAATTTGATGAAAAACAAAAATTAATGCAAAAAACTCTGGATGATTTGCTAAAAAGAGTTTGTCCGCAAGAATATTCTATGGAATGTGATGAGAAAGGGGAAGCCCCCATGGAAGCCTATAAAGAAATGGCTAAAGATGGATGGGTTGGGGTTTCTACTCCAGAAGAATATGGAGGCATGGGGGGAAATGAAATAGATATGTCCATAGTATTAGAAACTGCGGGTCATCATTATTTGGATTTAGGAACTATGATTTTCCGTAATATCTGCTATGGCTGCGATGCAATTTTGGCAAGTGGCACAGCTGAGCAGAAGAAAAAATTTGTTACATCGACAGTCAAGGGAGAAGCTTTTTTTGCGTTTAGTTTAACCGAACCTGATGCAGGCTCTGATGCAGCTTCCATTATTACTCGAGCGGACAGGGAGCAGAATGTTTTCAAAATTACCGGAACAAAAAATTACACCTCCGGTATGCCTATAGCAACAGACATTTTGGTTGCAGTTCGAACCGATAAAAAAGCAGAGAAACATAAGGGAATTACAAACTTCATTATCCCCGCAGACAGGGAAGGAATCGTGTGGAAAAAACTTCGTCTAATGGGTCATAGAGCGATGGGAACCTGCGAAGTTCATTACAATGGGGTCGAAGCATTCGACAAAGAAATTTTAGGGAACCTAGATGATGGATGGAATGGTTTGATGAAATACATTACAACTGAGAGACTTTGCCTTTCTGCCGCAAGAACAGGGGCTGCCGCTAATGCTCTTCAAATGGCTATAAAACATGCACAAGAGCGACACCAATTTGGAAAACCTATTGGAAAATTTCAGGCAGTCAGTCATATGATAACTGAAATGCATACCCTAGTGGATACTGCAAGATTACAAGTATATAGATTCGCGTGGCTTGCATCTGAAGGAAAGGCTGGAAGATTGGAAGCCGCAACTCTTAAACTTTATGCAGCTGAAGCATATAAGAAGGTCGCTGATTTGGGTGTCCAAGTACTTGGAGGATACGGATATAGTGCAGAATTCCCAATGGAAAGACATTATAGAGACGCTCGTCTTGCAACCATAGGTGCAGGTTCGAGTGAAATTCAAAGGAATATTATAGCAAAAGAATTAGGTCTCTAGTAATTATCTATAAAAATCAAAAAATACAGGAGCAAGAAGGAAATGCCGCTTGATATGAAAGTACTAGATATGGATTTCCCTGAATTTGAAATTTTAGTTGAAAGAGGAAAAATCAGGGAATACGTATCAGTTTTAGGATTGGAAGATCCAGTTCACTTTGATGTGCAAGCCGCAAAGGATGCAGGCTACAACGACTTGTTAGCACCTGCGACTTTTACGAGACAATTCTGGCATGAAAATAACGAAAACGACCCTATGCAACATTTAGGATATGATCCTAAAAGACGACTGCACGGAGAACAAGAATTTGAGTACTTCAAACCATTAACTGCAGGAATGAAAATAATTGGGAAAAATGTCATCGTCTCCCATAAAGAAAAAGAAGGGAAACGGGGAGGAAAAATGACCTTTGTCGTAATTGAGACTAAATTTCTAGACGAGTCAGGAGAACTAGTGCAAATAGCAAGAAGAACTCTGATTGAAACGGCTGCTCCTCCAAAAACTGAATAAAGGAAATTTTTACATTGGCTTTTCATAGAGAAAAAAACACATGGGATAAACTTAAAGAGGGTGAAGAAAAGGAACTTACCGTAGGTCCTATAACCAGAACGGATCTGGTGAAATATGCGGGGGCAAGTGGAGATTTCAATCCTAACCATCACGACGAAATTTACTCGATTCGTTCTGGTTTTAAAAAACCATTTGCACACGGTATGCTACAGGGAGGTATCCTTAGTCGTTTGATCAGTGATTGGTTTGGCGTAGGGGCATTGCGTTATTTTAAATTACGTTTTAGTGCACAAACTTGGCCAGGTGATACGATCATTTGCAAAGCTAGAATAATTAAAAAATTGGAAGACGAAAAATATTTAGAAATAGAAGCAGAAGCAAAAAACGAGGATGAAATGATCTTAATCAAGGCTTCTGCAAAAGTGGAAATCAAAACATGAAGTTTTTGGAAGATTACAGGATTATAGATCTAGGACAAGTGATTGCAGGAACCATTGGCGGACTTATCCTCGCCGATTTCGGAGCAGACGTTATAAAGGTTGAATCGCCAAGCGGAGATATAGGTAGGAATCCTAATATCGCAGGTGTTGGCGATGTTTCAGGTATCTTTCTTACCTTTAATAGAGGTAAAAAAGGAATAGTTATTGATCTTAAAAGTGAGGATGGAAAAAAAGTTTTCCTAGATTTGGTTGCTGTATCTGACGCTGTTATTGCAAATTTCCGACCTGGAACACTAGACCGTCTCGGAATAGGTTTCCAAGAAATGAAAAAACACAATTCTGAAATAATATTTATAGACTCTAGCGGATACGGCGAAGAAGGTCCCTGGAAAGACAAACCTGCTTTTGACGTTGTTGAACAAGCCATGAGCGGCCATATGGCTATTACAGGAGAACCAGGAGGACCTCCGTTAAGAAATGGATCTCCCACGGCAGATATTTCAACTGCCCTATACACGGCTATAGCGTGTATGGCAGGACTGCTTGGGAAACAAAAAGGAAAGGGAGCAAAACATCTTGAAGTACCTATGTTTGATGTACAACTCGCCATGCTTGGATACATCGCTACAATGTATCTAAACAATGGAGATATACCTGAACCACCAGGAAGTGCACACGAATATATGGTCCCCTATCAAGCGTTTCCAACTGCAACCATTCACATTGTTTTATCTCCAAGGGAGGAACGTTTCTATAAGAAAATGTGTGAAGTTATGGGAATCCCAGAATACGCTACTGATCCACGATTTATTACCAACGATTTACGTGTAAAAAATAAAGACGAACTGTTGCCTAAAATAGAAGAGATTCTTCTCCAAAAACCTGGAGAAGAATGGTGCATATTGTTCGAAAATGCTGGGGTACCTTCCGCCCCTGTAAATACACTTGATAGGGCACTTGATAATGAACAAGTTGAAAAAAGAGATTTGATTAAAACTTTTCAATACCCTGGTTCTGGGAACGTAAGAGTTGTTGGAAATCCAATCATGGACATCGGCAGTGAAAAGAGTTCCACATGTGAACCTGCCCCATTACACGGTGAACACACAATACAAATCTTAAGAGAGACTCTCGGATATGAAAAAGAAAAAATTGATACTCTTATAAAACAAAATATCGTCCTAACCACAAAAAAATAAATTTACAAAAATTCAACTTAATATTTATCCTTGAGGCACCGCAATTAGTGTGCCAGTTACGAGCCTTGTACTTACATGATTCAGTACCTCTGTGTCCATTTCAATTAAATTTTCACCTGATTCCTCATATTGTTTCGTTACTGTGGCTTTACAAGTTAAGATATCTCCCGGCCAAGCCTGCGAAACAAAACGAACTTGAAATTTCCGAAAAGATGTAGGACCAAGATTCTGATTTAACATTCTTGAAAGATACCCTACTGAAAGCGGTCCCATGGCAAACACCTTGTCAAAACCACTTTTGATCGCAAAAATTTCATCATGATGATTAGGATTAAAATCCCCTGAAGCACCTGCAAATCGAACAATATCTGTTCGTGATAAAGGCCCCACATTCAATTGAAGCTCCGAACCTGGCGTAAGTTCATTCCACTTTTTATATGCATATGGCATAACTATCTCTCCCAATTAAACTGTTTCAATCAAAGTGCGATAATCAATTTGAACAAGTTCTCCATTTTCACTTCTAAACTCAGTCTTGATGACCACAAAAGTCATTTCGCCGCCTTTTCTTCCTTTTTTTACTTCCGAAGAGATAACAGAATTTTTCCCAATCAGGGTCATACCAGCAAAAATTGGTTTGAAGTATTCAAAACTATATCCTCCTAATAACCTTCGGCCTAAGTCAAAACCGAGATGACGCATTGGATCGTTGTCATCATTATCAAACCAAAATTGTCTAGTAAAAGTCGGAGGAGCAACTAAATTTGGGAATCCGGCTTTTTTTGCAGCCACCACGTCAGTATAAACAGGATCCTCTAAACCTAATGCCTTAGCATATTCACGAATCTTTCCAGTCTCTACAACAAACTCAAACTCCTTAAAATCTCTCTCCATTACTGATTGATCAAAAGACATATATAATTCCTTTCTTACAAAATCAGGTTACCCTAATTACTCAAGATTAATCAGAAAGACTTACGATATCTCCGTTAATTTCTAATGTGCTGTCGATATCTATCGGATTTTTTAACGTCCACTCCGCAAAACAACCACCCTTTGCATTTTTAGCGAGTTTCGTAATTTCTTCGAGAGAAGCATCAGTATCAATCGACAAAAAAGAACGAAAACCCGTACAACCACTTTCCACCGTACCTTTTAGAACAGATCCACGGAGAAAAAAATCATATTCAATTCTACATTTCGCTTTTTTGAAAGATATTTTCATCATGTGCGCGTACCGCGCAACTTGTGTTAAAAGTCAAAACCCAACTCCAAGAGCAAAATAATTTAACGGTTGTGGATACTCTCCATCACCACCCAATCTTGCCGGTTCATCGCAATAAACCTCAAAATCTCCACTCTTTCCAATTTTCAACTGTCCTTTCCCTTCTATCGTTTCTACTTCTGCCACTATTGTATTCATATATCCTTGAGGTGGATGCTCAGGTTGATCAATAACTCTCTCTCCCGGAATACTACTTTGCTCTGATGCAGTCGTAGGTTTAACCATATAACCTCCTTGTTTTTAAAAGATTTACAAAAAACTTCCCTTTAATTTTTCCTTCTGAATTTTCTCCATTTCCATGGGGCTATAGAATCACTCCTACTCCAAACCCCTATCTTTTTTGCTCTTGCATCTGACTCTGCACCTTTTAAAGCAAGATCATGTCTTGCATATTTTTTATACCACCGACAAAAACCTTCAGAAACAAGCTTTAAACCAAGGTCAATATCTCCTTCGACAAAAACTCTTCCCACCATTCTTCCATAACGGTCATATCCCTTGTTCTCAACAATTATCTTTTTGTTAGAGATTAATTCCTTGGCCCTCTTTTTTGCATATATTCCGCCTGGCTGCTTAATCTCAGGACAATCAATTCCATACAATCTAATTTTGATCTTTTTAAAATTTTTGTTAATGTGAATGGTATCCCCGTCTGGAACATGCAACACATATGCAGATGTAGGCTCACAAAAAATAAAGGTTGAAGGAAAACAAAAGAAAATCAATACAATAAGAATAAATATTTTTTTCATCATATCTCCCCACAAATAGAAAAGATTCAAAAACTAATCTTTATATAAATATTAAATACCTCACTCAAACTAAAAAGAAAAGAGCCCGAGTAGGGGAAAAATTGACAAAAAAATTATGTCAGGTATTCTGTGAAATAGTTATTGTAGACACATTAAATAATTACAGGAGGAAGTCATGAAATTGTATAAGTTCACTTTTTTGATTTTTTTATCCCTTACTTTCATAGGAAATTACTTCATTGCCGAATCTACATTCGCTCATAAAAGAACCAAAAAATACAATAAAAAACATTGGAAAAAGGGGATCCCTCGTAAAATGCTTTTTGATCGCGTGCTATTACACAGGATCAGATTAGGTCTTAATAAATCTCAAATCTCAAAATTAGAAAATATAAAAACTAATTACATAAAAAATAGGTATATGAATAGAGCAAAACTACGAATCAACGGTGTAGATTTAAAAATGGCAATACGCGCAGAGTCTATTAATATGAAAGTAATTGAAAAACTAGTAAAAAAAATGACGTCACAAAGGGAAACAATGTGGCTGTCCGCTATTAGCGCCATTGCAAAAACGAAAACGATTTTAACTAACAAACAATTAGAAAAAATGAAAAAGATTAGGCACTCTAGAATGATGAGAAGAAAATCTCGTAGGTAATGTAAAATAAATTTTTAAAAATAATAAAGTGTAACTAGGCAATTACGTATTTGTTTTGCTCATGTTCATAAACTCTAATTCAATGGAATCTTAGTGAATACAGAAATCAAAGAAATTTCGTGTGACGTTCTCGTCATCGGTGGAGGTGTAGCAGGAATGCTCGCCTCAATTGAAGCCAAAAAAGAAGATGTCGAAGTTATTCTTATAACTAAAGCAACCTTCCCTTCCGGAAGTTCTTCAATGGCTAGAGGTGGATTCTCAAGCGCTTTAGGACATGAAAATAAGAGAGATAACCCGAGAGTACACTGGCATGACACCATTAAAGGGGGGTACGAAATTAACAACCCCAAACTAGTTAAAGTTATGACTGAAGAAGTGATCGAACGAACGTACACCATAGATTCTTGGGGCTTAGGTTTAATTAAAAAAGAAAATGGAAACTATGATCAACGAAAAAATGCAGACGACACATACGCTCGTTTCCTGCATTGCGCAGGAATGATTGGGAAACCTCTCATGTCTGCTTTATCAAAAAAAGTAAAAGAACTAGGCGTGAGAGTTGAAAGTAATGTTTTTATTATTGATTTAATTTTAGAAAACGATGGATCAATTGCAGGAGCATGGGGAGTAAAGCATAAAGAAGACATTGCAGTGATGATTTCTAGTAAAAGCACAGTCCTTTGTTCAGGAGGAGCACCACAATTACATGAAGTCAATGATTCTCCCCCACAGGTAACTGGAGATGGATATGCAATGGCTTTTAGAGCAGGCACAGAACTACTGGATATGGAAATGATTGACTATCAACTTATGACTGGATGGCCAAAAAAGATGATCGGATATAATCCTTACGCCACTGGTTTCATCAGAATTGGATCCCACCTGAAAAACAAAGATGGATTTAGATTTATGCAAAAGTGGAATCCTAATGCCCCTAATCAGTGTTATGAACAAACTGCGCGTTCTCTTTTCAATAGAGGAGTAGGTTTTGAAATTTTCGAAGGTAGAGGAACAGAACACGGGACAGTATACATGGATGCTTCCCATTGTATGAATATAGACCACGGAGGAGAAATAGAAATCATCAAAAGAGCTTTTAAAAATGGAGGCGTGGATATCACAAAAGAATCCATGGAAGTTTGTAGTGGGCCACATACTTTTCTAGGAGGCATTCGCATAGACGAATTTGGGAGAACAAATGTTCCTAGTCTTTATGCAGGAGGTGAGGCAGGAGGAGGTATCCATGGTTCAAATCGTCTTTCTGGAGCTGCACTAGCGGATAGTTTCGTTTTTGGTTCACGTTCAGGGAAAAATGCAGCCAAAGATTCAAAAAGAAGAAGATTGGCAAAACCAAAAAAATCAAACATTTTAGATAGACTCTCTTCTCTTTTCAACCGAATTCAAAATTCTGGAAATTTGACTGCCAAAGAGTACCGTCTTTCTCTTCAAAAAAATGTTTTCACTAATATTGGACAAATACGGTCTAAAGAAAAATTACATATTGGGCTCGAAAAACTAGATGATTTAAAGAAAAATTCTGTTTCAATTTTAAATGAGAAAGAAAAGCCAATATCTAAAATCAATGAACTAAAAAGCATTGTTGAAACTGATAATTTAATAGAAGTAGCGAAAATGCTTGCGATCTCAGCACTAACAAGAGAGGAAAGCCGCGGAGGTCATTATAGATGCGACTTTCCGGAGACAGATAACGACAACTGGAAAGCGAACATTGTCATTTCCAAGAAAATTGGCACGGAAGAAATTCAAACAAGAGTGAATCAAATATAGAAACAAAATAACATCTAAAAAATTTCTTATAAATCAAAATATTTATCTATTTTTTTGAATGAAATTGCAAAGTACGTCTCCAACTTCTCTCGTATTTAATTTGCCCCCAAGATCTCCAGTAACTGAATTTTCTGCAATTGCGTTTTTCACAGCACTCAGAATAATATCTGCCGATGCATCAAAACCAAGTGTCCCAAGTAAAATACGTGCGGTAAGAGTTGTTGCGAAAGGATTTGCAATACCTTTTAACGCAATATCAGGAGCAGTTCCATGAACAGGTTCGAACATTGAAACTTTCCCCGGATGTATACAGCCTGAAGGAGCCATTCCTACTCCGCCAACTAATCCAGCGCACACATCACTCAAAATATCTCCATACATGTTATTTGTAACAATTACCGAAAATTTTTCAGGATGCTGTATCAAGTCCAAACATAAAGTGTCTATGAAGTAGTGTTCCCCTTCAACTCCTGGGAAATCTTCGTTAACTTGCCAAAAGACTCTCTGCCACAAATCATGCGCATGGACCAGAGAACCAAATTTATCCGCCATCGTTACTTTTGGATAATTTTGTTTTTTTGCATATTCAAATGCAAATCGACATATTCTTTCTACTCCTTTATAGGTATTCACATCTTCCTGAATAGCCACTTCATCACTTGTTCCCTTTTTAAAATTTCCTCCAAGTCTAACCATCACTCCTTCCGTATTTTCACGTATTACTGTCAAATCAATAGGGACTTCTTTTCGAAGTGGACTAAAGCTTGGATCAAATAAAAAAGCAGGACGTAAATTTACATAAAGATCCAATTCTAGTCGAAGAGCTCTAAGAAGATCTCTGCAATTAACATCTGGAGGAATACGAGGATCTAAACCCGCACTCCCGAATAATATAGCATCATGTTTACTAGCGAGATCACGCACTAATGCAGGGACATCATCAGGAAGAGGAGACCCTTCCTCAAGATATCTTAGCGCTCCATAGTTGTATATTGTAGGCTCTACTTGCACTTCGTCCGCCAGTGCTGCTTCTTTCAAAACTTCTGTTACAACAGGCAATACATCATGACCTACACCATCACCTAAAATAACTGCTAAAGAAAGTTTCTTATCATTCATTATTTTTCTCTCTAAAAGATGTCTGACAACTTTCACTCTTTGTACTTCATCACTACCTAAACACCCTCGTTTACCGCTACAACCATATTGGCATGTGGAACACGAGCATTTTTAAAACTAACTAGATAAAGATGGAGCGGAAACTGGTGTCCACCATTTATCAATCTTCAAATCTTCACATATCGCATTTGCCGCATTATAACCAGGCGCGCCATTAAGACCACCCCCATGACAACTAGAACTACATAAATAAAATTTCTCCAATGGAGTCCTCATTCCAGAAAGTAAGGGATGGGGTCGATTAACACCTAATTGACTTGGCGTATAGGCACCCATTCTCACAGCACCCTCTACGATATTTTTGTTTCTGCGGTTTAGATCATTGGGAGAATACAATTTTGCAGCCCTTACGACATCACCTTGTAAATTAGGAGCGTATTCTCTCCAAATATCAAGCAATTGTTGAGTCATTGGTTCTTTTATTTCATCCCATTTCGATGGATCATCTCCATCTATTCTATAAGGAGCACCAGGCCACCAAAATGCAACATGACCATCCTCAGGTGCATAACTTGAGTCAAAAAGACTATTACAAGAACCATTGCCCATAGGCATTGAAGGAAATTTTCCGCTTCGTCTTTCATCAGTGTTATTCGTAACCTCTTCATCTGTATCAGCACCAAAAATTATGTTAAACGATTTTCCTACATCAGGGTCATAATTCTCAGCCAAATATTTCGGTGGCTCACTTAAAGCTAAGTGCAGGGTCATCAATGAATGAAATCCCCAATCCCAATTCCTCATTTTTTCATTTACTTCCTCTGGGAAAGCATCTTCTCCTGCAATACGGATTGAAGTTGGAGCATTTAAACCACTTGCAACAAAAGAATTGGCAGATATCTTTGAACCATCAGAGAGAATAACTCCCGCAGCATGTCCATTTTCTCGATAAATTTCTTCTACCTTGCAACCTCTAAAAACCTCCCCACCATGAGACCTAATCAAATTCTCAAGAGATTTTGGTAATTCACGTGCACCTCCAACAGGAAGGCCTAAAGTTGTCTGCGATGAAAAAAGGCTAGGCAAAAACATCCCTGTTCCTGGCTCATCTTCTACGGTTATTGCATGTGCAAACAATTTAAACAAAGTTCTCATTTTCGAATGTTCAAAATAAGTATCTATTGCCTCTCCGATACTCATTTTAGCAAAGGAAAGTAACTCTTTTCCTTTTTCTCCAGTTATCCTATTACCAATTTCTTCTGGAGGAAGTGGGACATGAAAAAGAAAACTGCGCAAAAGAGGGGCTAATTCTACTGCGTAACGGTTAAATAAATATCGATAAGATTCTGCATCACTCTTTGAAATTCGAGAAATAGAAGAAACACTTTTTTCTACATCTCTATGGAGAACTACTGATGTACCGTCCCTAAAAACTGCAGCATGTTGCACCTCTGGTGTTACCGATTTAAAACCATAATTGGATAGTTCCAAATCACTAACTATCGGAAAATCTTCTAATCCGATAAAGAAGTTCGCATGCATATTCGACTTATATCCGGGCAAAAGAAATTCTTCAGTCGATGCAGCACCACCTATTTCTGATTCTGACTCATACACGGCTACCTTCAGACCAGATTTCGCCATATATGCTGCACAAACTAAACTGTTGTGACCAGCTCCAATCAAAATACCATCATACCTATCCACTTTAACCTCCATTTGATTAATTTAGATCAAATACAGTTGGAATCTAGATATAGGTTACACAGCTATTTCGTAAGTTCAGACTGCAACTCTTCAGGATCGATTGGAAGGGCCAAGGGCGCCTCCATTTTGGCAGACAAATCACAAGCCATCGTCAACATGAGATTCCTGTGCCCTTCTTCAGCTGTACAATGAGGGGTATTTACTCCCGCATAAATTCTCGCAAGCCAAGAATTAGTTTCCTCCCGCATAGGACCCCAGAATTGACCTCTAGAAATATCGCCAGGAGGATAACTTGCAAGAAAATTGACATGTCTTTCGTCCCCACGATGAGCAACCCAAGGTTTCTCCGTAGCCATAACCATATCTCTATGCGTATCATCTATAGTAAGAACACCGCCCGTTCCAACTATCCCAATCTCAAGACTGTAAGTTGATGCAGGCCAGACAACGGGTAAACCCCAACTGCAAGACATACTCCATAGAGTTCCATCTTCAAAAGTAAAGATACTAAATGTAGAATCTTGTGTCCCCAGTCCAGTAAGTGCTTTTGCAACCGAGCGGGCATAAATCTCAACTGGTTTTTTACCCTCGCCCAAAACCCAGAGAATAACGTCTAGCGCGTGAGTCCCCGATATAACCATTGGCGTTAAAAATGAACGATCCTCGTTAGCCTCTAGACGCGTAATTCCTACCATACGATTTAAAAAAGCTCTTGTTGTGGCCGAAGTGATATCCCCCAACTGACCCGAAGCGACTTGCTCTCTTGCAACTAACCATTTCCTTCTAAATCTTTGTGTATAACCAACAACAAGATCTATATTTTGATCTTTAGCTGCTTTAACTATATTTGCAGATTCTACTACATTTGTGGCTAGTGGCTTTTCTGCAATAATCCTATGTCCATGTTCTATAGACTCGAAAAGTGTCTCTGCATGTACGTTTTCATCCGTTGCTAGAACAGCAGAGTTCACTTCTGATCGTCTCAGTAGTTCTCTATAGTCGGTAGTAAAAAAATCGGCATTTAGATCTTCAGCTAATTGTTTTCCTTTTTTTTTGTCAACATCACAGCAACCGATCCATTCTGATCCAGGATATTCTAATGCACAACGACCTCGGATCCTTCCCACACGCCCACAACCAACTATTCCTAATCCGATTGGTATCTTTTCTTTATCATTCCCATGCACTTTCTTTTTCCTTCATTTTATGCAAAGAAATATATATACATTTTTCAACACAAGTTTGAGTTTATTGGTAATATTTATGTTACAAGTATATTGCAAATCTCACACAAAATATAATTAAAAGTGGGAAAATAAGTTTTATTTCAGAGGAGAGGACTATGTCTGAGATGATAGGAGCGAGATATATTGGAGAGTTCTTAGTTAAATACGGTGTTAGCACCTTCTTTTTCAAACCATCGATACTCAGTAAAACACTAGCACAGATGGATGATTTGCCAATTAAAAGAGTTTTAACTCACGGGGAAAAAGCTGCTGCTTATATGGCAGATGGGTACGCAAGAGCAAGTGGAAAACCAGGGGTGTGCGGTGCACAAACAGTGGGTGCGGCAAATTTGGCTGCTGGACTTCGTGATGCCTATATGGAGAATAGTCCTGTTATCTCATTGACAGGAGGAAGATTCTCACATTCAAAGCATAAAAGACCATATCAAGAAATAGACGACTATCCATTATTCGAACCACTTACAAAGGCAAATTTACAAGTAGACCAAGTTGAGAGAATACCAGATCTCATGAGACAAGCATTTAGAGAAGCTACTTCAGGGACTCCAGGTCCAGTGAATCTTCAATTTTTGGGAAATCATGGAGAAATTGAAAACGATATTGCAAACCTTGATATGATTGTAGAAGAAGAATACAAACAAACACCCTCTTTCCGATCGAGACCAGATCCAGAATTGCTTGAAAAACTAATCGTCAGATTGGACAATGCCAAACGACCAGTAATCATAGTGGACTCAGAGGCAAGAAGATCTGGTGCGGCGAAAGAACTATGTGATCTTTCCTCTAAACTTTCTATCCCAATTGCAACCTCTACTGGAGCTTATGCGCTTGTACCTGAGAATCACCCCAACTATATAGGTGTACCAGGCACTTATTCACGATCATGCACGAACCAAGTACTCTCAAAATCTGACCTGGTACTATTCGTAGGCAGTGAAGTCGGAGGACAAGTAACACACTTTTGGAAACTTCCTGCTGCAGGAACAGATGTAATCCAGATTGGGAACGATAGCAACGAGTTTGGAAGAACTTATCCAAATTCACTTTCCATCTTGGGAGATGTAAAAGTTACAATTCAGGAGTTGATAAAGAAGATCCTTAAAGACAAAGAACCTACTTCCTGGCTTTTAGAAACAAGAGAAATTGTAGAAAAATGGAAAAAAGAACAATCTTCCCATAGGAACTCGAATGCTTCGCCTATAAGACCTGAAAGAATTATGAAGGAACTGAGTCAGTCCCTTCCTGAAAACGTCCTCTTCGTTTGTGATACTGGACATTCGGCCTTATGGGCAACACAACAATTATGGATAAATAGTGAATCCTGGGATATGATTCGATGCGCTGGTTCTCTCGGTTGGGCATTTCCCGCATCCATAGGAGCAAAATGTGCCTTTCCAGAACGTCCAGTAGTCTGCTTCACTGGAGACGGTGGTTTTTGGTATCACCTTCAGGAAATTGAAACTGCTGTAAGATGTAAAATCCCGTCTGTAACAATCGTAAATAACAACCATTCAATGAACCAAGAAAAAAATGTTTATACGCCTGCATACGATGGAAATCCATCTGACAAATGGGGAGATATGTGGATCTTTTCTAAGGTTAACCTCTCTAATATCGCAGAAGAAATGGGGGCCCAAGGTATACGTATTGAAGACCCAGGACAAATATCATCTGCTTTAGAAAAGGGGTTTAATTCGGTTGACCGCCCAACAATTATAGAAGTAATTTCAGATATAGATGCAATGGCACCAAAAACATGGATGCCATAGAATAGGTGCTTATAATAAATAATTTAAATTAAATTTCCATACGAGGGGAAAATGTCTGAATCTAGTCTACCATTATCAAAATTTAAAGTTCTCGATCTAACAACAGCTCGATCAGGTCCAACGGCAGTTAAACAGTTGGCTGATTGGGGTGCCGATGTCATTAAAATAGATCCTTCAAGAAAAATTATAGATTCTGGTGGCGGAGCAATCCAACGAGATAGACATGGATACGAGATGCAGAATCTTCATCGAAACAAACGTGGAATGACACTGAATCTGAAGAGTGAAGAAGGTAGAGAGATTTTCTACAAACTTGTTAAAGAATCGGATGTTGTCATAGAAAATTATCGACCGGACGTTAAAAATCGTCTCAAAATAGATTATGAAACCTTAAAATCTATTAATGAAAAAATAATACTAGGCAGTATCTCAGGTTTTGGTCAATCTGGACCATACTCTAAACGTCCAGGTTTAGACCAAATCGCCCAAGGACTGAGCGGACTGATGTCTGTCACCGGCATGCCTGAAAATGGACCAACCAGAGTAGGTGTTCCAATTGGGGATCTAACAGCCGGAATGATGCTTGCGCAAGGCGTTCTTATTGCTTTGCTCGAAAGAGAAACATCAGGTAAAGGACAATGGGTACACACATCTTTATTAGAGGGGTTAATTCAAATAATGGATTTGCAAGCAGCTCGTTACCTCATGGCAGGAGAGGTGCCTAAGCAAGTAGGTAATTTACATCCCGTATATCTTCCAACTGGAGTTTTTCCCACTTCAGACTCTTCTGTGAATATACAATCCCCTGGCCAACTTTTCTGGAAAAGATTAAGTACTGCTCTTGGAAAGCCTGAACTTTTTGACGACGAAGATTTCAAAACCCCAGAAGACCGTTGGGAAAACAAAGACAGACTAAACAAAGAAATTTCAGAACTAACTATGCAAAAGACAACTGATGAATTGGTTCAGATCCTAAATGATGCTGGAGTACCTTGTGGTCCAATTCATAAAGTTAACGAAACGTTTGCAGATCCTCAAGTACAACAATTGAATATGAATCCGGAAATTGAGCATCCAGTAATTGGGAAAATAAATGTCGTAGGCCAAGCTTTTAAACTAAGTAGGACTCCTCAAAAAATGCGATTTCCCACACCAGAAATTGGAGAACACAACGAAGAAATATTGTCTGGATTAAATTATAGTGAAGAAGAAATTGAAGAATTAAAACAAAAAGATATTCTATAAAAGATTAGACCATAACAATGCCGCCATTAACGTCCAAGGTTACGCCTGTAATGTAACCTGATTCTCGACTGCATAAAAACAGAATAGGCCAAGCTATTTCCTCAGGGTCACACATTCTACCTAGTGGGGAATTTGCCTTAATTTTATTCATTTGTTCTTCCGTCCTCATTGCAATGGTCCGTGGGGTATTAACATTCGCAGGAGCAACAGAATTTACAGTGATTCCATACGGGCCGAATTCTTTTGCAGCCTGCCTTGTAAGAGAAAGTATCCCGCCCTTAGAAGCCGTATAATGTGGGGAATGTGCAGCTGAACGTGCCGCAGCACTAGAGAGAGAAATAATCCGCCCGTAGTTATGTTTCTTCATGACTGGAGTAACCGCTTTGAGCAACAAGAAAAAAGTTTTCAAATTGTTATCAACAATGCCATCCCACTGATTGACGGGAAGATCTGTAAGAGAGATATATTTAGGAAAACCACCTGCACTATGCACTAGAGAATGAATTTGTCCTATCTGGTTTTCAATTTTCTTTATGGCGTCTTCTACAGCTACCCAATCTGTTAAATCAACACTGGAAATTATTGTCTCTCCTCCAGAACCAGAGATTTCATTTGCAACTCTACTTACGCCTTCTTTATCGAAATCCATAAGAACAACCTTGGCACCTCGTGAAGCGAATAATTTTGCACACATCTCCCCGATACCCGTTGCCGCACCAGTAACAACTGCACACTCTCCATCAAAGTTCATAACTGATGAACCAATTTTTTTCATAATACTCTCTTTCTAATCAAACCTCTCTGGCAAACCCGCCATTTTTCTAAGAACTTCAAAAACTGCTACAGAATCTCTCTCAGCGTGACCATTTTCATACGCATTTTGGGCCAATTGCGACCATATACCTGTCATTAACATAGGAGAACCGAATCTTTGTCCTTGTTCCAGCATCAATCTTGAATCCTTTAAGGAAATCTTTACTAGCCCTTCCGGACTATAGTCCCCATTTATCATCTTTGGCCCTTTATCAACCATTGTTTTTGAAGAACAAGCACCATCCTGCAGTACCGCTAGCAAGTTATTCAATTCCATTCCCGCTTTTGTTCCTAAAGATAATCCCTCGGCAAGTGCAAGTCGATTTCCTGCAAGCACTAAGTTAATGATTAGTTTCGTAAGAGCACCTGAACCGACCGGACCCATCAAATAAGAAGCACGACTAAAACCATCAAAATATGGCTTGCAAGCCTCGAAATCTTCTTGGTCACCTCCTGCAATAATAATCAAATCTTTTTTCCAGGCCATTGCACTTGTCCCGCTAACAGCAGCATCCAGAAAACGAATTCCTTTTTCTGCTAATTCACTCCCTAGACGCTCTGAATCCTCAGGCCTAGAGGTGGTGGCATCTGCTAGGATTAAACCATCTTGAGCACTTGCCATAATTCCCTTATCACCAAAAATGACTTCACGAACTATATCGCTTGTGGGAAGCGAAGTTATTAACCAACTAACTCCACTTGCAGCAGCAGAAGGAGACTCTGCAGGTATTCCACCTCTCTCTACAAATTCATCAACTCTTTTCCCGTCTATATCAAAACCTTGCACTTCATAACCAGCCTCAAGAAGATTTCCGGAAATAGCTGAACCCATCAATCCGATTCCAACTATACCAACTCGTTCTGACATACGTTAACCTCCAAGTATAAGAAAGCTTTCAAAAAAACTTTAAGAAGGGACCTATCTAGGAATAAAAGGAATAATTAATCTGGACTGATCCTTCCCCGTTAAAATAATGTTAGTAACTGTCCTGGGAATTGGATCATGCGTGTAAATTAAATTTGTGACAGGATCGCAAGATGAAATCTCCAACTTTAGTGAATGTCCCTCAAGGAACAAATTACATGTAGGCACAATTTCAATCTCATATTCATACACTTCCCCAGGTTCTATCAATTCTACCTTGTCATGAGGATGCCATGGCCTCCAATTTTTACTTCTTTCTGAATCTAACGCTCTGTGTGAAGCTTTTAAAAAACCACGAGTTAGGATTTTTTCAGAACCGTCTGGAGATTGATCTTTGATAAAGACAAACCAATCGGTATCATCCTGATCGGAAACTGCAAATAATTTTAGAACTAAAGGACCCGTTATTTCAAAAGGTTTTTCGGCAGGGGTCGTTTTGAAAACTAACTTTGGTTCCCCAAGCTTTGCTTTTGGAGTCCCGGGGACAAATTTATAAACTCTTTCTCCCGAAGAAGAAACATTTTCAGTAAGCTTTTCGCCGTCAAGATAGAGTTCCTTCCATGTTGTTCTTTCTAATGGCCACTCTTTCTCAACTCTCCAAGTATTTTCTCCTTGGATAAATAAATTAATTGGAGGGCCGTCATTAACTCCCGTATCTAACCCTTTTAAGTAATGGTCATACCAACGAAGAGCTTCAAAATGGTAAACTCCAAAAGGTCTTCTTGGTTGAGGTTCAGGACCAATAAGCATCCTTTTTGGTGTACTTTCAGGAATTAAATCCCACCCCTCGAACGCACCTCTCAAATGAAGACCATAAAAATTCCAATCACATCCAAGATATGTAGGGATTTTTATTTTCGGCAAGTTCCGCCATGAAGATCGCTCTTGAAAGTACTCCCCATCAAGAGAATCCTTCCCGCTAAGAACACGATTAAAGTGATAATTAAAACCTGAAAGATCTTTGACACGACCACTAGTATGATTTAAAAACATTAAACTCGTGAACCAAAAACGAGCCCAAGCAGAGTAAATCCCGCCATGATAGTACGCATCACGATATAAATCAGTCATTGCGTCATATGGGAAAATTGCTGAAAGTCCTTCTGGTTGTTGTTCGGCTCCTAGCAATTGACTCATCCCAAAATATGAACAACCAATCATACCTACCTTTCCATTACACCACGGCTGATTTGCAATAAATTCAATCATCTCTTTTAAATCTTTTTGCTCTTCAGGACCCCAATGATCCCATGAACCACCAGAATCATTAGACCCTCTAACATCAGCAATAACTTGTACATACCCCCTAGGCACCCAAAATTCTGTCAATCCTGCTTCGTTTTGTCCTATAGGGACGACCGTTGGTTGCAACTGCCTTGTATAAGGGGACCAAGAAAGAAGCGTAGGAAATTTCTCGCCTGAGACATTGGGTCGATAAATATCATAATAGAGGTCTATACCATCTCTAACTGTAAATTTTTTAGAATTTTCTGTAAAAATAGAGTATTTAGGTTCAGAAGTTTCCCTGGTAAGAGGAACTTCATTATAAGGATATTGTGGCCAGGAAGATGGATTTACAGTTCGAATACTTTCAGGATTAACTATCGGAGTTGGACTCACCACGCAGACCCTTCAAAAATTTAAGTATTTCTAAAATTCAGAATATGCTCCAGGAGCAAGTGCTTTAATATCTGTAACAACATCGACAATAACTGGACCAGTTTTTGTTTTTAAAGCAGTTTGAAGTTTTGTCTTCAGATCTTTTGCTCTTTCAATTCGTATTCCATTTGCGCCCATAGATTTTGCGACTTGGACGAAATTCGTTTTTTCAAAATGCCATAATTCATGTGCTTTTCCATGTTGTTTTCCTCCATAGGCATTATCGAAAATTTTCGTTTCCTGGTTTTGAGAACTATTATTGTTCACAAGGAGAACAATGGGGATCTTCCACCTCACAGCAGTTTCAATTTCCCCAATGTGATACCAGAATCCAGCGTCTCCAGTAAACAGAACAACTGGACGATTAGGAGCAGCGCATTTCGCACCCATAGCAGCAGGAAAACCCCATCCTAGATGACCTGCAGCACGAATGAAACTCTGTTTATCTCCGTTTAAATCTAAAAAACCCCCTGTCCACATCCCAGAGTGTCCTGTATCAGACAAAAGAATTGCATCATTAGGCAGAATATCAGAAAGAACCTGGCATACCCTTTCAGGTCGTATCGGATTCTTAGACGAATTTAATAAGGGAGAAAACTCTTTTCTCCAGTCGGAGACAATTTTTTTAACTCTTTTATTCCAATAAACTCTCTTCTCGTTCTGACCATCATCACAAAGGTCAATCAATTTCGACAAGGAGACTTTTGCATCTCCTTGTAAAGAAGCTTTTAACGGATAATTTCTTCCAAGTTCTTCGGGATCAATATCTAATTGCATGGAGGGAACCCCAATCTTAGGGACCTTCCAGAAATGTGTTGTCATCCCACCAGTTTGTGTCCCTACAAAAAATACAAAATCTGCTTCTGAAACCACCTGATTAGCACTTCTTCTAGAGTAACTACCAACCACACCAACAGATAAATCATGGTTTCCTGGGATTATTTCTTTACCATTCATAGAAGTAGCAACTGGGATAGAAAGTTTTTCTGCAAGTTTGACCAACTCATTATGGGCACCAGAAACACGTACCCCTCCGCCACATACAATGACAGGCTTTTTACTAGAAGAAAGTATTTTTACCGCTTTTTTTAAGGAATCAATACTAGGTTCAGGACGATAGGCGGGGGTACTTGTGAAATCCTCCTCAACGACAAGTTTAAGATTAGCTATTTTCTGTTCAATTTGCCCTAAATTACCTGCAAATCTTAAATGGACTGGGCCGGGCGTACCGGAGGTTGCCACTCTAAAAGCTTGTCTTAATAAATCTGGAAATCTTTCTACATCGTCGACATATGCATTGAACTTTGTGACCGGATCAAAAGCAGAAATATCCTCTACCTCTTGATATGGATTCCTGTAACGGCTCGAAGGAGTTGTCCCACCAGTAAAAGCTATTACTGGAGAGCAGGCCAAATAAGCCTCCCTAAGTCCTGCTGCAAGATTTACTCCTCCCACAATCTGTGCCATACAAATACCGGGTCGTCCAGAAATACGTGCATATGCATCAGCCATATATGCAGCAGATTTTTCCCCATGTGTGAGAACTCTAGAGATACCTGTATTTTTTTTGTCCATTTGTGCCAAAGAATGACTCAAAATTGTAGGGACGAAAAAAATATGTGTTACACCGTATGCCTTCAAAGCATCTGCTATAAATTCGGCACCAGACATCCTTGGCATTAACTACTCCTTAAAATTACAAAAAATTTCATAATCTTTAATTTACACTTACAGACCTATCATTGCCTTAGCTTCGTCAACTGTAGCAATTTCTCTTCCCAATAATTTTGACACATTTGCTATTCGTGAAACATGTTCGGGATTATCTCCAAAAACACCAGAACTTAGAAATGGTTCATCTTCTGTACCAACACGAACATGACCACCATGCATAACTGCCATAGTCTCTAAATGAAGATGGGTATTCCCTGTCACACTAGTTATATAAATCGAATCCTCAGGCAAAGCTGAAACTCTGTGCAAGAATTCTCGCATAGTAGCTGGAGACCATGCACCACCAGGCCTTCCGAAAAATACTGTCATTAAAACTGGTGTTTGTATAAGGTCTTTCTCTAACAAATCATTAATCATCCATAATTCTCCAATACTAAAAACTTCAAACTCTGGCTTTACATTGTAATCAGTGCAAAGCTTCATCATATCTGCAATTTCCTCACGGGGATGTAACATCATTACATCTCCCTGAATGAAAGCCATGTTATGAGCACCTACAGCGACAGACATCATTTCAGGTTGAAATTTTACAACCTCACGCCTTTGTTCAAGGGTCTGCGTAGAAATTCCGTATTGCAACATCACAGGGCAACAATCACGAATTGCCTTGGTATGATTTTCCCATGCTTCATAGTTTGTAGGAGGCGCATGAATGTGTGCAATACAAGACCCTTGCTCCCATCCTTTTTTAACTGAAGTCGCTAAAACTTCTGAATCATGGAATCTCTTCTCTACACCTTCGTGCATAGAAGTATCCGCAGCACAATTCACTATCATAAGCTTTGACATTAAAAATTCCTCATCTTTAAATTAATTAAGTCCTAGAATTTTTTTTGTTTCCTCAACAGTTGCAGGTTCTCTTCCAAGTTCTTTTCCAATCCTAACCATTCTTGAAACTAATTGGGCATTATCTTCCGCTAGAACACCTTTCGTATAATAAGGCTCATCTTCTGTACCAACACGAACATGACCACCTTGGATAATGGAAACTGTTTCTAAAGCAACATTACTTAACCCAGCAGCGCTTACTGAAAAAACAGAATTGTCAGGAAGATGTTCTATGCGATGCAGAAGTTCTTTTAATGTGGCAGGAGACCAAAATCCACCAGGCCAACCAAAAAAAATTGTTAATACGACAGGGCTTTTCACTAAGTCCTTCTCTAAAAGCCATTCCAGATTCCACAAATGACCTAAATTGAAACATTCAAATTCTGGGTGTACACCATTATCATTAAATAGTCTGACTTGATCTTCAATTTCCTGCCTTGAATGTTCGACTAAAAGATCAGCATCCACAAACGCAAAATCATGTGAGCCCAAAGCAATCGAAGCCATATCAGGTTTTAAATGGACTATTTTTTTTCTTCCTGGAAGTCCCATAGCAGCAATTCCAAATTGGATTAAAATCTCTGGACAGGCTTCGCGAACTGCATTCGTAAAAGGCTCCCAACTTTCTAGTTGCATAGGAATCCCATGAATATGAGCTATAGAAGCACCTGCTTCATAACTTGCTTTAATTTCACTCGCAAGAGTATCAGCAGTTTGGAGACGCTTAGGTACACCAGGGTGCTTACGACTATCTGCCGCACAATTAGTTATTATTAACTTTTCGATCTTAGCTTCCCCCTGAAATAAAAAAATTGATAATAGAATAATTAATCAATACTACTTTCCGCGTACAACAAACCTCTAATTTTCTGACTCAAAGCAACGAATGCAGGATCTCCCATTGTTTTAAGATCTCGGGGCCTTTCAATATCTACGGTTATTACCTCTGCAATTTTCCCTGGTCTGGCAGTCATCACCACAACGCGATCTGCCAAAAATACAGCTTCTGGGATACTATGAGTAATGAAAAAAACCGTTTTTTTACTTTCTAACCAGATCCTCTGGAGTTCAAGATTCATTTGTTCTCTCGTCATAGCATCTAGCGCACCAAAAGGCTCATCCATAAGTAAGAGACTGGGGTCATGTATTAAGGCTCTAATTATAGCGTTACGCTGCCTCATTCCTCCAGACAATTCATGAGGATACTTGTCTTCGAATCCGTCTAAACCAACTAACTTAATCAATGCTTTTGCTCTTGGAATTGTGACATTAGAATCAAGGTTTAAGATTTCAGAAGGAAGAAGCGTATTTTGCAGAACAGTCCTCCATAAAAGAAGAACAGGATCTTGGAACACAATCCCTACATCATTTCTTGGACCTTCAATTGGAGTATTTTTTAGACTTATACCCCCCGAGGTCTTCGTTAATAGACCACCTAAAATTTTTAATAACGTACTCTTGCCACATCCACTAGGGCCGACAACTGAAACAAATTCACCTTCAAAGATTTCCAAGTTTATATCAGACAAAGCGTGAACAATTTCACCACTAGCAGTAATGTATTCCTTCTCTAAATTTTTTACAGATATATAGGACATTTTTCATTTTCAAAAATTAAGTTTTATAAGTAAAATTAAGACCCCATGGTCTGTTCTGTTTCAGGAGCCCAAAAAAGAATTTTCTTTTTTGTGACCTGGACTATTTTATGCATTCCCAAACCCATGAAGGAAAGTAAAATTAAAACAGCAAATGTTCCCGTCGTATCTGCAGAAAAACTCATTTGCATCAAAAGAACACCTAAACCGCATTGTCCTCTTCCGCCCCACATACACATTCCAGCTCCTACAAATTCTCCTAAAATTGCCCCAAGCAAACTAAAAACAACGGCTATCTCAAGTCCCGCGAAGATAAAAGGAAGGGCATTTGGAAATTGTAGTTTTCTAAAAGTGGTCCACCTTGAAGCCGATAAAGAACGAAGCAAGTCTAATTGATCCTGGTCAGCAGATCTCAGCCCTACCATGGTATTCACTAAAAGAGGGAAAAATGCTACTAATCCTGCAAGAAAAACCTTTGACTCAACTTCATATCCAAACCAGATAATAAAAAGAGGCGCAATAGCTAACTTAGGGAGAGTTTGAAAAGCTACGACATAAGGCATAATAATAGCCTCTATCCATTTAGATTGCATAAAAACTAGGCCAAGCCCAAGACCAATAATACTCCCTATGATAAAACCAAGGACTGCTTCAAAGAGAGTATGACTGATATGCAGATAGAAACTGTGTTGCATAACACTAGAGAAATCTGCAGTACCTGACTGTGGACCCGTTTCGATGAAAACCAAACCTCTCAGGAGAGCTTCAGCTACATCAGATGGAGCTGGAAAGATGAAATCATCAATATCAAAATAAACAACTATCCACTCCCAAAGACTAACGAATATAATGAAAGAAACGGGAAAAAGCCATAGATTTCTCTTGTTAAAAAGAACGGTCGAAAAAGAAGGCTTAACGGACTCCACAACGTCCTGCGAAGGATTTGTGGAGTCCGTTTTTACACTATCAGGTTCATTGATTTTATTTTGCATTTTCTTTTAATTACTTATACTTTTTCATTAAAGCTTTATATTTCTTAAGCTCTTTTTGGATATCAAATTTTTTAGCTCTTCTAATTACTGCTTCTTTATCGAAATTATTGACTTCAGCAATAAGATCATTAGTCCATAGTTTACTTACTTGCGCATCAGACAATTTTTTGTCTAAACCAACAAACTTGACGTACTCGGACCATTCACCTGCATGGTGAGCCCCAAATCGCTTATCCTTCTCATCATCAACTCTTAACTTAGGTGCACGTGCTCTTAAAACTTTAATCATTTTCGCCGTTGCAGCCTTACGACTCATCCCCTTAGGGATAGACTCAGGATAAAGAACCCAGTGCGCTTCTAATGCAGCATCTGGATTCGTATAAAAGAAGAGACTTCCTTTCGCAAGTCCTTTCAAGAAACCTACAACAGTTTTTCTGTTATTTTTTAGAAACTTAGTATTAAGCCACACCACATTCCCAAATAAATTCTTTGTCCAGCTTTTTTGATAAGGGATAATATTAAATTTGAAGCCCGCAGCTTGAGCAAGAGTATACTGAACATCTACATTTGCCCAAGCTTCAACTCTCTTCATTTTCATGGCAAGTGCAGCTTTATTAACAGGACCTACTGGTAGGTACGTAACATTTTGCTTGTTTAAAGGTATCCCACATGTTTCAAGAGCTTTCCTAACAAAGTATGGACCTGAATCTCTTGCACTCATAACACCTATTTTTTTCCCATTAAGATCACAAACAGTTTTGATAGGACTGCCAGGAGGAACAGCAACACCATCTGCATAAATAGCATCTCTATTTAGAATATAGACACCTGTAACTGGAGGCCATTTTTTACCTCTTGCAGCCTTAAAAAGAATAGGAATAGGCCTAGGAAGACCAACGTGTGTTCTGCCAGCTAGAACCCAGCCCATTGCTTGCGCCCCACCCTGAGCAGCTACAAATTGTGCATCTACACCCTCTTCTTGGTAGTACCCAAGAAAATTACCTATCCACAAAAAAGAAATCCCAGGATTAAAAAGTGGATTAGCCATTGTAACTTTTATGTTAGAAAGCTTTTTTGCCGCAAAAGAATTGCCACCTGGTACAAGAAAAACAAAAAACAAACTAAGTACTAGAAAAACTCTTAAAAAATACTTACTCATAATCACCCCCCTTTATGAAATGAGAAAATCAATTGAAAATTAATCTTCAATAATCGCAACAGGTCTAACCCAAGCACCACTTGCATCCTTAATATTTATTGGAAAACAACAAAGCTTAAAACCATGAGGTTTAGGAATTGCACCAATGTTTGCTACCTGCTCTATTTGAAAATACTCACGCTTTCTTCCTAATATATGGTGACATGGCATCAATGACTCTCTTTTGCCAGCTTTAAATTCAGGGATTTGATTATTAAATGGTCTGTCAAATCCAAATGCATCAATACAAATCACTCTGACTCCACGATCTAGTAAAAATTCGGTAGATTCAATACTCATACCAGGGTGTAATTCTGAGTAATTTGGGTCATCTCTTTTTTCATCAGTACCAGTCCAAAGAAGAACTATATCACCCTCTTTTACTTCATATTCTATTTTCGTTAAACATGACCCAATATCACTTGCTGTAATCCAATCCCCTGTATTTTTATGACGCAGATCTAGTACGACGCCATCACCGTAACACCACTCTAAGGGTATCTGATCTACTTTTCTAGAAACCTCTCCCGCAACAGTTGGGCCATAGTGCCAGGGGGCATCCATATGTGTAGCAGAATGAGTAGATACGGTTACCATTTCTGCTGCACCACCAACTCCGTCGTGTATATCTTCTAAATTAACACCCCATTTTTTTGCAGAGTTAGTTCCAAACTCCTTATGGTCCATGTAGGTTATTTCTGGTGGACGAGGTTCATAAGAACCATTCATCATCGGAGTACTAAGATCAATGAATTGAGTTGCACACATAATTTTTTCCCTTATTTCTAAATATGATCAAAAAATTTTAAACTACCCAAAGCTTTCTTTCTTGTGGATATATAAAATCATATCCATCTTTTGTAACCACTACAGTCTTTTCAATTTGCGTTCCACCAACACCAAAAACCTGACAAGGATTTTCAATGCAAATAGTAGTTCCCTCTTCAAGGGGGAAATCACTGGAAGATGGAAGGAAAGGACTGTTCATTGGAGAAGGATCAGAAAGAACATAAGGAACTTCTCTTTGCTCAAGACCAATCGCATGACCTGCAAAATTTCCATTATGTTCTAGCAAACCGCCATCTTTTGTCCCCTCAAGCAGTGCCCTATAAATCTCAGAACCCAAAACACCAGCTTTCACTTTCAAAAGACCTGCATCAAATCCCGCTAATGTTGCCTCCCATATTTTCAATTGCTCACTTGTAGGTTCACCAAGAACTCCACCCCAACCAGTATCAGACTGATAGTTTCCAAGCACCAGTCCTGCATCAAATTTCCACATTTCTCCTTTATTTATTTTCTTATCAGTCGGAGGGAAAATTCCTGTTGCACGCCTACCTGAACAAAAATGAAACCATTGCCAAATTCCACCACCTCTCCCAACCTCACTTCGGAAGACAGAAGCAACTTCTTGCTCAGTCGCTCCTTCCTTTACAGCATTAGATGCCGCAATACATGAACTTTCATTTAAAGCGGCGGCCGCTTTCATAGCATTAATTTCATCTTTCGTTTTCACCATTCGAATCAAACGGAAAAGATCACTAGCCTCGATTATTTCTGCCTCAGGAAGAGCAACTTCAATTTGCTTTCTAACAGTCGGATTTACCCTCTCTTGATCAAGAGCCAATCTTCCTTTATCAAGACCTCGATCGCGTAGAGCCATAGCAAGAGACGACCCTGGACTCTTTTCCCTTTTCGAATCATTGTTATACATTCCTAAGTACGTCTCTTCTTCTAAGGTTTCAGCCTTTTTATCAGGAGGTTGAATAAGCGCACTTTTTCCTCCAAAAGTGTAATGTTCCTTGATCCATGACTGTTGCATAGAAACATACGTCACCTCCTGGCCTGGCACTATCAAAGCAGGAGATATAGATTCATCAACTGCAAAAAGTGCAAACATATGAACCGAGTACGCATATACTTTATTAGACCAACCTACGGTTCCAGCAAGATAAGTAACATTTTCAGGAGTACTGGCAATCAGGACGTCAACATCAAATTCCTTCATCAACTTTCTTGCACGACTTTCGTTCAAATACATAGGAACAACTCCAAAAAAAACCCCTAAGCAAAGATGCTAAATGGGAAAAATATGTAGAATTTTTTAATGTTTTTAAATTATCACTTTTTTGATTACTTCGTAAATACGAAGTAGATAAAAAACTTAAAAAATGGTAGTTATTGTCCTCTATAGAAATAAAAATTCTCACGATAGGATGCGCAGAAATGCAGTCAAATATACCACGAGTTAGTAGTGAATTAGAAAAATGGCTCGAAATTTCAGATAAACTCAGTAGAAGCAGATTTGCCTCACGAGCAAAGGTTATAGATGAAGAATCTCGTTTCCCAGAAGAAAATTATAATGATTTAAAAGAAACAGGGCTATTGGCCCTTTCTGTTCCTAAAGAATATGGGGGAATAGGAGCAGATGCTCTCACTTATGTAAAAGTGTTATCAAATATAGCACGAGGATGTGCCTCGACCGGTCTTACTTTTAACATGCATAGTGCAGTTGTAGATTTCATGAAACAGCTTGCATCTCCAGAACAACAAGAGGAGTATTTCAAAAAAGTCGTAAATGACGGGGCGATTTTTGCTTCTATTACGAGTGAACCAGGAAGTTCTTTCAGAGACAAGTTATCCGTACGCACTTCAATTAGAAAGTTCTCAGATAATAAGTACAAGATTCATGGGAAAAAACATTTTTGTTCTTTATCTACCGGGGCAGATTTCTACTTCACATGGAGTTTTTTAGATGGTTCGAAAAACATAGAGGATGGCCTATACAATGTAATGATTCCATCTACTCGAAGTGGAATTGAAATATTAGATGACTGGAATGCCATTGGAATGAGAGGTACTGCATCTAATTCAGTGATGTTTAATGATGTAGAAATTTATGAAGAAGAAGTGATTGGGGATCCAGGCAGCATACTTGGCAAGGACATGAGTATGTGGTCTCTGGGTTATACTGCGGTCTATATAGGCATTGCAGAAGCTGCTTATGAATTTACATTAGACTATGCCATGAATAAAAAATCTGGATTGGGAGTTCCCTTGCCTGAACTTGAGAGAACTCAGAGACAAATTGGAGAAATGTCAATGATCCTTGAAAATGCACGAAGAGCTGCTGAAAAGCTTGGAATGCTTAGAGGAAATATGAATAAAATGGAATTAACTTTTATGTTAAATCAGGCAAAATATTTAGCAACTGAAGCCGCTAGAGAATTAGCTGAAAAAGGTATCCGTTTATGTGGTGGTCTTGGTCTCCAGCGCGACCTCCCACTAGAACGACATCTCAGAGATTCAATTGCAGGAATTGTCATGCCACCATCCAATGATCGTTGCCTTGAAACAGTTGGACGGATCGCTCTTGGACTAGAAGCGAAAACACTTGATTTTCAGTAAGATGCAAAATAGTCCGAAGAAATAAGAAAAATTCTGATTAAAATTTCTTTATCAAAAAGGAAGTTAATACCTTTTGCCCATTGAAACTCTTGCTATTATTTCAGGCTTTTTTTACGCGGTAAGTGCGGTTTTAACTCGTTTAGGACTTGATAAAAGTACAAGCCAAACAGGAAGTTTTGTGGTAGCAGTAACGTATCTTGTAATTACTATACTTGCTCTTCCTTTAGATAGCAGCCCACTATCACAATTATCTTTGAACGACATATACTTTCTCGCCGCAGGTATTTCATCCCCTGCTTTTTCTGTGCTCTTTCTTTATCGTTCTATAAGTTTTATCGGTGTTGCTCCAACGACCGCCATAGTGAATACGAATGCCATATTTGGAAGTTTCCTCGCTTTTTTTATTCTCCAAGAACGTCCTTCAGATTTGTTTTGGATTGGGCTTGTCATTGTTCTTTTTGGAATCTTTTTAATTTCAGAAGGTCTGGATAAAATGCAAGGAAAATACAAATATATACTTATCCCACTTTTGTCAGCAATTTGCTTTGGACTAGCTCATACCTTTAGAAAACTTGGGTTTGAAAACAGCCAATCGTCTTTCTTTACAGGTGCTTTTTTACAGGGGCTATCAGCATGCATTGTTTTGCCTTTGATACTTAGAGTCAGTTCAAATAAAAATACTAAAACTTATGTTTTTAATTTAAAATCTCTTAAATATTTCATTCCTGCTGGTGTTGCGGTAGTACTTGGTCAATTCTTAATTCTCTATGTCATCAAGCACGGACAAGTATCACTTGTATCTTCCATATTAGCAACCAATCCACTTTTTGGTTTGTGGTTAACTCATCTTTTCCTAAAGAAGAAGGAAAAGTTAACCCCTAAGATTATTTTTGGCGTCTTAACAATAGTCTCAGGAGTAGTAATTCTTACATTTTCAAAATAACTTTTTTTATTTTTAAAGGGGATTCTATGGAATGTCAAAATAATTTTTGGCCATGGTTCTCAAAAAATGAGTATGAAGCCAGATATGCGAAAATAAGAAAAGAAAGGGGTATGGATAGGCGACACTTCCTTGGTAACTGAAGGAGGGGTAGAGAATTTACATAAATACCCTTTATCGGAATTGCATATAATTTCCTAAACATTTCAAAAGTAAAACTATACAACCAAAACATCTGACAGAACTGAATTCATGTTCTATTCATAATTGCTTCATCATCTCTCTTTGAAAAGAAAATACAATTTGAAAGTGAAAATTTATTTCTTTTACGAAGGAGAGCCAAAATGGGAGGAGCACTTGCTATATTCTTGTTCTTAACTGCACTACAATACTTAGAAATTGATTGGGATACAGGCAAAGAAAGGACTTTCATAAATACAGAAAAAAGAAAAAAGATTTCGAAAAACGAGTCTTTTAAAATCGCAGAAATAATCAATAAAACAAAAAAAAATACAATAAACAAGAAAGAGATTAACAAGCAGACTGCCGCGTTTAAAGAATTAAAAAAATATATATACCTCTTGAATGCTATTTCAGGGAAAGCTGAAACAAACTATTGTTCAAAAGAAAGCTTATCTCGAGCAGAGATAGGCCCTGAAATCGAATCTCTTCTGTCACGACCCGAAAAAATAAAGATAAATAGAAAAAACAAAAAAATATTAGAAATACTGTCTAAGGAAGAGCCGAAAAATATTCTATCTAGCAATGCAATTAAACATCAGATCATGGGAGATTACATGAGACTATGGTCTAATGAGTACCAATGGAATCGAGTTAGATATGAAGAAATAATAAAAGCCTACTTAAATTCTTTCATAGAAATAAAAAGCCATTTTTCTTCCGTACATAAAATGCCGGGGCAAGAAGCATCCCTCCAATCTATCAATCTTCTCAACAGAGTTTTATCTAGTAATACGAACTCCTACCCACGGAATTCAGGAATCCACTATTTAGGAATGTTTGCCCCGGTAAAAAAGCTTACAAAAGACCCAATATATCTCTCTCTCACCTCTCAAAAAATTGATCCAAAAGTATGGGTAAAACAAGCTGATTCTCTATTTGATAGAAGTATATTCAGTAAAAGAGAAGCTCTTAAAATTTCTCTTCTCAATAATCAACCAGTTGAAGTAATCAATTGGTTAATTAGAAAAGGAGCGCTTGAGGAAAACAAAGCAACTTCGAAACAAAGTACCGAAAATACAACCCGCAAAGAAGAAACTCCTATCTTCTACGCTATTCACTCTTCTGCTTTTACAAAATTAATTCTAGAAAATCAAAAAAATGTGAGAGATTCAAATCATTTCAACAAGTCTGCTCTGCATTATGCGATTCAATTTGAAAATCAAGAAACAACAAAATTACTCATAGACCATGGGTTCGATATAAATCAAAAAACGACAAAAATTGCAAAGTGGCCAGAATGCACGAAATCTTCTAAATTGTACTCCCTTACTCCAATAATGTACGCGGCCAATCATAATAAAACAGATAAAATAATAACCTTATTACTTAATGCTGGAGCACAAATAAAGCATAAGGATTCTACAGACAGAAAATTTTCAGATTACCTAAAAGAAAATAAAAATATCTCGTTAGATGCAAAGAAGAAAGTTTTAAATAGAGTTAATAGAAAAATGGAAATACAGCTAGGGAAGATGATTAATATGGAGAAACAAAGATAAAAACGCCCTAAGCGACATAATCACAATTTTTGAGACATTTATCATTCGGTTTTTATATTTTTTTACTGGATGAGGGGGTAGACAATAAGGCTGTCCCCTCACCTTTTTTAAAATAAACAAATATTGTATGTTGTATTTTAGGAGAAAATAAATGCCAAAGATTTTGGTTCTAGAAGACGACAAAGAACAGTTAAACGACCTAGTTACCTATCTGGAAACATGGGATTTTGAGGTGATACAATTCGATAATTTAAAGAGCGCGAAAAATAAAATTAAAGATACAATTGATTTTGACCTAGCTATTGTTGACGTAATGCTGGACTCAAACGATCAAGGGAATAAAGACGGATTCAGATTCGCAAAAGAACTGCGGTTAAAATCCAAAACTATACCTATCATATTCATTACAGCACTTGAGAGTGATATGAATATGATTTCAGGCCAAAAAATTGTATGCTGGAACTATATAGTCAAACCCTACAATCCAGAACTGGTGAGGACTTCTATACATTCAGCCCTAGAGTACGCAGATGGTTTTAAGACAGACAATCTCGAAGCACAAGATATCGTATACGGTGACTTGATCTTCAGAAGATCTGAAAGTGAAGTCGAATGGAAAGGAAAAACAATCGAACCCACAATCACAGAAAGTTTGATTTTAAGTAAGCTTTTAGTTAATCCTGGAATTGTAATAAACACGGAAACTCTCTTAGATCATCTTATAGAATCAGATAACTACAGTGCCGTTCACGCACAGATTAAGAATATAAAGAAAAAATTCAAAACCGTTGATCCAGAATTTGATCGCATAAAAACTATCTATGGCGCCGGTTATAAATGGGTCAAAGATTCATAAGATCCAATTTCTTGGAAGTAAACTATGAAAAAATTTGGCTTCCACACCTCCAGCATTACCTTTAAGGCTCTATGTGTCTTCCTCCCAATACAAGTCATTATTCTTGTTGCAGGATATGTTTTCGTTAGCGATTTAATTGTTCAAACAAAAAACGAACGGAAGGAAAAGTTTGCAATCAATAGAAATTCACTAGAGAAAACATTAAAAGAAAATCCATCTTTACGACTCACAAAATTTAGTAACCCAAAAGACATTTCTGCTCCAAATACGTTCCCAATTTTTTTGAGAACAAAGAAAATAAGAAGCGGGCCTGATATTCAATGCAAGGATCAGCAAAGCGCTTCAATGACCGATAGGTACTCGTACAAAAATAAATTTAAATTTAGAGTTTCTATTATCGGAGACCTGCTCATCTTCTTCGGAGGTTTCGAAGGTTATGACGTACACTCTGAAGAACATTTCCTGAAAATCGATTTTTTAGATAGAAATAAAAATTCCTCCACAATTAAGGCTATTTTTGTAGCCAAAGATTCTGACGATTCTGAAAATCAAATTAAGCAAATTAAGGGAAATTTTGTTTTAGAAAAAGAAACAGAGTGGTCTATCAATCAAGACAGATCATATTGGAAAAGAAATGGAGCAGATGGAGAATTCGTTTATGGAACATTTAGTCTTTTCTTAAAAAGAAAGGAAATTCTTAGGAATATACAAAACATTAGATTCTCTTTACACGAAGACAATAATATCCTCTGCCAGACTTCTCCTAGATATAAAGTTTCCTTCTTCTTAACTGATTCGTTACAAGAAAAAATGAACAAGATACAACAAATGAAACATGGGATTCTATTTAGAGACTTGAATGAAAATATTATTTTCAAAAAAGAAGAATATAATCTACCACTTCGAGAGAGATTAGAAAAACAATCGTTTTTTGAATGGGTTGGAGAAAAAATTGTAGGTAGGCAAAAAGCTGGACTACCGAGCGTGTGTGCTAAGTTGCAAAAAATCTTAAAGAAAAACCTAAGCGAATTATCAATGTGTTCATCTCTTTTCGATGAAACAGTTTACATCTGGTCCCAAGAGAGGAACTGGCAAAAGGAGAGCCTATACCCAATTTACAATATAGCAGCTATTGGATTTATAATCGTTTTACTCACGATTTTCCTACTCTGCAGTCTAATTTTTTATCTCAAAAATCGCTTGAGCAATTTACAAAGAGAAATAGAAAAACACGTTTCTAGCGACGGAGAAATTCTTCCAACCATAGAAAAAATGAAAGGTACCCAAAATGACGAATTAGGACTTTTAACAAAACTACTCCAATTAAGTTTTTTAAAAATTAGGGATCGAAATACATTTTATAGAAAAATGTCGGATTTTCTAAGACACGAACTCGGACAACAATTCTCTAAATTACGTCTTAAAATAGCGAATATTAATTCTAATCCGGAACAAGTAGAAATCAATAAATCATTAATAAAGACTTTAGAATTATCGGAAAAAACTCTCCAAGATTTCACAAGTGCTAGTAACATTATTTCCGCACTCAACGCAGGGAAAAGAGAACAGATTGATCTATGTTCGTTGATGAAAGAATTTGTCGAATATTTCGAAACACCCGATTCTAACATAAGACTAGAAATAAGAACGGAGAATGTTTTTGCAGAATGCGTCCCTATTGCACTAGAACGTGCATTCTCTTCTATATTTGAAAACGCAAGTGATTTCAGGAAAAAAGGCACAGAAATTACATGTATTCTAGAAACAAAAGATTCTGGGAAAAGAATTACTATAAAAAATGAAGGTAATTTAATTGATGAAAAAAATTTAACGAATATTTTTGATCTTGGATTTTCAATAAGAGAAACTCAAACCAAGGGAATACACCAGGGATTTGGTCTTTTCCTTGTGAAAGCAGTCATAGAATTTCATGGATGGAATATATCTGCAAACAACAACTCGGAACCTCCTGGGGTCGAATTTGTTATAGAAATACCCTAAGTTTTTTCCTTTAAGTCACGGAAAAACTTCTATGTTCATAAAAAAATTATTTCAAAAAACTTGCGATAAAGTCTGGATAGACTGCCTCAACCTTTTCCCTTATTTCAGCCTCTTCAGAAACGGCCACTGGATGCTGAATCGCAATAAATGGAAGTTCAAGGTACCCCATTGCCTTCTGTTGTGCTTTAGCAATTGCTAAAAAGGCGGTGGTAATAACACACACCGATGGAATCCCTGATTTTTCTAAATTTACCGCATCCCTGAAACTCCAGGCTGTACAACTACCTCATTCTCCAAGACCTGTAACAGCGGCATCGGCATGTTCAACAACTTGTTCCAAAATATCAGGTCTGGCTGGACGAGTAAAAAAAGGTTTTTTCACGTGTATAACGTCTTTAACCCCATTTTTTGCCTTGAGTAAATCTCCCATCAAAGAAAAATATTTATTGTAAGGCTGGAGTTTATTATTATCTAAAAAAACAATAGTCTTACCTTCAAGGGTATCCAGTTTAGATGAAACGGACCCTCCTTCAGGAAATTTTTCTGCCATAGGATTTAGAACAAAGAAATTACCCTTATCTTTTGGCATTTTTGCTATCTCCAAGCAATTAGAAAATGATTTTCTTCGTGACTGCACGAGTTCCCCAACCAGGCATAAAAACTGTATGACGTCCTTTCCCACCAGCAACTAAAACTAAAATATCATCAGGAGTTCTAACTATAGGGATAAGTGTCTCTTCATTCTCTCGATCCACCCAGCGAGGCCAAAAATTTTTCTTATACTCTTTTCCATACATCCCATTATATTTAAGTTCACGAATTGGTTGCCGAGCATTTTCCCACAAAAAATATTTAACGTCTTTTTTTTTCCATCCCGCACTTGCAATACTTTCCGCATGTTCAGGACAAAGTACAACCATTGTATCCCCCATTACGTAGAAATTGTTATGGCCTGTCCCTTTCATTGCCCCAGCTATCCCATACAAAATACCGAAAGGATCTCCTTCAGCATGGTTATTTACATTATGGGGTGGTTCACAAGAGTACGCGGTAATCGTACTTTCTTCAGAGTCATAACCAAGATCAACATGTAAAGGATCCCATGGAGATTCCTCTTCATTTTCGGCAAAAAGATATGAAAACTTTCCAGGATGGCCAAAGGTCGCCTTATCTGTTTCTCCTGGTATTCCACCACCTAGATTCATCATGATAAGTCTCAATGCACGACCGATTGTTGCGTTTGCACGAAAACCACTACCCAAACAACCCGACTTTGAATTCACCCCTAGTTCATTGGCAATCGGGCCGTTGACTATAAATGCTGGCGTACTCATATGTGTTGTAGACTGTACACCTTGCAAGTTGAATTTTTCGTCAAGCATAGTCTTTAGACCGGCAACTACCAACGGCATATAGCTCGGGATACAGCCAGCCATAACGGCATTTATTGCAATTTTTTCAATTGTCGCACCTCCTTGCCCCGGAGGGACAAACCCTATAAGTTCAGTTGGTTCACGATCCCCAACCATAGAACGAACAAGTTCCGGAGTTGGTGGAATGATTGGCAACCCATCCGACCACCCTTTTTCAAAAAAGAATTCAACAGCCTCGTCTGGGTTCTCAA
Organism: Nitrospinota bacterium; assembly: GCA_036231405.1. Lineage (GTDB taxonomy): Bacteria > UBA8248 > UBA8248 > UBA8248 > UBA8248 > UBA3496. The sequence continues at coordinate 192,150 of JAZAHK010000003.1, forward strand.
GTGAAATTATCTCTGATTCGAAATCGTTCATTTCAAAATGCCTTTTGATAAGAAACAAAAAAAACAAGCTTTGAAATTATATATTGATTAAGAATATAATCTTCCTTCTTTGAATATAAAAGTCAACTCATCTCTAAAATTGGGATGCGCAATCTCTATTAAAGCAGAAGATCTTTCCCTTAAAGAAAGACCTCTCAAGTTTCGTGACCCATATTCTGTAACGATCCATTCTACGTCGGATCTAGGTATAGTGACTGCAGTTCCTGGTTCGAAAAATGGAACAATGCGAGAAACTTTTCCTCCAAGTGCGGTACTTGGAAAAACTACAATGTTTCGTCCACCACTACTATGAGACGCCCCTCTGACAAAATCCAAAAGCCCTCCAGTTCCAGAAATCTGATGGAAGCCCAAACTTTCTGAATTTACTTGCCCTTGCAAATCAACTTGAACAGCACCATTGATTGCAACAAAACTATCTATCTGACCTATTACAAACGGGTCATTTGTATGTTCAATAGGATAAAATTGAATCATAGGATTTTCATGAATAAAGTCGTAGAGTTTTTTTGTCCCTCTACAAAAACTTGCAACAGTCTCGTTTCGATGAATTTTTTTTTTCGAATTATTTATACAATTTTTTTGAACTAGATCCATCATCCAATCCGTAAAAAGCTCTGTATGCACTCCTAAATCTCTATGTGAACTTAAAAATTCAGCCACCGCTGAAGTAGCACTGCCAGCACCAACCTGAAGACAATCGCCATTTTTTATAAGATTGGCTACATTTTCACCCATTTTTTTTTCGACCTCTGAAATTTCAGGCCTTGATTCCTCAGGAAGTGAGTGATTTGATTCCATAACGGCAACGGCCTCTTTTAGAGGAAATCTTACAGAACCAAAGGTTTGTGGCATTTCAAGGTTCACTTCTACTATCACTTGTTTCGCAATTTTTGATACAGTATCCATAAATCCTATATAAGTTCCATAACTACACGTACAGTCTTCTGTAGGTGCAGCTAACGCGATAACTGCCAAATCTAAATCACGATATCCTTTAGAAAAAATTTGACTGACTTGATGGAAATGAGCTGGTGTGTGATCAACAAGTCCACGAGAAAATCCATCCCTAAGATCCTTCGATACGACTATAGGGTTAAACCTAATTTGCTTTGCGGAATCAGTTGTGATTTGAGGAAGATTGCCTAGTAAACGCATGTGGGTAATCTCAACATCCTCAAGCTCATGCGCTCGTCGAAATAGAGAATCAAGAAATGTCGTTGGGGTATTCGCATTGGCACTCACTATAATTCGAGATCCAGATTTGACGAAATTTGCGGCTTCACTGGGAGACGCTAGATTCAAATCAGGAAAGTTTGTCAAATTGAAATATTTTTTTTTAACCATCGAAAAAACCTTTAATAAAAAACAAGGTTAACCCCTATATGAAATAATTAATAATGTTTAAAAATCATATTTGAGAGATGTCAAACAATCAAGTAATCTGAATATCTTAAAACAACCTATTCAATCAGGAGAAATGATGAAACTTTCACACGATCATATCCACTGTGTTCATAAAGACGTAGAAGCAGCTGTAGATTTTTATAAAACTATTTTGGGTGCCGTGGAAACTAGTAGAATAGAAAGGGGAGGGGCGCCTCAGATAACTCTCAATTTACAAGGTGCAGACATAATCCTTCGAGGAAGAAGAGACAATGAAGACCTCGCAAACACACCATTAGAATGGCCTAGATATGGGATAGACCACTTTGCCTTTAGAGTCGAAGAAAATCTAGGAACTGCGCTTAACAATATAAAGGAAAGAGGCGGGATTGTCCTAGCCGAGGGAGAAGTAGAAGAACTTACTTTTGCCTATATTCAGGGACCTGAGGGAGTTGTAATCGAACTCCTCGAACTTAAATAAAAGCTTCAACAAGGAGATTAGTAAATGCCGAAAGAAATAATTTGGGTGGGAACACCTTTTGTCCTAAATTTTAAAGACCAAAGACAGTTTTTTCGTTCTCTTGAAAGCCAGGGATATGAAGTACTTATTGATGATTGCCCTGCGTATCTTTCGGAGGATGAATTAATTAAAAAAATTGAAAGCGCAACCGCCGTCATTGCAGGAGCTGAGCCTTACACAGATAAAGTGATGGGGAAAACTCCTGACTTAAAAATTATTGCACGTGCAGGAGTCGGTGTTAACAATATAGATATACCATCTGCTACAAAAAACAATATTGTCATTACCAATGCTGAGGGTCAAAATTCTTCCTCCGTTTCAGAACATTTTTTTGGATTGTTGATTAACTGTACAAGAAGAATACATTGGATGAATGAGAAAATAAGAAAAGGGGCTTGGAGGGAAATCCAACCTGCTCTTGTACCCCTTAAAGAACAAATACTAGGGATAATAGGTTTTGGAAATATTGGAAAACTCGTGGCTAAAAGGGCAAAAGCATTCGAGATGAAAGTGATTGCATACGATATAGTTCAAGATCAACAAACTGCCAATCAAATAGGAGTGAATTTCGTTTCCCTCGATGAGTTAGCCAAACAGTCAGACTTCCTAACGTGTCATGTCCCCCTCACTCCTGATACCAAACATATCGTGGATAAAGAATTGTTAGAAAAGATGAAACCAGAAGCTTTTGTTTTTAACACCTCGCGCGGTCCAGTATTCAACCTTGACGACGTTACAGAAGCTTTAAAAAGTAAAACAATTCAAGGTGCGGGAATAGATGTTTATCCTGAAGAACCGCCTGATTACTCACATGAAATATTTACTATGGAAAATGCAGTACTCACTCCTCACATGGGAGGACGTGGAGTGGATGCAGTTCGAGATACAATTAACCATGCTGTAAACTGCGTAGACGATTTTTTGAAAGGAAAAAAGCCATCCACAGTCATAAATCATGAAATCTATGCTGATTAGTGAAAAAGAGAGACGATGGAAATAAAAAATGAACCATCCCTAAAAGATCAGGTTGCATTTGTAGCTGCCGGTGCTGCTGGCATTGGCTTTTCTTGTGTTGAACGTTTCACTAGAGAAGGTGCAAAAGTAGCTTTTATGGATAGAGATAATCATGAAGGTGAAAAACGAGCAAAGGAGATGAGAAATTTGGGGATGGAAGTTCTTTTTCTTCACGGTGAGTGCACATCAAATGAAGATGTGGAAAAATCGGCAAAGAAAACCATCGAGAAGTGGAATAAAATAGATATTCTAGTTAACTGTGCAGGAGGGTTTCACACCACGAACAATGTCGAGGAAATTGATGAAACAGAATGGAAAAAAATGCTCGATTGGAACCTCACGGCAACCTATTTGTCTACAAAAGCGATAGTTCCAAATATGAAAAAAAATAATTATGGACGCATAATAAATGTTTCTTCTCTAGCTGGTCGTACAGGTATTGCCTTTACTTCTATAGACTACGCAACTGCAAAATCAGCTGTCATAGGTTTCACTAGAAGACTTGCTGTTGAATTAGCTCCATTCGGGATTACCGCAAATGTTGTCACTCCAGGAACAGTCTGGAGTCCTCGAGTAGCTAAACTCCACAAAGATCGAATAGAGCAAATTCGTGAAACAATTCCAGTGGGAAGAGAAGGAACAACAGAGGAAATCGCTGATGGCATTTGGTATCTAGCAACTCCCGGCGCAAGTTATATCACAGGAGCAACCTTGGACATTAATGGCGGGATGTGGTTTGGTTAAAATTGAAAGCCCTAATTCATTGGGAAAAAGAATTTTGGCATTGCAGTAGTTGGATCTGGAAGAATAGGAACTATTCCTCTAAGTTGAAATCTTTGGGTTGAAAGTCCATGACTAAATCCACTACAAAAATTCCTACACAAAAAAAAAGACCTTTTTTTATAACCTTCAAAACCTATTTTAAATTCTTTATTTTTTTCATCCTTATTCTATTGGCTAGATGCATCACGATTGCATACTCTTCTCAAAATTTCGTCATTTATTCAAAAAAAAACTCTCCGCTTCAGGGATACCTATGCAAACCAAACGGCAAAGGTCCATTCCCTGCTGTGATATATAACCATGGAGGACTAGGAAATATTGTTGGCGGCGCCCCTAAGGAAACCTGTACAGCACTTGCAAAAGAAAATTTTGTAGGATTTTCACCTATTCGGAGAAAAACGCGCCAATTAAAAGGACATCTAGTAGATGTAATAGACGCAATACAATTTACAAAAAAATTGCCTTATGTTGATAGAGACAGAATGGCGATGATGGGATTTTCGAGGGGTGGGTTGTTAACATATCAGATTGCCGCATCTACAAACAAATTAAAAGCATTTATTTTAATGGCACCAGCAATCGGAAAAAGAAGGTATAGACTCCGACTAGAAGATGCGAACAAAATAGATTCCCCCGTTCTTTTATTAATTTCGAAAAATGATACAGGATCTTTTAGAACTCACGGCACAAATCTTTTGGAAGAAATAAAAAAAATAACCATCGCGCTGCAGAGAAATAAAAGAGCAGTAAAACTGATTATTTATCCTCCCTATGAAAGTGATGGACATACCATGTTCTTTAGAATTGGCAATTACTGGAAAGATATTGTCCTATTTCTGAGGAAGAATCTCAAAAGAAGGAAGTTATGAAAATCTTGACGAAAAAGTTCTTTGTCTGTTTTTCGTTACTCGTACTAACAACAGGTTGTCAAACAACAACTAGTATGAATTATAAAGCTGGTTTTTCCTTTGGGCCTGCATCTTCCCAGATAACTACAGCGACAGCTAGTATATGGCTTCGAACCAAAAATGAAGAAAATTTACAAGTTGCATATTCTAAAAGTAGGAATTTTTCTCGTTCAAAGTTTACTAAAATTATTAGATCAACATCACAAACAGATTTTACTTCAATACATAATTTAAAGAGATTACTTCCTGATACAGAATATTTCTACAGAGGTGTAATAAGGTCAAAAAATATTGCGTATGGTGATATCGGTCGTTTTAGAACTCCCTCTGAGAAATTGCTTTCTTTTAGATTTGCTGTCAGCGGGGATACGCGTGCTAAGTATCAGCCATTTGATTTGTTTAACAAAATAGGGCAGAAAAAACCCGATTTCTTTATTTATCTAGGCGACACTATTTATGCAGATTATCCCTCAAAAGAGTTTTTTGCAGATCTTAGTCATTACCGGTGGAAATACAGAGAAAATCGAGATGACAAGCCTCTTCAAGAATTTCTGAAAAAGATTCCAGTCTATGCTGTCTGGGATGACCATGAAGTCGAAAATAATTTCAATAGTTCCTGGGGGCCACAAATCGCTACAGCTCGCCGTGCATTTCGTGAATATTGGCCGGTTAAGTCAAAAGAAAAAAAAATCCTTTATTACTCCTTTTCCTGGTCTCCATTGGCAGATTTTTTCATTTTAGATACAAGACAATTTCGTAGTGCTAAAACTGATGAAAATGGTGAAGCACCGGATGCAACAATGCTTGGTAAAAAACAAAAAAAATGGTTCAAGAAAGCAATATCTAAATCCAAAGCACCTTTCAAATTTATAATTTCATCCGTTCCATTCAATACTTATAAAAATGTAGATAAATGGTCCGGCTATGTGACCGAAAGGGATGAGATTAAAAATCATATTACAAGGAATAATATTAGAGGAATTGTCACTATAAGCGCTGATATACATCGGGCAATAGCATTTTCCAATAGTTCAGGAGAACCCAGAGAATACATAGTTGGTCCTATTGCGGCGAATATTAAATGCAGCAAAAAGAATTTTTATGAGTCATTAGGTTATTTTTTTATGTGTGATAGCTATAATTACTTAACTATTGACGTCACAGTTGAACATGGAAAACCGACTGCCGAGATAAAATACTTTGACGACAAAAATAAATTGAGATATCGAGAAAAATTCAAATCAAATAAGCGAAATTAGAAAAGGAAAATCGATTAAATTAAAAAAACACAACTTTTACTCTTTAAAACTCTACTGGGAATTATAATTTACTAGGGCAACACCGGCCAAAGTTATAATCGCTCCAATTGGAACACGCAAGGAAATATTTTCAATTTTTCTAAGAAAAATAAAAGAGAAAAAGACAGTTATTAAGGGAGAAATCTGAACTAAAGAAGAAATTCGATACACGTTCCCCTTTTGCAAGGCGGAAACCAAGAGGAGTATACCCACTGCAGCAAAAAATCCCATCAAAAAAAACGGTTTCCAAGCAGCCTTTATTCCAGGAACCATAGATTCCCTCTTAAAAATGGAAGTAAAAGTCACTACAAGTACAAATGCGGAAAATGTGCCTATGAAAGTAGCGGCAATAGGTTCTTTAAAAATACTCATCGTATATCGCCAAGTAACTGAACCAATTCCCGACACTATAGCTGCAGAAATTGGCCAAATAATATCTCTCCTTTTCCATACACCCTTAGTTGGAGAAAAAGAGATCAACATTACCCCTGAAACTACAAAAATCACCCCTAGTAAATGGTACCAGGTTGGTTCTTCCCCTAGAAAAAGAATTGCGAGGAAAGATGCAAACAAGGGAGAACAGCCCTTAATAGGAACCGCTCTAGAAACTCCAATTTTTAAAATAGATGTTAATAACAAAAGAGAAAAAAGCCCTGGTAAACAAATACCTGCTAACATTGCCCAAAAATAATGGGGTCCAAAGGCAGGAAATTCTACTCCAATTACAATTATCGCAACAAAAAGAATTACGGATGCAACTCCTCTAGTCATGGTCGTACCAACAAAAACATTCGTCTTATGTACCCCAAAACGACCGGCAAAATCTGCCATAGAAAATATAAAAGCTGATAAAATCGCATAGTAAAAAGCTAAATCAAGGACCAAAACTCTCTCCGATTAAATTTTATACATAATTAAATTGGTCACTTAACAAACGGACTTGAAGTCTAACATTTTAATCAATATCATTCCCATATCATCGATTTATTTTTGAAACAATTTCAATTTGGGAGAGAGCATGAAATTTTCACTTTTTTATGTTCATGAAACAACAAGTGGAAAATCTGAAAAAGAATCATTTGATGAAATGATGGAACAGTGCCAGCTTGCTGACGAACTAGGCTATCATGGTGTCTGGTTTGCTGAACATCACTTTTCCAAAGCAGGAGTTATGCCTGATCCTCTTCTCTGGTGCGCTTCAGTTGCACAGAAAACAAAAAATATTCGCTTGGGTACAGGTATTTCTATAATGTCTTTCCATAATCCCATACGCCTTGCAGAACAAACGGCTATGGTCGACGTTTTAAGCAATGGGAGAGTAGATTTGGGGATAGGCCGTGGTTCTCAACCAAAAGAATTCAAGTCTTTTGATGCCAAACCATCAGAGAGTCGAAAGAGATTGCAGGAAGGAGTGGCAATAGTAGCAAGATTATTGGAAGGAGAAAAATTAACCTACGATGGAGAATTTTTTAAGTGCAATGAAACCGAGATTTTTCCACATCCGATCCAAAAACCCCGGCCACCCATTTGGATCGCAGGAACCAGTCCCGAAACTTACACCTGGGCAGGAGAAAACGGATATAAAGTGATGGCTTCAGCAGGATTTAAAGGTCCAGAAATTTTTAGAGAAAAAATGCAACTTTATATTGATGCCATTAAAAAAAGTGGGGGTGACACATCCGATATTAACTATGCACTACTTCACCGTTGTATTGTCTGCGAAGATCTCAATAAGGACAAATATATTCAAAATTTTGAAGAAAGTATGTCTTCATATTTGCGTTACAGGGCCGACGTTAATAAGGTTGATTTTCCAGACGAAGAATCAAAACATCTTCAAAGAAATTGGAGTTATACATTCTCAGTAAACGACCTTCTCGATGGAGGTGGAGTAATTGGAAATATTGAAGACAATATCGATGAAATCAATCGTTTGAAAAAAGAATTCGGGTTAACAGATATTTTGATGGGCATGTACGGTATAGGTGCAACACACAAAGAAAAAATGGAGATTTTGGAAAGATTCGCAAATGAAGTCATGACAGAAGTTTCAACTACATAAAGTTATGGCCTCTATAATCAAGTTTGAAAAAGAGGCCATACAATTCAAAGAATCTTTATGATTAGCTTCTAGATAGAGTCAAGTGCCTGCGTTAAATCCGCTTTTATATCGTCTATGTGCTCGATGCCAACTGAAAGTCTCACGTATCCCTGGGTCACACCCGTAGCTATCTGTTCTTCTTCTGACAACTGGGAATGTGTAGTACTAGCAGGATGTATTGCTAAACTTCTTGAATCCCCGATATTAGCAACGTGATAGAACATATTTAGAGAGTTAATAAACTGTTGACCTGCTTCGAGACCATCTTTCAACTCAAAACCAACTAAACCTCCATAAGTACCATTCAAATAGGTATCAGCACGTCTCTTAAACTCGCCGTCCATAAGACCAGGATAAAAAACGGTTGATACTTTTTCATGACCATTTAAGAAATTCGCAACTTCAGATGCATTACTACAATGTCGTTCCATTCTTAGTGGTAGAGTCTCAAGTCCTTGAAGAAATAAAAACGCATTAAAAGGGCTTGTCGCTTGACCTGAATCTCTCAAAAGAGTCACTCTAGCCTTAATGATATAAGCAACTGGACCAAGAGGAGCAGTAGCCTCCGTCCAAACAGCACCATGATAACTTGGATCTGGCTGATTCAGATAAGGTTGTCTTTCAGGATGAGCTTTCCAATCAAAATTGCCACTATCAATTATAATTCCACCGATAGAATTTCCGTGCCCTCCGATATATTTCGTACAGGAAGAAGCAATCACTGCTGCACCATGTTCAAAAGGTTTACAAAGACCATGCGCTGCGGTGTTATCCATTATCAAAGGGATACCAACTTCTCTTCCAATGTCAGCCACTTCCTTAATTGGAAAAACTCTTAGTTTTGGGTTTGGAAGAGTTTCTGCGTAAAATGCTCTTGTCTTATCGTCAATTGCATTTTTGAAATTTTCAGGATGTTCAGGATCCACGAAACGTACCTCAATCCCCATTTGCTGAAGTTGATTCGCAAAAAGGTTCCAAGTCCCCCCATATAAATCAGTTGAACTAACGATATTATCTCCTGACTGGGCAACATTCTGAACCGCCATCATTGACGCAGATTGACCAGAAGATACTGCCAACGCAGCTACTCCACCTTCAAGTGCAGCCAAACGTTTCTCAAGAACATCGTTTGTAGGATTCATGATACGCGTGTAAATGTTTCCAAGTTCTTTCAGTGCAAATAAATTTGATGCATGTTCAGTGTTGTCGAATTGAAAAGAGGTGGTTTGGTAAATTGGAACTGCAACTGCATTGGTAGTGGAATCACTCCTGTGACCTGCATGTAAAACAATCGTTTCATTATTATTCGATTCAAAGGTCATTTAGATACCCTCCCATGAATTAGGATCAACAAAAATTAAGGGCGCAAAAACTCCCTAATCATGTAAAAAAGCTATTTGTAAAATGTTAATGAGGATGTAACACAACCGATAAAGTTAGTCAATTAACAATTTATTGGAGATAAAAGAAAATTTCTACGGTTAGTTAAGACTTATTTCGACATTAGCCATTCTATCCAGCTTAATGCAGGGATATCTTCGGGAATAATCAAAGAAGCAGATGTGAGAAGTCTCCCATTCATGGTGACCTTAATTTCACCAACTTTCTGCCCTTTTTTCAGTGGTGCTTTTAAAGATTTAGGGAGAATTACTTGCGTCTTAAATTCTTTTAATTTAACCCTCTTAATAACAAGAGAGATCGATTTTGAAACAATTGCTTTTATTTTATTTTTCCTGCCCCAAGAAACAGATACTGTTTCACCAACTGGTTGATGTTTAGTAAATAAATTGTGTTTTTTGTAAACCCTAAAACCGCCAAGCAAAAGTTTCTTCGTTTCTCTATTTCTCGCCGTTTTAGTGGGACTACCTAGGACTACTGAAATTAATCTCATTTTTCCCCTTTTGGCAGTAGCACATAAATTAAAACCAGACTTGACATAATATCCAGTTTTCAAACCGTCAAGACCTTTAAAAGTCTTCAGTAGTTTTCGATTTGTATTGTAGAGTACGAATTTCCCATCTCTAAAAGAATCAATTTGCCTTTTTGAGAAATCCAAAACTTCAGGAAATTTGACTAATTCGCGAGCTAAAATAGCTGTGTCAAAAGCCGTTGTGTAGTCCTCTTCTCTTGAAGAATCGTTAGGAGGAAGACCATGAACACTAGAGAATTTGGTATTTTGCATACCTAACGATCTAGCGCGTTCATTCATTAATTTGACCATTTCTTTCTCATCACCAGCAATATGCTCAGCTATCGCGTAGGCGGAGTCATTAGCCGAAGCGATAGAAACCGTTTTCACTAGTTCTCTGAGTGTAAAAATTTCTCCTTCTTTGAGATAAACCTGACTCCCACCAATCTTGCTTGCATCAAGGCTTACATGAACTTTTTCGTCAAATGAAAAAGTTCCCTTTTTTTCAGCTTCATAGACTAAAAGGAGTAACATCATTTTAACTATGGATGCAGGGATCAATTTTCTACTAGATTCATATTCCTTTAGAATTTTTCCAGTTTCTGCCTCCATTAAAACTAAAGCTTTGTATTTTAGTGGATCTTTTGTTTTATTTTTTGAAAATGAAAAATTAGTAAAAACCAAAATAGAAGAGAAGCATAGAAAAAAAATACTTATCTTTTGGAAAGAGTTTTTTTTGAAAATTTTCAAAATTAATAACCCAAATTTAAATTAAAATTTAATCACACGAAGAAAAATCATTTCATTTTTTTGCAGAGAACTATTTACAAAAAATTAACAAGAAAATCTGAAAGAATATTAAACAAAAAGAGCTAAAATGATGAAACTTGAATTCTAACTATTTCTTTTTTAAAGAACCTCCATAACCTTCAGCAACTAGAGCATCTATCATTTTTTTTACATTTATTTTCTTTTCATTAAAATCGACCACGGCCTCTTTCAGCTGAAAAGATACTCTTGCCTTTTTTACTCCATCGAGTTCTTCCAGAACTCTTCGAACCGTTACTGGTCATGAAGAAGGTCAGGTCATCCCCGTAATATTTAAAATAAGTTCAGCAGCAAAAAGTGAAACACTCATAGCGAAAGTGACGAAAATAAAAGTGAGATAAAATGGAAGTTTTTTCAACATTAATTAATCAAACCTTTCAAATTAAAAATGAATAATTTTACTAAAGTTAGAAATCATTCCGACTATATCAGACTTCTTAAGTAATCAATGCCAAGTTTTGCGGCTGTTTCAAAATCAGGATCCATTTTTATTTGCAAAGATAAAAAACCTTCATAATTAATTGCCTGCAGAGAACTTATTAAATCGCGCCAAGGGATGTGCCCACTGCCAGGATACTTTCTATTGCTATCAGCGATATGGAGAATTCCGAGATGATCTTTGGAATCAAAAATACTTGCAGCAAATGAAGTATCTTCCACATTCATGTGAAAAGTGTCCAGCATAATTCCAAAACCAGGACTATTAATCTCTTCAATGAATCGTATGCCGTCCTGAGTAGTAAAACCAAAATTAATACTGAACCTATGTTGAGGCTCAAATAAAACTCTAGTTCCTTTGCTGGCAGCATAATCAGATGATTCCTTAAAAGCATCATACATCCACTTTAATGATTCTTCACGTTCTTCCCCTTCGCTCAACTTCCCCCTAAAAGAGCCTACAATTACTTCTACACCATAAAAAGATGCGGCATCACAACATCCTTTTAGACGTTTCATAGCAACCTTTCGTATATTTGGGTCGGGATGACACATCCATACTTTATCTTGAAACCCAATTCCAGCAGTATGAACAGCAGACACCTCCATCCCACGGCTTTGCACTTGCTTTTGAATTAGGTCAAAATCTAGTTCCTCTGGTTTTCTCATAGAGATTTCTATTCCATCATAACCAAGCTTTGAAAGCACATCTAAATTTTCTTCAAAATTACCTTGTATAGCTGGAAGTAGAGGGGTATTTACATCAATAGTTGCAACCTGAAAGCTTATCTTCATACGAACACCTCTATAAAATAGTGAATTTCCTGCAAACCACAAATAAGATATAATTCCAACAAACATAATTAAAATATGAACTTACGAGATCGATTATGCCAAACAATATTGAGTTTGACCAACGAATCGAACAGAAACTATCTATCAACCCAAGAATGATTCAAAGAATTAATCTTCTTTCTTCAACTAGTGCTGAACTTGGGGAAATGATAGCAAACGAATTAGATAATAATCCTGCTTTGGAAGAAGACAATTTAGAAATAGAGAAAGAACTCGAAAACTTACCATCTGACCTTGAAAATTATGCAAATCAGTACGACGACGACTATCGAGAAAAAACAATTTCTAAAAAAATAAATCTTTATGACTTTCTCGAAAAACAAGTAGGAGAGTTGAAAGTTCCTGATGAAAAAAGAAAACTTCTTACAGAATTGATACATCATATTGATGAGAGTGGATATTTTCCTCCTGATTTCAATACTTTTGAAATTGCTAAAAAAATTGACCTCTCAACTAAAGTTTTAGAGGATTCAATAAAAATCTTACAGGATTTAGAACCCACTGGTGTTGCTGCACGAAATTTAACGGAATGCTTAAGTATTCAAATCGATCATTTAGAAATTAACGTCCATTCTTCTAAAACTATTCGAATTGCGAAAAGGCTCATAAAGGATAATTTGCAAAAATTGAAAAGAAAGACCACTAAATCTTTAGCTAAAGAATTTAAAGAACCTGAAAAAGAAATACAGAAATCAATAGACCTCATAAAAAATTTAAAGATTACCCCTGCAGAAGAATTTATAACCTATGACGAAGAACTGAAGATTCCCGATATATTAGTTTCTATAAAAGATAAAATTATGAAAGTTGAACTAAACGAAGAGAAGTTTAAGAACGATGGAATAAGACCACTTGTATGCAGTCAAGAATATATTGAACTCTCAACAAAATTAGGGGAATTAAATACTACAGATCAGAAACATATTAAAGAAAAATTAGAACAGGCAAAAAAATTTATAGAAAATGTAAAAAACTGGAAAGAAACCCTTCTAAAAGTTGGACTTGTTATCGCAAAAAAACAAAAGGAATACTTCCAATTTGGGATTCAGAATATAAAACCTATGAAATTACGAGACGTTTCAAACGAAACCCATTTACATATTTCTACAATAAGTAGAACGATCAAAGGAAAGTTTTTAGAAACTCCCTCAAATGAAGTACTATCGCTGAAGTACTTTTTTCATAATTCGCTACAAAATGTTCATGGTGAAGAAATTTCTTCACGATATATTCAAGATAAAATTCAGGAATTTGTTAATTCAGAAGATAAAACGAAACCTCTCAGTGATGAAAAAATTAAAAAAATTCTAATTGAAATAGGAATTTCAATTTCTAGAAGAACCGTATCTAAATATCGAGAAAATTTAAAAATACTCTCTTCTCCAAAAAGAATTGAAAAAAAATATTAAATTATTAAAAAATAAATTATAATCATCATAAATACCTAAAAAATAGTTCTAGGCTTTGACATTTCGACCACAATAAAAAGGGAGGTGTCCGATGATCATTCAACGAGATTTACCAATCAAAATGGATGATGGATTAGTACTGCGTTGTGACGTTTTTAGGCCAGAAACTAAAAAGAAGGTTCCTATTGTGATGGCTGGCGGCCCTTATGGAAAAGGAGTCAAATATCAAGAACATTATAAACCACTTTGGGATTCGCTAGTTAAAATGCACCCCGACATTCTTGCTGGTTCAAAGCATCGTTGGTTAACATGGGAAACAGTAGATCCTGAAATTTGGGTGCCATGGGGTTATGCCTGTGTCCGCTTTGACTCAAGAGGAGCGGGTCGTTCCCCTGGATATCTAGACATTTTCTCTCCGCGTGAAACAAAAGATTACGCTAATGCAATCGAATGGGCTGGACGTCAGAGATGGTCAAACGGAAAAGTAGGCCTCAATGGCGTCAGTTATTATGCGATTAATCAATGGCAAGTTGCCGCACTACAACCAAAACATCTGACTGCGATGATACCTTGGGAAGGAGCTGCAGACCACTACAGAGATTGGGCACGACATGGAGGAATTTTATCAAATAAATTTATGGAGATTTGGTATCCGCGACAAGTAGAAGCAGTTCAATACGGGAACCCAAAAGGACCTCGAGACCATTGGATGAAAACTAGAGCAACAGGGCCTGCCAATCTAACTGAAGAAAAGTTAAAAGAGAACCGAGCAGACACACTCGAAAACTTCCTTGTCCGTGAGATGGACGATGATTGGTATCAATCCCGTTCACCAGATTGGTCTAAAGTTACTGTGCCATTTCTAAGCGCAGCAAGTTGGGCTGGTTTTGGTCTTCATCCTCGCGGTAATTTTGAGGCTTTCATACAAGCTGCATCAAAGGAAAAATGGTTAGAATGCCACCCGGGACGTCACGAAGAATGGTTTTATCTCGAATATGGAATGCAATTGCAAAAACGTTTTTTCGACTATTACCTAATGGGCAAAAGAAATGGTTGGAAAAAAGAACCAAGGGTATGGATAAATCTTCGCAGACCTTTTTCTCAGGAAGTTTCCTTACGAAAAGAAAACACTTGGCCACTCAAAAATACAAGATGGACTAAATTATTTCTAAACGTTAGCGGAAAGGGAAAACTTGAATGGACTGCTCCTAAATCAAATCGTTCCAAAACATTCCGTGCAAAAACTCGTGGAATAACAATTTTATCCCCTCCTTTAAAAGAGCAAACCGAAATAACTGGACCTTTGGTTGCAAAGCTTTTCATCTCTTCAACCACAAAGGATGCTGACTTATTTGTTACTATGCAAGCTTTCTCTCCAAAAGGAAAAGAAGTATTTTTTCAAGGAACAGTCGATCCTAAAACACCACTTGCACAGGGTTGCTTGCGTGCATCACATCGCAAACTTGATCATAAGAAATCTACACCTTGGCGTCCATATCATACACATGACGACAAACAACCCTTAAGTCCAGAGAAAATTTACGAACTTGATATAGAGATTTGGCCTCAATCTATCGAATTACCAAAAGGTTTTCGTATTGCATTAAATATCTCAGGACAAGACTTTGATAGACCAGGTCCTGCCGTAGAGGCTTATGTCCCCTCTCGTGGATCTGGACCATTTCTCCACGACCATCCTATCGACCGATCTAACGAGGTTTTTGGAGGTAGGACAACACTCCATACAGGACCTAAGCAAACTGCATATTTATTACTTCCAATTATCCCAAAGAAAAAACGTAAAGTTTCAAAAAAAAAGTGAGCAAAATTTTAAAGTGATGACTTTCAACTAATTAGGAGTCATCACTTTTTGGAGGATTCTAAAATGATTACAAGCGATCAGAATACACATTTACTGGGTATGTCACCACGTTTTCTTAATGGCGTGTTGGAAGTACCCGTCTATCATATGCGTGGAGGCACTTCGACGGGCATCGTTCTTTTAGAAGATCATTTGCCAAGCGATCTCAAACTGCGGGAAGAAATCATCAAACGTATTATGGGCGTCCCAATAAAAGGAAAGGTGGAGTTAAACACCCAAGTCTCTGGGCTCGGGCGTGGAATTCCACAAAGTTGCAAGGTTTTTATTGTAAAATCGTCAGAACGTGACGACGCAGATATTGACAGCACTTTGGCTCAGCTTGCGCCAACAAAAGCAGTAATTGATTGGAGTGTTAACTGTGGCAACATGTCGGCAGCGCTGCCAATCTTTGCAGAAGAGATGGGGTTGCTATCGTTGGAGCCAGGCCGATCAAAAATCCGCATTCACAATACTAATACTGGTGTAGTTGCGCATGCGTTGGTTGACATGCCGAAAGCAGGTGAACCTATGGATGCCTCAACTGAAATACCTGGTGTGTTGGGCGCATGGCCCGGAGTACAATTAGCTCTATTAAACCCAGTCGGAGCCAAGACAAGCCAATTGCTCCCCACAGGAAATGTGGTCGACATATTCGACGGCATTGAAGCCTCCTGTTTAGATCTCGCGGTCCCTATGGTCATTATCCGTGCCACTGATTTCAGTAAAACGGCAGCAGAGTCGCCCGAAGACTTGGATGCAGATGCAGCATTTAAGACAAAGCTACAACGGGTTTGGGTAGAAGCAGGCATAAAAATGGGTCTCACAGGGACTGATGGGAAGTACTTAACCCCTGAACAATTAGCTGTCAGCGAAACTATTCCAAAAGCCTGCATAATCTCGCCGCCTTCAGAGGAGGAAAAAACTCTCGGTGCCAATATTAGAGTGCGTTACTTCACACCACAAGGCGCCCATAAGTCACTAGCGGTTACCGGAGGTGCCTGCCTTGCAGCCGGCTGTTTAGTACCAGGTACTGTGGCCCAAGAAATTGCTGAAAACATCTCAGTACTCGGTCAGGACTTAGCGGAACATGAGGTGAAAATGGCAAATCCGGCGGGTATTCTAAAAGCAACTATCGAAGGCAAGCAGGACGAAAATGACAATATATCGATGCCTAGTGCCGCATACGAACGATCTACACAAATATTATTGCGAGGACATACGCCCGTATACAATGCATCAGATGCGCTTAAATCTTTCTATACAAAGCGCTTTCAATAGCACCGACAACAAGTATATTAGCAGCTGGATTTTGTGAAGCTGTCAGTAAAATTAAAGATAAAAACAACTAATTTTTCAGTAGCTATAAGTTGGTGGGCAGCGTGGGAATCGAACCCACAACCTACGGATTAAGAGTCCGTTGCTCTGCCTGGTTGAGCTAGCTGCCCAGATTGCTTAGGATAAAATTAGAGATCAAACGGTTTTTAGATTTATCGATTCTTTCAAAGCGTTAAACTCATCTTCGAAAAAGAACTTTTCTTCACCAAAAGCAGGAGTCAAATCATTTAACCACTTTGCATCTTCATCATATTTTGCAAAGAAAGGTTTTTGAACCCAATCAGAATTCCTTCCTTGTATAAATCTCAGCACAAAAACTTTTTCTCCATTTATATTAGAAACACCTTGAACCTCGATTTTCCCAGGGTCAGCACTCATGCTTGGCCCTCGAACAGTTCTTCCTAAACCAGATACTTGTTTCAAAGCTTTTGTATAAATATCAGACGCCTTGACAAGTGGAATTTCAAAAAAACAACGAGCTCCAGTATCTCTTTCAACAAACATATAATAAGGGATAATTCCAAGTTTAACCTGAGTTCTCCAAGTTTGTGCCCATATATCTTCATGATCGTTTATATGAGCTAGAACAGGTCCTTGACTTCGTATAATTGCACCTGTTTCCTGAACTCGTTTTATCGCTTTACGTGCTATATCGGTTTCCGTCTCACGCCAGTGATTATAATGTGCCATAAGAGCTACATGTTTTCCTGATTTTACCGAACGTTCTAGAAGACGAAGTAAATCATCAGAATCATTATCACTAACAAAACGTTGGGGCCAGAAAGTCAAAGACTTTGTGCCAATTCTAATGGTCTGAACATGCTCTAAACGAGGATCTTCACATAATGGATCAAGATAATCTGATAGATTTTTAGTTTTCATCACCATTGGGTCTCCACCGGTGATCAACAAATCTGTAATACTCGTATTTTGGGACAAATACTCATGCAAATTCTTTGCCTCATGAGATGCAAATTTTAATTCTTTATCTCCCACAAACTGCGCCCATCTGAAACAAAACGTACAATAAGAATGACAAGTTTGGCCTTGACTTGGGAAAAATAAAACCGTTTCCTTATATTTATGCTGCACCCCTTCCAATATGTCGCCATTTAACCTGGGGACATTCAACTCCATCTGACCAGCAGGGTGAGGATTCAATTCACTACGAATTTTCTTAACAGTTTGATCGAGAACATCTCTCGCAGGATCTTTCGAAATGAGGGATGCAATTTCATCAAAATGTTCTTCAGAAAGCATTCCAACTTGAGGAAAAGTAAGTTGAAAAATCGGGTCATTTGGAACATTATTCCAATCGATCAAATTATTAATAACATATTCGTTCACTCTAAATGGAAGAACAGACGAGACTACCTTCATCGCGAAACGCACGTCACTAGACAAAGATTCAATCTGAGGGATCTTATCTATATGACGATTCGTATAAACCTTGAAAGCCTCGCCCCCATAAATAGAAGGAAACTCAACGTCAGTTTTGTACTTTCTTGATAAATCCTCTGTATAAACCTCTTTCGACGTGGTAGATACCTTGGGGATTCTGAAAGCTTCATGAGAATCTACAGATCTAATCAAAAATTACTCACATAAATTAAAAAAAAATGCAAATCCCTATCTCAAAATGAAGAAAAGGAGTTACTGTTAACAACAATGTATTATGGTCTGCTACACATATATAACAATTTTAAGCTAAAATCGCAATTATTTTAAATATAACTTTTACAAAAAAATTTTCAAAATTCGATAACTATTTGTTTATATTATCCTTAACAATTTCTTCGAATTTTAAGTGTAAAATCAGGAAATGAGGATTTATTTAAAAAATGATTAACTCTGAACTCGCTCTGAGCATGAGTATAATTTTTGCAATTGCTTCCTCTTTCAGTTACACAGGTACGTTAATTCTACTACGAAAAGGTATGGAAAGTGGAAGTTCTACAGCAGCAATACTTTTCATCGATGTTATCGTTGGAACTGGAGGACTTTTAATCGCGTTGTATCTAGGTTCTTTTTCGAGCGTTTCGGTTTATCAAATATTTTGGTTCATACTCAGTGGTTTCTTTGGTGCCGGTCTAGGTACTATCACTCATTTCATTGGAATTCAAAAAATTGGAGTTAGTCGTGCAACTCCCATCCACTCTGCCTCTCCTGTTTGGGCTGTATTGCTCGCTATTTTTATTTTAGGGGAACGTCCTCAAAACATCGTCATACTAGGAACCACCTTAATAGTTATAGGAGTCTTTCTCCTTTCACTTCCTGAACAAAAAGAATTTGGTAGTTTAAAAGGTTGGCTAAGTAGCGGATTCCTTTATTCTCTTCTCTCTTCAGTAAGTTACGGCCTCTCTCCTATCTTTGTTAAGTTCGCATTTTCCTACGGAAGGGTCCCTTTTTTAGGAATAGGAATTTCTTTCTGGGTAGGTCTTGCAACCATGTTTTTTTATAGAAAATTCATGGAAAATGGAGGTGAAATAGTTGTAGATAAAAGAAGTTTTAAATTATTCACAATCGCTGCTCTATTTAATCTTGCCGCCTCTGGATTCCTATGGAGCGCATTTTCTTTGGGTGATATTACCATAGTTCTTCCATTAAGCAGGATTACTCCCTTATGGGTTATCATTCTAAGTATCTTTTTTTTAAAAAAACAAGAGAAAGTGACAATCAGAATTTTTTTTGCGGCAACTTTGATTGTTATTGGAGGCGTTTTAGTCACCTCTGTAACATGAGGGGAAAATTAAATTTAAAATTTTAACGCTATGCTGTCCATTTAAAGACTTAACTTATAGAAACTTCTGAAACCAGTCAGTTGTCTCTTTCGCTGCCGTTTGAAAATGTTCGGAATTAGAAAATTCATAAATATGATTATGTCTAGCTTTCGGAAGAAAAACTAATTTCTTAGGTTCTAGACATTTCTCATAAGTTAAAATAGTCTCTTCGGGGGGAGACATAGTGTCTAGTTCGGCGCAAATAAAAAGAACTGGTCTTGGAGATATCCGGTCAACTACCCAATCAGGCTTATAGCGAAAACAAGCTTCTACACTCTGAAGATCAAGTTCTGTAACTTCTTCTGAACCATGCTCTTCTTTACTCATTTTTGGTTTTCCAAGTTCAGGATCCTGTGGATAAATGTCATCCCTAAGAATCATTGTTCTCTCACCCGATACAACACGTTTTCGTGCTTGTTCTCGTACGTAATCCTGGAACTTAAACCAGTCGTAGGGGCTTCGTAAAGATTTAAGCCATCTTTCTCCATCGTGAACGCCAACTGCAGAAACAATCACTTTGATTCTCTCATCAAATGCGGCAGCCCAGAGTGCATTTGCACCTCCAAAACTTGAACCATATACTCCGATTCGTTCAGAATCCACATATTCTAAAGTCTCTAAAAAAGTGACGGCATCATACGTGTCTTGTGCTTGCTCTAAAGGACGATGTCTTCCTCGAGTTCCCTCGCTATCACCATAACCTCTATAATCATGTGCAATAGTGATAAATCCTTCTTTTGCAAGCCTCTGTGGCATATCAATTGTCGCAATATTCTTTCTTCCACTATAACCAGAAAGACAGATAACTGCAGGAAGAGGAGGATCCCCTTTTTTCCAATTGGAGGGGGTGTAAAGATGCGCGGCAATTTTAAGATCATCACTATAAAAAGTTACATCTTGTCTCATATTATCGTCCTTTTTACACAGAAATAAGAAGAAATCTCAAAAACAATCACGATATAGATCAAATGTTCCCTGATTGCTATAATCTGAGGATTACATTCTATTAACATCATACTTTTGCGTCAACTTTAATACCTATCATTGAAACTATTGAAGATATTTTTATGACATTAAAAATTCATTCTATTATTGCTAGATCTGCCAAAGTACCATTAAAAAGGGAAATTGGTAGTGCTGGCGGGAACAAATCAGTTCTAGATTATCTAATAGTAGAACTCAAGACTACAGATGGCATATCAGGTTTTGGATACACCATGGGATTGGGCGGTGAAGGTAGTAAAGCACTTGTCCCTTATATTCATAATGAATTGGCCCCCCTAGTAATAGGAAAAGACGTTTCAAATCCTGAAAGAATTTGGAATACGCTATGGAGCCCGAACAAAGCAAGAATGCGAGGTGGCTTAGGTGTCATGGCTATTTCGGCACTAGATACTGCTTGCTGGGATGCTTTTTCAAAAGCAACCTCTTTACCATTACATACAATTTTAGGAGGATTTAGAAAAAAAGTCCCGGTTTATGGAAGTGGTGGTTGGTTTACCTTTAGTGATGAAGACCTTATCAAAGAGTGTCAAGATTTTATGGAGAAAGGTATTAATGCATATAAAATTAAAATTGGGACATTAAGAGACGAAGAACGAATAGCTCTTTTACGTAAAGAAATAGGAAGTGAAATTACTCTTCTAGTAGATG
The DNA here is from genome assembly GCA_036231405.1 of Nitrospinota bacterium. GTDB lineage: Bacteria > UBA8248 > UBA8248 > UBA8248 > UBA8248 > UBA3496. The sequence continues at coordinate 213,285 of JAZAHK010000003.1, forward strand.
CAAATCAAAAATATAATATAAAGGATGCGATTGAAGTTTCTTCAATGCTGGCTACCTATGATGTGAAATGGTTTGAAGAACCTGTCCTTGCAGATTCTATGGATGATTTAGCTGAATTTTCTAGAAAAAGTGCAGTGCCAGTCGCAACTGGCGAAAATTCCTATATGCGTTGGGGATTTAGAGAAATTTGTGAACGTAAAGCGGCAGCATACTTACAGCCTGACGTAGGAAGGTGCGGAGGGATTACTGAATTTCGTAAGATAGCTCATCTTGCAGAAACATTCAATTTAGACTTATGTAGTCACCTTTTAGAAGAAGTTTCTGTATGCTTAATAGGTGCAACATCTGCAGGATGTATGGTTGAATATGCAGATTTGCTTCCATCAAACACACTCACACACAACTTCAAGGTTCAGGACGGCCATATAGAGGTTCCAGAAAGTGCAGGACATGGGGTCTCGTTTACTGAAGATGCTTTAAAAAAATTTTGTGAATAGTTTTAGAAATTAATGGCACGTCCAGTTGGAGTCGAACCTAATACCTTCGGATCCAAAGTCCGAAGGTATAAGACATTCAATTCATAGAAACCCTTTTTTTAATTTCTATTTGAGACATTTCAGATAAAATTAATACTCGTGTAGCAAGGAGAGTTAGGTTCGAACATTGGATAAATTGGTTATAACTGCAATTAGAATTTGCTATAATACACTTAAGTAATCAATTTTTTACGTATAATGCGATACAAACAAAAAGTGGCATAACAAATGTCTAGTAAATTTAGTAAAGATCAGATAGTTGCGCGCCTCGGTGCTGAGCGGAGTGCCTCAAAGGTGATTTTTGACGCGCTCTGCGGGAGTGGAATAACGGCTAAACTTGCTTCCCAGGGTGGAGCAGATCTTGTTACCACCTTTAATCTTGCCCACTACCGGATGCAGGGGCTTAGTTCAATGGCTGGATATCTGCCCATAGGGGATGCGAATGCTACCACTCTTGAACTTGGCGAGCGTTTCATTCTTAATGTTGTGAAAGAATGTCCGGTGGTTGCTGGTGTGCTAGGGGTAGATCCGACTAGAGACATGTGCCGTTTTGTGGATCGTTTAAAGGATGCGGGATTTCATGGAGTAATGAACTGTCCAACAGTTGCCCTGATTGATGGAAATTACCGTACTACCTTAGAAGAGACGGGAATGGGCTTTTCCCTCGAGGTTGACGTTCTTAAATATGCTAGCCAAATCGGCATGTTCACAAAAGCTTTTTGTACCACTCCTGAAGAAGCGCTTTCTATGGCAGAGGCTGGTGTAAACAACATCATCATCCATTTTGGAAATAGTTCAGGTGGCACTACCGGATCAAAGACAGTAATGGATATAGATGAATCTGCCCAACTAGCCGCAACAATTTTCGACGTCCTGTCTCCGAAGTATGCAAATTTGTTCTACACTTGTCATGGCGGTTCGATCGAAGATGCTGCGGGGGTAGAATCCCTTCTGGTGCGCGAACCTCGATTTGATGGCTACGTTGGTGGCTCCTCGGTAGAGAGACTTCCTGTTGAAAATTCCGTACTTTCCGCTGTTGAGTCTTTTAAGTCTCTTAGACTTAAAAGATAGACTCGTTTACAAAGGAGAAAATTGTCGAGTGTCTGATACTGTTATCGCTGTATTAGCAACTTTGAATAGTAAAGAAAAAGAAATTCACTTTATATGCAAGTCTATTAAGGCATCCGCTGGCCGTCCATTGCTGGTGGATTTGTCTCTTCAGCCTCATAGGATACCAGGAGCAATGATTTCAGGAGGTCTTCTCGCCGAGGCAGGTGGCTCAGATTGGGAATCGCTAGCAGACATGGATCGCTTGAGTGCCGCTGAAGTCATGGTCTTGGGGGGAAAGAAAATTCTTTTGGAAGCTTACAATAAAGGAAATATTGGAGGGGTCATTGGTATAGGAGGCGCTAACGGCTCCTCAATGGCATGTTCAATTATGAGGGCTCTTCCTCATATTTTTCCGAAAGCGATGGTTAGCCCAGTAGCCGCGACAGCGGCCGTTCAGTGGTATGTGGCGGAGAGCGATATAGTCATGTTTCCGTCGATTGGAGATCTGTCCTTAAATAGGATAACGCGATCTGTCATGGAAAATGCAGCTTCTTCAATTGTCGCAATGGCTAAATTACAGGCTTCTCGAGCCAAGCATTCTGTGCAATCGTCACCACTGGTAGGTTTATCGTCATTCGGAGGAACGGCGGAATGCGTGGATAGAGTTACGAAAAAACTTGTCAGCCGAGGTTATGAAGTGATTCATTTTCATGCTTCCGGACCTGGTGGAAAAGCACTTGAATCTCTAGCATCTTCTAAAGAACTTGCTGGTGTTGTCGATTTGACTACACACGAACTAGCAGATCTGGTTGTTGACGGGGTCTATAGTGCCGGAGATGGGAGACTAAGGGGGGCGGGTCTGGCGGGTCTCCCACAAGTAGTTGTTCCTGGTGCAATTGATCATTCTAATTTTTGGGTTGGTATGGTACCCGAGCAATTTAAAAATCGAGAATTTATTCAGTACAACGCACAGAGTATTCTAATGCGAACAAGCGCCGAGGAGTTTATGACGCTTGGGCGTATGGTTGCTGAGCGACTTAATGAAGCCCGAGGGCCTGTTGCCATCCTAATTCCTCAAAGAGGTTACAGCGAACACACGAAGAAAAAAACTCAAAACCTTGAGGGACATGAAATTGGAAACTGGGCTCAGCCCGACGTAGATGGCGTTTTTTCATCATATCTGCAGAAGCATTTGAAGAAAGGAAAATTTACTGAGCTTGATCTACACATAAACGATACAGAATTCGCCGATGCTTGTGCACATGCTTTTTTTGACCTAATGGAAATTTGAAGTTAACTGACAACCTAGCTATTCGGTTTTGGTGGTGATTTATGGATTTTCAGGTACCAATAGAAAATTTCGAAACGGATGTTCTAATTGTCGGAGGTGGTGCTGCGGGCACAATGGCTTCATTTGAGTGCGCGAAAATGGGTGTCCAGAGTATTCAAGCGACAAAGGGTCGAGCAACGAGCGGAACAACTACTGTCGCTCGAGGCGGATTTGCCGCTGCTTTGGCAGATGGAGATAGTCCTGAACTTCACTTAGAGGAGATTCTAAAATTTGGTGGAGAACTGATAGACCCGTTACTAGCTAAGGTTTGGGTTTACGATATTGTAGATGTCGTGAAGGATTTAATCTCCTGGGGAGCGGAATTTATCACTAATGATGAAGGGAAACTCGATCTTAAAATGTTTCCCAACCATACTTATTCTCGGGCAATCCACCATTATGATACAACCGGAAACATGCTGACAAAAACGCTTTCTCGAAAGCTTCGGTCCAGTGACACTATAGGCCAACACCCGCACACTACCATTTTAGATCTTATCCTCAGGGAAGGAAGGGTTGTTGGCGCCTGGGGTGTTAACTATTCGAGTGGCTCTCTAGTCACGTATAAAACACGAGAGATCATTCTTGCAACTGGCGGTGGAAGTGGTTTGTTTTACGTAAACGATAATCCTCCGCAGGTTACTGGAGATGGTTATGTACTTGGCTTCCGAGCTGGAGTTCCGCTGCTGGGTATTGAAATGATCGACTTCCAGGCAATGTGTTGCGCACCAGAGGAATTATTTGGTTTCGCCCCACATCCGACTGGATTTATTAACGCTGGGGCAGTTTTTCGAAACCGTCAAGGAGAAGAATTTCTGAAACGATACTTTCCAAATACTGCGGAAAAAAGCTCGCGAAGCGAAGTAATTCTTGCAATGGCTAAAGAAATTCATGCCGGCCGAGCCAATCTCACAGGTGGTATTTTCATGGATGCAACGAAGGTGTCCGAGGCTATAATTCAAAAACATATCCCTCATGTTCATAAATCCTGTCTCGCGCGTGGAATCGATATCATGAAAACCCCTCTTGAGGTAGCACCTGGAAGCCATACGTGGCTTGGTGGACTTAAAATTGACACAAATGGTAAAACGACAGTCTCGGGCCTGTGGGCAGCGGGAGAAACTGGAGGTGGAATACACGGCGGAAATAGGATTGGAGGTTCAGCCCTCTCTGCCTCCCTTGTTTTTGGCAGAAGAGCAGGTCAAGCAGCATCTAGATCGGTTAAGGATCATAGGGGAAACACTTCGACGTTTAAGATAAGTATCCCAGAGAAGGAGCGTGCTTGGTTGACCAGTTTGCTAGAACGTCAACAAGGTCCACTACAGGAAGATGTGCGAATGAAGTGCCGTATGCTTGCGCATGAAAAATTGGGCCCTATCCGAGAGAGCGCAGGAATATCTGATGCTGTTGCCGAGTACGAGCGCATCGAACATGAGGAAATCCCCAAGATGCGTCTCACGGACGCGGCTCGAAACTCGATTAAGGTCCGCTCTCAAGAGCTTGAAAGTGCATTTTCAGTACGCAATCTTGCTCTTCTAGGACGTCTATTAGGTACTGCCGCTTTAAATCGAACTGAAAGCCGAGGAATGCACTTCCGCCTTGACTATCCGAAACCTGATGAGGAGACATGGCGTGTGGTTACAAGGCTTGAGCGCGGGGATAGCAATAAAATCGAATTTCACACCGACCCGGTGAAGGAACACACAAAAACCTAAAAAAGTGCAATACTTAAAAACTTGCGTAGTAAAAAAATAGCCTAAAATTCCTTACAAACCCTTGTATTTACTGGTACGCCCGGTAGGAGTCGAACCTACAACCTTCGGATCCGAAGTCCGACGCTCTATCCAATTGAGCTACGGGCGCACAAAACAAATTTAAATCGTCACATAAGTGGGGTGAGTGAGGGGATTTGAACCCCCGACCTCCGGGGCCACAACCCGGCGCTCTAACCACTGAGCTACACCCACCACAAAGAAGTCTGAAAGTCCCAAGAATGCTACCACCAAAAACATTAATGGAGAAATAAAAATATCTAAAAATTATAGTTAAACTCCATCAATTTTATGGTACGCCCGGCAGGATTCGAACCTGCGACCTACGGATTAGAAGTCCGTCGCTCTATCCAACTGAGCTACGGGCGCACAAAAAATAAATAACTTGCAAAAGAATTTTACAAGTTATTTAGACACAGCGAAAGGAAAGTACTGTATTTGTAAGACTAGATCAATTCTAAATATAATTTATTTAAAATTACCCCTCCAAATGTGTTCTAGGTAAAAACTGTATTAACAAAGAACCATAACGGCCAAACAAGATTGAAACAATATACATTAGACCAATTATCAGAATGATGGTTGGTCCTGTAGGAAAATCAAAATGGTAAGATAAGAGTAATCCTATAATACCGCCTAACAACGAAAATAGTACCGAAATTAAGATAAGTCCTTGTACATTACGAGACCAAAATCTAGCAGCAGCCGCTGGAATTATCATCACTCCTACTGATAAAAGTGTACCCAAAGCATGGAATCCAGCCACTAAATTTAAAACTGTCAAACTAAGAAAAAGGAAATGTGCCACTCCACTCATGGGACTTACAGATTTTAGAAATGAAGAATCAAGACACTCCATAATCAAAGGCCTGTAAAACAAGGCTAAAACGAATATGGAAACGGTCGCAATCGAAGATAATAGAAAAAGAGTGGAATCATCCAGAGCTAGGATTGTACCAAACAAAACGTGCATTAGATCAACATTAGTTCCTCGTACAGTGACGATTAGAACTCCTAAAGCAAGTGAAATAAGATAAAAAGATGCAAGACTCGTATCTTCTCTAAGAATCGTGGTCCGAGTCACAAATCCAGTCAAAAGAACAACTACCATTCCAGCAATAAGACCCCCTAAAGTCATTGCAGTAAGAGAAAGACCTGAAACAAGATACCCAACAGCTGCACCAGGCAAAATGGCATGCGCAATTGCATCTCCGGTAAGACTCATTCTTCGTAACATTAAAAAAACACCGACTGGAGACGCACCTAACGCAATAGAAAAACATCCTATAAGGGAACGTCGCATGAAAGAAAATTCAATAAAAGGTTCGACTATGAGATCGTATATCATTATAAAATACTAGTTGGAATTCTTGAACAAATATCAGCATTTTCATTGAATACTTCGCAAAGTTTATGGGCACGAGATAAATTTTCTTCAGTCAGTACTTCTTCAGTAAGTCCATGGGCAATTTTTTCACGTCCCAAAATAAGAGTTTCTGGAAAATTTAATCTAATATCTTCAAGATCATGTAATGCAATAATTATTGTTCTCCCCTCACCATGCCATTCAAGAATCAGATGTAATAAGAAATCTGTTGTCTTCCTATCTATAGAATTAAAAGGTTCATCAAGAAGTACCAATTCAGCATCTTGTAATAATAAACGAGCAAATAGGACACGTTGCATCTCACCACCAGATAAAGTTCCAATAGGTCTATCTTCATATCCAAAAAGACCTAGAGAAGAAATTGACTCATAGATTCTATCTTCCATAGAACTAGAGACACCAGAAAAAGAACCAATATCATTCCAAAGACCCATGGATATAAAATCAATAACAGTTACAGGGAAACTAGGGTCAACATCACTCTGTTGAGGCAAATATGCTATTTTCACAGGTTGTAAATTAGAAAATTGTAAATTTCCTTCTAAAGGTTGTAGTGAGCCTGCAATCCCTTTTAAAAGTGTAGACTTTCCTCCTCCATTAGGTCCCACTATTGCAGTTAAGGAACCAAACTGAAAATCAAAACTTAAATGGTGAACCGCGGGATGACGGTCATATCCAAGTGTTAAATTTTCACATGAAACAATCTTTGGCATAAACACCCCTAATTATTGTATTGACCAAAATACGCCCGCCCACAGTATCAAGGAAAGAACAACAGAGAAAAAAATCCTCAAGAAGGCTCCAGAACATAAAAGACTATAGGCAGTATATTTTACTTTCATCTTTTGTCTTTCCATTTGAATAAATTCCTACTTAACTATCCATGCAATTCTGACATTGACCAAGAATTTCTACTGTAGTTTTTGTAATTTTAAAATTTTTTCTTTCTGTATTTCTATAAATCTGAGAAGAGATTTTCTCATCAGAATATTCTCTAGTTTCACCACAATGATTACAAATTTCAAATAAAACTGAATCCTTACCCTCATGAGTATGATCGCAAGCTATAAATGCATTAAGACTTTCGATTTTATGAACTAAGCCTTTAGATATAAGGAAATCTAAGGCACGATAAACTGTCGGTGGAGCAGAAAAACCACTATCCCTTAGTTTATCTAAAATTTCATAAGCAGACATTTTAACACGTTCTTCTTTCAACAAATTAAAAACAAATTCTTGATTGGCAGTAAGTGTAATATCATGAAGTTTATTCATTTCTTCCCTTGAAATAGTGGAAATGCTAATTTAGGGCCTTTAAAATAGTCTTTACATTATAACGCATATAATCTATATAGTTCCCAGCCATGCCATTTTTTTCTGAAAGAGCATCAGAATAAAGATTTCCCCCTATTTGCACACTTGTTTGCCTTGCAATTTGTTGAACTAATCTATTATCGGCAATATTTTCAAAGAAAATAGCTTTCACTGAAGTCTTTTTTATCTGCCGTATAAGTGTGGCAACCTTAGAGGCACTTGCTTCAGATTCAGTCGATATGCCCTGTGGAGATAGCATTTCAATTCCATACTCTCTTGCTAGATATCCAAATGCATCATGACTAGTAATGACTTTTCGATTTTTTTTTGGAATAGAATTTATAGAACTACGTATAAATTTATCTAAATTATCTAAATCTAACGTATATTTTTTTAAATTTTTCATATAATACTTTTTCGATGGAGGATCAATTCGAGATATTCCTTCTGCAATATTAGCAACGTAAATTTTCATATTAGGCACACTAAACCAAACATGCGGATCCCATCCATCAGCATGATTAATGTTGTGACCATGATGTTCTTTTTGTCTTAATTTTTCAATATTTTTTGCTGCAATAAGGATTACGCCTTGATATCCAGATGCCTTAACCAATCTTTTCATCCAACCTTCAAAACCTATGCCATTCATCACTACAAGATCCGCCGAAGAAATTCTCCTCGCATCACTTGGAGTTGGTCTAAACATATGAGCATCCATATTCCTTTTCACAAGTGAGGTTACATGTACTTTTTTCCCTCCTATCACAGAAACTATATCTTCTAGAATAGAAAAAGTTACTACTATTTTTTTGCGATTACCTATATCTTCCTTGACTGAAGCACTAGATAAATTTAAAAAGATGATACAAAAAAATCCTACAAAAAAAGCTAAACCCTTAAAAAACATGACGTAAACTACTCCAAAAAAAAATTAAGAGAATTGTTATATTATAACATACGAAAATTGTCAATTTTTAAAATGATTAAAAACTCTAAAGATTTAAACTTGAAAAACTTCTTATAAAAAGGACTATGGCGACAGCTATTAAAACAATTTTCACAAAAAATTCAAATCGATTTTGATTGATTTTTCTTCGTAATTTCAATCCAATCCAATACCCTAAGAAAACAGGAACAAGAACTAAAATTGCATGTAAAAAGAGAGTCTTTGTATAAATTCCCTGCGAAAAAAAACTCAAAATCAATAGTCCCGATATTAGAGCATTAAAAACATTAACTAAGAAAATAAATGTATCTTTTTTCCATGAAAACATGGAAAAATAAATAAGTGTCGATGGTCCCGGTATCCCTATCATCCCTCCTAGAAATCCGCTTAAAAATCCAAAAACTCCTCCAAGACCCCATTTTCTCACCAAATTTGAATTCACTTTTGGGGTTGGAAAGATTCTTCTTAGAAAAACAAAAAGAGCAATAGCAAATGCTAAAATCAATCTCACAATATTTGGGTTCAACCAATTCAATAAAAAAACGCCTGCAGGAACACTACACAACCCAATAATCAGAAACGGGATAATATTTTCAAGATTTCTCCATTCTTTTAATCCTATTGTTACATTCATGACATTTGTAGAAAAAAGTGAAATTGACATCAATGCAACCGCATGTACTGGACTAATGAATAAGGAAAGAAAGGGAATAGTCGCGATTGGAAGGGCAAAACCAATGGAACCCTTAACAATTCCTGCTATAAAGAAAAGAGGTGAAAAAACAGCAATCATATAAAAAGACATAAAAACCAGATACATCCTTTTGGGCTAATAAAATATTGAAATTACAAAGTTCTCAATCTAATCAAAAGGATCTCTTCTAACCTTAGATTCACCTAAAAGGCTAGCGCGAAGCAAGTGTATTAGTACATTTGTTTCAGGTATCAATTGTATAAAAAAATCTAACTTTTGGTTCAGTAACGAGATTTCATCATTACCAAGTTTTGTTCTATCAAGAACAAATTCATAAGGGAATTCCTGGGCAGCTGCAGCAGCAGCACCTTTTGAAAGATCAATAGTTATCTTATATCCTTCATTAGACTTTTGCTCTGAAACAAAAGGAAAAACAAGTTCTATATATTCCGGATAAAACGACAGTGCTCTCCAAACATCAGGGATCCCCTTGTTTTTATGCTGACCGAAAATCCCATCTAAAAAATTAGTAGACATATTCTTTGGATCTATTAATACTGGAAGGGGCATTCCCTCAGGAGGTCCTAAAGGAATAATCTCTAAATCAGTATCAGAACCAGGAGAAGTTCCACCAATACTCATCCCATTCAAGGAAGCTTTTAAAGCTATTGCTAAAATTAAATCTTTCGGCCCCAAATAATTATACATATCCAGAATACGAGAAATAGAAAGTATCTTTTCCTGATCATATCCGTTGTCTAACAATTCTTCACCAAAATCAGGAACATCTTCCGGCATTGGAGGGATCATCCTCATACGAACATTTTGGGCACACCTTTCAAAATACTGGGCGGTCAAATTATTACGAATTTTCTCCCAAAAAAAATCAAGAAAATTTTCGTGAACCGCAAGTGTCCTAAACATTAAACCTATTTTCGTTGAACGTATAACCGATTGAATATCAGTAAAAATTTCCTCGACTCTATCACTTGCTTCTTCTTCTCTAACTTCCAAAAATTCCAAATTACAACTCCCTTTAAAGGTCGTATGATTTTTACTGTGTAGGATCAGTAGAATCAGGAACAGGGAATTCGGTTGGCCAATTTTCTAACATTGTCTCCATGAAAGCTTTTACTTTATCTGGACTCAAATAGACTGACTTTTTTATTTTATCTACCTCAGACTGATCTTCAACTTGTATTCCAAGTGAATCCATGAATCGGTTCCACAAGTTAAAGGTTCCACTCATAAGCGTAAGTTCTACAATCTCATTATCAGAAAAACTATTTTTGACTTTTTCAAAAACATCGTCTCTGGAACGTGCTGTATTTTTTGTTACATGTTCTGCCCATAACACTGCAGCTTTCTCACGAGCTGATAAAATAGAGGAATCCATATAATCATCTCTAACTATAGCTGCAACCTGTTCATCAGTTATTCCTGCCGCTTGTCCAAGCGAAGTATTATGCGCAAGTCAATAATCACACCCGTTAACCTGACTCGTTTTAATAATTACCATTTCCTTAATTTTCGATGAGAGACAACTCCCTGCACCTTCTCTTTGCATAACTGCAGTAAAAAGAAGAAAAAACTTCGATACCATTGGGATATTCCCTAAAACTCTTACAGAGTGAGGCACTCTCCCAATCATTGCCGTGCTTGCGTCATACAAATCTTTAGTAACTCCTTTTGCATCATCTAAATCCACCATTTTTATTTTAGACATCTGAAAAGTCCTCCTTAAAAACCGAAAATTAAAACGTATTGTATAACTTCATACTTCCTTCGTAAAAACGTTCACATACCAATCTTCAAATTTTCGAAACGCAATAGATCTGTGACTAATATTATTTTTATCTGAATGTGACAAATCTGCGACAGAGCATTTATAATTTGGCAAATAAAAAACCGGATCATAACCGAACCCATTTTGTCCTTTTGTAGATTCAGTAATTAATCCATCAAGAGACCCTTGAAAAGAATAAAATGTTTTATCAGGATTGTAAAAAACAACTACACTTACAAATTTGGCAGTACGCTTTTCAACCGGTATCCTTTCTAATCTTTTCAGAAGCAGGGCATTTTTTTTTCGATCAGAAAGACCCGGCCCTCCAAACCGTGCAGAGAAAACACCAAGTTCATCGGGGATTGCATCCACTTCTATACCAGAGTCATCTGCAAGAACTGACATCCCAGTTAACTCACATGCAGTTTTTGCTTTTAACAAAGCATTTTCAAGATAATTCAAACCTGTTTCCTCAACTGTAATTTTTTGATCTATATCGCTAAGAGTTAAAATATCAAACGGTACGGATGACAGTATATTTTTCACTTCATTTATTTTATGTTGATTATTGCTGAAGAAAAGAATTTTCATTTTTTTGGAAAATAAATCGACTGTAATTCAATAAGTTCACGTATCCCTTTTTGTGCCAAAGATATTAAACGTGACATATCACTTTTAAGAAAAGGAGTTCCCTCCGCAGTTCCCTGCAATTCAACAAAATGACTTTTCTCAGTCATTACAATATTCATGTCGACATCTGCTCTCACATCTTCACTATAATCAAGATCAAGAACACAATTTTTATCCACAATACCTACACTAATCGCCGCTACTAAACCTTTTAACGGGTTCTCAGAAATCTTCTTTTCTTTCAAAAGTTTGTTCACTGCTCTACAAAGAGCAATATACCCACCCGTAATAGAAGCGCATCTTGTTCCACCATCTGCTTGAATCACATCACAATCGACATACACTGTGAAACCATCGAGCGGCTTCAGATCAACAACGGCCCTTAAGGAACGTCCTATTAATCTCTGGATTTCTACTGAACGCCCAGCTCGAGCCCTATCACGAGAAATTCGATCTGAACCACTCCCAGGTAGCATAGCGTATTCTGAAGTCAGCCATCCTTCCCCTGAATTCCTCTTATGTCTAGGAACCCTTTCCTCTACAGAAGCAGTACATAGGACCCGTGTATTTCCAATTTGGAAAAGTGCACTCCCAGCACAAGTTTTCACATAATCGACTTCTAAACTAATTTTTCTAATTTCATCTGTCTTTCTTTTATTCTCACGGCAAAAATTAGTTTTTCCACTTTTTTTCATAAAGACCACTCCATTCCACACGTAAGAAATATTCTGAAAATTATTTAAGAATTTAAATGTATTTAAAGTACAGGTTATATTTTATCCACCGATTGCACTCATTGTTCTGGTTGGTTGTACAAATTCCTCTTGTCCTATTAAATGACCAGGAGTCTTAGTTAGCAACACCCCTGCCAACCATTCTTTAATAAAATTATCATCTTTATTTCCACGAAGTAATTTCTTTAAATCATGTTCTTCATTTGAAAACAAACAAGTACGAATCATCCCTTCTGCAGTAAGTCTCATCCTATTACAATCTTTACAAAATGGACGTGTAACTGACGGAATAATGCCAATCTCTCCCTTCCCATCCTTATATCGATATTTTGTAGCAGGATCAGAAATATTTCCAGAAATTAATTCAAGATCGCAATTTTTCGATAGACCATCAAGAATTTCTTCAGCGGAAAGAACCTTATCAGGAACCCAAGTCTTATCTGCGTCAAGAGGCATATATTCTATGAAACGTACAATATGACCCGTTTCTCTAGCCCAGTTCGCAAAACGAGGAATTTCTTCTTCAGACAAACCTCTAATTGCAACCGCATTGATCTTGATTGGACTAAAACCTACATCAGATGCGGATTGTATCCCTTCTAAGACCTGTGTGAACTGATTACGTCTAGTCATAAACAGAAATTTTTTTTCATCAAGAGTATCTAGACTAATATTAATCCTTCGCAACCCAGAATCGAATAATTCCCTCGCAACTGCAGGAAGTAGAATTCCATTTGTTGTTAATGCAAGATCCATATTTGGCTGTACATTTAACATACCTGAGACAAGTAAAGGAAGATCCTTTCTTAGCAGAGGTTCCCCTCCTGTAATATGATAACTGTCAAAACCTAAATCGGTGGTAATACTAACAACTCGTAATATTTCCTCGTAGGACAAGACTTGATCATGAGGTAACCATTCCATTCCTTCCTCTGGCATACAGTAAAAACAGCGAAAATTACAGCGATCTGTTACTGAAATTCTCAGATCATTATGTCCTCTTCCATATTTATCGAAAAGCTGAATTTTTGACATTTAATTTCACCTTTTATTTTTCAAATTCCTCAACGACAGTACCAGACAATTCTGTATTATATCCACCTAAAGAAGAAACATTTGCATGAAACTTTTGATCTCGTAAAACAGAGATCAAATCAGTCCCAATCTTTGAATTTGCAAATTCTACGGGGAAAACAAAATCAAACCTTTCATTTTGCAAAGGAATAAAATCTAATCCTAGTAGATTTGCAGCAGAGCGAATACCTAATCCTGCATCTGCGCGTCCAGACGAAATGGCCATTGCGACCCCAATATGTGTAGTTTCAACTTGATCATATCCTATGAAATCAGAAGACTTTAATTTTTCCTTTTCAATAAAATGATCAAAAAGAACTCTCGTCCCTGCACCGGACTGACGATTCACAACAGATAATTTTTTTAAGGTAAGATCCGAAAAAACTTTCACATTCTTAGGATTTCCAGACCTTACCAAAATACCTTGTTCTCTTTGTACAAAATTCACTACAACAACCTCAGTATCGGGCATATACCTCCTAATATAAGTCCAATTGTATTCTCCACTAGAAGGATCTAGAAGATGGGCGCCTGAAAAATGAGCTCCTCCATTTTTTAGAGCGGTCAACCCAGCCATAGAACCCACAGAAGAAATCGACAATTGGAGGCCGAACTTACGCTGTAATTCTACAGTTAACAAATCTAAAGCATTGTCATGACTTCCAACCATAAGGATATTTTTTTCAATTTGCTCTAATGGTCTCAGAAGTTCAATCTCCAACTCTTGCCCTGATTCCAATCCCTCTGAGTTTCGTGGAATCCTCACTATACCATCCGCCTCCACCAGACTACTAATAACACTAGCACCCCGCTTGGCTGGTATTGCGAGCATTTTGCCCTTGACCCTAGCCATTTTTACTCTCAAAAATTCTTCCATACCAAGTCTTGAAGCAGTTTTACGGCCCAAGGTAGCCTTAACCTTCACGGGAACCGCAACATTCGTTCCAGTTAAATACGAAAGAATAGGCTTAACAAATTCAGTCATCGCTAAAACTGCTGATACGGGATAACCAGGAATTCCAAAAACAGTTTTTCTGACACCTGAACTATTCGGGCATATTCCCATAATTGTTGGTTTCCCTGGAAAGATTGCAACACCATGAACTAATAATTTCCCTAACTTTTCTACTATCGAGGAGGTAAAATCCTCTTTTCCAGCAGAAGAACCTGCGTTCACTAAAACAACATCAAAATTTTCAACTGCGTCACCTACAACTCTTTCAATCTCTTCAAAGTTATCTTTGAGAATCGGAAAAACTGTTGGAACTGCACCCCAATCTCGAATCAAATTCGACATAACAACAGAATTAAACTCCAGTAATTCCCCGTCCTTCAAATCTGTCCCTGGATAGACAAGTTCATCGCCTGTAGGAATGATTGCAACTTCAAGGCATTTTCGAACTACAATATTTAAAACTCCAGCTGCAAGCAAAGCACCTAGATCAACCGCAGACAATTGATGCCCTGCAGGGAAAATTAATTGGCCTTCAACAATATCTTCACCTGCAACACGAACATTTTGCCAAGGTGAAATTGAAGATTCGAGTTGTATTTCACCTTCCCTAATCTGATTCACATTCTCAATTATAACAACTGAGTCTGTATCCTCAGGCAAAGGATCTCCTGTATCTAACGGAAAAACATCTAAATTGATCTTGTACGACTTTGGATTTACCGTACTGACACCAAAAGTTTTTTTAGCCTCTATCCCATATCCATCCATTGCTGCTGCGTGGAAATGTGGACTAGAAATGAGAGCATATATAGGATCATGGGTAACTCTTCCAAAAGAATCCTGAACAGATATAGTCTCAAAAGAAAATTTTTGTACCTTTCCTATATCTTCATAAAGTTTCTCTAATGCTTTTTCTCTAGGAACATTCTCAAGATAATATTTTCTGCCGGTCAAAGGTAAAAGTGAATCAGACAATTTGATTCTCCATTTCTCATAAATTTATTTAGTACAGCAAAACTTCCACTTCTGTTTCGGCAACTAATCCATCAAAATCCGAGGGGATAATGACATAACCATCTGCTTTTGTCATAGTCGAAATCATTGCAGAATTTCCCATTAAAGGAGACGCAACAAAATTCTCTCCCTCTAATTTCAAGGAAACACGAACCATATCTTCTCTACCTGAGGCAGAAGGTAAATTTCTAGATAATAGGGCATGAACTTTTCCACTTTTTGAAACAAAAATATCTTTCTCTCCTCTCAACCTTCTTATTACAGGAACTACAAATTTATGAAAAATCATCATTGCGGAAACTGGATGACCAGGAATTCCTATCAATATTTTGTTGCCATTATCAATGTCTAGACGTCCAATAATGGTTGGCTTCCCTGGTTTAATAGAAACTCCATGAATTAAAACACCAGGATCTCCTAAGGAATTAATAGCAGAAACCGTATAATCTCTCATACCCATTGAACTTCCTCCTGAAACAAGAACAATGTCTACATCTCCAATAACTTTTTGTAGCCTTTTTTTTATGAGATCTAAATTGTCTGGGAGAATATCTTCTACTATTGGAATACAGTCCATCTCAGTAACAGCTGCCGCTAGTGAAAATCGGTTAATATCACGTATTTGCCCGAGTTTTGTCTTTTGTCCTGGACCGACCAATTCATCTCCCGTGGGCAAAATAGCAATTTTAGGTCGAACACTAACTTGAACTTCTGTAATCCCCACACCGAACAGAGCTCCTATATCATGGCTTTTAAGTGGGGTCCCAGATGTTAAAAATTTTTCGCCTTTTTTAAGATCATCTCCCACGCTTAACATATTTTCACCAACGGAAATTGTCTTCAGTACCTCAAGAGTTTTTTCATCCATCAAATTCGTATATTCTTGCATTATCACGCAATCTGATCCTTCTGGAAGCATTCCACCAGTACTAATTTTCGCTGCTTGCCCTCTTTGTAATTTAAATTTTGGAGCTTCTCCCATTTGTATATGTCCGATAACTTCTAAATAAGCTGGAATTGAATCACTAGTACCAAAGGTGTCGGACGCATTCAAGGCATAACCGTCCATGGTTGCTCTTGAAAAATCAGGGAGATCCACCGGACTATATATGTCCTCGGAAAGAATACGAGATATAGCAGACCCCGCATCTAAAACTTCAGATTTCAGAGGAAAAAATTCAGTTATCGTTTCCATTACTTTTTCAGAAGAAACAACTTTAAAAAATTCCAATATCAATCCTTCATTTACGAAAAAAGGAAAATGCCACACTAAAGTAGATAACTAAAAAATGTTTTTAAAATGTATACGCAAGAAAACCAACAGATTGAAAAACGAAAAATCTATGGAAAAAATAAAAATTAATTTTTGTTTACAGATTCTTCCTCTGAAGAAGACTTCTCATCTCCATTCTCATTCAATGATTCAGAGTCCTCGTTAATCCCTTTTTTAAAGCTTCGAATCCCCTTTGCAAGTCCTGAACCTATATCAGGGAGACGTTTTGCACCAAAGACCAAAACACATATGGCTAAGATGACTAGGAGTTCTGTAAAACCCATATTAAAAGGCATCTCTTAAAAACCTCCTTTAGTTTTTTTGGATTTAGACTTCAGAAAAAACATTAGTACACGCAGAAAGACCAGCACCAACGTCTTCATTATAACCCATTTGCTTAAATATAACTTCAAGTGCTGAAAGAAAATAGACTACATTAGCCTGAGTTGCGCCATGACCCATCATTCCTACACGCCAAATTTTTCCAGCTAACGGACCGAGTCCACCTCCGATTTCAATATTGAATTGATTTAAGAGAGTTTTCCTTATCGCACCATCATCCAAACCTTCAGACAAAGAAATCGTATTTAGTGTGGGCGTCCTTGCACCCTCTTTTGCAAACATAGAAAGCCCTAGAGCTTCAACACCCCTTTGCAAAGCTAAACTTGCAAGATCATGTCTCACAAAACGTTTTTCCAAACCTTCTTCAAAAATGATTCTTAAAGCTTCTCTTATTGCATAGTTCATAGTAATCGGACCAGTATGATGATACACACGATCGTTCCCCCAATATTTTTCCACCATACTCACGTCAAAATACCAGCTTGTAACTTTGTTTTTCCTTTCACGAACTTTACCGAGAGCTCTCTCCCCAAAAGTAATAGGGGCTACTCCAGGTGGGCAGGACAAACATTTTTGTGTTCCACTATAAGCTATTTCAACTCCCCAGTTATCAATTTCAACCGGGACTCCTCCAAGAGAAGTAACACAATCTAGTAATAATAAAGCTCCTTGTTCCCTACAAATTGAGCCTATTTCTTCCATAGATTGAAGGACTCCGGTACTAGTCTCAGCATGAACTATCCCAACTAAAGCTACTCCCGGATTTGATTTTAAGGCCTTTTCAAGATCGCTCGGGTCTATTGGTTGACCCCAAGGAGCCTCAACACGAATAACATTCGCACCAAATCGAGTTGCAACATCTGCCATCCTTTCTCCAAAAACTCCATTGATACAGATAATTGCTTTGTCACCATCCTCTATGACATTGCAAATTGAAGCCTCCATAGCGGCACTTCCAGTCCCAGAAACTGGAAAAGTAACCTCATTTTTTGTATTGAAAAGTTCGCGCAACATATTCTGACAATCATCCATAACCTTTAGGAAATAGGGATCTAAATGACCAATTACATGTGAACTCATTGCTTTTAAAACACGAGGATGAACAGGACTTGGTCCAGGACCAAGAAGAAGACGCAAATCCGGATTTAATTCATCAACCAACATAACTACCTCTCAATTAAGGGCGACGGGCACCCACAAAAAAGTAAAACTAGATAAAATGTTTAAAATACAATATTTTCGGATAGTATCATAAAGAACAAAAAATTTTAAAATATTGTACAGATAAAATCAGAACAAAAATATGTAAATTTTGAAATTAGATTGACTTTATATAAGCCAGAGACAAAAATTAGGATTATTTTCTTAAGGAAATTTTAAATCGATACCTTGTAATTAGTGCTATCAAGGTCTCCTTGCAATGAATAATATAAATTTTTTAAAAATTTACTCTTATACTTCAATCTAGTAGTGAGGACTAATTCAATGCCAAAAATGACAGGCGCACAATATCTTGCCGAAGCGCTAAAAGCTTATGAAGTTACACATTTATTTCATGTTCCAGCAATTCTTAGAAAAACTATGGTAGAGCTGGAAGAAAGAACTCTAATTAATAGAGTACGTAGTCATGGAGAGAAGTCCGCAGCGTATATGGCAGACGGATATGCTAGAGCAACAGGCAAACCTGGAATATGTGCTGCCCAAGTAATCGGGGCAATGAACCTGGCAGCGGGATTGCGTGATGCTTTTTTAGCAAGGTCCCCTATCATTGCTTTTACCGGAGGAAGACTTCCAGAAACAAAATTTAGGCAAGTATATCAAGAAATAGATGATGTCCCAACTTTTGATCCTGTAACAAAATTTAATGCCACAATAGACGATGTATCTAGAATTCCCGATATGTTAAACCAAGCCTTCCGCAGCGCTACTTCGGGTTCTCCTGGACCAGTACATTTACAATTTGCAGGAAATGAGGGGCAACTGGATCAACAAGAAGCTGATATGACATTACAAGTCGATAAAAACTGTATAAAACTACCTCCACACAGGCCAGTTGCTGATCCAGACAGTATTTCTGCCGCTGCAGAAATACTCGGAAATTGCGAAAAACCTGTTATGGTAGTTGGAGGTGGGGCTAAATCTTCAAAGGCATCTAAAGAAATTTTACTCCTTGCGGAAAAACTAAATATCCCAGTCGTAACTTCATTGAACGGAAAGGATGTCTTCCCTTCTACACATAGTCTTTCAGCTGGGGTAGTAGGAACATACTCAAGGGAAAGCGCGAATAAAACGGTTCTTGAGTCAGACTTAGTTTTCTTTATAGGAACTCAAGCTGGTGGTATGACTACTCACTTTTGGGCAGTCCCTCCAATTGGAAAATCTGCAATTCAACTAGATATTGATCCAGAGGCTCTCGGAAGAAATTATCCTCTTAAGGTTGCTCTAAACGGAGATGTGAAAGCAACCCTACAAAAATTAATTGATGTTTGCGACCCTTCTTCTGCAAACAAAAGAGACTCCTGGGTAAAAACAGTGAAAAGAATAGTTAAAGAATATTACGGCACCTACTCTGAACTCATGAATTCTGAAGATGTTCCAATGAGACCAGAAAGAATTTGCAAAGAAATGACAGATCATCTTCCATCAGACGCTATGGTTGTTGTCGATACAGGACATTCTGGAATGTGGATGGGCGGAATGTATGACCTAAGAGAAACTACACAAAATTATATGAGAAGCGCTGGACATCTAGGTTGGGCCTTTCCTGCTGCGCTAGGTGCAAAATGTGGCGTCCCAGACAGACCTGTTATTTGTTTCACCGGAGATTCGGGCCTTTGGTATCACATTGGAGATATAGAAACGGCAGTACGTTGGAATATTAACGCAGTTATCCTTGTAAACAATAACCACTCTGGAAATCAATCTAAAAGAGGATTTGATAGAATCTACGGTGGAGAACAAACAGAAAAAGCATTTGAACTTTGGGGTCTAAGTAAAGTCAATTTTGCTAAAATTGCAGAAGACATGGGAGCATTAGGAATTCGGGTCGAAAAACCAGGAGAACTGAAAAGTGCATTTGACCAAGCATTTTCAGCAAATCGTCCTGTAGTCTTAGATGTAGTCAGTGAAATTAATGCTTTAGCTCCATTAGCACATAGTTAAAACTAAAGAATTCAGTTTTCATCTAAAATGATACCTTCGTAATCTGGGATGGCTCCTTTCCCCTTTTTCGCAGCAAGTGGTTTTCTCTTAAATTCTATAACGAGAGTGTTTTTTTGATTAAAAGCTCTTGTCATTATTGTAACAATTCCACGATCTAATTTCGTTCTTGACTCCCTTTTCTCAATTATTTCTGATTCGGCATATATTGTCCTATGTCTAGACTGGAAAACGCTCAAGCAAACGTCGAGCAATAATAATCCTTTGTATTTCGTTAGAACCTTCTCCGACTGTTAGAAGTTTACAGTCACGAAAATAGCGTTCAACTGGCAACTCTTGAATAAATCCCATTCCCCCGTGTATCTGAATAGCCTCACTTGCGCAAAATTCAGCCGTCTCTGAAGCGAAAAGTTTTGCCATGCCTGCTTCGAGATCACAACGCTTATTATCACTTTTTAAATTAGCTGCTTGATAAGTCATTAATTTTGATGCATGGATACGAGTCGCCATTTCGGATAATTTTGATTGAATCAATTGATGATGTGCAATAGGTTTCCCAAACGTCTCTCTTTGTTGTGCATATTTAACAGAGTCTTCAAAAGCAGCTCTTGCCAAACCAACACTTCTCGCAGCTACATTGATTCGACCCCCTTCTAAGGCACTCATTATCATAGGAAAACCTTCATTCTCCTTCCCAAGAAGGTTCTCAAGCGGTACTCTTGTATCTTCAAAAATTAATTCGCTTGTTCTAAGACCACGATATCCCATTTTTTTTAGATGTCGACTCACCTCAAATCCAGGACTTCCTTTATGCACAAGAATTCCTGATATTCCCTTTGCTTTTGGTAGTTCAGGATCGGTTCGAACCAAAACACAAAACATATTCGCATGCTCAGCATTCGACGTCCACATTTTTGTTCCATTAATCACCCATTGATCTTCTTCTTTTTTCCCTTGAGTTCTAAGAGCAGCAGCGTCGGAACCTGATCCAGGCTCACTTAACGCCATGCCTGAATGCCATTCGCCTGTTGACATTTTGGGTAAATAATTTTTCCTTTGTTCATCCGATCCATAATGTAAAATCATCCAAGAAGTCATCATATGTGTACCAAGAATTCCCGCAACACTCATCCAGCCTACAGAAAGTTCTTCCATAGCAATTGCGTAGCAGACTTCGTCCATTCCACCTCCACCATATTCTTCTGGGATTGTTAGCCCGAAAAATCCTAACTCCTGCATTTTTTCAACGATACCAATGGGATAACGATCCTCAAGTTCATATTCCATTGCCACAGGTTTGATTTCGCGATCAACAAATTCTTTAATCATTTTTTGTACACTTGTTTGCAATTCATTAAATTCAAAATCCATTTCATACTCTCCAGTAATAATGAAACTATGAAAAATTCAACAGAATTAAATTATTCCTTCTTCTTTATATTTTTCAATGTCTTTTTTCGAAATCCCTAAATTCTCTAGGATAATATCCGTATGTTCTCCCAAAACAGGAGGATGTTCCAATCGAGGCAAAATATTATTAAATGAAACAGGAAATCTACACATCTTTACATTCCCATATTTCCCGCTGACTTCTTTAAAAATTTCTCTAGAAATTGCTTGAGGATGATTACATACTTCATCAAGACTGTTAACGCAACCGCAGGGGACACCAAACTCAAGAAAAATTTTTCTCCAATCTTCACGTTCCTTCGTTTTCAAAACCGGTAGAAAAACTTCTAATAATGCGTCTATATTTTTATATCTATTAGAATTCGATGAAAAACGTGAGTCCTTAATCCATTCCTCATGATCTAGAGCTCTAGCAAAATTATGCCAAGTTGCCTCACTTGCACAAGCTATCGCAATCAATTTGTCGTGTTTTGCAGGATATGCGCCGTAAGGTGCAAGCAAATGATGCCCAGTTCCTATTCGTTCTGGCATATAGTTGTCTTCAAAAAAATGGAGAGGAAAATACCCAAGCATACTTACCATGCAATCAAACATTGAAACATCTATTTCTTGTCCTAGACCATCCTTATCCCTTTGTTTAAGAGCCATCATACAACTCAATGCGACAAATAATCCTGTAACACCATCACAAATAGAAAGTGCCATTTTTGCAGGTTCTTCTTTCGAACCTGTCATTTCAATAATTCCTGTTTCTGCTTGAATGAGGCCATCAAAAGCTTTCATACTTTTATAAGGTCCATCCTGTCCATATCCGGAAGTGTGAACATAAATAATATCTTTCTTCATTGCCTTAACATTTTCATAATTGTATCCAAGCCTATCTATTGATCCTGGGCTAAAATTTTCCAAGAAAATATCAGCATCTAGAATCAACTTATTTAGGATTTCTTTTCCATTCTTATCTTTTAAATTAAGAGTAAGACTCTTCTTGTTTGGATTAACCCAAAAGTGAACAGAACCCTCACCATTTACAACGTTATCCCAATGACGAACCATATCCCCTTTTTCGGGAACTTCAATCTTGATAACCTCCGCACCAAAATCCGCAAGATGACGAAGTCCAATAGGGCCACTTATGGAAACACCAAGTGAAACTATTTTAATTCCTTCAAGAGGAAGCGACATATCGATTCTTTCCTTTAAAAAGTTAATTTCGATTTTAAATCTTTCTCAAATACTCTTGAAAATCAAAAGTCAGGAAAGACAAGAACTTTAAAGTTAAATCTAACGCAATAAATTCTAAGTCCTCTTCATCATCCGAAATTTCATCTTTTAACTCTTCAAAAACTTGAAAAATCTTTTTCACATTATCACTTATAGGTGACTCACTAATCTTATTGGTTGGTTGAATATCTTTTTCAATGAAATTAGCAAAGGAATTGACCTCGTAGGAAACAAAACAAAAAACATGATAGACCGCCTGTTCAATCTCTTCCTCTCCTTTGCAATCCTTCCTTAAGTCGTTTAATTTTGCAAGTATTGATTCTACTTTCACTTGATGTCCTCATTTTTTACTTTTAAAATACCTAAAAAACATTATTCTAATAAAATAGATTATAATGTTGCTGTTTTATCTTTGCGAGGCTTCACCTTTAAAGAGTGTCAAAAATTTACATACAACAGGATTGAATCATGAATAATACAGACCTAGTTTCCTACGAACAAAATCTTAATAAATTTTTGAGATTAAATACATTTCCTGTGGCCATTAAATTCTTGAAAAACTTTGAAGAGATTCCAGATAGAACGAAAAGACCTATGAAAGATTTCAAAAATCAATTCACGACTTGCCAAGCAATTGGTATGGCTAGGAAATATGGTTGGGTAATCGCTCTTGGAAAGGAAGATAGTAGTTGTATTCTTGGAGCTATGGCCCTTGGATTAGAAAAGAAATTAGATCACTACACAGAAGGAAATTTATGTATAAATTTATATACAGAAAACCTGAATGCAGGCCGTATAAGCGAAGAAAGTGTCCCAAGACTTAATGAAAACGAATACGTCGGAGTTATTGTTGGACCCCTTAACCGAACAACTTTTATCCCTGACTGTATCGTAGTATATGGGAATAGCGCACAAATTATGAGATTAGGGCAAGCTTGGCTTTGGAAAAGAGGCGGAACTATGAATAGCGAGTTTAGAGGTAGGGTTGATTGTGCTGACATAGCAATTGCTCCATTTATTTCTAGAAAACCTCAGATGATAGTTCCCTGCACTGGAGATAGGATTTTTGGGCAAGTACAAGATCATGAAGTAGCTTTTAGTTTCCCATTCGAATTGAGTGATGAAATAATGGAAGGATTGGAAGGAACACACAAAGCTGGTGGCGCTAGATATCCAGTCACAAACTGGATGAATTATACAGGCAATTTTCCAAGTTCATACGAAAACTACAAAGAAATGATTCAAAAAGAAGAGAATGACGAAAAAATCTAAACCTTAACTCCGGTATTACGTAACTCTGATAAGACCTTTGAGATTCCTTTTTTTGCGATTGTTCTAATGCCGCGGGCAGAAACTTTTAAGGTTACCCATCTGTTTTCTTCTGCAACCCAAAATCTCTTTTTATGTATATTAGAATTGAATCTTCTTCTAGTTTTCTTGTTTGAATGGCTCACATTGTTACCAAACATCACACTTTTACCTGTTACTATACATCGATTGTGAGAAAGGGTCTTAATCTTAGGCATATTATTTCACCTCACGAAACAGAACATGTTTTCTGCAAAAACTACAATACTTCTTAAACTCCAGTCTGTCAGGAGTTGTTCTCTTATTCTTTGTAGAAGCGTATCTTATTTTCTCGCAATCTACACACTCAAGTAGAATTTTATCTCTCATGATACAAAAACCTTCCGCTAAGAAACGCTCACACCGAAAAAACGTGAAAGATACATCAAGTTTGAGATAAAACGCAAGTAGGATTAACTCGGTTTTTTCAAAAATCCGTCGACAGGTAGTTCCGTCCCTAAGTTTTGTTCCTTAGCAAGCTTGAAAAGTTCTGAGCCAAGAGCAACATCCTCAGAAGCAACTCCTTGACTTAAAAATAAATTTATTTCTTCTTCAGAAGATCTTCCTGACATTGTACCACTTGCCAATAATCCTATTTCAACCACCTGCCCCCAATTAATTATCTTTGAGTTTACAGCCCCAACTAAATCACCACTTTCAAAAGTAGCGCCTTCTATATTATCGGTAACTATACGACCACGTGAAGCCTTTCTGAATGTTTCATCATCAATCTCTCGATTAGAAATGCGATTCGACCCAGCTGCAATAATTGTTGAACCTGGTTCAATATGTTTTCCCTCAAAAACAGGATCACTGGCATTAGTCATCGTACAAATTATTTTTGAACCACGCACTGCCTTTGATGGATCATCGACAGCAATTAGTTCAGGATTCACTTTTTTTTGCATTCTACTAATAAACGCATCTCTTTTATCCTTATTACGACTATAAATTTTGACTCTTTTAATTTCTCTAGCCAGACAAATCGCCTCAAGTTGTGTACCTGCTTGCCTACCAGTACCAATCAAACAGGCTTCTTCTATCAACTCATTTGACATATACTTTGCAGCAACACCACTTGCAGCACCAGTTCTAAGTTGTCCAAGTAAGTTGGCTTCCATTAAGGCAAGAAGTTCTGAACTACTTGCATCCCATAGTAGAAAAATGAAACGTACACCTATCCCAGGAAAAGCAGTGTAAGTTTTTAAGCCTAAATACCCCTCATTTTCTCGGATCAAACTTGCAAACATTACGTGCATCATCCCCTCAGGAACATATATTCTTCTTCTAGGTTGGTTTGTTGCCTTTCCTTTCCCCTGTAATTTAAAACATTCATCAACCACCCTCATCACATCGGGCATTGTAACGAGCGATTCTATTTCGTTTTCGTTCAAATAGAGCATCTAAAAACTCCTTTACTCATCTGTCAATTAATAGATAAAATTCTATACTCGAAATTCTTCTATCTTATTCATATCTATTGAAACCCCGAGACCCGGCGAACTTGGAACGCTGATTTCTCCATTATCAATTTCTAGAGGAAGATTGACCACATCATCAATCATTTTATATGGACCCACAGATTCAATCGCACTTAATACGGATTTGGAAGTGGAAGCAAGATGAATCTCGGCAATAGTCTGAGGAGTAAGACCAAATCCATGACCAATCACAATCTCCAAACCTGCCCCTTCAAGCATACTGATCATTTCCCTTACTTTAAAAACTGAACCTTGCTTCATGATTTTGAGTTTAACGATATCAGCAGCTTCTCGCTTGACAACTTCAAACAAGCTACAATAGTCGGTGACACATTCATCTGCCATAATTGGAATCTCTACAGAGCGTCTAAGTTCTGCCATATCGTCTAATTTTTTTCTATCAAAAGGTTGTTCAAAAAGCCGAATATTAGCACTGGAAACTTCTTTAATAAAATTTTGAGCATCTTGAATACTTCTATATGACTCATTAGCGTCTACTCTGATTTCAAAATCTTTGCCGCCACCTTCTCGAACAGCCAAAACCCTTTCTATATCACTACTTACTCCTCCGTTCAGTTTTACCTTGCATGCTCTCCAACCTTTTTGTCTAAATTTTTTAGCCTCTAGAGATGCGTCTTCATTAGAAAGAACGCCAATCCATGCATTAAAAAAAACTTTTTCAACTACAGAACCTCCCAATAACTCAGAAAGAGAAACACCTAATGATTTAGCATGTATATCTGTCAACGCAAGCGTAATAGCAGATTTACCTTCCCATAACCCATAAAGAGCAGAATCTAGATTATAAGAAATCCTTCTAAAGTTCCGTGGATCCTCCCCAATCAAGATGGGAGATAGATTTTTTTCAACGATTTCCGCAATATCGTTTCGATTTAATTTTGTATAACCCTCAGTTGGTTCAATATCACCAATTCCATCTAAGCCATTGTCTGTCTTTACGTGTACAACCATCCCTTCTTGTATATTATGATTATGCCTTGCATTACGAAAAAAACCTTTCATCGGCATATCTATTTTGTACACATCGATAGAGGAAATTTTCATTTTCAAACTCTTAAATTAAGAAAAAGAAAGATAAATAAGATTAAATGTTTAAAACTGATTCCCCGAATAATTCGTCTGTCTGAATTACCCTATCAGTCAAACCTTGTTCATGTGCGTACAAAGCAAGTTTTTCTAAAGTCTTATGATTTCTTTTTACTCCATACGGCCAGTAATTGTCTCCAAAAATAGAACGTGTTTCCTCCATAAAAGCCGGTAAAAAAGGAATCATAGCAGAAAGCGCCCCTGTATCGTTCAAATTTTCTATTGTTTTTTTTCTACTCTCTTCGAGGGCGTCGTATATATTTTTCAATAACCACGGAAATTTTTCATTGAGCTGTTTTTTCAAAACAACACAATGCATTATAGGATGAATTTGAGTCTTTTTATAATAATCTATTTCATCCTTTTTATAGTCAGGAAACAAGCGGAAAACTTTATCAGGACTCCTCAAAAATGCTTTAGGAACCTGATGTATAAGAGCAGCATCTATTTCACCTGTTTCAAGCATATCTGACAAGTTTTTATCGACAGGTATAAAACTTATTTTACAGCCGCTTGGCATTTCTATAGGGACCCTGGGTTCTTTCGCAGCAACCCATTCTACAGTTTTAATATCCAGGTCCTACTCTTCTTTCAATATTCCTATTATCCATACAACTGCAGTCATACCCCATTCTCTAATTCCTATTTTCTTTCCGTTCAAATCAGAAGGGGCCTTGATACCTGAACTGGTATTAGCATAAACCATAGAATGTCTAAAAACACGACTGGGAAAAGCTGGAATCCCTACGAATGGGGAGTTGCCCTTCCCAAGTAGAAATAGGTGTGCGCCCATTGACATCTCAGACAAATCAAATTCTTGGTATCTGCACATTCGATAGAAAATATCACTAGGGGGAAATTTTAAAACTCTTAGATTCACACCTGCAGGTATCATTCCATCAGTATCTAAAAAATGTGTTCGATCATAATTTCCAAATGCTCCAGTTAATTCCAAATCTGACATTAAAGTAATTCCTCATTTTTAGAGAATAATTTAGTAAAAGAAGAAGATACAGATCTCTCATAAACCGAAGTGAAGAGCAAGAAATCTTTATTTTCTAAGAACTAGATTTTAATGCTCATCACAACCAAAAAAAAAAAAAATCCAGATAGGTTTTTTAATTGAAACTGATACAATGTACAAAATTTGAATCGGAAAGAAAACTAGCCTCACTTAAAGAACTATTTTCTAAAAATATATGAATGGAAAAAGATGAATAACGCAGATTTAATTGTTAAAACGTTAAAAAAAGCAGGAGTCAAATACGGATTTGGGATACCAAGCGGCAATGTTCTTCCGTTGATGGAAGCTATGAGGAAAGGTGGTATAGACTTCATCCTAACAGCACATGAGGGTTCGGCAAGTTTTGCTGCCGACGTGATGGGTCGTCTTACTGGCAAACCTGGGTTTTGTATCTCGACTCTCGGTCCTGGGGCAACAAATCTTTCCACAGGGATAGGCAGCGCATTTCTCGATCGTTCTCCAGTTATAGGGATTACGTGTAATCTGAAAACTGATCAAATAGGACGTCGTATACAAATGTACATAGATCATCATAAACTTTTTGAACCTATCACAAAGTCTAGTTTTGCTTTTAGAAAGAACAAAGTGGCTTCTACTCTTAAAAAGAGTATAGAGATAGTTAAAACTGATCCTCTTGGGCCCGTACATCTAGACCTTCCAGAAGATATAGCACTCCTAAAAACAACCGAAAAAGTTCCCTTAATACCGAAAAGAACATATATGAAAAAAACTTCAAATCGATCTCTTCAAAAAGCAATCAAAATCCTAAGCGGATCTGAAAAACCGATTGCAATTCTCGGTGCCTCAACCACAAGAATGAGAAATCCTGATCTTATTATAAAATTTTTAGAGAAATTCCAAATTCCCTTTGCTTCTACAACAATGGCCAAAGGTATAATTTCAGAGGAGCATCCTCTTTCTCTAGGATGTATAGAAAGAGGAAAAAGGCAGTTTCAAAGAGAATTTTTGAGTACTTCTGATCTAATAGTAGGATTAGGGTATGACGTCATAGAAGTAGAGTACGAAGCATGGATTAGAGACACTGCTTTACTCAACATAGACATAGAAAATGCAGATACTGATAAGTCCGTCAAAATTGTGCATGAAGTTGTTGGTGACCTTGATTTCTCAATACAGAGCTTATCTAAACAAATAGGAAAAAAGGACGTATTTCACTGGAATAAAGATACAGTTTCCAAACATAAAGTTAATTTCCAGAAAGCTTTAAGACCAAGGACAAAAGGTTTTGCAGCACACGAAGCAATCGATATCGTCCGACATGTTTTACCAAAAGATGGAATTATCTCTTTTGATGTTGGAGCACATACCCACCAAATTGCAAGTCAATGGACTGCATATGAACCAAAAACTTTTTTAATTACAAATGGATGGTCTTCCATGGGGTTTGGGTTGCCTGGAGCAATTTCTGCAAAATTAGCTTCTCCTGAACGCCCAGTTGTTGCTTTGATTGGAGATGGTTGTTTCCAAATGACATGCGGAGAACTTACTGTAGCCAAAAGATTGAACATTACTCTTCCCGTCGTTGTATTAGATGATAGTTGGCTCTCTTTGATCCAAGTAAAACAAGACAGGAGATCCTACGAGTTATATGGGACAAAACTAAATGAAAAATCTCCGAAATCACCACCTTCTCATTACTTTGGAGTTCCTGCTTTTGGGGCAAATACTCCGGATAGCCTTGAGAAATTATTGAAAAAATCTTTTAAATTACAAGGGCCTTCAGTAATAGAAGCAAAAGTAAATCCTGAACATTATATGGAAACAGTTTTTGATTGATTAAAAAAAAATAAGGCAATCTAATGGAATTTGAAAAAGTTGGGATAGTTGGTGTAGGCACCATGGGTTCTAATATCGCTATTTTATCTGCCAAAGCAGGATTCAATACACTCATTACAGATGAAAATGAAGAAAATTTGAACTATGGTTTTCAAAATATTAAAAAATTTCTATCCGCCGGAATTACAAAAAGGAAACTTACCGCGATTCAAAAAGAATCAATTGAAAGCTCTATTGAAAAAATAGAAACAATCCAAGGACTGCGCGATTGTGACATAATAATCGAAGCAATAGTCGAAGATCAAAAAGCTAAAAATAAACTTTTAAAAAATTTAAACTCGATTGTAAAAGAAGAAACTATTTTTGCATCAAATACGAGCACTCTATCAATCAGTAACATGGGATTACATTCTGGTCGACCAGATAGAACAGTTGGGACCCATTTTTGTCTTCCAGCAGCCTTAAATAAAACAGTTGAGATTTCGCCAGGCATGCACACGAGTGAAAATACATATAAAAAAACGTTTAAATTTTTAGAAAAATTGGGACAAATTCCTACGAAAACAAAAGACTCTCCTGGTTTTATTTTAAATTATTTCCTATCCCCTTTTTTAAATGATTGTATTCATCTCGTTGAAATTGGATATACCAATCCAAAGGACCTAGACACTGCGGTTAAGCTTGGGCTTGGTTATAAAATAGGGCCTATGGAATTGCTTGACATTGAAGGTCTAGACATTCATAGAACCGTCTCTCTATCTCTTTACGAACAACTTAAAGATCCTAGGTATATACCTCCAGATTTAATTAATAAGATGATTGACTCTGGTCATCTCGGAACGAAAACTGGAAAAGGGTTTTATAACTATAAAACACCAGGTTTTTTTGGGACAGCTGAGAGAGAAGATGAATCTGTACAAAAAAAAGAAGAGATCCATTTTCCTGAAAATATAAAAAAAATTGGTGTCGTAGGCTTAGGAACTATGGGTAGTGGTATCGCACAAGTTTGTTTAACTTCGGGATTTGAAGTGCTCGGAGTAGAAGAGAACGAAGAAGTTTTAAGTAGCGGGTTAGGAAAAATAGAGGGAAATCTAGAAGTCGCCGTTCAAAGAGGAAAACTAGACTCCTCTTCTAAATCAGAGACTTTAACTCGCCTACAAGGCTCAACTGAAATAAATTCTTTGGCTGAGTGTGACTTGGTTATTGAGGTCATAATCGAAAATATTGATGCAAAGATCAAAATATTTAAAGAACTTGACAGAATAGTAAAGAAGGATTCTTTCCTAGCAACAAATACTTCGTGTCTATCTGTCACATCCATTGCCTCTGCAACAAATAGACCTGATAAGGTGCTCGGACTACATTTTTTCAATCCCCCATACGCAATGAAACTTGTAGAAGTAATACAAGCAATTCAAACTTCTGGAGAGACTTTCGAATTTGGCAAAGAATTTTGCAAACAAATAGGAAAAGTACCTATTCCTGTTCAAGATCGACCTGGTTTCCTCGTTAACCGTCTTTTAATTCCATATCTGAATCATGCTGCCCAAGCATTCGATGAAAAATTAGCTACCCGAGAAGATATGGACAGAGTAATCAGTTCGGGATTAGGTTATCCTATGGGGCCACTCACACTGATGGATTTGGTAGGAATTGACGTTCAGACATTTGTTTCAGAAGCAATGTTTGAAGAACTTGGGGAATCTCGTTTTATGCCACCGCCTATATTAAGTCGTATGACTTCTGCAAAATGGTTAGGCAGAAAATCAGGGAGTGGATTTTACGAGTATAAAAAAATAAGATGAAATTTCATTAATCAAAACTACAGAGTCAAGGATGCATCGAAAATTCACTAAACCAACAGTTGTAATAAGTAAATGTCTGGAATTCGAAGCATGTAGATATAATGGGCTAAAAATAAGTTTTGACCCACTTACTTTAATGATGCCTCACATTGATTTTGTTCCAGTTTGCCCGGAAGTCGAAATTGGTCTTGGAACACCTAGAGACCCTATAAGAATAGTTAAAAAGAAGAATTTAACACTTGTACAACCTTCAACAAATAAGAAACTTACTCTCGCTATGAATCAATTCACAAACTCATTTCTAGATAATTTGAAAACTGTGGATGGTTTCATTTTAAAAGCGAAATCACCTTCTTGCGCAATAAAGGATGCAAAGTATTACTACAAAAAAGATAAAGAACAAAGTGCTGGTGAAGGACCAGGCCTATTTACAAAAAAAGTTGTCAAATTATTCCCATGTCTAGCAATAGAAGATGAGGGAAGACTTAGCAATTTTCACATTAGAGAACATTTCCTGACTAAGCTTTTTGCCCTATCATCATTTAGAAATACTAAAAGAACAAAAAAAATATCTGCATTGATTAAGTACCATGTAGATAATAAATTTTTAATGATGGCTTATAACGAAAAATTGATGAGAATTCTAGGAAAAGTCGTTGCCTCTTATGATAAATTTAATTTAAAAAAAGTGTTTAAATTATATGAGAAGAATCTACAACTGGTATTCGAAAAACCGTATAAACGAAAAACTAATATTAATGTCTTGATGCACGCGATGGGATTTTTCTCTAAACTTTTAACTAAGAAAGAAAAAAAAATCATATTGGATCTTTTTCAACAATACTCAGATAGAAGAATCCCATTGTCCGATCTTATACAAATTATCCGTTCTTGGATTACAAGATATGAGAACATCTATCTTCAGAATCAGACCTATTTCGAACCATATCCGTTCAAATTAATGGATATTTCAAATTTCTGAAAAGGGAATTTGTGAAAATTTTAGATACGGGAGAAAAAAATGAAGTGTATTCGTTTTCATGAATATGGAGGACCTGAAGTTTTAAAGATAGAAGATATAAAAGAGCCTTCTCTTAGTCCCGGAAAAGTTTTAGTTAAAGTAAAAGCCGTCGGACTTAATCACCTTGACCTCTGGGTAAGAAAAGGATTGCCAGGAATCAAATCTATAATGCCACATATAGGAGGTTCAGATTTTACGGGAGAAATAGTTGGATTAGGAGAAGGAGTCAACGATTTAGAAGTTGGACAATCTGTAATAGATTTTCCTTTGGAAAGTTACGGAGGAGTCCCATTCTACTTGTGTGATGACCCTCCTGAAGGTAGATTTGAAATTATTGGAGAACAATCGAATGGTGCATGTTGTGAGTATATTAATGTTAATAGGCCTAACATATTACCTTTACCCAAAAATCTTACTTTCGAAGAAGGGGCTGCTATTCCTATTGTATTTATAACAGCTTGGAGGATGCTAACTGAAAGAGCAAAATTGCAGATGGGTGAAACTTTACTCATTCAAGGCGCAGGAAGCGGCGTGGGTTCAGCTGCAATACAAATTGGAAAACTGATTGGAGCGAAAGTAATAGCCTGTACGAGCAATGAAAAAAAAGCCAAACAAGCTGTCGATCTAGGGGCAGATGAAATAATTAACTACAAAACTGAATCTATTAGTGAAAGAGTTAGAGAAATTACAAAAAAAATTGGTGTAAATGTTGTTCTAGAACATGTAGGCGATGCTACTTGGAAAGAAAGTATAAAGAGCACTGCGTATCACGGTCGAATTGTAACGTGTGGAGCAACCACGGGATTCAAAGGAGAAACAAACCTTGCTCTACTTTTTGCAAAACAACTCTCTGTCTTAGGAAGTACAATGGGAACTCTTCCTTCATTTAAAAAGATTTTATCGTTGTTTGAAGAAGGAAAATTAAAACCAGTCATCGACCGCATTATGAAACTTGAAGACTGCAAAAAGGCTCACGAATTATTAGAAGAAGGGAAGCAATTTGGGAAATTAGTCTTAAAAGTTAATGAATAAAAATTAGAGGCCATATGTTAAATATTCCAGGTGTCATGAACGAGAATTTTTACCCTGACATTCCAATCTCCGAGTATGAGAGAAGACATATACTCACAGAAGAGAGAATGGACTTAGATGGTATTGATTGTTTAGTCATTTTTGGAGGAAGAGATAATCATTTGGCAAATCCAGAATCAAGATGGATTACAGGCTTAAACGATCGACATCTTTTTATGATAGTTTTCCAAAGAGAAGGTATTGCCACGATCTTTACTAAATCCAATAGGGCGTTAGAAAGTCTTCAGAAAAGAACTATATTCAAAGATATTAGATTAACCCAAACTACTTATGAAAAAACACTGATCGAGCACCTTAGAAAAATTGATCTACAAGAAGGGAAAATAGGATTTTTAAGAGCCAGAAATAATTTTCAGTTTCCAAAACTCAATTTAAAAGAAATTCAATCGGAACTTCCAAAGATACATTTTGAACTGGAACTTGATAATTTTTCTGAATTAATACATCAAAAAAGTTCTACTGAACTTGTTTTCTACCGCTATGGGGCTAAATGCACTGATATTGCAGCAGAAACGTATATCCAAAAAATTGAGGCCAATAAAACAGAAAGAGAACTGTTTGGGGAACTATTTAAATCAGGATTCAGTGCTGGAGGGATAACAGAATTTTGTGCTGTTTCCATAAATTCTAACCTACAAAGTTGTACCGAACCTACAATCAATCCTTCATTAAAAAAAGTGTCTAAAAAAGATTTCATTTTAAGCCAGTTGAGTGTGTCTTACGGAAACTGCCCTGGTTATATTCTTTTTCCTTTAGTTATTGGTCCACCAGATCCTATTTTTGAACAAGTTTTTTCGCTTTCTGCTAATACAATTAGAACGATTTCTCCTCTCATTAAACCTGGGAGAACTATTAAAGAAATTTTTATGGAGGCTAGAGAATTATCCACTTCAAAGTTTGAAATTACTGAATTCATTTCAGAAGGAAACAACCATTACAACAGTTTCACAAATTTCTCAGAAGAACTAAAAGAAAATCAATTGATAATAGTGCAACCTAGGTGGTCAATCGAACAAAAAGAAATCCCACCTTTAATAGGTTCCCTTCACGTAGTTACAGAAGAAGGTGGGAAAAAATTCCAGAATTTTGAATCAGAACTAAAATAATTTAAAATCAAACTCTGACCTTTTCTCATTATAAAAAGGGGTGTATTTTCTTAATGGGAGCACATCGGTGCTGGTGTGCCGCCTGGACTTCAAATCCAGTGGACGGGTCTAAACAATTCGTCGGTGGGTTCGACTCCCACGTGCTTCCGCCACTCTAGGGATTCCCAAACTCAATCAACTACTTTCTAGATAATTTCAAAAACCAGTCTGCAGTTTCTTTTTTGATCGTTTCAGATGTCCAAAGAGGAGCATCTTCCCAATCCTTAAGATTATCTAACATAATTTTCACTCCAGAAGAGAATGAAATTTTTGCTTCCCATCCCAAAAAATTTTTAATCTTTGAAACATCTGCGTGAGTACAATCAGGTTCTCCAGGTCTTTTTGGGATGTGTTCAACATTTTTACAATCTAAAAGTTCAACAAGCCTGTTGACACTTTGCGGATCACCAGACCCAACGTTAAAAATTTCTTGTTTAACTTGTGATTCTGCAGCTTTTAGAAATGCATCAACAACATCGGAAACAAAAGTAAAATCTCGAAGTTGTGTTCCATCTCCTACCACTGTAAGTGGCTTCCCATTAATTTTCTGTGCAAGGAAAACTCCAAAAACAGCGCCATAAGTTCCGGTTGTTCTAGACCTAGGTCCATACACGTTAAATAGTCTAAGTGAAACAACCGGCAAATCATATATTTTTCCCCAATGTAAAACACATTCTTCGCCTAAATATTTAGTGAGTGCGTAAGGGTACTCTACCTGAATTATTGAAGATTCTGATGTGGGGTAAAGTTTAGGGATCCCATAGCAGGAAGAGGAAGCTGCGTATATAAAACTCTTTATATCATTTCTTCTTGAAAGTTCGAGAACATTCATTGTTCCTAGAGAATTTACGCGAAAATAATTCTCAGGATTACTTATGGATGGAACAATATCCGCCAAACCAGCCAAATGAAAAACCCAGTCAATATTATAAAAATATTCAGAAATCTCTTCTTTTTCGGTGATGCTAGCATCAATAATGGCAAGATTTTTATATGTTTTAGCTTTAGAAAGATTATCTGACCTACCAGTAGAAAAATCATCTATAACCACGACTTCATGATTCTCTGATAAAAGAGCATCTACTAAATGACTGCCAATAAAACCAGCCCCGCCTGTTACAAGTGTTTTCATTTACAAATCCATTTCTTTTTATGACCCTATCTTTTCTTGCCATAGAAAGAAAAAACAGAATCTATTGTAAAGTCTAATTCGACATCAGTTAGATGCTGATGAGCTGGCAGTGTTATAATTTCGGAGCAATCCCTTTCTGCAAAAGGAAAATCTCCTTTTTTGTAACCAAGATATTCAGATGCTTTCTGAAGGTGAACAGGGATCGGATAATGAATCTTAGCTTCAACTCCACGTTCTTGTAAAAATTGTAGAAGTTCATCCCTTTTTTCCGCTCTAACTATATATAAGTGAAACACATGCTTTACACCTTCCCTCCTCACAGGAACCCGAACATTACCATCTAATAAAGCAAGCGCTTCATCGTATTTTTTTGCATTTTGTATTCTTTTTTCAGTGATAAATGTCGTTTGTTCTATTAAGCGATTACCTATAACGGCTTGCAAAGTATCCATCCTACAGTTAACACCAAAAATACCAATTTCATCCCTATTAATCATCCCATGGTTTCTGTAAAGACGAAGTTTTTCAGATAGTTCATCATTCCCAGTCAGAACTACTCCAGCATCTCCCCATACATTAAGATTCTTAAGTGGATGAAGACTAAATGAAACTGCATTTCCCCAAGAACCAACCATCAAATCGTTTATGGAAGCACAAATTGATTGACATGCGTCTTCAACAATAAATAAATTGTGTTTTTTGGCTATAGAAATTATTTCAGGCATGTCCGCTACATTTCCCGTGTAATGTACAGGAACAATTGCTTTAGTTTTAGGGGTGATAGCCTCCTCTATTTTACTAGGATCAATAACAAACCCATCTTCACTATCAACAAAAACTGGAGTTGCACCCGTCATAACGATCGCACCTACGGTAGCAATAAAAGTCATAGTAGTTGTGATAACTTCATCGCCAGGACCGATTCCCAACATTTTCAAAGGAAGCGCAATTGCATCTGTGCCAGTACCCACACCAATTGCGTGCTTTGCTCCCATGAGAGACGCAAAACTTTTTTCAAATTTTTCTAGAGAGTCTCCCAGGGTAAAATCTCCAGATTCAACTAGTACTCTTACGTCTTCTATATAATCTTCTATATCAGAAAATTGCCTATCCAGATAAGAAAATGGAACTTTCATTTTGAAATAACTCCACTAATTAAGAATTAAAAAAATCTTCAATTGTTTCAATAACATGGGAAAGTTGTTCTTCGTTAAGACCTTGGTAAATAGGCAAACTTAGAATTTTTTTTGCCTGCTCTTCTGCAACAGGGAAACTCCCTTTCTGGTACCCCAATTTAAGACCAATAGATTGTAAGTGGATAGGAACAGGATAATGGATTGCAGTTTGAATTCCTCTTGAAGAAAGAAAACTCTTCAGTTCATCACGTTTCTCAGTTTGAATAATATATGTGTGGAAAACTGATTTTTCTTTCTCAGTCGGGACGGGAAGAATCAAATTATCAAAATGAGAAAGTCCATTCTCATAAAAAATTGCGTTTGAGATCCTTTGTTCAGTCCATTCTTCTATATACTTCATTTTCACGAGTAGAATCGCAGCTTGTAAATTATCTAATCTACTATTTCCACTCCAAAACTCACAGTCATCTCTTGTTCTCAGACCTAAATTCCTCAAAACTTTCATTTTATCGAACAAATCCTCATTATCTGTGGTGATAATGCCTCCATCCCCGATAGCACTTAATGTTTTTAACGGGTGCAAGCTAAAACAACCAGTAATCCCAAAAGAACCTACCTTCTTTCCATTATATTCCGCTAAGAACGCCTGAGCGGAATCTTCTACTATATGTAATCCGTATCGATCACTAATTTCAACTAAAGGAGCCATTTTTGAAGGTCTACCGGTTAAATGAACTGGCAAAATAGCTTTTGTTTTTTTAGAAATCTTTTCCTCAACCTTAAAAGGATCAATATTAAGGTCATCTCCAACATCAACAAAAACAGGTTTTGCACCTAAAAGAGCAATAGCACTAGAGGTTGCTACAAAGGAATTGGGGACAGTGATCACTTCATCATCTTCGCCAATATCCAAGGCGCGCAAAGAAAGTATTAGGGCATCAGTTCCTGAATTCACACCAATTGCATATTTAGTTTCACACTTTTCTGCAAATTTCTCTTCAAACTTTGAGACCTCTTCACCAAGAATAAAATTGCCATTTTGGATAACATTAGAAATCTCTTGAATTATCTCATCATGGACAATCGAATTTAGAGAGGCTACATCTACGTAAGGAACGTTAATTTTTCCAGAACTCATGAATAGAGCCTTGTGGTTAGTAAAATTTCTAGTTTTATTTTAAAAAAAAATTCCGTTAAACAAAATTGATGTGTTCCGGCTCGGGCAAACTTGAGGAAGGATCCAAAGTAAATTCACCTTTCTTATATCCATCTAAAAACTCGTTGACCTTGTGCTGCAAGCAAAGCGTTCCGCACATCTTTTGAGCATTAAATCTTGGAGATGCTAGATAATTCACTATTTCCCAATACTTATCACTTTGTATAATATCTTTGAATCTTTGGTCTACAATGTTACCCATATGAAATTTTTGATATCTATCATTAAAAAGCATACCACAAGGAGCTACAAGACCTGACCCCGAAAGCTGGAGCATAAATGGAGGTCCATAGCATCTTTGATAACTTCTAATCCCGCTAGCCTCAATCTTTGACCATTTGACTACAACCTTGTAATCTTCATCAGATAGGTCTTCAGCTTCTTTCAGTTTTCCATATAGACTTTCGTATGCATCATAATCAACTCCAAGATCTCCATCTTCATTGTCGCTACAATGTTTAATAACTAGGTAATCTGGTCTTAGTTCTTTTCCTAATTTAGCTAAAGGAAGAATCTGATCCCCATATTCAGGCATCAAAACCATTTGAAGACCGATCGTGACTGGCAAATTATTTTCTTTTTTGATTTCAACCATATCTTTAATATTCTCACACACTCGATGAAACCATTCCTCTTTCGCACCCATGATCTGTGCATATCTTTTCGGTTCTCCAGCAGAAATATTTACTCTGAAATAAGTTAGATGGGGAAGTATTTCCTCAGCTTTTCTTTTATTTATAACTAATCCATTTGTGCCAACTGCCATCGAAATACCAAGTTCACTTCCTCTTTTTACAGTATCCATAAAAACAGGCGAAATCGTACTTTCTCCATCTGAAACTAAACTTATTCCTTTTACTCCAATCTCTGCAGAATCTTCTAAAAAAGAATAAATAACATCTCTATCTATTCTTTTCCTTAAATTTTCTTGAAGCATGGCATAACAAAAATGACAAGCATAATTACAAGAACGAGTAAGAGCCATATCAATGGTTATTGGCGCGATACGTTCTCCATTTTCCCAAGCTTTGATTCGCTCTGCGTGCCACTCAATTTTCGTACCATCTAAAATGAGATCGGTAGTAATATTGAACCTCCTAAATGTTTATAATTATTAAATTCTTCTAATAGAATTCAAATCTTTGACCTCTTCAAGTTCTACATACAAACTTTCTTCTAATTCCTTTTTTAGAACATTCTCGAAATTGATTAACAATTGAGCAAAATCCATATTATCAGACCTATTTAGTGAACGGATAATCAATTTCACATCTTTCTCAATTTCAACTACTTCAAGTTGTTCATCACTTTGAGTCTCTAACAAAAATTTATCTAATAAACACTTTACCCTTTTCAGTCTATCGGCACTACTTAAACTTAACCAACCTTCCGAAAATTGTCTATCGAAAAAATTAATCGTTGGTTTATAGTTTTTTTCTACACAATATTCTTTAAAAATTTCCCGAATTAACTTTAAAGGATATCTGAAAATAGGATCCGCATTTTCAGGTGTGACAATTCCTGGAACAGGCACACAAACGGAACGATCTCTCAAGTTATCTTCTATGATGATGCAAGCGTGATCTGCTGCTTCTTGTATAGGCAACTCGATGATTTGTTTACAAAAAAGTTCCATTAATTTTCTTATATAAGAAGAACTTCCGTCCTTATGGAGGGCTTTTTTTACAATATGAGTCATTGGATCAATTAAAACAGAAAGAGTAACTCCATTCCAAGAAGAAGATAAAAGAACTAGATTCTTTTGTTCTTTGAGAAAACCTTCCATATTTAAGGACGCATTCATACTACCTAATGATTTCTCATATGCGGGATGAACATTCATTGTAAGCTACCTGATATTTGAATCTCGATTCCATTATCAAAGCTTATAGTTTTCAAATTAGCAAATGATGATAATGTTTTTTTAAGTGCCATCAAATCTATTTTCTGAACAATTTCTTTACTTAAAAATATCTTAAATTCCTCTTTCCCAGAAATTTGTACTGATTCGATAAGGTTCAAAATACTTTTCTCATGGTCTTCGTCTGGAACCCACATATCAAGCATATCAAATGATTGCCTAAAACCTCTGAGTTTGTTGTCTATATTATTCACATAATCGGCTAATAAATCTTCGTAATTAAACTTAATTTCTTTATCCATAAATATTTAATCTTCCTGAATTGTATTTTTCTTATCAAACCGAAGTTCACAAAAAAGAGAAAAAATTGTTTTAATCACAGCAAACAGATTGTCTCTTGTAAACGATTTTGAATTTCCATGTTCTCTTTTCCCGTTAAGAATCCCAATCTCGGTATAACTATACCCTCTATAAATCAACCGAATAAGTATAGAAGCCATATAAGCATGGCCCGTAGTTTCTATCGGAACCGAGCGGAGCAGTCTCGTACTAATGATTGTATGACCATTGAAATATTTTAATCTGCATCCAAATAAAATATTTAAAATGTATATAAAAACTTTGGAAATAATTCTCCTGGATAGAGGCCTTACCAAAGGATTCGTGAAAAAAGAAATCACCATATCCTTTTTCCCAGTGTGTCCAAGTAACTTGGCCAAAGATTCCTTTGGCAACTCATTGTCACCAGGAACCATTACACAAAAATCACAATTAGATAATTCAACTCCCTTCCTAAAACTGTACCCCATTCCTGAACGAACTTTATTATCAAACGACTTAACAAATTTATTTTGTATACTAAGATTTTTAGCCAGATTACCTGTATTATCTTCACTTGCATCGTTAAAAACTAATATCTCAAAATCTTTAATTTTTTTCTGTGACATAGCACTTATTATTGTTTGAACCGTTGAATCCAAACTCTTTTCTTCATTATAACAGGGAACGATAACTGAAATTGAATAATCCACTTAGGAAATCTTAAAAAGGACCTTGAAAAATAGGTTTCTCTTCTTTTGAAAAGGATTTACGATTTTTATTCGAACCCGAAGAAACTTTATCTGAGGTTTTATCGTAGTTCATTAATTCTTTTATTGAAAAAACTATTTCATCCTGTCCAAAATAAAAAATCTTTTCTAATGCAGGACTACAAGGAGTAGGGACATCTGCAAGAGCTAGCCTACTAACAGGAGCATATAATTCATTCCAAAGTGTTTCCGAAACCCTAGCCACTATCTCAGCATTAACGCCAAAGCTTAATGAACCTTGGTCTAATACTAGAAGTCTACCTGTTTTTGCGACTGATTCTAAAACCATTTCTTGGTCCCAAGGCTGAATTGTCTGTAAATCAATGACTTCAACGTTTACTTTTTCTTCAGAAACAATTTTCGCGGCCTTCATAGCTTCACTTGCCATCAAAGAAAAAGCTACAATAGTGAGATCTGCCCCTTCTTTTAATTTCATAGCTTTACCTAAAGGAATGTCAATAGGATTAATAGGAATTTCACCTTCGTGGCCATATAACCACCTATGTTCTAGAAAGATCACAGGACTTTCATCAGAAATACTAGACATAAGTAGACCCTTAGCATTTGCTGGATTACTAGGCATAACTACTTTAAGGCCAGGAACTTGCGCAAACATTGAATGGAACGATTGTGAATGTTGTGCAGCCTGACCCCATCCCCTTCCTATGATCGCTCTAATTGTCATAGGACATGACGTCCTACCTCCAGACATATAACTCCACTTCGCAGCATTATTGACAATTTGATCCATCGTGAGCATTAGAAAATCGTTTCTTGCATGAACAAGTACAGGCCGAGTCCCAGAAAGAGAAGAACCAACTGCAACACCTGTCATCGTATTTTCTGAAAGTGGGATATCGAAGACACGATCACTACCAAACTTTTTAAAGGCATCTAATGTCGTACCGAAAAGACCTTTAGGATCATCTACACCTGCTCCCATAATGAAAACATTAGGATCTATCTCCATAGCTTGGACTAGAGCTTCACTTATTGCTTCAGAAAAAAGAACATTTCTCACATCGTTTATCATTTAATAAACACCTTCAAATAAATCAGTTTTCGAAGGAAATGGACTATTCTTAGCGAAATCGAAAGCAGCAGTAATATTTTCATCAGTTATATTTCTAATTTCTTCCAATTTTTTTTCTTGAATATTTTGTTCTTTTATTAAATAACTTTCAAAACTTTTAATTGGACATTTCTCAATCCAAGAATCTAATTCATCTCTAGTACGATACCCAACGTCGATATCTTCATTAGGCCCCACATGATCTAGCCATCTATATGTCCTACATTCTATTAGAGTAGGACCATCACCATTTCTTGCTTTACTAATAGCCTCTCTTGAAGCATTCAGAACATCCATAATATCATTGCCATCTGTTCTGACACCAAACATATTAGAGAATTTTGCACGCTCAAAAATATTGTCTAAAGGTTGTCTCTTTGGAAGAGAAGAATATGTGGCGTACAAGTTATTTTCACAAACAAAGATTACTGGTAAATTACGTAGAGATGCAAATTGCAAACTTTCATAAAAAACTCCCTGTTCTGTCGCCCCGTCACCAAAAAAAGCAACTGCCACATTCTTCTTTTTTTTGAGTTGATATGTCATCGCAGAACCTAATGCCAGTGGAATAGAACCTCCAACTATCGCAGAAGCACCCATCATTCCAACTTCAACATCAATGAGATGCATAGAACCACCCTTACCAGAAGCACATCCATCTATTTTTCCATATAGTTCCGCTATCATCGAAGGCAAATTACCACCTTTTGCAAGATAATGGCCGTGGCACCTATGGGTACTATAAACATGATCTTCATGATTTAAAAATTCACATACTCCAACCGCACACGCTTCCTGCCCTATTGAGAAATGAACGGGGCAACGCATTTCTTGTTCTGGATAAGATTCTACTATTCTTTCTTCTACTCTTCTTATCTCATACAATTTTTTATAGATGCTAAGATTAGATTTCTCATTGAGAATCAATGAATTTTCTGAATCTTTATTCATTACAAAACTCCAAAATCAAATTTTCAAGAGATTTTCCATATGCTTGGAGACCATTTTAACGTTGAAATATTTCCGATTATTTAATGTATCTACAAGTAAACCAGAGCGTATTGCATCAGATAACTCGATGATAGCATCATCTATTTTTCTTTTTGCAGAAAATCCAATAGTCTCCTTAATTTTGTCAGAACAAATGTGGTAGGAACGATTATCATCTGTAGGAGTCTGCACTATTTTCACATCGTCTTTACCAACATACTTTTGAACTAGATCCGCCAACTCGGAAACCTTATGATTTTGTGCTCCAACATTAAATGCCTCTCCAGCAATCAAGGATGATTCGACTTTAACAAGTAAAGTATACAAGTCAGTTAAGTCTTCTATATGTATGTTTGGCCTTTTTTGCTCTCCTCCAAAAACACTAATACTTCCTGTATTTACTGCTAAATTAGTAAGAATATTCACAACCAAATCTAGTCGCTGTCTAGGAGAATATCCACATACTGTAGCTGAACGGATCGCAACAGTAGTAAAATCTTCTGACTGATTCTTAAATAAAAATTCTTCCCCAAGTGCCTTATATTTCGAATAATCAGTTAAGGGCTCAAGACTAACTTCCTCTGTTACATTTTCTTCTGCTTTAATGCCGTAAACACTTGAACTTGAAGCGTAAACAAAACGTTTTACTCCTGAATCTTTAGCGGCTGAAACTAAATTACAAAGAGCATCATAATTAATTGATTTTCCAAGTTCAGGATTTAATTCGTAGCTTGGGTCATTCGCAATACAAGCAAGATGGATAACAACATCAACATTTTTTAGACAATTTTCCATCAAGCTTCTATCCCTTATATCTCCTTGAATCTCTTCCAAAAAGTGGCCAGATTTGCAATGAGAAAATAAATTTTTTTCAAAAAGATACAAATCAACTACTCTTACTTTGTAACCTCTGCTGAGAAGTTTAGGAACTAAAATGCTACCCACATAACCCGCACCTCCAGTGACTAGAACCGTTAATTTTTCGCTCATTTTTTTCCTTATTGATTAAAATTTTTGAATCTATGTATTCACTTCTTCGGGCTTAAGAGAGATCTCCTGCCTGGTAAAAACCATAATCCAAAATAGCATGACATATTGAAGTATGAACTAATTCGACAAAACCATAAAATTTTGAAGGGACATAAAAATTGATTTCACCCATACTTCTAAGTTTATTTTCA
Source organism: Nitrospinota bacterium (assembly GCA_036231405.1). Lineage (GTDB taxonomy): Bacteria > UBA8248 > UBA8248 > UBA8248 > UBA8248 > UBA3496. The sequence continues at coordinate 257,413 of JAZAHK010000003.1, forward strand.
GGGGAAAATCCAGATAAGGTCACCACCTTACAACCTAGATCTAAGGAAGCTAAAACTCCTTTGTGTATATTAGTCGAGTTTCCAGAACTACTTATTGCAAAAATAATATCATTTGTCCTACAAGAGCCAATAATTGATTTTTCAAAAACAAACTCGAAACCAAAATCATTTGATATACAGGTGATCATTGACGCATCACTAAAACATCCAGCTTTAATCCCTCCATTTTTCCAAAAATCAACTGCCATATGACTTGCAATCGAAGCACTACCACCATTCCCTATAAAATAGATTTTTCCTCCCCCTTTATGTGCAGAATCGATGATTTCTACTGCATTAGAAAAGCCCTTCTCAAGCTCTAAGACATTCCCGCTTTTATCCGAAACTTGAGTATTTGAGAAAAGAGAGGATAAATCTTCAAAATAATCTTCAAAATTTCTTTTTGGATTATCATTCATTTCAAAAGCACCGTTAAGAACTTAAATAAATCGACCGGTTTAACAACTGAGCGGTTGCCTACAATAGAAACGGCCATTGCACCTACGGCATTACCTATAAAGCCAACCATTTCCATAGGAAATCCTGCCTTCACACATGGTGCAGTCACAGAGATATATGCATCCCCTGCTCCAATTGTATCAACTACTTTTGATGAAAAAACAGGAGTATGAAAAACCTTCTCAGAAAGAGAATAAGAAATAGATCCCAAATGCCCTCTTGTGATTGAGGACTTCTTAATATTTAATTTTTCTACGGTTTTAATCAGCAAATCTTCAATCTCACCAAATCTATCGGTTGTTGCCAATCTAAACTCGGGCTCATCTACACAAAGATAATCGATGCGCGGATATTTAGTAATCAAATTGTAACCAATATTATCACTATTCGTCTGAGTATTCACTGCAAGAAAATTAGATTTTTCACATATTACCCTAACTACATTCTCACCGATAAAACCGTGCCCATAATCCAAAACAAGAGTCATATCATATTCCTGCAAAACATCTTCAAGATATTCAACAATTTGGTTCTGAAAAGTCTGGGAGGAAGATCCCTCTTTCAAAAATCCTATCTCAAACATCTTCCTTAAAAACGCATTCTCTACAAACCTTTTCTTCACTATTGTTCTTTTATCATCCTCATAAAAAAACTTTGGTGTTATATTTGAACTTAGGTTCTGTCTTATAAAATCCTCTCTGCTATCTATAGAACCAAGCCCAGTCAATAAATCAACTTTTTCACAAAAACCTGCGACATGATTTGCTCCTGCTAAAACACCTCCCGCAAAAACTTCCTCATCTAAGAAACGAGTAGTAATTATCGGCTCTTTAGATGACTTGCCCATAGGCTTACAATAACAGTATTCATCTATAATGGTTTCGCCAATTACCAAAACCTTCATATCTCTCAAATTTTTCAGATTTTTAATTATCTCTTCAGAAGAATAAGAGTTTTGAAAATTAGCAAAAAATGTTTTCACTTCATCCGAATACATCCCAAAATGATTGTTTATTAACTCTGAAGAACTGTAAGTAATTTCTCGTGTGATATGCAAACGCCCACCAATATTCTCGACTGCATCTAATTCTTCTTTTATTCCACCAGTAATATCTTTATCGGGACTCGAATAGTCCTCTCCTTTAACGTATACATCTGGCTGTATTCTTTTTATGGCTTCAACTGCGGTCGGATTATGGTTTATTACAACGTAGTCTACTGCTTCTATCGAGGATAAAGCTTCAGAACGGATATTTTCATCAAAAACTGGACGATTAGGACCCTTGTTCACATAAGCATCTGAAGTCAGGGAAACAACAAGAATATCACCCTGCTTTTTAGCAGCTTGGAAATGAAAAATATGACCAGGGTGTATAAGATCAAATACCCCATGGCATTGTACTATTATTTTATTTTCACTTTTGAGTTTGGAAATAAGAAAACTCAAATCTTCGTAAGAGAGAATCTTCTTCTTTTCCTCGTTCGATTTATCTAGTGGCAATTTTAAAATTCCTGACAATAATATCTAAGAAAGAAAAACAAAAAAATCTAAATTCACACCCTAAAATTTTCTAACTCTATTGAATTTAGTATATAAAAAAATTAATAAAATACCTACTAAAGTCACCGGTAAAGAACGATGTTTAAACATTAAGACCCAATCATCAACCCTAAAAATTGAGGAAAACAAGAATCCATTAAAATCCCATAAACACGATTCTGAAACATGACCGTTTGATTGAAGCGGCGTATTTGTAAAGCAAAATTTGAGGTGTCTATCATTAATGGAAACCCCAATAAAATATGTAATGAAAGATATAAATCCCAAAAACAAGTAAAAACATCGACTAGCAATAGAAAATTTCGAAAAATGTTTTATTGAAACAATGAAAAATACTGCGGAAAAAACTGATATTGGGAGTAAATATCTAGGACCCCAACTCCAGCCACCAAACCATTCTATCGATTTAGAGTATCCGATCATCAGGAGTATAGAATAACCAAGTGCCCCAACTATAAAATAAATTCCTTGCTTAGTAATTTCAGTCCTACGAAAAATCAAATAAAAACCGAGAAAAAAGCTTGGGGCGAAAAAAATTATTCCGCGCGCAGGCGAAAATAAATGACCTAACATTCCCTTTAAGAAACTACCGGGAAATAACCCTTCTAACTCTCCGCTTTTCAATCCAACCATCGCCGTATAACCATATTGAAGGAAATTTCCCCTTCTTAGAAAGTTTTCAAGAAACGAAACGGATAAACCTAGAACTATTGCGATACCACCCAAAACTAAAATCATATTTAGAAAAAAACCGATTAAAATACTTTGTGACTCATATTTTTTTTGATAAAAGAAATCCCATAAAACTATACCGATAAAGAGAAACGTAAAAACAAAAGAAAGTAATGGGTTAAGCCAAACAGCAAATGCCGTAGAGAGGAAAAATAAAAAAAATATTTTTTTAGGAATTTCTTTTACTTTAGATAGAAGAAAGCTCAGACAATATATGGAAACAAAACTCATAAATGACCAAGTTAATTCTCCGTAGTAATCCTTAGCATGCGGAATTATCATACTTCCAAAAATTAAGAAGAAGGTTGAATTCGTTGACTCAAGTTCATTGAATGAAAAAATTGTTTTAAGTGACAGGAAAAAAATTACACAAAGAAAAAAAACAACAATCTTATTATAACGTCGTACAATTTTTTCAATTCTTTCGAAACGATTTTTTCTAAACTCTAAGGTGCCTACTTTTAAATCTGTTGTAACTCTAAACCAAACATCTCCCAACAAATATAGTGGGATCGAAAGAATTGGTTGACCCAAACTATACGGATCGGATGTCAATTTTCCTTCTTCCATTATCGTACGAAGAGCTTCCCATCTTTTTCCTCCATCTCCACTAATAACACCTTTATCGGAAAAAATTAGAATCACGAAAATAATAGAAAAGAAAACACATAATCTTTTCTTGCTAGAATTTTTTTTAAGAGGACAGGTCAGTGACAAATTAAGTTGCTCCTTCAAAATTTTTTAATACAATTTTAATTCTATATCAGTTCTTCTTCATTTTCCTATGCATAAAAAAAGATGAGAAAAAACAGTTTGCGTAGATTTATATCTACTATGCTCTTGACTTTTTCCAAAATACATATTTACTGAAGATTACTTTAATAATCCTCTGAATCTAATTTTGGGAAACAAATAATTTATGAATATATGTGTTGTCGGCTGTGGTTATGTAGGTCTTGTTACTGCTGCAGCGTTTGCAGATTTTGGAAATGAAGTGGTTGCACTTGATATTGATAAAAAGAAAATTAAGTCGCTTTCATCTGGGGGATGCCCCATTTATGAGCCCGGACTGAAAGAGTTACTCGAAAGAAATAGAAAAGCAAAACGAATCCGTTTCACTACTTCTATTTCCAATGCAGTACAGAAAAGTGAAATAATTTTTATTTGTGTAGCAACCCCTTCTAAAAAAGATGGAAGCACAGATCTTTCACAAGTTAAAGCTGCAGCATCACAGATTGCCAAGAACGTAAAATCTCAGACAATAGTTGTCAATAAGAGCACAGTTCCGATAGGAACAGGAGAACTTGTAGAGAAAGTAATAAGAAAAAACTTAAAAAAACCAGTTCCGTTTGATGTAGTTAGTAATCCTGAATTTCTTCGAGAAGGACAGGCTATAAGAGATTTTTTTGAGCCGGACAGGATTGTAATAGGCTCCAATTCAAATACAGCAGCGGTGAAGGTAAAAGAGTTATACAAAACACAAAAGTGTCCGGTTATTTCTACAGATTTATATAGCGCAGAACTAATAAAGTACGCTTCCAATGCTTTTTTAGCTACAAAAATAAGTTTTATAAACAGTATAGCCAATATTTGTGAAACAACCGATGCAAACATAGATGATATTGCTGTCGGTTTAGGGGCTGATAAGCGCATAGGGCAAGATTTTCTTCAAGCTGGACTTGGCTTTGGTGGATCATGTTTCCCCAAGGACTTACAATCATTACTTAGTACATCCATCGAACTCAAAGACCCTTTAAAGATAATAAAAGAGGTCATTGAACAAAACAAAGTAAGGGTGCCTAGAATTTTGGATAGAATAGCTAAAAGAATTGGCACCAAGAAAAAACCTAAATTTTCGGGGAAAACAGTCAGTGTACTAGGACTTGCATTTAAACCAAATACTGATGATTTACGAGAAGCCAAAAGTATAGAACTATGCAATGCGCTACTTAAAGAAGGAGCAAAAATTAAAGTATATGATCCTATAGCAATGGAAAAAGCAAAGGCTATTTTAAAGAGCAAAAAAGTGACCTTTTGTAGGAATCCTTATGATGCTACTGAAAAATCAAATGCCGCTATCTTCATTACGGAATGGCCTGAATTCAAACAATTAAATCTAAGACGACTAACAATGAAAATGATTAATGCAATAATATTTGATGGTAGGAATATTTATGATATTAATGAAATGAAAAAAGCAAATATAGAATATCATAGTATAGGACGACCTAGTTATTATCCGTAGTTTATTTGTCTTATATATTTCAAAGAGAATCGACAAAAAGAGCAATCCCATTCTTAAGACTGAATTTAGGTTTCCAGCCTGTTTTTTTATAGAAACTAGCCGATGACAAACTTATACTGTCCAATTCTCCCGATCTAAGAGGTAATTTTTCTACACTAGTTGGTTCTTTACCAAAACATCTGACTAAACAATCAAGAACTTCTTCCACCTTAGTAGCTATACCAGTACCCAAATTAAAAATTTCTCCTTGAAATTCTAACTCCGAAGCAATTTTAAAAGCATTAACTACGTCAGAAACATAAATATAGTCTCGACATGCTTTTCCATGACCAAATAGTTTCAAGGTTTCTTGATTATTAATTTTTTCTGTAAAAATAGAAATAACTCCAGATTCTAAATCTGACCTTTGTCTCGGTCCATAAACATTCCCTAGTCGAAAATTAACCGTTGAAAAATCAAATAATCTTGAATAAAGAGAAACATAATATTCTGCAGCCAATTTGCTAGCTCCATATTGTGAAATTGGTTGAACTTCATGATTTTCGTCTACAGGAATTTTAGTAGGACTGCCATAAGCAGCACCTCCTGTAGAAGAATAGATGAACCTAGGCTTATGTTTTAATTTCTTTAGGGATTCAAGTAATAGCAAAGTACCGATAACGTTCACATTTGAATCTAAGCTCGGATCATTAACGCTTCTCGTAACACTTGATTGAGCTGCCAGATGAATTACCAACTCTGGGATAAAGTCAGAAACAACTTTTTGCAGAAAACCTTTCTCAGTAATATCCCCTTCTATAAAATCGCAAGAAGATGGAATATTAGAAATTTGTCCTGTTGAAAGGTTATCAATCACTAATACGTCATGTGACGATTCGATAAAAGACTCACAAACATGGCTTCCAATGAAACCCGCACCACCAGTAACCATGCACTTAACCATAATAAACATCCTTTAAAATTTTGCACAAATAAAAAAAATAGAATAGATTAGTCCTTAGTAATATCCTTTAGAATCAAAGATTCTAAACAATACAGCCGTAAGGCACAACTTATTGAGTATTTATTCACCGGAGAAAATTTCATGAAGCGGAAAATCTATGAAGACTAGCTTTTTTATCAGAATTTTGGTTTGTGTCCTCCTATTTTTTTCAATCATATCATGTGAGAATAAAATTAAGAGTACAATCATTCATGAAAATAAAATATCTAGACATGGACATACAGAAATTTATGGTAACAATAAAATTATTATAATTGCAGGACTTACGAAAAAATTACCTATAAATTCTATTGAAATTTTCAACATAGAAAAAAACATTTTTGAAAAAAATATATCTCTTCAATTCTTAAAAAGAGGATGGCATAGAACATCTAAACTGCAAAAAGACTTTTTTTTGATTTCTGGCGGTTGGACCAATGGAAATTTAGCATTAAGGGAATCGGTCATAGTTGAAATGCCTTCATTTCAAATTAAAACAAAATCAGATTTAAATATCGGAAGATATGATCATACATCAACCCCAATTTCAGGCACTAAAATATTAATAACAGGTGGAAATGATGGGAAAAAAGCGCTTCGTTCAATGGAAATATTTGATTTCAAAAAATCAAAATTCACTATGAGCAAGCAACCAATGTACCTGAAAAGACAGCAACATACAGCAACATTATTAAAAAATAATAATATTCTTATCTTAGGTGGCACCTCTGATAACAAAACCTCCTACGCAGAAATATACGAATTAAAACAATCTAGAACTAAACTAGTAAAAACACCTTTAAATAATCCAAGAAGCAGACATACTTCAACACTCTTGATTGATGGGCGAGTTTTAATAACAGGTGGTTTGGGGCCAAAACGAACACTTAACACTGCAGAAACTTTTAACCCTAAAGAAAAAAATGTAACTTTACTAAAAAATAGAATGGCAGAATCACGACAACAACATACTTCAACATTGCTGCCAGATGGGAGAGTTGCCATTATTGGTGGATGGGGAGGTGTTGGTAAAACTTTAGATTCTGTAGAGATCTTTTATCCAACTCTAAACTGCTTCAAAAAATTTGGTTTTCTCTCACAACCTAGAAGGTTTCATAGCGCGTCCTTAATTGGGAATAACAGAATTTTAGTCGTTGGAGGTGCTTCAGATGACAAAGTGCACTCTAACTCAGAAACCATTTCTCTTGGGGAAAAAAAGAAAAAAATATCTTGTAATTAAAAACGAAAAATTGATTTTCTGCAATTTAGGATTCTCTTTGTTGGTTGTCGTAAAACCCTTATCCTCTATTAATATCTTTTTTTTTCATATATTCTACTTTCATTAACTCTTAATTCTTTAATAACATTAGATCTATTTGAATCTCAGGTTTAAACGGGGGGATTATAATGAAACTTCCTTTTGATGAAAACAAATTAGAAACATTAATGGACGAAATTGGTGCGGATTTAATTCTAGTATCGTCTAAAGAAAATGTTCAATATTTTTTAGGGGGATATCGATTTTTTTTCTTCGCACATAAAGACGCTCTTGGAATAAGCAGGTATCTTCCATTGTTAGGATATCCGAAATCACAGAAAGAAAAGTCATTCTACATTGGAAATGCCATGGAGGATTTCCAACATGAGGTAGAACCACTCTGGGTTGAAAATATACTGAACAATCAATGGTTAACTGAAAAAGCTGGTGTAGATGCCGCTCTTTTCATTCGTAAAATCGGCCTTGGAAATGGAACAATTGCTGTAGAAAAAGCATTTCTCCCTGCAGACACATATGATTCTTTACAAAAAGAATTACCAAACGCAAATTTCATTGATGCAGCTTGGGCTCTAGAAGAATTAAGAGTTATCAAAACACCAGAAGAGCTGAAAAAATTAAAGAGTGCCTCAGAAAAAATTATAGAGTGTATGACAGATGTAATGCAAACTACTGCGCCTGGGACATCCACTTATGAGATTGTTGAAACCATGCGTCGAAAAGAAACAGAAATGGGCTTAAGTTTTGAGTATTGTTTAACTGCTACTGGCCCAAGTTTTAACCGTGCTCCATCAAATGCAAAATGGGAAAATGGAAACATCATTTCACTTGATTCAGGAGGAAATTTGGATGGATATCTGGGAGATCTCTGCCGAATGGGGATTATGGGATATCCTACACCTTTAATGACTGAACTACTAGATGAAGTTAAGTCTATACAAACCGCAGCGCGTGCAACCGTAAAACCAGGTGTAACTGGAAAAGAAATTTTTGAATCTGCCTTAGAAGAACAGTCAAAATGTAATCACAAAGATGAAATAGTCTTTCTAGCTCACGGCATGGGAATGATACAACACGAAGCACCTCATTTAACTTCGGAAGGAGTAGTTCCATATCCTGGAACTTACGCAAACCGACCACTATCACCTGGGATGGTACTCTCTATAGAAACAGACATGAAAAATCCTGATGTAGGGTTCGTTAAGTTGGAGGACACAATTGTAGTAACTCAAGATGGACACGATGCATACGGAGATGAAAGACGTGACTGGGTTATAAACCAAAATTAGATTACTGGATAATTGAAAAGGCTTACAAAAGATGGATTTTGGGATAACCCCTGCAAATGAAGATCTGGTAGAAAAAGCAAAGACCTACGCAAAAGAAATATTCCAAAAACGTGCCGGAAAATATGACCGAGAAGGTTGTTTTCCAAGGGAAAACTTCGAAGACCTATCTAAGTTTGGGTTCACAAGTCTCACACTTCCAAAAAAGTATGGTGGAAGAGATTTATATTCAGATCCTTCAACCTATGCGATGGTAATTTACGAGTTATCTAAGGCGTGCACTAACACCGCAATGCTCTTTCATATGCATAGTTCTATAACACACGTAATCACTTTGTTAGGTACCGAAAAACAATCAGAATTTTATGCCAATGAGGTTAAGAATGGAAAAATTTTTGCAAGTTGGGCAAGTGAAAACACTTCTAGTCTTCACGGTCAAATGGTAATGGATACTAAAGCAAAGCTTACAAAGAATTGTTACCTTGTAAATGGGAAAAAATACTTCTGTTCAATGGCAGGAGAAGCAGACTACTACGTTTTATGGTGCCAATTGGAAGATGAAAAAGATTTATCGAAAAGTATTGTTCTGCTTGTTTCCCCTTCAAATTCACCTGGTTTTATTATTCAAGATAAATGGAATGCTTTCGCAATGCGCGGAACGATGAGTCATTCCATGCTTTATAAAAATGTAAAAATTCCCGCTGAAAACTTAATAGGGACCCCGGGTGATGCAATTAGACCAGATGTTCTACCTAAGTTTGGATTTGGCTATTCTGCAGTTTATCTTGGAGCTGGTGGCGGCGCTTTTGACTGGGTAACAAACTATGCCAAAAAAAGAAAATTAAAACCTGATAATGTCCCTATCGCAAATTTTCCAAACATACAGACTCGTATTGGGAAAATGAAAGTTCAACTTGAAAGTGCGCTACTTATGATTCAAAGAGCAGGATGGTTAATCGGCACAGAAGGTGCTGAAAATGCATACGGAGCTATAAATGAAGCAAAGTATGTGGCCGCTAAAACTGCCGCAATGATCACAGAAAACGCAATGCAAATTGCAGGTGCTCCTAGTTTGTTACGAGACACTCCTCTGGAACGTTTTCATCGTGAGGCTAGAGCCGGGCTTGTAATGCCTCCCAACTTAGAAAAATCACTTGAGCTAAGCGCAAAAATTTTTGTAGAAGGAACTGCAAGCTCCTTAATGACTTGAAAATTTAAGAGATTCGGAAAGAAAATAATGGATTTGAACACAAACCCAGAAAATGAAGACTTATTAGAAAAGGCAAGAGAGATTTCCACTAGTGTTTTGGCACCTAACGCAGACAATCACGATGCCAACGCGGAATTTCCCAGAGAAAATTTTAGAACTTTAGTGGAGACCGGATTTACAAAATTAACTCTTCCGATTGAAGATGGAGGAAGAGACTTATACAGTGATCCTATAACATATATAATGGTATTCTATGAACTAGCTAAAGGGTGCGGTAGTACTGCTATGACTCTTCATATGCATAATTCAGTAATGTTTTCTTTAATGAAATTAGGAACTGAAGAACAAATCTTACGGTACCGTAAATTTGCAAAAAGTGGAAAAATTTTCGCAAGCCACGCTGCTGAAATTACTACAAATGCACAGTGGAACAGAGATATTTCTACAATTATTTCGAAAAGAAATAATCAATTTTTCTTAAATGGAGAAAAATATTTCTGCACAATGGCTGGAGAAGCCGATTTTTACGTTATCTGGGCTCTTTTGGAAAATTCTCTTAACACTTCTGAAGGCTTACGATTTGCTGTGGTTGATTCAAAAAAAGAGGGATTTTCCATAGCACATCGTTGGGATGCGTATGCAATGAGAGCAACAACAAGTCATTCTATGAAATATCAAAATGTTCAATTAGATGAAGAAGATATTGTAGGAAAAGCAGGGGATGTCGATAGAATTGATCTCGTTCCAAAATTCGGTCTTGGATATTCTGCTATTTACTTAGGCATAGGTGCTGCTGCACTTGAATGGACTACTTCCTATGCGAAAAAAAGAAAATTAAAACCAGATAATGTCCCTATCGCAAGTTACCCACAGGTACAACGACTACTTGGAGAAATGAATATTTCACACGAATCTGCAAAATTAATGATACAAAGAGCAGCGTGGAAACTTGAAAAATTTAGTACCGAAGAAGCATTTTTAGCAATCAATGAAGCTAAGTATGCTGCTTCAAAAGCATCTGCTTTTATTACCGATAAAGCTATACAAGTTTTGGGTGGACCCGGCCTTTTTAAGGATTATCCAATTGAGAGATTTCATCGAGATGCTAGGGCAGGTCTAGTAATGCCACCAAATTCCGATAGAGCACTTGCCTCCATAGCAGAATACTATTTAAAAGAGGGATAAAACGAACACCTAAACTTTCAGGATATTGCAAGCTAGAAAAGGGGAAGATATATGCTTAAACAAAATGGCTCCGGCCTTTTTTTAGAAACACTGTTAGACGAGGGAGTAAAATGTATCTTCGGGAATCCTGGAACTACGGAACTTCCTCTTATGGACGCTCTAGTAAACGAAAACAGACTAGATTATATACTTTGCTTACATGAATCAGTTGCAATAGGAGCTGCAGAGGGGTATGCATTTGCAACTGGTGGTGTTGGCGTTGTCAATATCCATGTTGCCCCGGGACTAGGGAATGCAATGGGAATGCTTTACAATTCTAAAAGAGCAGGAACTCCTTTACTTGTCACCGCTGGAAATCAAGGTCAAGAAGGCCAACTGTCAGAACCTATTCTATGGGATGATCTTCCAAGATTGGCTACACCCTTCACAAAATGGTCTCATGAAATTAGAAGAGTTGAAGATCTTGAACAGTGTATTCGCAGAGCAATAAAAGTAGCCTTAACGCCTCCTACCGGACCAGTTTTCCTTTCCCTTCCTGGAGATGTAATGCTCTCTGAAGCGGTAGAACTAACAGGAAGTCCTACACGATTATCGAACAGAATTTGTGCTGGGGAAGATGTAATAGAAAGTGCTGTTCGTCTACTGTTACAAGCAAAAAAACCTTGCATAGTAGCAGGTTCTCGTGTTTTTAGATCTTCGGCTTGTAACGAACTAGTCGAAGTGTCAGAACGTATAGGAGCATTAGTCTACGGTGACAATAAACCAAACACCGCTTTCTTCCCAGCTTCTCATAAGCTTTATTGTGGGGAATTGCCAAATACAATTGTACCACTTCTTGATGAACTAGAAAGTTCAGATGTTGTCTTCTTTATTGGAACAGAAGCCTACACTTTATCCTACCCACCTAGCATTCCTCTTAAGCCAAGAGGAGCCCAAGTCATTTATCTAGACTCTGATCCATGGGAAATTGGAAAGAATTTCCCGGTAGAAGTTGCAATGCTCGGAGATCCGAAAACCACTCTATCAAGAATGCTTGAGGTAATTGAAAAACTTGCACAAGATAGTGACGAAAAATTTATTGAAGAACGTCGTTTTAAAGCAGAAAAAATTGCCTTAGAAAAAAAACAAAAGATAACTCCCAAAATCGAATTAAGTGAGGACAGGGGAATGTCTCGCTCTTCTTTTATTGCCACAATTGGTGAGTCAATTCCAGAGGGAACTGCAATTGTAGATGAATCACTCACTACTGGTTGGGCAGGAATGCGTCAAGCTATTGCAAAAAAAGCTGGACACTACTTTGGGACGAAAGGTGGTGGCATAGGATTAGGACTCCCCACTACCTTGGGAGTCAAGAAAGCATTGCCAGATACTCCTGTAATCTGTATTTCAGGAGATGGGTCTTCAATGTACACTTTCCAAACACTTTGGACTGCTTCTCACTACGGTTTAAATGCTGTTTGGATAATCGCGAACAACGGAAGCTACAGAATCCTAAAAGAAAGAGCAGTAAATTTAGGAAGGAAAACGAACGAATTCCGTAAATTCGTTGCGATGGATCTTCAAAACCCATCTATTGATTTTCAAAATCTTGCAAAAAGCTTAGGAGTTTCTTCAACAAGAGCTGAAACTCCCAAAGAGCTTAAAAAAGCAATTAACGAAGCGCTGCAATCAGGGAAACCGTATTTGATTGATGCTCTTATTATTAACGATGAATTATAAAAAATATGATTGCGTTATACATAATAATCACATAATCAAAAATAAGACATATTAATAACTATCTTGACCTAAGGGCAAGATAAATGAGAAAAGGGTGTATAAACCTATTTATTTTAATCGACTACTATTAAATAGTCTAAATTATATGACCTAAACCGTTATATTTCGTGAGGAAAACAGTTGTTTAGCGCAGAAAAGATGATAATCCTAACCTATAGTAGTTTCGCTTATGCTGCTCTACTCTTCCTTCTTGCTAGTGGGCTCTCTCTTATTTTTGGAGTTATGAGAATTGTGAATTTAGCCCACGCTGCTTTTTTTCTTTTTTCTGGCTACATTGCCCTTGAGTTCTATAACATAATATACGGAACTGTCAGTTTAATACCTCGTTTCATACAAATCATTTCATGGACAGTATTATATTTTGTGTGGAAATCAATTTCCAAAAAAATGAGCGGTGGTAGGTCAGCTCTACTTTTACTTGTAATTTACTTAATTATAGAAATCTTTTCATTGTCATTTTGGTCTTTTCCAATTTATGAAAATCTTTTTTTTGTTAAGGTTCCGGTCAAATCTGTAGCAAATTTGAGTATTTGGATGCTAATTGGTGCTCTTATTTTTACAATCATTATCATTTCTTTAGCTGGTTTTTTTGTAGAACGTGTTTTTCTCAGACAACTTGGACAAGACACAATAGCTCAGGTTCTTGTAACTATAGGTTTTGCTTTTATTTTACAAGATGGTTCTTTGTACATGTGGGGTGGAGATAACTACTTCTTTGATCTACCTAAATTACTTGGCGGAAGTTTTACAATGCAAGGAATGACTTTTGAGAAATTCAGACTGTTTCTTATCTTTGTAGCAGCCATAGTTGCAATCGCACTATATTTCTGTATTGAGAGAACTAAGCTTGGGGCCATTATGAGGGCAACCGTAGATGACCCTGAAATGGCAAGAGGAGTAGGAATCAATACGAACATAGTATCCATGAGCATTTTTGCAATCGGGACATCACTTGCTGCTATCGGTGGAATCGTAGGTGCATCTTTCCTAGGTGTTTATCCCGGACTAGATTTTGAAATTCTCCCTTACGCCTTTGCTGTTGTCATTATAGGAGGGATGGGAAGTCTTGGGGGTGCTCTCGTTGGAAGTATCATTGTGGGTTTAATAGAAAATTTTGCTACCGCCTTTTTCCCTGAATTAAATTATTTTGCCCTTTTTGCACCTATGGCAATCATTTTGGCGGTAAAACCGACCGGATTATTTGGTAAGGGGTAAGTTTTGAAAAGTATAGAATTATTAATATCTGCTATTGCACTGGGTTTAGGGATTATATGTTATCTCAAGTTAGACAAGAAGAATATAATTCTAAAAAAATTCGTGATGTTGTTTTTTGGCCTTTTGACAATTGGGTGTTTAACACCATTTATTGATAAATACGTACCTCTTTCTCAACTTATTATGAACGAGATCCTTGTTTTTGGGGTTTTGGCAATGAGTCTAGATATTCTTATGGGATACACCGGCTTGGCTTCACTGGGGCACGCTGCATACTTTGGAGTATCTTCTTATGCATGCGCAATAGTGATGACAAAAACAAGTTGGGTGACATCATTTGCTGCCTATACCTGGGCACAAAGCAACGGTCTTGGAATAATCTTCTTATTGGTATTAGCAATCGTTGTTGCAATTTTTTTCGCAGCCTTTTTTGGTCTTCTTGCAATAAGGGCAACAGACGTCTATTTCTTGATGATCACTTTATCTTTAGCTATGGTAGTTTGGGGACTTGCATACCGTTGGAGTGCTGTAACGGAGGGAGACAATGGGATCAACGTCCCAGGAAGACCGTCCTTGTTTGGGATAAATTTAGATAACGATTATAATTTCTACTTTTTTACACTAGGTATTTTTCTTCTTTGTTTCAGCGTTATGTATCTTTTCGTGAACAGTCCATTTGGTAAAACTTTAGTCGGTATTAGAGAAAGTGAAGAGAGAATGAAGATGCTAGGTTATAACACCTGGCTTCATAAATACATAGCTTTCATCGTCGCGGGTATTTTTAGCGGAATTGCAGGTTTTTTATGGACACTTTTTAATTTATTCGTAAGTCCTCCTGATTTAGAATTGATTACCTCTGCGGAAGCACTTTTTATGGTTGCATTGGGAGGGCCAGCCACCTTGCTAGGACCGGTCATCGGCGCTAGTATTATTAAAATACTACAACAATTTGTAAGTATATACGTAGAACGATGGCCCTTAATACTTGGAGCCATCTACATTATAACAATTATGGTTAGTAGATTGTACAAGGTAGAAGGGATACTTGGCATCGTAAGTAAAATACGTGGTTCTTCAGCATCTTCAAAAGAGTAATACGTATAATTTAAGATACTTTTTTTAATCAAAGGAGGGTTCTAAATGTTGAAAAGACTAGTCGTACTAGTAGCTGTTATCGCGCTTAGTTTTACTTTTGCGGTAAAAGACGCGACTTCGGCGGAAAAAGAATTTCGAATTGGTTGGCTTGCAGCAGTGACTGGTTGGGCAGCACAAATTGGTAAGGATATGACAAATGGTTTTAAGATGTACTTGGATCAACAAAATTACAAATTTGGTCCACTGAAAGTGAAATTTATAGTTGAAGATAATTTGGCAAAACCACCTGTAAACGTTAGAAAAGCAATGAAACTAATTAAACGTGACAAAGTTCATCTTTTCTCGGGTGGTCTACTTGCTAGTACAGGGTATGCACTTGCTCCTTTAGCTGAAAGAACTAATGTACTATACATTTCTCCAATTCCAGCTGCTGATGATTTAACACAAAGAAAAAGATATAAAAACTTTATGCGTTTAGGTTTCACTAGCAGTCAAAATAGTCACCCACAAGGTCAGTGGGCTTGCGAACAAGGATTTAAAAAGGTTGTAACTATTGCTGCAGATTACGCTTTTGGTTATGAAACCGTAGGTGGTTTTCAAAAAACTTTTGAAGCGTGTGGCGGTAAAATTATCAAAAAATTATGGCCCAAAATAGGAACGAAAGATTTTGCTCCTTATCTTGCAAAGTTTCCAAAAGATTTGGATGCCGTTTTCACATTGATGGTAGGTGGAATGTCACTCTCCTTCCCGAAACAGTTCAGGGGAGCAGGATTTAAAGCTCCTATGTTAGGCGGAATCACAAGCGCGGATGAGTTCATCTTGCCCAATATGGGAGATGAAGCAATTGGATACATTACTGCTGGTCAGTACAGCGCTGCATTAGATACAAAAAAGAACAGAGCATTCGTAAAAGAGTATCAAAAGCGCTACGGAAAAATGGCTTCTTATTACTCAGAGAGTTGCTATACAGCAGCATTGTTCATACATAAAGCGTTAGCAAAAATTAATTATAAATACGACAGAGACAAATTCAAAGATGCTATGAGGTCACTAAGAGTAGACGCAATTAGAGGACCTGTTTACCTAGACAAATTTGACAATCCTGTTCATAACGTTTACATACGAAAAGTAGTAAGAATCTCTGGTGACCATAAAGGGTTAGGTGTTAAGCCAAACTCTCTATGGAACAAAGTTATCAAAACTTACCCTGCAATAGGACAATTCTATCCTGATTCAGCAGAGAAATTTCTAAAACAGCCTGTTTACAGCAAGAATTTTCCTCCATGCAAACATTGTAGATAAGACGTAACTCCGTTTGCCGCTTGATTTTTTCAAGCGGCAAACGATTTTTAATGGGATAGAAATTGGATAATCAGGAAGTATCTTTACAACTTGAAAATGTAACTAAAGAGTTTGGTGGTCTGACGGCCGTCGACGACGTTTCCTTTACTTTAGGTCCAGGAGATAGAAGAGGGATACTTGGACCAAATGGCGCCGGGAAAACTACCCTTTTTCACTTAATAACTGGGGTAATACCTGTAAGCAGAGGAAGAGTCACCCTTTTTGAACAGGATGTTACGAACTGGCCTACTCACAAAAGGGTTGAATTGGGTCTTGCTAGAACATTTCAGATAACCAGCCTGTTCTCCGGCCTAAGTGTTTATGAAAATGTACTTCTAGCAGTCCAAGGACTCAGCAAAACAAAAATGGTCATGTTTAGGCCGATATCTAAATTCAAAACCATACATGATAAAGTGGAAGAACTACTTACCACATCCCAGTTCTGGGGAAAAAAAGATACACAGATTAAAAATCTTTCCCATGGAGAACAAAGACAGTTAGAAATAGTTCTTGCACTAGCAAGCGACCCTAAAGTATTGATGCTTGATGAACCTACAGCAGGACTGGCAACAGGAGAATCAGCAGAAATGGCAAATTTTCTAAATACCTTAAGTAAGGATATTGCTATTTTAATTATCGAACATGATCTGGATGTTATTTTTGAAGTTGCTGAACATATCTTGGTCTTGCATTATGGAAAACTTTTAACGGATGGCAGTGTGGACGAGGTTAAAAATAATCAACAAGTACAAGAAATTTACTTAGGACAGGGATAATGACCACATTACTAAGTGTGCAAGAAATCCATACTTACTATGGAGACTCTTATGTTCTGCAAGGCATGAGCATAGAACTGAAAGCTGGAGAGGCATTAGGAATCCTGGGAAGAAATGGAATGGGAAAAACTACCTTAGTTAATTCCATTATGGGCTTCGTACCTCCTAGGGATGGAAAAATATTATTTAAAGATAGGGAAATTACTAAAACTTCGAGTTATGAAATTTCAGATATTGGCATAGGTCTCTGTCCTCAAGGGAGACGTATTTTCCCAACGCTTTCCGTAAGAGAAAATCTCATTGTTGCTGAACAACAAAAGGGGAAGTTGCTTTGGAATACAGACGCGATTTACGATCTTTTTCCAAGACTAGGAGAAAGAAGACTACAACAAGCAGGTTCTTTGTCGGGCGGAGAACAACAAATGTTAGCTGTTGGCAGAGCACTCATGACAAATCCTGACTGTTTAATTTTAGACGAACCTTCAGAAGGGCTCGCTCCTCTTATCATTCAAGATCTCGGAAACGCTATAAGCTCTCTTAAAGAAAAAGGCCTTTCAATACTCCTAGTTGAGCAGAATGCTCCATTTGCAATTAAGACGGTAGACAGGGTGAACGTTATAGAAAAAGGTAAAGTTGTGCTCGATACATCTCCAGAAGAATTATGGGCCAATGAGCAAGTAAAAAAACAATATCTAGGAATCGGATAGTCTTACTTCGTAGGTTAATCCTTTAAACTCTCTACAATTCTATCAGGTGACAGGGGAAGTACAGTAAATCGTTTCCCCGTAGCGTCAAAAAGAGCATTCGCAACTGCTGCAGCTGTAGGGACATTTACCTGTTCTCCAACACCTTTAGCACCATAAGGTCCATTTGAATAATGATCTTCAACTATATATCCTTCAATACAATCAGGAATATCTAGTCCTGTCGGAGCTAAATATCCGTGCATGTCAGGATTAGACATTACGCCGTCTTTTTGAACAATTTCCTCCATTAGGCAAAAACCAAGACCCATATAGACCCCGCCTTCAATCTGCTGCAAAACTCCCATCGGGTTAATAGCCTTCCCAACATCATGTGCAGCCCAAATTCCAATAACTTCAACCTCTCCGGTTTCAGGATCTAGAAGAACTTCTGCAATCTGAGAACCAAACCCATATACTTCGTATGGTTCTCCTAACCCTGTTTCTTTATCAATTTTTGCAGGTGGCGCGATGCTATCTGAAGCACCTAAAAGTTTTAATTCATCAGAAACAAATCCTTTAGCAATATCTTGAAGACTAATTTCTTTCCCTAAAAATGATTTAGAACGAATAACCCCATCAAACAATTCTAAATCTCCTGGATTTGCTTCTAGCAAAAAACCCGCTAACCGAAGTAATTCATCTCGAGCTTTTACAGACGCGTTAAAAACCGCTTTCCCACCTTGCATCGTAATACGGGAACTTGAACTTGTTCCTCCAAAAGGATCAAGAGAGGTGTCTACATTTTCCATCATAATTTGGTCGAAAGGAATATCTAAAGTTTCAGAAGCAATTTGATTTAAAACTGTTTTGCTTCCTTGACCAAAATCAACCACTCCAGCGGCTATTTGAATTTTCCCTTTTGAGGTCAGAAAAACATGCGCTTCCGCAGGAGAATAAGCATTCCCTGTACCATACAAACAACTTGCAATTCCTATCCCTCGTAACCTTCCATCAGCGTTCTTTCTATTTCCATTTTTTTTCAATTTCCATTTTGATGCAATCTCAACTTTATTAAGAGATTCGACCAGCCCAACACTTTCAGTCAAAACTTGATTCCACGCTGTTTTAGTATTCTTCTGAAGACCATTCTTCGTTCGAAAGAGGATAGGATCAATGTCTAGCATACTTGACAATTCATCTATTTGTTGCTCACAAGCAAAATGGACTTGTGGACAACCTGGACCCCTCATCTGACCACCATAAGGATTATTAGAGTGAACACAGAAAACATCGACCTTCACATTCGGTATCTGATAAGGGCCTGGGGAATGATATAATGCCCTCTTAAAGGCAGGTGGAGTATCCCCTCCATTAGCGACATAGGCCCCTTTATCCAACCAGACTTTAATTTCACATGCCATCAATTTTCCATCTTTCGTAGAACCAAGACGGCTTCGGACAACTGAAGGATGTCGTTTGGTTGAACCGATCATACTTTCTTCTCTAGAATATACAAGTTTTACAGGACGGCGTGATGCACGAGCCAAAAGAGCAGCTCTTAAACAAACATCCAAACTAGCTTCACTCTTACCTCCAAACGCACCGCCTGGAGTAGTCTGTTTGAATCTTACAGAACCTTCTCCAGTCAGTCTTAGAATACGAGCCACATTTTGACGTACAAGAAAGGGCTGCTGAGTGGAACCCCATATTTGATAGTCTCTTTCAGTAAGTGGCATAGCAATAGCAGATTCTACCTCTAAATAAAAATGATCAATTGCAGGAGTTCTATATTCTTTTTCCACTACAACATGAGAAAGCTCAAAACCTTTTTTCAAATCTCCCTTCCGAATTTTTCCATGGTTTAGAAGATTCCCATCTGGAAAAAGAATTGGAGCATTTTTTTTCAGACCATCAACCGGATCATCGGTTACTTTCAAAACTTCATATTCCACAACAATTTTTTTTAATGCTTCATCTGCAGCTTCATGAGTTTCAGCTGCAATCAAAGCAACGACATCGCCCATATAACGAACTCGATCTCGGGCAACTAACGGAGTACTTCTGATGTGCTCAGTCATTCTAAGTTCTTCATTGAAATCATTGCCCGTAATAATAGATACAACACCTGGAACCTTTTTTGCTTTTTTTGTATCTACGGAAAGAATTCGAGCGTGTGCATGAAGCGTTCTAAGTGCACGTCCTACTAGAACATCCCTTGGGACGATATCGTCCAAATAGAATGTCTCACCTGTTGCCTTTTCTTTGGAGTCAATAAATGGTTGTATCGTTCCAACTACGGTACCACCCATATCCTTTGCTTCAGCCATTTAAACCTCAATCGAAAACAAAAAATTACGCAGTTTAATTTTTTATAAACACTTGTATTATAATAGGAAAAATTAAGAAACACTAACCATTCAAAAAGGAAAATGAAGTGCTAGCTAGTAAAACATTTTACTTTAGAATCTTCCTAATTCTTCTTCTACTAGAGGTTGCAGGTTGTACGAATCTCCATACCAATCAAGAGAAAAATATTTCCTGGTCAAATTGGGGAGAAATTATTTCCTTGAATACAAAAAGTAAGAGTTGCATAACAATCGCAGCACCTCATGGAACAAACGATGAAAAAACCGATATTCTGGTTAGAGATATCTCAAAGCTTGGAGGTTTTTCTGCCATAATCGCAACCGGTTTCGTTGAGGGTAGCGGATACCTTAGAAATAGAATAAATGTAAATCGCCCTACTGAAAAATTTAAATCAGGTTCATCAAAGATGCATTATTTCTCTAAAAGATCCCAATCAGTTTACAATGAGTACCTAAAACAAGTTTTAAAAGTTCATACGGAACCTATGACAGACCTCTATATAGAGATTCATGGACAGGCAAAATTTCCGCAAGAAATAGAAATTGCGACAAAGGGAATTACATTAGAAGATGCAAAATTCTTCATGCAACTTTGGGGGAAAAACAAGACCACTACAAAGAAAACTAAAAAGATTTTTGATAACTTTGAACTTCGTATCGAACCTCTTCATTCTATATATTATAGAGCGACCGACAATAAAGATTTTGGAACGATTTCCAAAGTAGAGAAAGCTCTTCATATAGAATTACCTAGAGTCTTGAGAACGGTTCCTGAATATAGAAAAATAACTGGCCAAATAATAACGAAAGTACTGTTAGAATTTAAAGAAAGGATGTGCAAATGAAGAGAATGAAAAGAATAAATATTTCAATCATTTTATTTGCATTTTTTTTCTCCTGCGATACTGCCTTTTCAATTGAAATAGTCTCTAAAAATATCTTATATATTGAAAAAAAACGTGAAATATGGGGGAGGAAAATTCGATGGGAAAATTGCCCTAAAATTATTCCATCAAGAAAGATTGTGGATGTAACGCCTTATTACGGAAACAAAGAGATGTGGAAAAAAACAGTAAAACCATATTATAAATACGCAGAAATTGTCTCGTATCTGAGTGATTTATATATAATTAGCAAACCTGCCAACATCAAAATAGCAAAATGTGCGTTAAATTGGTTGGATATGTGGGCAGTGAATCTAGCCATGACTGCACAATCCATCGTAGGAAATCAAAGTATTTACGTTCGCAAGTGGCTATCCGGTTCAATTGCAATGTCTTATTTTAAACTACAAAATTTAAAATCTTTAAATCACAAAAAGAAAAAACGAATCGAAAAATGGATCTCTATTTTAGCTGAACTAGTTGCTGATTCGGCTACCGGTTCTTCAAGTGCTAGAAACAATCATGCTTATTGGAATGGCTTTACTAATATGATCAACGGGATTGTCTTAAAAAGAAAGGACTTTATTGAAACAGCTGTCTCTCAATATAAAATTGCAATAGATGAAATGCTGGTGGATGGAGTTCTACCCTTAGAATTAGCAAGAGGTAAAAATTCGCTCCATTACCATAACTTCGCACTAGAACCACTCATTTTTACTGCGGAACTTGGTTCAAGAGTTGGCATTGATACTTATAAAATAAAGTCAAATTTACTCTTTAGTGACAAAATTCTTAATATCCACACACTTACGAATCTGATTATTAAAACCATCCAGAATCCAGATTATTTTAAACGGTACAAGGAAGAAAGTCTTGCAGTTAGGAAAAAGGGAACCATTTCAAAATTCTTCAATGATCCAGATTTATCTTGGATGGAAATATATTTTTCAAGATTCAAAGACAAGCGATTAATTCCTTACCTAAAACGTCTCCGTGACTTTAACGATTTTGAAAAATCTCGAAATAGAGGTTTGCGAAACTGGAGAATTGGCGGAAATGCAACTCTTCTTTGGGGCACAAAAATACTACTTCCTCAATAAGAAAAAATTTTCACCTTTTCGATGTTCTTCAAAATCATATTCACTAATAGCAGAAAAAAATTCTCTAGAACATCCGGGAACGACTTTGTCGTGAAGTTCAATAATCAGTAACTGAACCTTAGATATCCAATTAGTATTGGAAGAGAAAATATTCTTCTCTGCACCTTCCACATCCAACTTGAGGATATCAATTTCTCTAATAGAATAATCAATCATGAATTTTTCAATGGATATTCCTTCATAAAAATGCTTTGAAGGTTGTGGAAATTCAGAAAAATGGAAAGCCCACTTTTCCGCATTTGGATTCAATAACCACAAATCTTTAGATTCACTCCAAAGGGCCTTATTTAATGGAATGATATTTTGAAAATCCCTTGTATTATTCGATAAAACTTCAAAATTAGAATTCTCTGGTTCCATCGCAAATACTTTAGAACTTGGGAAACGACACGCAAAATAAACAGAACTTAGTCCTATATTCGCTCCGGCATCTAAAACAAACTCCGGATTTTTGGGCAACAAATGGCTATCATATTGATCCTTTATAAAAACTTCATCAAAAACTCTAAAATCGGTAGATTTTCCTCTTAGAGTTATAGAAGTCCCTTTAAAAAGTGAGCTTTTGAAGGAAAAGTTTTTTGAAAAATATTTCACAAGTTTGCTTAGAATAAGCAAAAAAATTGATTCATAGAAGTTTGTCTTAAAGACAAATCTCTTATATTTTTTTAGAGACACTCTCATATAACCTTTTTCAGCAATTTTGAAAAAACAAATTCAACTTAGTAAAGTAAGCGCTTTCTCAAATCTAACGGCCGATGTATGATCTCTTAGGACTCTTGCTTTTGCCCTAGCAGCAATTTTTTTTCTTTCCTCTTCATTTTCCAGATAGAATTTTATTAATTCTTTAAGTTCATCTCGATTTTTAAAAGTAATAATTTCCTTCCCCGTCTCTAATACCAAATCCATATCCGGTTTATGATTAGAAAGAACAAACACTTCTGCCCCTGAATAAATTATTGGTTTGTCGTCTGGACACCTAACAGAATTGCCTCCATTGATCAGATTAATAAATATTTTTGTAGCTTTCGCAATTTTTAATTTTTTTAAACCAAAAATCCCTTCACTAGAAGCAATCTTCGAAAGAATCCAAGGATCTTTAGAAATATCCCATCTTGGTCCCCATATTTTAAAATCAACGTAATCTTCCGTTAGTCCAGAGAAAAATTCTTCGCGGTAACCATAGTGCCCCCCTATGAACACAACATCTGAACTGTAGGTGGATATTTCTTCTGTCTTTAAAGACTGTCCATAAAAAGAAGGATCATAAGAATGCGGCATAAAAACAACATTATCAAATCCGAACAAAGATAATTCATCTCGGAAATATGTATCTTTTGTTATAAAAAGATCGAATGCGGCTACCTTTTTAAAATCTATTGGATCTTGTTTCGATCCATACGGATTGTCACCGTAAAAACAAATAGTCCTACAATTACTCTTTCTTTTAATTTCAAGAATCGTTTCAGGAAATATATATCCGCCACGAAAAACGAACAACACATCGAAGTTGGAAGCTTTTTTCACTAATTCACGGTTCATCCAAGGGATCCAGTTCCTTCTAAAGTTTTTATAGAAAAAAGAATCCGTCCTGTAAAAAAAAGGAACAACTTCGTGCCCCAATGAACGTATTCCATTGAAATAATCGTAAGATTCGGACGCGCCAGGCTCAAAATACTCCTTAGGAGTGCAATAAAGAACTTTCATAACTCATAATACTCCACAAATTTCTTTAAGCTAGAACTTCAGAAATATGAAAACATCATGATAGCAATGGAGATGATCGTAAACAAGGTTTTGGTCGGGGCGAGAGGATTCGAACCTCCGACTTCCTGCTCCCAAAGCAGGCGCGCTACCAGGCTGCGCCACGCCCCGATTAAAATATAAAACGAAAAGGATTCTAAAGTTACTTAAGAATGCGAGCATACTCACACATAGATCTACAGTCAATAGTACATCTTGTCGATTATATAAAATTTTGTAAGACTATCTAAAGTAACTATATATAAAATATCTGGTCAAAGGATTTTCTTGGAAAATAATAATTATGATATTGCAATCATTGGTGGAGGAATTATAGGACTCTCCACTGCTTTGCAGTTTTCGAATTCCTATCCTCGTTTACGACTCCTTGTCCTAGAAAAGGAAAGTGAAGTCGGATTACATCAATCTTCGAGAAATAGCGGAGTGATCCACTCAGGAATTTATTACAGACCTGATTCAATGAAAGCAAAAACATGTGTTTCTGGAGCTAGAAAAATGATCGAATTTGCACAGGAACACAAAATAAAATACGAAATATGCGGAAAAGTGATTGTAGCTACTAATCAAATGCAAATCCCTAGGCTTGAAGAACTATACAAACGAGCAAAGGCAAACGGAGTGGAAGGAATAGAAATGATCGGTAAAGAAAAACTTCGTGAAAAGGAGCCCTATGCAAAAGGAATTAAAGCATTGTGGGTTCCTGGTACTGGAATTATTGATTATCCAGGAATTGTCAAAACCTATGCAAAACTTATCAGACAAAACGAACAAAATATACAAACAAGTCAAAATGTAAAAAAAATTGAAATAAAAAATAACCAGATTTATATACATTGTAATAATGGAGAATTTCGTAGTTCATATCTCATTAATTGTGCAGGCCTGTACGCAGATCGTATAGCAAGTATGGCAGGGGCTGTTCTACCACTTAAAATTGTGCCTTTTAGGGGAGAATATTATCAAATAAAACCATCAAGGAAAGATTTAGTTAAAGGATTAATATATCCTGTCCCAGATCCTTCTTTTCCTTTTCTTGGAGTCCATTTCACAAAACGAATTGATGGAACTGTCGAAGCAGGTCCAAACGCTGTTTTAGCATTTGCAAGGGAAGGCTATAAAAAAAATAATTTTAATTTTAAAGATCTTTTAGAGACAATTACTTACAGAGGATTCCTGAAACTGGCCAGACAATACTGGCAGGTAGGAATTGGT
The DNA here is from genome assembly GCA_036231405.1 of Nitrospinota bacterium. Classification (GTDB taxonomy): domain Bacteria; phylum UBA8248; class UBA8248; order UBA8248; family UBA8248; genus UBA3496. Next base: position 282,663 of record JAZAHK010000003.1, read on the forward strand.
GAGATGCACAGATCCTTTAGCAAAGATGCGTTTACCAAAGCATTAAAAGAATTGCTTCCAGAAATTCGAAAAGATGATCTAATCAAGGGAGGTTCTGGTGTAAGAGCCCAAGCAATAGATAAACATGGAAAACTTATAGATGATTTTTCTATCATCCGTACAGAAAGAGCATTACATGTATGCAATGCTCCATCACCCGGCGCCACTTCCTCTATTGCAATAGGGGAAACGATCTCAACAATGTTAACAAAATCATTCCCAGAATTAATAAAACCTTAAAACCTGATAAAGTTATACTTTGTTTAAAAAGTGATTTTTCAATTAAAGCAATTTAAGCGGTAGTACGACGGCAGGATAATTTTTATGTGGCAGCTGAACCATTCGAAGAATTAACATTTCCGTATATTTTCTCTGAAAAATGACAGGATACTGTGTGACCCGGACTCATTTCAAGGACAGGAGGCTCCTCCTGTTCACAAAGATCTTCCTTATATGGACACCTTGTATGAAAACGACATCCACTTGGAGGATCCACAGGACTAGGAACATCTCCTTTTAAAAGTATTCGGTCGGTCTTCACAGTTGGGTCTGGAACAGGAACCGCGGACAATAGTGCTTCAGTATATGGATGTTTAGGAGATGATACCAGTTCATCAGCTTCTGCAAGCTCAACTATTTTCCCTAAATACATTACTGCGATCCGATCACTAACATGCTGAACAACAGCGAGATCATGGGCAATCATTACATAGGCGATACCCAAGTCTTTCTGTAAATCTTCTAGCAAATTGATTACTTGTGCTTGAATAGAAACATCTAACGCACTTACGGGTTCGTCTCCAATGATTAACTTTGGATTTAAAGCTAGTGCCCTAGCGAGACCAATTCGCTGTCTTTGACCTCCTGAAAATTCATGTGGATATCTACGAATATGCTCAGGACGCAATCCAACCCTATGAAGTAAGTCTACGACTTTTTGCTTCTTTTCCTCACCCTTTGCAACATTATGAATAGTAAGTGGCTCACCAACAATACTCCCAATAGTCATTCTAGGATTTAGTGAAGCGTAAGGATCCTGAAAAATTATTTGCATATCTCTTCGGCGTTTTCTCAATTCCTCGTTACCAAGATTACAAATATTTTCACCTTCAAAATAAATTTCACCTGAGGTTGGCTCAATTAAACGTAGAATGGAACGACCAGCTGTGGATTTACCACATCCACTTTCACCAACAAGACCAAGAGTCTCGCCAGGCTTAACGTAAAAACTGATATCATCGACAGCTCTAACATAGTTCCTAACGCGGGAGAAAACACCACCTCTAACAGGAAAATATTTTACTAAATTTTTGACTTCTAAAAGATTTTCAGTCATTTTCCTTGCCTAATCTCAGTAAAGAACATTGCTTATTAGGTTGGTAAAAAGATAAATTAAAACTAAGATAAACTGTACTCTATCAATTCATAACATAATATCGCAAGTGTGAATTAAATAAAAAACTTCTAGGTAAAAACATTGACCCAAAGATACACATTTGTTACCTTCACGACTCTATATAGATTACTGAATATAATTTAGGCTAGAAGATTAAAGGAAAAAACGGAGGAAATAATGTCCCCTGAAGATAAGCTTAACGAAAATAATGAAAAAGAAGATATAACCGAGGAAGCTAGCGCCCCTGCTGAGGAAGAACAAACCGAGGAAGCTAGCGCCCCTGCTGAGGAAGAACAAACCGAGGAAGCTAGCGCCCCT
>JAZAHK010000004.1:0-10783 GCA_036231405.1 Nitrospinota bacterium
GAAATATACCTTCTGAGTACCGCCATCCAAAAGGCTACTGGTTTGGCCTCACCACTAGGGCACGTATAGTTTATGCCAGCAAAAAAAGAGTTAAAAGAGGGGCGTTAAAAAATTACGAAGACCTTGCTGACTCAAAATGGAAAGGGAAAATCTGCATCAGATCTGGGAAACACGCTTACAACCTTTCCTTGTTTGCTTCCATTATCAATGCACATGGTAGTGCTACAGCTGAGAAATGGCTTAGAGGACTTCACTCAAACTTAGCCAGGAAACCACAAGGAAACGATAGAGCTCAAGTAAAGGGAATTTATTCTGGACTTTGCGACTTAGCAATTGGGAATACTTATTATATGGGCAAAATGCAAACTAACAAGAAAAAACCTGCCCATAAGAAATGGGCAAAATCAGTTTATCTTATTTTCCCAAATCAAGGGAACAGAGGAACTCATGTCAATATTAGCGGAGCTGCAGTAACAAGAGGGGCAAAAAACAAACACAATGCCATTAAACTTATTAAATTCTTAAGTGAAAAATTTGCACAGGAAATGTATGCGCATCAAAACTTTGAATATCCAGTTAAAAGCGGCATTAAAATTCACCCTCTTGTTAAATCTTGGGGTAGTTTTTCTTCCGATAACGTGAAACTTTCAAAAATTGCAGGACTACGTAGTGCCGCATCGAAATTGGTAGATAAAGTCAATTTCAACAAGTAGATTCTGTTTTACAAATCGGCAGCTATTATTTCAAAACTTCATAGCTGCCGATTTTTTTTGCTTAGATAGTCCTTGCGTGGTGCATATTATTTTCTTGCAGTCCTCCATGTGCTTCGTAGGGGCCTCATATGAGATTTAGATAATGCAAACTAAAAAATTTGATTTTCCAATTGTATTAATAACACTTATAATTGCTTCCCCAATCATGGCTATACTATGGCTGGCTAGTCTCCCAAGCGATGACATTTGGAAACATCTTTATGAGACAGTACTTTTTCGATATACCTACACAACTTGCATGTTAATGATAGGTGTTGGAGGAGGAACTCTTTTGCTAGGAGTGTCCTCGGCTTGGCTAGTGACTTGTTGTGAATTTACGGGAAGAAGATTCTTTGAATGGGCTGCATTGCTTCCGATGGCAATACCTGCCTATATCATAGCCTTCATTTATACTGACCTATTAGAATATAGTGGCTCTATTCAAGAATTTCTTCGATATTTTTTCTCTTGGAATTCCCCTTCAGATTACTGGTTCCCTGAGATTCGTTCTCTCTGGGGCGCAATTTTTATGATGACCTTCGTTCTTTACCCATATGTTTATCTTCTTTCTAGAGTTTCTTTTGCTGATCAATCATCTTCCATAATAGAAGTGAGCAGGACACTTGGAAGAGGTCCTTGGAACACTTTTTTCAAGATATCCATACCTTTAGCTAGGCCATCACTTGTAATAGGAGTTTCTCTCGTTTTAATGGAAGTTTTAAATGATTTCGGAACAGTTGATTTTTTTGCAATTGAAACATTTACAGCAGGTATTTATGATGTTTGGATGAATATGGATAGCATATCTGGAGCAAGCCAACTTTCGGTAGTACTTTTATTTTTCGTTTTACTTCTCCTCTTTACCGAAAAATGGGGGAGAAGAAAACAAAAATTTTCAAATGACACAAAGAGCAGAAAATCTATAAAAAGATATTACTTACACGGATATAAAAATATCTTTTCTTTTTTTGCTTGTATCATTCCGATTTTCCTTGGTTTTTTTCTGCCATCTCTAATCTTAATTAGGGATAGTTTTATATTTTACGACTTTGGTACTAATTTCTATTTTTTCAAAACCATGTCTAACAGCTTTATTTTATCATTTCTTTCCGCAATTACTGCGACCCTAATAGGGATATTCTTGGGGTATGGACAAAGAGTAAGAAGAAATAAATTCATCAGAGGTTTTATCAGATTCTCTTCAATAGGATATGCAATACCAGGGTCAGTTTTAGCTGTAGGAATCATTATATCGTTTGGAAAAGTAGATGAATTTTTAAATTTTATATTAGGTATGACTGAGGAAATTTCACTGAGCGGAACACTAGTTGTAATTATTTATGCATATTCAGTTCGTTTCCTTGCACTTTCATTTGGATCTATAGAATCAAGCTTAACGAAAGTTACTCCAAATATGGATGCTGCCTCACGAACATTGGGAATGAATTCAAGAAAGACTCTTTTTAAAGTCCACATCCCTATTATAAAAAAAGGGGTACTTGCATCGGCAATACTCGTTTTTGTAGATTGCATGAAAGAGTTGCCAATGACTCTAGTTCTCCGTCCTTTTAATTTCGAAACTCTTTCAACTAATGTATATCAATTTGCATCAGACGAATTATTCGAAGAAAGCGCTTTAAGTGCGCTAGCGATTGTTCTAACAGGAGTAATTCCAATTATCATTTTAAGCAAAATCATAAGTTCTGGAAGCAACGTAATTGGAGAAGAAATTTAATGTCATACCTTTCTCTTAACAATATAAATTTTTCTTACAAAACAAAAAAAGTCATTAATTCGATTTCTCTTCAAATTAAACAGGGAGAAATATCTTGCCTACTTGGCCCGTCTGGTTGCGGAAAGACCACTCTCCTCCAATTGATTGCAGGTTTAGAAGTTATAGACCTAGGCAGTATAAAAATTGACGGGAAAGTCATTTCAGACAAAAGAACTAAATTACACGTACCTCCAGAGAAAAGAGAAACTGGTATTATGTTCCAAGATTACGCCCTTTTCCCTCATCTCACAGTAAAGGAAAACATTTTCTTCGGAGTTCCAAACCCTACAGACAGACAAAATTCTGAAATATTTGCACTAATGTCGATGGCAAAAATTGATGAACTCCAAGATCGTTTCCCTCATACGCTATCGGGCGGACAACAACAGAGGACAGCTTTAATTAGAGCTCTTGCACGAAAGCCTAATCTTATCCTGCTAGACGAACCAGTTTCAGGTTTAGATATAAGTTTAAGAAGTGAAATAAGGGATGAAACCATTTCTATTTTAAAATCATTAGAAGTCACCACTGTCATTGTAACTCATGATCCCCAAGAAGCGCTGCAAACTGCGGAACAAGTACATATTATGAGAAACGGAAGAATCGAACAATCTGGATCACCGAGAGAAGTATACCAATTCCCTGCAAACGATTTCATTGCTCGTTTTATAGGAGAAACTAATATTTTATCTGGCATAATTCTAGAACCAGGTTACGATGAAGTGATGACAAATATTGGGTCCATCCCATGTCTTTCGATGAGAAATTTAGACTTTGGAACAGATGCGTTCATATCAATCAGACCTGAAAGTTTTGCATTAGACGAGAATGGACAATTCGAAGCTAAAACCGAAAAAATACAATATGCGGGTACACATCTATTGATAGAAGTCACTCTATTAAACGAAATCGGAAAAGGACAACAACTTAAAATTCATACTCACCCCAATGCAAGAGTGAGTATCGGAGAAATTGTAAGATTTAGAATCGTTCCGGATTTTGTAACAGTCATTGAAGACACTTCAAACGGAAACTAGCAAATCTCTATCCTTCTTAATCTTTGTATCAAAACCTGAGCAGGCTTAACAAAGAACTTATATTTCCCAATTTATCTAGTTGCATCACAATATCAAGTAATTCTTTAGCAGTATTCATATCAAAAACCATCAAGGAATTGTCTAGAAACTTCTTCTCAATGTCGACATTACTCATAGGATTATCCAAACACCCTCTTTGAAATTTTTCATGCTCAATTATTTTTTTTCCATTCTTAAATGCTATTTCAATAGATCCTGGAAAATATTCAGGGAAATTTTGAGAAGGATCTTCTTCATAGTTGACCAAAGAGGCCACTTTCAAAACTTTAGATTCCTGAATAGAATCCTCACTAAAATCTACTGTATTACAACTTCCACGAGCTAAAATACTTCCAATGCAATAGGGCAAAGAAAACTTGGCATCATAAGGAGAGCGTGGATTCTTTTTTGATTCAAGAGGTTCAAGTACCAGATCAATAGCTCCTTTTGCAGCTAGACATTTAATACTCTTAATGTCATCCACTGAGTATTTATCCATCGAATAAATCCTCTTTGCAGCATCCAAAAAAGCGTGTATAACATGGCCACAAGGATAGGGTTTGTAAGCAATATTGAGAGTTTCCCATTTTGAACCTAATCCAGAAGTTAAAACTTTTAAATTGAGATCCTCACCATAAACATGACTTTTATATAATCCAAAACGACCTTCTAAAATGGAACTTGGTCCACCAAAACCTTCATTTGCGAGCATGGCGGCAACGATGCCACTTTGCGATGCCCAACCTGGATGAATAATTTTGACAGGGCTACCGTCCTCGAGATACTCAAAAAGACCAGAAGATAGGCTTCCACAAATACCAAGTGCGGAAACAATCGCTTTCTTACTAAAACCAGCAAGTAATCCAAAAACTAAAGATGAACCAAAAGTGCCTGCTATAGATGTCATATGGAAACCACGAGCATGAAAAGCTCCAGGGGCAACCAGACCCAAACGAATTTGGAATTCAAAACCAAGAATTAACGATTTGAGGAAATCTCGCGTATTTGGATGAAACAACTCCGCCCCCGACAATGCAGATGGCACCAAAGGGGCACAATTGTGAATAACGGATTTCGTATGAGTATCATCAAAATCTAAAGAATGTATCAATGAGCCATTTATCATTGAAGCATAAGTAACTGGCATAGCAATTTTCTCGCCAATTACTGTACAACCGTCATTTACTCCCTTCGATAAATCTGAAGAATTCAGGCCTAGTATTTTAAAAACCATTTTCTTTATCTGGGAACTTACAGGAAGTGCCGTTGATGCAATTGCAATTCCCAAAGCATCGAGAAGCAGGTACTTAGTTTTCTCAACAACTTCTGGAGGAATGTCTTCGAAGTTCAACCTTTTGGAAAAATCAACTATATCATCAGTAGCAAAAGCCATTTATAAAATATTCTCACGAACTAAAGGAAAAACTTTTTCTGATAAAATTGACATCGTATCAAGCACGAGGGATTGAGGCATTCCAGGCCATTCTATACTCATAATCAAGTGATTCACTCCGAGAGAAGATAATTCTGAAATTTTTTCTGAAACTTCATTTGGTCCACCAATAATAAACCTATCTTCCAATAATTTATCAAAATCAAGTGAGAGATCCTTATCTCCTTCGGGCATGGCCTGATCTTGCCCCCAATTATGATAAGAATTATATTTTTTCTCTAAATATGGTCGACATAAAGAAACCGCTTTATCAAAGTCCTCTGCAACAAAAACTTCTCTCCTCATAGGTAACTCAAAAGGAAAAGGTTTGTTTAACTTGATCAATTCTTCTTTGTACATTTCCAATTGGCGCTTTGTTGTTTCAATACGATTATGTGGATTGACATAATAGCTATCTCCAAAACGCGCTGCTCTCTTTATACCTTCATCACTATTTGCTCCAATCCATATAGGTGGATGTGGTTTCTGCACTGGACTTGGAGTACAAGAAGCGTCCTGAAGAGAAAAATGACTTGCCTCCATTGACACCTTTTCTTCAGTCCATAATCTTTTAATAGCAATAAGGTTTTCTTCTAACCTTCTGACTCTATCTTTTTTTGAAGTTCCAAAAGCTTTAAATTCTACATCTCTATAGCCCAAACCAGCACCGAAAATTATTTTTCCATTTGTTATGACGTCAAGAGTAGAAATCTGTTCGGCGATATCCAAAGGTTTATGTAGAGGCAATAAAACAATTCCAGCATTAAACCTCAAACTCGGTGCTTCCGCACAAATTCTAGCGAGAAAGGGTATTTGTTGAAACGAATTAAAAGGGAACGTGCTGTAATGGGAACCTTTTGTTATTGAAGAAAAACCTAGTTTTTCCGCTTTAACTACTTGCTCCAGAATATTCGAAAAGCGTACCTGCAGATCGTCCTCTAAGGGATATTGAGAACGCAACATAAGTCCAAACTGCATAGTAGCCTCGAAATCAAAGGAAAATGTTAACCAGAATCCTTAAATTATTTTCCACAACAAAACTTGTATTTTTTTCCACTACCGCAAGGACAGGGAGAATTTCTTCCAACTTTAGGATCGCTTCTCCTAACAGGGGACAGAACTTGCGCTTCAGATTCTTCTGAAGCGTTGTCAAAACCTGATACTTCTTGGTGGGTATATACAAGATTCTCACTTTCATCATGCTTCGTGATAATATCGCCATCATCAGAGACATCCAAGCGATAGAGATACGTTACTGTATCCGATTCAATTTTTTCTGTAAGTTCCTCAAACATATGATATGCCTCTTTCTTGTACTCATTGAGAGGATTTACCTGGGCATATCCTCTCAGACCGATACCTTCTTTAAGATGATCTATATTGGTCAAGTGTTCTTTCCAATGAGAGTCTAAAATTTGAAGATAAACCATCATTTGCCATTCTTGAAACAGTTCATCTCCCAAATGCGCATATTTTTTCACCAAAACGTCCATCACCATTGAATGGATTTTTGCTCTGAGTTCTTCAACTGTCTCTTCTTCTATATTTAACACACGATCTAAACCTTCAAATTCAATTTGGTATCCACTAATTTTAGATGTAATACTAAATTGAGATTCTATGTTCGTCTTAAAAGCATCCAAATCCCATTCCTCAAAGTGAACTGACTCCGGAAAATGAACATCGAGAATTCCTTCAAGAACATTGATCACCATTTCTTTTATTTGATCTGTTATTTCTTCTCCATCAAGCATGGAACGCCTTAAGGAGTAAATAACGTCTCTTTGCATATTCATAACGTCGTCGTATTCCAAAATATTCTTTCTCATTTCAAAATGATGGGCTTCAACACGCTTCTGTGCTCCCTCTATTGAACGAGTTACCATTTTCGCCTCAATTGGAACACCTTCCTCCATTCCCAACTTCTCCATCAATCCTTTTATACGATCAGAACCAAAAATACGGAGCAAATCATCTTCAAGAGAAAGATAAAATCTAGAACTGCCTGGATCTCCTTGTCTTCCTGAACGTCCCCTCAACTGATTATCAATTCTTCTACTTTCATGCCTTTCAGTAGCAAGAACATGTAGCCCTCCTAATGCAATCACTTCTTCACGTTCCGCTTCACATTGTTGGATATACTCTTGAAGCAGTGCTTCCCTTCCTTGATCATCTTTTTTATTGGAGTTGTTTAAAAGAAATTCTGGATTCCCACCTAAAAGGATATCTGTTCCCCTTCCCGCCATATTAGTAGAAATAGTAATCGCAGATTTTCTACCTGCCTGTGCAATAATTTCTGCCTCATGAGAATGATGTTTCGCATTTAAAATATGATGCGGAACACCTCTTTTTTTCAGAATCTTCGATAACTGCTCACTCTTGTCAATATTAATTGTTCCAACTAAAACAGGCCTTCCTGATTTATAACATTCGGAAAGTTCCTCCACTACTGCGTCCATTTTCTCCGAATCCGTCTTATAAATTACGTCAGGATATTCTGTACGAATTAAAGTCTTATTAGTTGGGATAACAATTACATCCAAATTGTAAATTTCCTTAAATTCTTTTGCTTCCGTATCTGCTGTACCTGTCATTCCAGATAATTTTTCATAGAGACGGAAATAATTTTGAAAAGTAATTGTTGCAAGAGTGACATTTTCTTCTTGAACTTCAACTTTCTCTTTCGCCTCTAAAGCTTGATGAAGCCCATCTCCAAAGCGCCTACCTGGAGTTAAGCGTCCAGTAAATTCATCCACTATGATCACCTGTCCATCTTTCACAACATAATCTATATCTTTTGTGAATAAAACGTATGCTTTAAGGGACTGTTCGACATGGTGTAAAATGGAAATACTTTCCATATCATACAAACTCTTCCCTTCGTCAAGTATTCCTGCAGAACTCAGGATTTTTTCTGCTTCCACGCCGCCTATTTCTTTCAAATTTGCCGTTCTCGATTTCTCATCAACTATCAAATATTTATATTGTTTTTTGCTAATTGCATCTTTGCCACCTTCGACATAATCATCTTTATTAATTTCTGGCACTATGTCTGCATCTTCTTCTTGAAGAAGCTTTCTAATAATTCGATTAACAGAAAGGTACAATTTGGTGGCTTCTTCTGCTGGACCACTAATTATTAGTGGAGTCCTCGCTTCATCAATTAAGATGCTATCAACCTCATCGACGATTCCAAAAGATAATTCTCTCTGGATCCTACTCCCTCTTTCAAACTTCATGTTATCTCTAAGGTAATCAAAACCAAATTCGTTATTCGTACCGTAAGTAATATCGCATAAGTACGCTTCTTTTCTTTCTTCGTCATCCATAGAATGTTGTATACATCCAACTGTGAGACCAAGAAACCTAAATATCTGTCCCATCCATTCAGAGTCACGTTTAGCTAAATAGTCATTTACTGTAACTATATGCACTCCCTTTCCAGCAAGTGCATTCAGGAAAGCTGGTAAAGTAGCGACAAGAGTTTTACCTTCTCCTGTTTTCATTTCAGAAATTTTTCCTCTATGCAGAACGATCCCGCCAACAAGTTGCACATCAAAGTGCCTCATTTGCAAAACCCTTTTCCCTGCTTCTCTAACTATTGCAAAAGATTCTACGAGAAGATCCTCAAGAGGTTCTCCTTTTTTCACCCTATCTTTTAAAAATTGAGTTTGTTCACATAATTGAGAATCGCTAAAGTCTACCATCTTATTTTCTAATGAGTTGATAGCTTCAACCATTGGTTGTAATTTTCTTATCTCTCTATCATTGGCTGTTCCAACAAGAGATTTAATTGCTGACAAGCTTTTGTCTAAACTAAATATCGGCATTTTAATAGGCTCCTGGTTTATTGTGATCCTAAACCAAACATATCAAAAATTAGAACACAAAATAAATTTTAACATAGAGCTAAACCGAATGTTACTTCTGGGCGTACAGGTCTATGATATAGCCCATGGGATTTACAGATTTCTGCTTAATGATTACCTCATAATGCAAGTGAGGACCTGTAGATCTGCCAGTATTCCCGACCTTAGCAATAATCTCCCCACGTCTCACCTGCTGTCCCTTACGAACCAGATTGATTTGATTATGTGCATACCGTGTTATTATCCCTGGAAGATGTCTTATCTTTATATAATTTCCATACCTAGAATCTCTTGTAGCCGCTATCACTATTCCATCTGCTGGTGATAAAATCGGAGCTCCAAGTCTTGTATATATGTCAATACCCCTGTGAAATTCTCTTTTAGAGGTAAACGGAGATCTTCTAAATCCGTAACCGGATGTTATCCATCCTCTCGCAGGGATAATCGAAGGAGTATGTGCTAAACGAAAACGATTTTTTTGAAAAATTCTCAGAATTTGTGATAACGATTTATTTTTAAGAACGCTCCTTCTTTCAATATCTATTGATTGTCTGCTAATCCTTCGGAATAATTTTCTTTCGCTATCAGTTAAAGTTCTTGATTTTTTTGAAAAATTCTCATCCATAATCCCACCAATGGGCAAATCAAGGCTTTGCTGAGTGTGACGCATAGATGCCATCATTCGCAACTTCCCTTCTAGTAAGGAAAGTTGATTCAAATTTTTATTGATAGTTGATAATTTACTCTCGAAACGCTTTATTACATTACTTTGTGAATCAATCCGATTTTCTAAAATAGGAAGTTTACTTAATTTATTCGTCAGTTCAAAACGATCAAATAACAAGTATGCAGAAAGAAAACAAGAAGCCACAAAGATAGCAACAAAAAGAAAAACACCGAAAATATTTACATTGTATCTCGGAAAATTAGATAGTTTCTGAGATAAATCTATCAGTTTATGAGTGCTTATTCTGTCATGAGATACTAAAAAGACGCTGTATTTCTTCCTTTTCAAAACAATTCCTAACTAAATAAGAAGACAACAATGTTATGAATAAAAATAATATTTTGCAAAAGACACTAGCGCATAACTGATCCGGAATCAACAAGTATCGATTGTCCGGTTATAGTTCTAGCATCATCACTTGCCAAAAAAGTTACAACACGTCCTATATCTTCCGGTGTCTGTTCAAGATTTAAAGGAGTTTGTTTAACGAAATAATTAAAAACCTCTCTCGAACTCATTTTTTCAAGTTCAGGTATCTTCGTCTTATAAAGAGGTGAAAGCTTCTTCCACATATCACTCCACACCAAACCAGGACAAACTGTATTAACGGTAATACCACTTGAAGCCAATTCTTTCGCAAGTGATTGCGAAAAAATAACAACAGCGGCCTTACTCGAAGAATAGTGTGGAATATATTCTCTACCATCAAAAGCCGCCCTTGATGCAATATTAATTATACGTCCTAATTTCGAAGGTATCATGGACTCAATAACTGACTTGCAAAGGAAAAAAATTCCTCTGGTATTTACTTGAAATGTTTCATCCCAATCAGAACCAGTAATATCTGCCAGCGGCTTCCCCAAAGCAAGATCTGAAGACCCAAGTACTCCTGCGTTATTTACAAGAATATCTATTTCTCCAAATTTTTCAGTAACACTACTGACTAGTTTTTCGCAAGAATCTTCTTGTTTTACATCTAATGGGAAGCATTCGATTTCTACTGAATATTTCTCTAATTCTTTTTTTAATTTTTGCAGTTCAGCGTGACGTAAATCTCCCAAGGCAAGATTCGTCCCTTCCTCTGCAAAACACCTTGCTATTCCATATCCTATAGAACCGCTTGCTCCTGTAATTAATGCGAGTTTTCCCTTTA
>JAZAHK010000005.1:0-23533 GCA_036231405.1 Nitrospinota bacterium
AAACACTATTGAAACACCGCTTTTCGTGAAACCTGTTTCACAGGGGAGTAGTTTTGGAGTTCATTTTGTAAAAGACAAATCAAGTATCCAAAACATTATTGAAAAATCTTTTGAATTTGACAACAAAATAATGATAGAAGAGTTCGCTAACGGAAGAGAAATAGAGTGTGCCATTTTAGAAAATAAACAAGAAAAACCATATATCCTTGCGAGTCCTCTTATGGAGATAATTCCAAAAAGTGAGTGGTACGATTTTGACTCTAAATATACGGACGGGATGGCTGAATTAATAATACCAGCAAATCTGGACGAATCCACAAAAAAGAAAATTCAAGAATATGCGAAATCTGCTTTTAGGATTATTGGCTGTTCAGACCTTGCTAGAATCGATTTCTTTTATAGAGAAGCAGAAGGTGAAATTTTTATCAACGAAGTTAATACCCTGCCTGGGTTCACCGAATTAAGCGGTTTCCCCAAAATGATAGGTGCTGCGGGTATAACCTACAATAAAATGATCGATATACTAATAAACAATTCAAAATAATTAATCTTTATTTATCAATAACTTACCAAACGCACTTATTCTTAATTCTAATTTATGTAAATTTCTTCCCTAGTAGATGGATCATCATATCTACTTTCTTGAATTGAGAATTTTTGTAAAAGCACTTGATATAAACCCAAACCACCTCTGTAAAAAGCCGTAGAGGAACATGCTAGCCACAGTTTATATATCCTGTAGTTTCTTTCCCCAATAATATCGCGAATTTTTTCTGAATGTTCCTCAAGGTTATCAAACCATTCTTGGCAAGTTTTTGCGTAGTGAAGACGTAAATTTTCAACATCAAGAATTTCCCATCTTTCTTGCTCCATAACATTCATCATATTTGTAATGTTTTCAAGTTCCCCATTTGGAAAAACATTTTTCTGGAGAAAGTCATTCTGACTTGTCTCAATTCTAAATTTTTGGCAAGTTATTCCGTGATTTAAAAAAAGGCCCTCATCCTCTAACCGTTCCCTTATTCCCCTAAAAAAAGAAGGATAGTTAGCAATTCCAACATGTTCTATTATCCCAATTGCGGATATCTTAGAAAATTTTTTTTCTGAAGGAAAATCACGATAATCCAAATGCAAAACTTTACAACGATCAGAAAGTCCTTCTTTTTGGATCCATTCATTTGCCCATTTCGCTTGTTCCTTAGACAAGGTAACTCCCGTTGCATTAACTCCGTAATGTTTCGAAGCCCAAATAACTAAACTTCCCCAACCGCAACCAATGTCCAAAAATGAATCGTCAGAATTAATACGTAATTTCCTACACACCAAATCCATTTTATCTTTTTGAGCAACTGCCAATTTGTTTTGAGGGGACCTATAGTATGCACAGGTATAGAGCATATTTTCGCACAAAAGCAATTCATAAAAATCGTTTGAGAGATCGTAGTGAAAAGAAATTGCTTCTGCATCTGCCGATTTTATTCGATTTTTCTTCATACTCATTTTCCTCCACATTAACCGATACCGAATGCGCCCTCTAAAACAAAACGCCTTCTAAGCCAAGCATTTTTACACATTAGCTTCGCAATACTCTTGGTAATATTAGTCGGTAAAAATTCTATGACTTTACCCCCTAAGCTAACTTCGCCATTTCCATACAATGCACATATTCTATCTTTATAGTTATCCAAATTTTTACCAGAATCAAGGAAATCTAAAATATTGGCACTTGCGATAATTGAACTCTTAATGGCAGGCCCGATACCCTCACCACTAAAATCTTGAGCAAGTCCAGCTGCATCACCAACCAACAAAAATCTATCTCCTGCAATATTTCTTGAAAATGTTCTATATATGGAGTAAGCATGCCCTTTAAATTTATTAAGAACAGCGTCAGCACTCAATCTTCCAGTATTGTGAAGTGTTTTTAAAAACCGATGTAACCTTTCATGAACACTAGGTTCTTTCCCTACACAACCAACTCCAATATTGAGATAATCCCCTTTCGTGAAATACCACGCATATCCATTAAAATCAGCCTCGGGAAACAGTTCAGGCAGTCCATAGTTAGGAGCAATAGATTGTAAAACATCTGAACCTATTTTAGTTTCACTTTCTTGCGTTAAAACAACAGATTCTTCAGAAGAAATAGAACCACAACTTCGTGCGACCGGACAGGTATGCCCCCCTGCTCCAACCACAATTGAAGACTTAAAAGACTCTTTATCAGAGTAAACTGTCACACTATTTTCATGAAATTTTACTTCCCGCACACGAATCCCACAACGAACATCCACCCCAGTTTTTTCTGCACGTTTCAACAAAAAATGGTCAAATTCATAACGAATGATTCCATAACTTGCAGGCTCATCCCAACTTGTTTCGTAAGATTTGCCATCACAGTCAATAAAAATCGAAGAGAAAGGTTGAATTGTCAAAGGATAGTCACTTGGACTCAGTTCTAGATCAGACAGAGCCTGTTTTGTAATCCATCCAGCACATAATTTAACACGAGGAAAAATTGATGCGTCTAGAAGTAATACTTTTTTTTCTGCTAAAGCAAGTTTCCTGGCAACCGTACTCCCTGCGGGACCACCGCCAATCACAATCACATCCCACATATCCAAATTCAAATCATCCATATCTTGATCCCATAGACCACTTTTTTAAAAAACGGTATCTCTAAATAATCAAAACTATCTGCAGCCGCAATAGACTCGAATAGATCTCCCTCAATGTTTATAAGCTGGTCGCAGTAAGCTTCAGCAAAGTTTCCCGCTGTTGGATTTAACATGATTTTTTTAAAAATTTTCAAAGAAGTGAAATGAACCTTTATTGGTCGGACATTCTTCCCAACATCAATTTCTGTACCATCCCAGAGAACAAATGTAAGTCCATACTCACTCTCAGAAAACAAAGAACTAACAGATTCAGTGATTTTAGAAATTGTTCGACTATCCAAAGATTTCATTTCTGCAGACATATCAGCCACCAAAATGTTCTTTAACTAAAAAATTATTTTAAAAAACACACCTATCTAAAGTCAATAGTTCTTTTTGAAGAGAATCAAAGTATAAAACTAAAATTGAAGTCTTATAGTAACAAGCACAACACCTATTACTATAATAATTGAGGATGCTATAACAGGAAGTGTTATTTTCTCTTTGTCACCCAGAATTAATGGGGCAAGGAAAAGTGTAAACAAAGGAACGGTAGCAACTAAAGGCGAAACTCTATAAACCTCACTTCTACTAAGAGCAAAAAGTAAACTAAACTGAGCAAATGCCATTGCAATTCCAGAAAGAAGAAAATTTCTATTGCTCTTTAAGTTAAAGACAAAAGGTTCCCATTTGTTGCTCATTTTCAAAAAAATAGGACCAAAAATCGATGCAGATAGACCCTGAACAAAACCGGCAAACAATAAGGAAGTATGTGATTCAATCCCATTTTTTCTTAGTGCGTGAGCTAATCCAAAACACATAGCAGAGATCAACGGAAATATAAGGAATTTTGATCTCCCCATAGCGTTTTTTCCACCTCCTGAAATAAAAACAATTCCTATTACAACCAGAATGATCCCTATCCAAACATGCAAGGAAGGTCTCTCTCCAAGGATAAAAAAAGCAGATAATGCTCCAAAAATTGCGTGAGTATTCGAAATTGCATTTGTCCTAGCAACCCCGATACGGTTTATGGATAGGAAAAGAAACAATAGAGAAAGTGCAGGAGATGACAACCCAGCAAAAATAAAAAACAACAAACTATAAGTAATTGTAAATTGCGAAAAATCTACAAAAAAAAGTGAGAATGCAAACAAAGAAAATTGTGTCTGTAAAACTATGAAGCTTCCTGTTTGCGGGGTACTATAATCTAAACCTTTTCTGGTAAAAATACTTGACAATGCGAAGAAAAAAGCCGGAATTAAACCAAGTAAATCTATATCCATACCTCCGTGAATACAAGGAACGATTACACAAAAGAAATTATAAAATTTCTGGATTTATAACACTTGCAGGTACTAACCCAGAAAGAGAATCTCTAAGAATTTCACAGGTTTTTTGAATTGCGAGATCTTGTGTTTCCGGAGTTCTTGACGAATTATGAGGAGTAATCAAAACGTTTTCAAGCTCCCATATTGGATGTTCTTCAGGCAGTGGCTCAGGGTCGGTAACATCTAGACCTGCTCCATATATTTTTCCAAATTTGATCCCGTCGTAAAGATCATCAGTCACAACAATTGCCCCTCTTGAAACATTAATTAAAATACAGTTTTTTTTCATAAGATTTATAGTTTGTTTGCAAATCAAACCCCTTGTTTCCGCTAACAAAGGCAAGGCAAGGACAATAAAATCTGAATTTTTCAAAATTGTCTCAAGAGAAACAAATTGAATGTTAATATCTTGACAAATAGTAGGATCCGAGGTTCTTGTATTCACCAAAATATCCATGTCAAACCCTTTAGCAATTTTGGCAACATGCATGCCAATATTTCCTAATCCAAAAATTCCTATTTTTTTCTTTGCAAGTTGAACCCCAGGAATATGCCTCCACTTTTCTTGTTCGTTATGCATCCATGCATGCCTTGCAATATGAAGTATCATAAAAAAAACATGCTCAGAAATTGCCTGTCCCCTCACTCCTGCAACATTGCAAACCATTACCTTAGATTTTGTAGCATACTCCAAATCGATATTGTCTATTCCCACACCAGGTTTGACTATAACTTTCAAATTAGGTGCTAGAGAAATCATTTCTCTAGTAACATCGGAAAAAACTGTAAGAATGGCATCTGTCTCGGGCAAGTATTGTTTTAAAACATTAATTTCAAAACTATCCGGATATACTATTTCGTTTCCTACACCAATAACTTCTTCTTCTAGTTCCCAAGCGGGAGCCTTAAGCAATGGATCCACTGCCAAAATCCTTCCCAATGTAAAACCCTCTGTGTATATTTATTCTTCGTCAAGAATTTCTTCTATTGAGACTGATCTTTTTTCCAAATCGCTCAATAAAATTGCTCTCATAATCGCCAGAGCTCGCACTCCCTGAATACCAGAAACTTCTGGAGTCTTCCCAGTACGAACCGCAGCGTGCAAATCTACGAATTGTTCAGCATTAGCCGATGCACGACCAGAAATAAAATCTAAATCTAAATCGAAGAATTCCGCTTCCCATGCTTCTTGTCCCTCTTTCTGGATTCTTGGCATATGTGCGTTAGACAAAAGTAAGTTCGCCTTTGATCCTTGTATTTCAAAAGTGAACGACATGGGAGAGAGATACGAGCCGGAAATTATTCCAACCTGACCAGATCCAAAACGCAAGACTGAAGCAGCCGAGTCTTTTGTCATTGACGGACCTCCAACTTTTCCGCAATTTGCGGTAACTTCAACTACTTCCCCAAATAGAAATTCCATTACATCAGAAAGATGAATCGTATAACTGTAAAGAGGCCCTCCTGGATTCTCCAAAGGATCCCATCTCAGACTATCTATTCCCGAAACCAGTCCTAAGTTCCCCGAAAATTGTGAAATAGCGATGCTTATCAATCCCAAGTTTTCTGCAGAAACTTGTTCTTTTGCAAAACGAAACATCGGCCATCTTCTGAAATTTTGTCCAATATGTAGCCTTACATTGGACTCTTCGCAAGCACGAACAATTTCTTTCGCATCAGAAATACGTAAAGCCATTGGCTTTTCAAGATGTATATGTTTACCTGCACGCGCTGCAGAAATAGCGTGTTCGAAATGAACGCCATTAGAAGAGGCTATTACGACAGCATCAACACATGAATCTTTAAGCAGGTCATCTAAGGAAGAGTAATTTTTCGCGTCGAATTTTTCAGCAAATTCTTCTCTGGATTTTTCAGTCCTAGCGAAACAACCTTCAACCTTCGCAACTTTTGAATCTATCGCAGCCTGAGCCAATACACTCCCCCACCAACCCAGACCAACAAAACCTAGACCTATTTGCTTATCTATTGACAATTGAGAAACTCACTCAATGATTTTTAACTCTGGAACACTAACTGGAGAAGAAGAATTAACAATGGCTACTTGGAGAGCTACATTCCTTGCAGTTTCCTTGAATGCTTGTGCTACCGGATCCTCATTTTTGCTTAAAACAATCGGAGACCCTTCATCACCACCAAGGCGAACCTTTATATCTAAGGGAATCGAACCTATAAAAGGAACCTCATACTTTTCTGCTGCTCTCTCGCCTCCCCCATTGTCAAAAATATTTTCGCGATGATTGCATGAGGGACACTCGTAGTAGCTCATATTTTCAATAATACCAAGAATAGGGACGTCAGTTTTTCGGAACATCTGCAACCCTTTTCTAGCATCAAGCAAAGCTATATCTTGAGGAGTAGAGACAATAACGGCTCCCGCCAGAGAAACTTGCTGGACTATTGTTAATTGTGCATCTCCAGTTCCTGGTGGAAGATCAAGGATCAGGTAATCTAAATCGCCCCAAATTGTTTCTGATAAAAACTGAGTGAGCGCCTTCATGACCATCGGACCTCTCCAAATAACAGGACTGTCTTCCTCAATCAAGAAACCCATAGACATAACCCTTACTCCATGCGCTTCCAGAGGGTAAATACGATTCTTCTCATCTGCATGCGGCTTTTGATCCGGGATTCCAAGCATCAAGGGCTGACTAGGACCATAAATATCTGCATCCAAAATACCCACATTCGCTCCCTCCAAAGATAAAGCGAGTGCAATGTTAACAGCAATCGTTGATTTGCCAACACCACCTTTCCCACTAGCAATAGCTATAATATTTTTTACTCCAGGAACAGACATTTTTCCAGGAGCGACAGCAGAAAATGCAATATTGCTTGCTAGGCGTACATTCACACTTTTAACTCCCTCAAGTGTTCCAACCGCCATTTTACATTCCTCGAGAAGTTCCTCTTTTCTGGGATGAGCAGGGGTAACCAGTTCAAGAGTGAAAGCAACTGCATCTCCACAAATTTGAATATTCTTTATCATCTTCAAACTTACGATATCTTTGCCAAGATCCGGATCTCTTACCTTACTTAAGGCATCCAAAACCTGGACCTCACTTAGTTCTTGCATTCTGAATTCCTTTCAAACAAAACAAAATATTTTTAATTAAAATTAATGCCACCTATGATTACCTATTTTAAAACAATACGAAAACAAAATGAAACAAGATTAAGACTTGAGACAAAATATCCTAACAATTATAATTCCATTCACTTTATGAAAAAAAACTTACAGTTTGATTAAGGAGTTAAATCAAGTTGAATATTATAGTTTGCATTAAACAAGTACAAGACCCAGACATTCCACCTCGAGATTTCAAAGTTGATGAAGAAAAAATGGAAGTCTTATCTCCTGCGAACGTTTCTCCTGTTATTAGCACTTTTGATGAGAATGCTATTGAAGAAGCAATTGCTCTCAAGGAAGTACATGGGGGGAAAATTACAGTGGTTACGGTAGGCTCCGAAAGTTGTAAGGACTCATTGAAAAAATGTCTGGCCATGGGTTGCGATGATGCCATATTACTCAATGATGATTGTTTTGAAGATTCAGATGCGTTTGGAATTGCTCGCATTTTAGCAGCGGCAATCGAGAAAATAGGAGAGTTTGACATTATCATGTGTGGAAGATTGAGTAGTGACTGGAGTTTTGGTTCAACTGGTCTCGCTTTAGCAGAAGCTCTTGGTCTACCAAGCGTAGGTCAATTGCAGAAAATTACGGTCGAGGGAGATGAACTAATTTGCGAGAGAGGTCTTGAGGATGGAGTAGAAGTAGTTAAAGTAAAAACTCCATGTTTGCTCACAGTTAGTAATGAAATAAACAATCCTCGTTTACCCTCTGTAAAAGGCATTTTAATGGCTTCGCGCAAACAACTACCAATTTGGAAAAGTACCGACATAGAAATAGACGAATCAAAAATCGGAAGTTCAGCGAATACCCTGGAACTTACCAAACTTTACCAACCAGTTTTCACTGGCAACTGTGAATTTATTGAAGATGAAAGCCTTGAGGAAGCCGCCAAAAAATTAGCTTTACGTCTTCGTGAAGATAAAATTATTTAGGAGATGTACAATGTCTAAAGATGTTCTCATTTTAGCTGAATCCGTAGAAGATAAGCTTGCTCTCATCAGCAGTGAGTTATTAGGAATTGGCAGGAAATTAGCCGATGATTTGGGGGGAGACCTAATTGCCGTTATTCTAGGTTCCGAAGGAACAAAAGAGTTATCAAAGGGTTTAATTTCACTAGGAGCAGATAAAGTCATCGTAGGCGAATCAGATATTTTCGACGGATATACAAATTCTTTTTATCTTGAAGGAATTGATGCAGCAGTAAGAGAAAGTTCTCCGCACACATTCCTTGTTGCAAATACTTCCGTAGGAAGAGATATCGCGCCGAGAATTGCTTTCCGCCACAATGCAAGTTACGCACATGACTGTACAGAACTATCATATGAAGACGAAAAGCTTTGTGCTATTAGGCCAGTCTGGGGTGGAAGCGCAATTAGTCATGTAAAATCAAAAACAGAAAATCTTTCCATCGCTTCTCTGCGACCTAAAGCACTACCAATGGCAGATATAATCGAAGGTCGTACAGGAGATTTGGTTGAATTAAACATTTCGATTGAATCAGGGGAAACTCTTATGAGTTTTCTGGAAGCTAAAAAAGTTCAATCTGAAGGCGTAAGATTAGAAGATGCTGAAATAGTTGTCAGTGGTGGGAGGGGACTAGGAGGGGCTGAGAATTTTTCTCATTTAGAAAAACTTGGAAAAGTCTTAAAAGCTGCTGTAGGTGCTAGTAGAGCCGCCGTGGATGCAGGCTGGGTTCCTACGCAAATGCAAGTAGGACAAACAGGGAAAATCGTGAGTCC
This sequence comes from Nitrospinota bacterium, assembly GCA_036231405.1. Classification (GTDB taxonomy): domain Bacteria; phylum UBA8248; class UBA8248; order UBA8248; family UBA8248; genus UBA3496. Next base: position 8,879 of record JAZAHK010000005.1, read on the forward strand.
TAATTTGTACATTGCAGTTGGAATTTCAGGTGCCATGCAACATATGGTAGGCGCAGGGCCAAGTAAGAATATAGTTGCAATAAACACCGATGCGGATGCCCCAATTTTTCAACGTGCTAGATATGGTATAGTCGGTGACTATAAAAAAGTTTTACCCGCACTTACGGAAAAATTCGAAGAACTCCTGCAGAGTTAGAGAAAAAAACTAATCTCTAGAAATTAGAATTAATCCTCAAGTATGGCGATTGCCCTAATAGGGCTGCCCGTACCACCAGAGAACTTGAGTGGGAATCCAACAAAAAGAAATTCACCGACCCCTATCAAGGATTCTAAATTACATAAGCTTTCCATGTGAGTTATATTTTTCTCCCAACAAGCTTTATGCACTAAAGAATTAATATCTCCCTCTGGACCAGGCCTCATCGAGTCAATCCCAAAACTAACTATTCCTTGATCTGCAAGCCATTCTGTGGCTTCTACATTTACACCAGGATTGTCATTAGAATAAGCAGGTGTAGGGAAAGTTCTTTCATGATGACCAGTACAAAGTAATATTGTGCCGCCTTTAGGTATAGAGACTCCAGTTTTTTGGACTGCTTCTTCAAGATGAGTTGAAGTAATCTCGCTTCTAGGTGGAATATGCTGGAGGTCAACACAGATCCCCTTTACATAACAATTATCAAGAGGATATTCATCAATACTGGTGGCATCTTTATGGAAATGTCTAGGGGCATCCAAATGAGTTCCACCATGATCAGGCATGCTGAAGTAGTGTACGGAGTTTCCCCATACATTTCCTGAGTCTACGAGTGCTTCTTCATGCGACTTCCATACTCCCTTTATTATAGGAGGTTGACCAGGATAATTTGGAGCCCTATGAAAAATCTCCCTAGTTAAATCTATAAATTTTGGCATATTAAACACTCCTTTTTATAAAGTACATTTCAAAATATGAAGACCGTGATTTTTATCGGTAACGTATATATAGCCTCTTCTATCTACTAGAACATCTTCACTTTGAGTTACTAACGTTTCAGGAAGCAGTCCTAATCTTTTTGTTGGATCTGAAGGGATATAATAAGCTATCTCTCTTGGAAGATTTGGATCTGAAATATCATAAATACGTAATCCCGCGTTAAAATAAGTAAGATATATCCTGTCCTCTCCTTGCTCCAAACAATCTAGCCCTTGAGCATGATGCTGATTATGCGGACCAAAACGCCCTCCCCTTTCACAGAAATTTTTATGGGTATATCCTTTAGGAGGTTCAGGAACAGGAAATAAACTCTTCAAACAAGGATTCTTTTCATCACTTATATCTATGATAGCCGTGTAGTTAAGAGGCTCATCACATTTCTCTTTTAAGGCCTCACTATTAGCAATGGCAAAACCTTTAGAAAAATAAGGATAAACTGTATGCACTGCAATCGCACTTCCAAGAGGGGGATATACATTCAATCTACTTACAAACGTTGGGTTATTAATATCCTCAATATTTACAACAACCATCCCTCCCCTTGCATAAGGGAGATATGCTCTCCCATTTTCTGCATGGGCAGGTCCATGCTGAAAAATTCTAAGACCCTCTTGCAGTTCTTTACTCTCTCCTTCTTTCTGTTCTGGCAAAGAAAATTTCGAGACCTCCTTAGGAGAACGTGGATCACTCACATCAAGAATCCTATAAATCTGACCGTCATAGCCTGAGCAACAAGCGGAAAGATGAGCGTACTTTCCTCCATTATAGAAATTTCTATGAGTCCCATCCGAACCAGTTTCCCAATGAGAGAGCAGTTTTGGCATGGCAGGATCAGAAGAAACATCCCATATAAAAACTCCCTCTGCCTCAGGTGGGTCATCAGGTCTAGTACCCCATCCCGGTGGAATTTTTTCAAGTGAAGTTATAAGTAAACCCTCTGCGACTTGCACTTGCAACGTCCAAGTATTATCTGGTCCTTCTATAAAATTCAAATATTCAGGTCTATCAGGTTCAGTTACATCTAAAATACTCCAACCACTGACCCAAAAATGAGACAAATACAAATAAAAACGTCCGTCTACTTCTTGCATAGCAATTTTAAAAGCCGGTCTATCTTTTAAATCATGGTAACCAACCAGATTAATATTCTCTGATGCAATCGCCGCTGGAGCCTGAGAAACACTCAAAACATCCTCCTCTCTTTTTTTAAATAAATCTAATACCGAGTTGTGCTACAACCTCCGCCATCAATAATAATAGATTCTCCCGTAATACAAGAAGAAAGATCCGAACAAAGAAACAAAACCGTCTTGGCACAATCATCTGGGGCAACAAATCTACCCATAGGAATACTTGCCAATCTCTCTTTTTCTATATCTGCTACTGATTTCCCTGTGTAGTCGGAAATTCTTTTATTTTGCATATCCATACGCGGCGTTTTCGTTGAACCTGGATTAATTAAATTTACACGTATGTTATCAGGAGCTAATCGCTTAGCAAGCAAATGCTTATAGGCGGCGATACCTGCATTAGGGATACATCCTGAACCCTGCAAAGATGCAGAGTGTAGTTGGCTGAGTCCTGCAGTGAAAATTATGGAACCCCCGCCCCTTTTCTTCATAAAAGGAACAACCAAACGTGCAAGACGAATTGCAGAGCGTAATTTCAAATCAAATGCAATATCAATTTCTTCATCTGTTGTATCTAACGGATCTGTTCTCCTACTTACACCCGCAACATTAACCAAAAAATCTATGCCTCCAAATTCATCAATACATTTATCAACTACTAATTCACATGCATTACTCTCTGTAAGATCAACTGGGACAGCAATAGATTTCCCGCCATTTTCATTGATATCGGCAACATTTCTTTTTAAATTTTCCCCATTTCTTGCGGCCAAAACCACTGAAGCACCCGCACGACTTAACCACTGTGCACAACCCATACCTATGCCCTGACTTGCCCCAGTTACAATCGCATTTTTTCCACTTAAATCAATGTTTATCATTTTTCCCCCACAAAAAAAGAAGAAAGAAAATATTTCGAATTATTAAATTTAAAAAAAATAAGTACGATTTTTTAATCTTGGATACATATGTGAAACCAAATCAGAATACCCATTAAAAATTTCAGTCTTTCTCACCCGATTGGTTCCTAGCATTCTCTCGAACTTTTGAGACCATCTTGGATGATCAAAATCAGGATTAACATTTGCCCAGAAGCCGTATTCATTCGGTTGCGCTGTCTCCCAAAATGTTTTGGGTCTTCTCTCTACAAAATCTATAGATACAATCGATTTTATACTTTTAAATCCATATTTCCATGGTACGACTAATCGAATTGGCGCACCATGTTGTTTTGGCAATGATTTCCCATAAATTCCCACAGCCATAAAAGCAAGTTCATTCATTGCTTCTTTGATTGTAAGACATTCGACATAAGGCCAAGGATACCAAGTCTGGAGTTGCCCTAATGCAATTTTACGATTTAAAAAAGTAGTAAAGACAACATATTTTGCTCGACTAGATGGGACTACTTTTTTAACAAATTCCGACAACGGAAATCCTACCCAAGGAACTGCCATTGCCCACGCTTCAACACATCGAAACCTATACAATCTTTCTTCTAAAGACATAAGACTTATGAGACGATCAATATCGAAAAGAATCTTTTTTTTCACAAGGCCGTCTACAAGAACTTGCCAAGATTTCACTTTGAGTCTTTGTGCAAGCCATGCAATATTTTTAGTCGGACCAAATTCAAAAAAATTATTATACCTAGCGGCAATTATTTTTTTAGTAAGAGGCCGATCCAAACGGTATTTGTTATTTCTGGATACATCGATAAATCTCTCTTTATCGCCAATCAAATTCGAATCATTATCCCTAGTTTGCCCATAGGCATTAGAAATTGAAGAGGAACCAAGGACAAATGAACTTAATGCATATTTAACGAAATCTCTTCTCTTTAAATAAACATCTTCTGGAGTAGCGAATGATTCTTTAATTTTCCACTTGGATTTTGAGTAAGTATTCATAATTCCAGAAATTCTGATAAAATTTTTAATCCTGCAACAACAATTTATCGCAGTACGGTGCCCGAGTCATATAAACCGGTTCATCTTCAGTTACGAGAATATGATCTTCTATTCGAACTCCCGCCCCTCCTGGTATCCCATCAACAAAGATTAGAGGCTCAATAGCAAAAGTCATTCCAGGCTCAAATTCGACTTTTTCAGCCCCAGGCATTACTTCCCCAACATAAGGGGGCTCATTTGGGGATATCCCACATCCGTGACCTATGAATAATTTTATAAAATTATTCTCCAATCCAGCAGAACGCGCAACTTCAATGAATTCTTGTGTAGAATCGTCATTAGTATATCCAGGTTTCATCTTTGCGATTCCAGCCTTTAGAGCCTTATATACAGTAGTATATACTTTTTGTTGCATTGGATGAGGAGGTCCTCCGGCCAAAGTTGCTCTCCCACAGTCTCCAAAGTACCCGTTCCAACATGCTCCAATATCTATAAAGACAACATCACCATTACGGATTATTTTATCTGTTGGAAAACGCGTTGGAGGAGCCATATGCTCACCAGAAGCAACAAAAGGTGAGGCAAGATGCCCAAATTCTCCACCATGGGTAAAAAGAGTTTTCATTGCTTCAGCAGCCACATCGTATTCTCTAACACCAGGCTTTGAATTCTCAATTGCAGTCATTGTCACAGAATCTGCAATAGCACAAGCCTGCATTAAACACGCAACCTCGTCAGGGGTTTTATTAATACGACTTAGATACATAAACCTTTCCCCGTCAACAAATTTAGCCTCGGGCAAATGTTTCTCTAATGCTGATCTTTGCATAAACGTATGACCATCCAACCCAATTGTTTTATTTGCAACATCCCAATCCTTTAGACGAGGGAGAATTTCATCTTTAACGGTCAAATCAACCAAACCCGGTTCTTCAAGAATCCCAATTGGAACATAGTCTTTAATCCAAGGCATACATTGTTCAATCCGATGTGCTTCTCCCGACGATGCAAGTAATGTAGGATCTCCTTCTTGATGAAGTAAAACGCCGTAGGTCGTTGAAGACCTGTACTGAATCATGATTGCTCTTAAACTCGTCAAATACCGAACATTTTCATCTTTCCACAAAACAAGTGCATCTATCCCTTGTTCTTTCATTGCATCCTGAGTTTTTTGAATTCTCTCTTTTCTCATACGTTCAAAATCTATTCTGTGCTCCCAATCAACCATCATGCTTCCACGCGCCCAGGTCGGATACTTATTCATTTACATGGCCTCCGCTTAATAATAAAAAAATATACAAGTCAAATTATATGTTTTAAATTCATCAATACTTCGAATGCATTTTTTTCTGAGATAGAATCTGGAATTCTTAAAATTGGCTGTGTAATACCTATCGAGTCAAGAGCATTTAATTTACTTTTAACCTCTTCTATGGTTCCACATACAACTAAATCTTCAAGGAGATGGTCTTGCATTGCATCTGCAGCCCCTTCACGTCCATTTTTTTTCCAGCCATCTCTGATTAGATTAGCTTCTTTCCCGTACCCCCACCTAGTAAGCTGGGCATGATAATAATTCCCCATAGCCCCAATATAGAATGCTAAATCTGGCTTAATTTTATTTCTAGCTTTTTTAGAGTCTTCGTCAGTACAATAATAAATAAAGGGAGCCACATCCATGTCTCCTATTTTTCGACCACTCTTAAGAAGACCTTCTTGCAATGGTGCCATAGCTTCCTTGAATCTACTGAATGGGACACAAAAGGGAATCCAACCGTCCGCAATCTCTCCACATATTTTGATGTTTTTAGGACCATTCGCAGCCAAGTACAAAGGTATTCTTTGCTGCAGAGGCTTCCTCCTTAGAGAGAAACCTTTCAGGCTAATCGTTTCACCATAAAAGTCTATTCGATCTCCAGAAAATATTTTTCTTAAAACGTCAAATACTTCACGAGTACGTGTAAGTGATTTTGTGAAACTTACTGAATGCCAATTTTCATTTATTAGTTTGCCACTTACTCCTAAACCTAAATCAAAACGACCTTTGGAAAGATGATCAATTTCAGAAGACGTCTGTGCTAAAAAACCAGGAGTACGACTAAAAAGATTAAAGACTGCAGAACCAATTCTAATATCTTTTGTTGCAAGAGCAGCAACTGCGAGTTGAACAGAAGCATCTCGAACCCAAGTCTCAGGAATCCATAGAGCATGGGCTCCAGATTTTTCAACCTCTTCAGAAAATTTCGAAATAGATTCTGCACTTATCTGATCGAAATTCCACAGCAAAACTCCTGTTTTCATTTTTCCTCTCTAAAAAGAAAATCTCCAACATTCTATATAAAAACAATGTATCCTCAATATAAACATTTTTAAATAATTTGCATAAACAAAAAAAATATTTTTACGAATGTGAACTTTTTGGACTGACAAAAAAATTATAAAAGGTTAATATGGTTAATTATTTGAATTTAGACTATTTGACTTCTTACATTTAGTAGATATAGAATGGTCTACGTTTTCAAAACCCAAACAATCTGCACTTATTTTATAAACTGGTGCTATCAAATAATCGGAGGTTTTTTCCTATGCATAAAGTAGATTTACAAGAAAAGATTGCAAGCGAAGCAGGGATCTCAAAAGCTGCGGCAGGCCGTGCAATAGATTCTATCCTAGGGAACATTACAAAAGCGCTCAAAAATGGTGATAGTGTTTCTCTAGTGGGCTTTGGAACATTCAAAATCTCCAATCGTTCTGCTAGAGTTGGAAGAAACCCTAGAACAGGCGAGGCAATACAAATCAATGCAAGCAAATCCCCTAGATTTTCAGCTGGGAAATCACTGAAGAACGCTGTCAATTAGTTTTTCAGTTTTTGGTTTGTTTTTAGCAAGAGATTTTTAGGATTTTCTTTAGAGTTTCAAGGAATATTTCAATCTCTCTTAGGGTACCTACCGTTACTCTTATCCACTCTTTATTCTCAAAGACTGAGCCGGGTCTTACAATGACCCCTTGGGCCATGAGTTCGTTTGAAACTTTATCACCATCACCCACTTGAACAAAAATAAAATTTGCTTGACTCTCGATAAAATTAATTCCTAGACGATTAAAACCAGAGTATAAAAGTTCCCTTCCTTCCTTAACCATTCTCACGACCTTATCTTTAAATTCTGCATCATTAAGAGCAAAAAGTGATGCGGATTGAGCCACTGAATTCACATTAAATGGTTCTCTCACCCGGTTCATATAACCGACAAGTTCATCATTTCCTATTCCATATCCCACTCTTAGACCAGCCAAGCCAAATGTTTTAGAGAACGATCTAAGTATGAAAAGAGGATTGTTTTCAAACATGGAAATTGTGTCAACTCTTTTTTCTTCTTCAACAAAATCCACATAAGCTTCGTCAAGAAGAACCAAAACATTCTCAGGCAAAGAATCAAGGAAATTCAGTAATTGTTCTTCTGACAAAATCTTGCCAGTAGGATTGTTAGGGCTGCACAAAAAAATCAATTTTGTTTTTTTTGACACTCTCTCTAAAACTGTATCCAAGTCAATATTGAAGTTGTCCAATCCAATAAATATTGGGACCGCGCCCATCAAACGACTTACATGTTCGTAGGGAGCAAAACTTGGTGATGGAAGAATTACTTCATCACCCTCATTAAGAATAGTTCTTGAGAGAACAGAAAGTACGTCATCTCCTCCATTCCCAATAAAAATCGAACAACTGTCCACTTTATCGTAAATTCCTAAAGATTCCCGCAAAGATTTTACTCCACTATCGGGGTAACGATGAATCTTTGAAAGCGTAGAAGATAGATCAGAAATTGCTAAGGGAGAGGGGCCCAAAGGGTTCTCATTACTAGCTAGTTTTATGATCCCGTTTTTTAAACCAAATTCCTTTTGGACATCTTCTATAGATCGACCAGGTACATAAGGCTCTAGTGAAATTACGCCTTTTCTAAGCATTATATTTGAATTAAATGACATGAAAAAGACCTTTCTAATTCGACAAATTAGGTTTTCACATTCTAAGATTATAATCAAGATTAAAGAAAAACAAGTAGTAACTAAAGCGAATACTTTTTAAATTTCATATTGAGCAAGAATCATTGTTTATGTAAATTCTATGACTCAACAAGTCTGTAATAGATGACATGATCTGATAAAACAAGCAAGGATCGTAAATGAAATGAAAATTACAATTGGTCTTTTCGCAAACTTTGAAGAAAGAATGCCTTTAAATACTAATGAAGAAGGAGTAGCCAAAATTCATATCCCAGAAAATTCAAATGTATCTTATGTGTTGAAAGTTTTCGATATACCAGAAGAAGAAGCTTATATTGTACTCATTAATGGAAGACACGCAAAGAAAAACTTCATCTTACACGATGGGGATGAAATGTATGTATTCCCTGCGATTGTAGGAGGTTGATTTTTATTTCATTTCTCTTTTTTTAGTTTTACTATAAATGTTATTTCCCCTTCCTGTACTTTTTGTTCCTCTTGATTAAACAAAGAAATCGAAAAAGTGATTAAACCTCTTCCCTTTTTACTTTTCCGGCATTTTACCACTTGCAAAATCCCATATACCGTATCATTTAAAAAAACAGGTGCTTTAAAACTCCAATTTACACCCAAAAAAGCTTCTAATGTAACTTCTACGATTCCCAACTGTGTTACAAGACCTATCAAAACAGATAATCCTAACAAACCGTGCGATATTCTTTTTCCAAAAGGACCTTTTGAAGAAAGAATATCATCCATGTGTAGATAAGTAGAATCTCCAGTTAACTCCGCAAAAGAATTTACATCAGACTCGGTAATTGTCCTTGAGGAGGTTTCCCAGGTTAATCCATCATTAAAATCTTCAAAAAAAAGCGATTTCCCCATTTTTTCTAGATCTCTCAATTTTATCGTCAATCAACCAAGAATCTGTAAGCAACAATTCCCCATTGTTCTTTAATTAATTTTTTTTTAACTAAATTATTAAACTTCCATTTTTTCAAATGATTAATAGCAGATACTTCTAAAATTGCATTAGCTTTTTTTTCAACTAAAATCCTCCCAACACTTCCATCAGAAAGAACCCAGAACTTAAGAACAACAGTTGCAGGAGTTTGCAACGAATTTATTTTGGGAGGAGGTGGTGTGAAAATCAATTGACGTGTACGTTTCTGCATCTCCTTACGCAATGGGCTATCAACCATAACCACTTTCTTGCTATCCAAATTTTTCTGAATTTGATCAATATATTTATCTATATCGAAACCTACTTTCGAGACATCCAAAGCTCCAACTTGTTTTCCAATAATCTTAGGAAGATATGCATGTAACTTCTTATTTTTTTTCCTTGCTAAAATCTGTTTAGCTTTTTTTTTGATAGATAAATAAGAAAACTTTACATTCTTAGACGCAGTCTTCTTCAGGGCACTTTTCAGATCAATCAATTTCATATTTTTATTATTTGAAAATCTTTTAATTAAAGAAGATTTTTTAGGATGTCGCACTGGATACACCAGTTTAGGAGGTTTAATTTTTGATGGATATTCAGGAGTTTGTACATAAGGGATAAAAGCAGGAGAACTTGGTTTTATTGGCATAACTTGACTTTTAACGCCGGGGATATTCTTGGCTTCAAAAAAAACGGGCCTTGATGGCATTTTAGGCAATTCAATCTTCGACAAAGCATTTGGATTCAAATAAAAAGGCTTTGATGGCAATTTAGGAGAGTTAATCTTAGGCAAAGAATTTGGGTCCGAAAAAATAGGTTTAGATGGCAATTTAGGAAATTTAACCTTAGACAAAGCATTTGGATTCGGGAAAATAGGTTTAGTTGGCATCCTAGATCTTTTTACCTTAGGAATGTGTTTTGGCCTAAGAACTTGAGGGACTGGCTTGTGAATTAATGCTTTAGGCAATTGTAAATGACGACTTATGAAAGATACTTCATGCTTTTTATATTCAGGCATACTCATCTTTGGGAGCACAACATCTGGAGCGAAAACCACTAATAGAACATGGATGATTATTGACCCAAATATTCCATAGATTAACCGTAACGTCATTATAGAAACACCTTAAATGTAAAAAAATTATTTCTCTAAATTTATTGGCTCCGTAGCAATTGCGAGATTAGGGAAGCCAGCCTGTTTTACAACATCCATAACCTTAACGACAAAACCATGGGAAACATCACGATCTGCACGAATCACAACTGTACCATTTGCTTGCTTCTTGGCCTCTTTCTGGAAACGTTCAAAGATATTAGAATATTTTGTCAGTTTGTTATTTATGAAAACTCTTTTATCTCGCGCAATTATGACTACGATCTCCTTCCTAACAGGAAGTTGTTTCGTCAACGTTTTAGGTAGTTTTATTTTTATAGCAGGTTGCAAAACAAAGGCAGAACTTAGAACAAAGAAGATCAATAATAAGAAGACGATATCTATCATAGCTGTTAACCCTGGCTGTGCTTTTACACGACGGTAATCACGAAATTTCATGATTATTCCTCTACAATTACTTCAATAAGTTGAGTTACATGATTTTCAATTTTTAACAAATATTTATCTATTCTTCCACTGAAGTAATTAAAGAAAACTAATGCAGGAATCCCCACAACCAAACCAGTAGCTGTCGTAACGAGTGCCTCGCTTATTCCACTTGCAAGTTGACTTGGATGCGCTATACCTTTTTCGCTTATAACGGTAAAAACCTTGATCATACCGAATACTGTCCCTGTCAAACCTAAAAGAGGAGTTACGGCTGCAATCGTTCCAAGTGTCTGTAAATTTTTTTCCAAAACAGGAACTTCTTGACGACCTGCATTCTCAGCAGTTTCTTTAAGTACTCCCCTCCCTTTAAAATTACTTTTCAGAACTTCAATAATGATTCTTCCTATAGAGGAAGAATTTTTTTCACACAAAATTATTGCTTCTGAAATCTTTTTCTGAACAACTAAACCTCTTACACTTCTAATCACATCTAACTTAACAATCTGTTTTTCCCTTAACACAATTATTCTCTCAATAATGATAGCCAGAGAAAGAATGGAACAGACAAAAAGAGGAATCATTAAAATGCCTCCGCTCCAAAGCAATTCTGCAAAAGTTCCCATTTTAATTTCCTCTCAATATAATGAATTTTAACTACACTATTTTTTCATTGAACTCTAATTTTACTGGAAAGACGATGTAATTCTTTAACGGCTATTTTATTACACTTTTTCAAATTAACCGAACGTCCTATTTTTTCAAGAATCTTCTGGGCAGTCAAAAGTTTTCCTCTTGATTCATACAGTGAAGAAGATTTCAACAAAGACCTACAAACTATATCTCTATCATCATAAAACTTATAAGCCAACTTTAAATATTTCACTTCTGTATTTTGAATTTTTTTCTTTTCAAGAATAAGGATTAGAAGAAATTGAGCTCTTGCCGAAATACTTGGATCTTTCAATTTAGAAGCTGGCAATAAAGTTTTTTTTGCTTCCGAAAAACGTCCTTCTTGAATAAGGATACTACCAAGTTCGATCATAGAATTCACTCTCAATTCAACACTAGACTTTTTAGGGGTTTCAATTACTTTTTCAAATTGTTTAATAGATAGTTCTTTCTCTCCTAACTCCCTATAACAAATCCCTAGACGATACCTTACAAGAAATTCATACTCGTGGCTTGAAAATTCAGATAAGAATAAGACAAGCCATTTTTTCGACTCTAAATATCTACCAATCTTGAACAGTGTTTCTCCTAGTCCGAAAAGAACATTCGCACGCATTCTATGTTTAGGATATTTTTTTAGAACCCTTTCGTAGGAACTTAAAGAAGCATCAATTTTACCTCTCAAACTATGAATCATAGAGATCCTAAACAAAGCTTGAGCTGCGAAAGGGGAGTTCGGATGTTCTGCAACAATTTGCAAATACTCTTCAAAAGCATTTTTCAATTTTCTTCGAGAATAAAACATTTCCGCAATTTGAAAGGAAAGAGCAATGCTAAGAATATCTTTAGGAGATTTTTTGATAACTTGTCTCGCTTCAATTAGAAATTTAGAAAAATTCTTCCTTCTTGCATTTGTCATAGCAAAGCTATATGCAGCCTCCCTTGCCTCGAGGTGCGATGCGAATTTTTTTACAATTAGCGAATATGATTTTTCCGCATCCTCAAAATCCTGAAGATTATACTGCGCATCGCCTATCCTTAAGAACGCTTTTGGCAAAAACTTAGAATTAGGACTGCTCTTAACAAAATTTCTCAATCTTTTCAGAGAAACTTTATAATTCAACTTATGAAAGGGAATTAATGCGTAATTAAACTTAACTTCGTCCAGAAACTTTGACTTGGAATATTTTTTCAAGAACCTTGAAAGTGCAGGTTCTGCAATTTTTAATTTATTCCTTTGTATCAGCAATTTTATTTTTTGGAACAAAGCGCGTTCAGAAACCAGAGTTCCATCAAATCTCTTTTCTACACGATCAAATGTATCTATCGCCTTCTGATAGTCGCCTAAGTTAAATTTAGACTCTGCAGAACGAAAGAGAGCTTCAGAAGCAAATTTTCCAAAAGGATCGGAATAAAAAGTTTTTTCAAACAAATTTGCGGACTTCTCCCAATCTTCACGAAGAAAATGAATCCACGCTAATCCCATTCGAGACTGTAAATACGAAGGAGAGGAAGAAGGAATCGAAGAATAAATATCTTTAGCCCTTGCATACTTACCATTTAAAAGCAAAATTTCACCGAGCCAAACAGATGCAATCTCTTTTACTGTTTTATCTGCACTTTTTTCTAATGACAGAAGAGAATTAAGAGTGTCTTTTGCAACTTTATAATCTTTTAAACGTATGGCAACAAAGGAAAAAATTAAACTTGATATCTCTTTCAATCTTTCTTCACCTTGAAAACTTCTATACTCCGAAAGTTCATTTGCTCTTTTCAATATACCGAAAGATTTAGAAAATTCTCCTTTATGATAAAGGCACAATCCTTCAAGGATTAGAGAAATTGGATAAATTCTTCTTAGAGGATTTCGATTACTTAATTTAGTCGCAAACTGCAATGCAGACAAAAACTGTTGCTTTTCAAACAGTGCCCATGCAAGTTCAAGATAGAGGTTTTGAACTTGAGAAGAATCAGGAAAGAGTTTTCTGAAACTTTCAACTTCCTTAATAATTACATTTGCACGGAAATTGCCTTTTCTAAATAAACGCAATTTGGCAGAAATTCGACCAACGTGCACAGATGAAATCAGAAATTGAGTCGGATACTTTTTTTCGAACAACTGAAATGAAACCAGTGCGCCTTGATACCTACCCAGCCTTAACTCACTCCAAGCCTTTCCATAAATGGCCACACTCTCATAAGAAGAATCTATTTTTTGTTTTGTCCCTGATAATTTTATTGCTCTCTCAAAATAATTAAGGGAAACTGCGTACCTTTTCTTCTTCGCAGAAACAATGCCAGCGTTCACAAGAGATCTTATCTGGAATGGGCCTTTATGGCGAGATAAATACACCCATTTCTTTTGTGCTAAAGTAAATTTCTTTTGCTTTAATAAGACCCATGCCTTTAAAAAGGTAGCATGATCAGAATAATTAGTATCTTTCCACTTTTTTGCTTCTAGATGTTTTGCACACAGATAAAAATTATTATTTTTACAGGCCTGCAAAGCCGAATAGAATCTAGCAGAAGAAACATAGGGAATTGACACATCGTTTTTCATTGTCAAAAGCTCTTTTCTCCAAACGTTTGCCTTCATATGATCATCCATTTCCAAAAGAGCTTCTATACCCCAAAATAAGGATGCAGAGTAAAAAAGTGCATTACCATTCTCTTGGGCTTTGTCCTTTGATCTCTTGAAATAGTAAAATGCCTCTATTGGAGATTTCTTATGGAGATGCGCCCGTCCTGTTTCAAAAAGATCTTTCATGTCTCCAAACAAACCTAAATACCAAGAATATCCCGTATAGGCTAATTCAGTATCCAGTTTGGATTCTGAGGGGAAAAACCGATCGGGAAGTTGAATATCAGGAAAATTAGATTCCACAAAAAAATCGGGAAATACCACTCCAAAATACTTAGGGGGAACCAAAGGTTTCCTAACCCCTATTATTTTAGATTTGTTTTGCCAATTTACAGTCACAGACGGAATTTTAAGTTTTAATTCCAATTCTTTTCCAATCACCTCCCCTGTATTTCCAACCAAGTTCAGTGGAAATGAGACAAAAAAATAAAAAATAATGCAAAACAAAATGACCGAAACTGGAAACTTTATTTTAAAAAAAAGTTTTTTTGCATACATAAAAAATTCTACCTAAATAAGGGTTCTCTAGTACGTATAAGCTTTTCTCGTTCCATTACCTTTTCACGATACTCTTTCTCCTGCAAACGAATCTTTCGCTTCCTCTCCTTCACCTTCTCGAGATATTCCTCTTCCAATTTACGTACTTTCTTTTTGTAAGAATCAAGTTTCTTGGTATTCTCTACTTTCAGCGCACGTACCTTCTTCTTCCTCTCCTTCACCTTCTCGAGATATTCCTCTTCCAATTTACGTACTTTCTTTTTGTAAGAATCAAGTTTCTTGGTATTCTCTACTTTCAGCGCACGTACCTTCTTCTTCCTCTCCTTCACCTTCTCGA
>JAZAHK010000006.1:0-247998 GCA_036231405.1 Nitrospinota bacterium
TTACTTTCAAATGCAAAGAATCGAAAAACTCTGTAGCGGTGGCCATTTTCGAAAAATCTCCAAATTTAGAAAAACAACCATTACAGTGAAGGTTTAATTATAGCTTAAATGATTAAGAAATAATAAATTTTATATGCGAGGATTTTTCTCAGATTCGAGAAACCACTTATATGCTTTACTTCTATCTTTTTTCACGCCAACACCGTGAAAATACATCAAGCCTAAATTATTCTGGGCTTTCTTGTGTCCATTGACGGCAGCTTTTTTATACCATTTAAGGGATTTTTTATAATTTTTTAGAACACCCATTCCCTCGTAGTACATACGTCCTAATGTAAACTGGGATAAAGCGTGCCCTTTTTTTGATGCCTTCATTAACCAGTGCAAAGCTAATTTATTACTTCTTTGCAATCCATCTCCCCTTAAGTACATCACTGCAATGTTGTACTGCGCAACTGTATTCCCTTTTTTTGCAAGTGGTAACCATTTTTCAAATGCAGTCCTGTAGGCTCCCTTTTCTGCAGCTGACAGGGCTTCCTTAAGAATTCTATTTTTTTGCACAGAAATTTCCGATTCAACGAAACCAAAATCGCCTAAAAAAAGGAAGGGAATCAAAAAGTAAAAAATCTGTTTTTTCTTAAAAGAATACATAGACACAATATTGGCTACGATTCTGAACAAAAACGGAAAAGATAAGATAAACAATTAGAAAATATTTGGTGGCGATGGGGGGACTCGAACCTGAGTCCGAAAGGTTTCAGCCGTAAGTATTTATCTATGTATGAATAGATTAATGACTAATAAGTGCACAGGTATATCAACTATTGGAATGAAGTGTTTATTTTTTGGATGCCATTGCCATGAGTACAGCTTCTGGGGTAGCGGGAAGATCAGTAATTTCTGCCCCAATCGCGTCACAAATAGCATTGACCACTGCTGGTGCCGTTGGGTTTACGGATGGTTCGGCAACTCCTTTCACCCCGTAAGGACCTCTTGGTTCGATAGTTTGTACAATAATAGATGTAAATTTTTCCGGCATATCAAGAGGTGCCGGGAGATGGTAATCTCCAAAGTATGGATTCTGAACTTTCCCCTTTTTCATTTGAATATCTTCCATAAGACCTAGTCCATATCCCATACTTGCACCACCCTCAATTTGACCCTCAACATTCATAGGATTAATCGCTGTTCCAACGTCATGTGCGGCCGCAAGGTGGACAACACGGTACTCCCCAGTTTCTGCATCCACTTCGACTTCGGCACACTGCGTAGCAAACACATAACACTCAAAACCTTTTCCTTGATGAGTCTCTTTATCCACTCCTATGTCCTTAGAAACATGAGTTCCTTCACTCACAACTAGTTCGGAAGATTTATGACAAGCCATCGCAACTTCTTTAAGAGAAAGTTTTTTTTCAGGTGTTCCTTCGACAAACACTTCTCCCTTACGGATTTGCAGATCTTCAGGAGAGGCTTCAATCATCCCAGCAGCTTTTTCTAGAAGTTGTTCTTTTACTTTCCCAACAGCAATCTTTACTGCCTTACCACCCAAATGCGCTATCCTACTTCCGGTAGAACCTGGATCATAAGGGGAAACACTTGTATCTCCATTGATAAGACTGACATGTCCAAGGGGAATGCCAAGTTCTTCCGCTGCTACTTGCCTTAAAATAATATCTGCACCCTGGCCAACATCAACAATACCCGTAATTACGGTCAACGTTGCATCCTCATTGACACGTGCAAAGGCAGCACTTGGAGTGGCTTTTCCAAACCCAGCGACTGGGTAAATCATAGCGGCCATCCCTCTGCCTCTCAATTTTGTCCCACAAACTGACCTTTGACCTTTACCGATAGAATCCCACTTAATAGCCCTCGTAGCCTTATCCATCGTTTCTTCTAATCCGCAGCTCGTAACAGGGTCTCCGCTATGAGCACGATCTCCTGTCTCCATCGCGTTGCGTCTTCTTAGTTCAAGGGGATCTATTTTTAATTTTTTGGCTATCAAATCCATATGACGTTCACAGGCATAGGTTGTCTGGGTTGCACCAAAACCTCGAACAGCACCTGAAAAACCGTTGTTAGTATAGGTAACAGAAAAATGAGCTCTAACGTTATCAATCTTATAAGGACCAGCTCCCATTAAGGCACCTTTCGCAGCAACACCGCCACCTACAGATGCATATGCGCCTCCATCTAGGAGTAATTTTATTTGTACTGCTGTAATTTTTCCATCTTTTGTCACCCCGGTCTTGTAATCCATGGTCATAGGATGTCGAACCGTGGAGGCTGTAAATTCCTCTTCACGGGACATTCTAAATTTTACAGGACACCTAGTTTTAAGAGCACAAATTGCTGCAAGAGATTCAAGCATTATTTCGTGTTTTCCACCAAAAGCACCTCCTGCAGTACTACTGAGAACACGAATCTCGGAAATTGGCAAACCCAAGATAATTGCTAAGTCCGCTCGAATACGAAAGGGAGTTTGAGATGAAACATGAACAGTCAGATGCCCTTTTGTATCTACTTCTGCCATACAAATATGAGTTTCAATAGAAGCATGCTCCTGCGCTTGTGTCTTATAACGTGCTTCTATAATGAAATCCGCTTCTTCAAAACCCGATTCCACATCTCCTTTAATCACCTTTCCTTCGGTGACTAAATTTCCAGTCGGATGAGATTCATGAATAGGGAAACTGCTATCATCTAAAGCTTCTTCGGGACTAAAAACTGGTGGTAAATCTTCATAGTCAATTTTTACTAACTTCGCTGCCTCCTCAGCCACTTCCCAACTTTCTGCACATAAAGCAACCACCGGATCTCCCTCATATCGAACTTTGTCTGAACATAATGTCACCTGGTCTGGAATAGAGGGTCCATACGCATTATTTGGAACATCTTCTGATGTTAAAACACATGCAACGCCTGGGTAAGAAAGAGCTTTTTTTGTATTAATTTTAAGGATCCGTGCGTGAGGGCGACCAGAACGTACCACGGCCCCATATAAGACATTTTTTGGTTCAAGATCATCTACAAACTCAGATTCCCCAAGAACCATTTCTTTCCCGTCTTGTCTTACATAGCTTTTACCAAGGACGTCCATTCAAATCTCCTTTTTCAAATTCACCCTCTTTGGTGGAGGCGGCGGGAATCGAACCCGCGTCCGCAAGGTTTCGGTCGTGAGCGTCTACGTGTGTATCTGGCGATTAAAGATTCGCCGGGGTTAGCGCTCGCCAGAGTGCAATCACCCTAGCTAGTTCGATTAAATTTCGCTCAAATTCCCTACGAACAGAAGAAAATTAAAACTAGTCCGCTAATGACGTCTCTTCCAATCTCGCGGACGAAAAAAGGAGAGACGCTCGCAATCTAGGCTGCGAGAGCCAGCTGATTATCTGCTGGTATAGTTTTGCCACATTGATAACGGGGCCAAGTGGCGTCCCCGACACGCAGCTCAGACTTCATATCCTCCCGTCGAAACCAGGTCGCCCCCATACATGAACATTCACCACAAAACGACGACCGAAAGTTTTGTGGGAATGGGATATACCACATGGACAAATTATGTAAAAGACCATCATTACAAAAAAAGAAGATTAAGGAAACATCAATTTCAGGCCTAGGGGGATAAGATATATCCAGGAACCAATAATAAATATCCAGAAAAACAGACGATACCTCTTAAAAAAAAGAGGCCACATGGAACCTATCATGAGTCCCACGGCAAAAGAAGTATATTTCACCAAACCCATCTCCCACCAGCTTAGCGTATAATCAATAAAAATATTCAATGAAGAATCTCCATGGAAAAACTATCTTCCTTTGTTTCGGTCACGAAGAGCACGTTCAACTTCAAGATTGGCATCACGTTTTTTCAAATCCTCACGCCTATCATGCATTTTTTTCCCCTTCCCGAGTCCTATTTCAAGTTTCACTTTTCCACCCTTAAAATACATCTTCAGGGGAACTAACGCGTACCCTTTCTCGTTGACCTTTCCTATCAAACGGCGGATTTCACTTTTATGTAAAAGTAGCTTTCGAAGTCGTGTAGCGTCATGATTATGCACATTTCCATGTCCATATGGATTAATATGGCAATCTACTAGCCACACTTCACCGTCCCTCACGTCTCCAAAACTTTCCTTGAGACTGACATGTCCCTCTCGAATGGACTTTACTTCAGTACCGCTCAAAACCATACCTGCCTCGTAGGTATCTTCAACGGCAAACACCATTCTTGCTTTTTTATTGACGGAAATAATTTTCACGCCGCTCATAACTTTCTCTCTGTTCAATGAAATCGAAAAAAAAATATCGAAGAAAACCCACCGGTTCCTTCGATCGAAACGTAAATATAATCGATTCTTACCGATTTGGCTACTATTTTTATCTCCTTCTTCTTTTTCCGATTGCTTTTCGTTTCCTTACTTTCATACGTGCTTTCGTTACTTTGCCCTTTTTCTTTGGCTTCTTTGATTTTTTTACAAAGTCAGACAAAACAAAAGAAATCCGCCGCAGGTCCAAATTTACATCTTCTACAAGAACTTCGACCGGATCCCCTAACCGGAAGCGTTTGTTTGTTCTTTTTCCGACCACGGAGTAGTCATCGGGAAAAAATTCATAATAGTCATCTGTGATAGATTCAAGTGGGATCAATCCTTCCACAAAAAAATCGTCTAATTCTGCAAAAATGCCAAACGATGTCGTTCCAGAAACATGTCCTTTAAAAACTTTTCCGACATGTTTCTTCATAAACAGAGTTTTATAAAAATTAACCATTTCCCTCTCTGCTTCTTCCGTTTTACGTCCCTGATTAGAAATTTTATCGCAAAGAGATGAAAAAGTTTTATCTTTTCGTTTTTGTTTTTTTTCAAAAAGCCTTGATTTTAAAATGCGGTGTACTACCAAATCCGCATATCTTCTAATAGGAGAAGTGAAATGCGTATACTTTTCCAGACCGAGCCCAAAATGCAGTCCTGAACTAGGGTGATATCTAGCATATTTCATACTTCTTAAAGCTACTAGGTTAATAAATCTCTCCTCCTTTTTCCCTCGGAATAAGTCTAATGCTTCTTGAAATCCATTAGGTTTTAGAAGCATTTCAGCCGATGGAGCAGGATGCCCAAGCTTTGAAACAAGATTTCGAAAAGAAGTAACCTTATCCTCAGAAGGGGATTCGTGTATACGGTACACACTCTCCGAACGAACTGTACCAAGAAACTCTGCAACATTTGTATTCGCTGCGAGCATACATTCCTCAATTAACATATGCGCTTGATTCCGAACTGAACGTTTAATTTCTGTAGGAAATCCTTTTTTATCTATAAACACCCTCGCTTCTGGCAGATCAAAATCTAAACTCCCATTTTTCAACCTTTTTGAACGCATTTTTTGAGTAAGAGCAGATAATCGACGAAGGGAATCCTCCAATCCTTTTATTTTTGATGCTTGGATAGAGTTTGAAATAAGTTCTCTATTTAGGAACTCCCCAACACTATCGTAGTCTAAAGAAGCAGAGGACTTGATATACGTTTGCGCAACACGAAATCCTTTCTGGTTTCCCGCAGAATTAAAATCAAGGAAAACGCTTATAGTTCTCCGGACACGGTTTTCGTCTAAAGAACAAATCTGATTCGTTATTTTCTTTGGTAGCATAGAGAAAACTTTGTGAGGAAAATAGACGCTATTCGCCCTATGCATTGCTTCCTGATCGATGACAGAACCTTCTTTAACAAAAAAACTTACATCTGCGATATGAACGCCCAAACGACATCTCTCATTTGGAAGACTTTCAATAGATACGGCATCATCCCTATCTCTAGCGTCAATAGGATCAATCGCGAATGTCTCAAGTTCCCTAAAATCTTCTACTCCCTCTGGAAGTTCCCCTTTTTCGTCTACAGGAGAACATTCTTCACTCTCTTGGAGGGCAGATTTAGAAAATTTTTGGAACAAACCAAATTTTTCGCATATTACTTTCTCTTCTGTTTCTGGATGACCAGGAGTTCCAAAATATTTCGTTATCTCCCCTTTTGCATCCTCTTTTGGATTCGGATAGGAAGTAATTATAGTCTCTACCCATTCTCCCACATTTGATTTTTTTATTTTCTTTGTATTTACTACAATTTTGAAAGTCATTTTATCTTCTTGTGGCTCAACCCAAGCTCGTTTACCGGAAAGCATGAGTCTTCCGATGATATGCGTCCTTCCTCTTTTGAGTATTTCCACAATCCTACCGCCACGCCTTCCATCAGAATCTATTTTTTGCTGGCGTGCTAAGACTAAATCTCCATCAATAGCATTCAAAGAAGATCGAGGACCTATGAACAAATCTTCCTCGGATTGCGAACCATCCTTTTCTGGAATAACAAACCCAAATCCTTGTTTATTCCCCCTGTAAATTCCTTGAACGGTAGGCATATTTTTAGGAATAGAATACTTTCTTCGAGATTTGACGATTTTCCCTTCTTCTACCAAGGAGTGAAGCTTTTTTCGAAAAATAGCGCGATCATCGGATGAAATTCCTAGAGAAGAGGCAGCTTCTCGGAATAGAACTGGATAATTTTTGTCAGAAAAAAAAGAAAGTATGTCTTCATCTTTTGGAGAAAACGAAGATTTCATTGAGTCCTCAGGATTACGAGGATTAGCGGAATTAGATTTTTTCTCAATTTTTACCCTGTCCTATCTGAAAAGTTTCTTCTATCTTCCCCTCTCTTAATTTTACACAAGTAAGTTTACCTCCGTAAACGAGGCCGGTATCAATACCTAGTAAGAAAGGAAGTTCATCTAAAATTTCGTACAAAGGAGTATGTCCAAAAACAACAGGTTTCCCAAAATCGTATTTTGCACCCATGAAATCTTCACGAATCCAAACCATGTCGCTACTCTCTTGTTCAGAAATTGGAACTCCAGGACGAAAACCTCCATGTACAAATAAAAAATTTGCAGTTTCGTAAAAAAACAGTAACTCCTCGTAAAATTTCTGATGTTCTGGAGATAAAGAGAAAGAATTTCCAGACGTATGTCCATAGCTTCTCAAAGTTTCCACCCCAACTGTTTCCTCAAAAAAATTTGCTTGGTAACGATTCGTCCCTTGTAAAAAATCAAGAAACATATCTTCGTGATTTCCTCTAAGGAAAACCATTTCAGGAAATTTATTTTTTTTATCTATAAGAAAATCCACGACTCCTGAAGAATTAGGTCCTCGATCGATATAATCTCCGACAAAAACAATCTCATCTTTTTCTTGAAAAGGTATCGATGCAAACAGATCTTCTAAGACAGATAAGTGTCCGTGTATATCGCCTATAGCATATAAATTACACATGAGATTTTCCATGAAGAAAGAAAAATAAGCGTGTACCGTAAACCGGAAAGTGTAGATGCGGAAATAATTCTATTTCAACTCTCCCCAGTTCTTTCCTGAATGTACTTCGACGACAACTGGAACTTCTAGTAAAATTGCATTTTCCATCTCTTGAGAGACAAAATCCATCGAAGAATCTAGTTCGTTGGGCGGGGATTCAAATAAAAGTTCATCATGTACTTGAACTAACATTTTCGTTTGTTTTTTTTCTTTTGCTAATTTATAAAAAATATCGACCATAGCTTTCTTAATTATATCCGCGGCACTACCTTGGATAACAGAATTCACAGCTGTTCTCTCTGAAGCCCTTCTTAAGTGCTGATTTCTACTGTCTATGTCAGGAATATAACGCCTACGTCCTAGTAAAGTTGAGATATATCCTTTTTCCTTTGCTTGATCCACCACCTTTTCGACGAAAGCGGGAACACTGGAAAAACGTTCGAAATATTTTTCGATGAAAGACCGTGCCTCACTCTGGGGAATTCCAAGAGTTTTAGACAAACCAAATGCACCCTGCCCATAAATGATCCCAAAGTTCACTGCTTTTGCAATCCGGCGCATTTCTGATGTTACCTCTTCAATAGAAACACCAAACACAGCCGAAGCAGTTGTAGAATGAACATCTTCGCCCTTCAAAAAAGCATCCACTAAACTAGGATCTAAAGTAAAGTGGGCTAAAACTCGAAGTTCAATTTGGCTATAATCACATGCAAAGATAGACCATCCTTCTTTTGGAATAAATGCAGAACGTATTTCTTTTCCAAGTTCACTCCTGATTGGAATATTCTGCAAATTCGGATCCGAACTGCTTAGTCGACCTGTCGCAGTAATAGTTTGATTGAAATGAGTGTGAATTCTCCCCGTTTCTTCATGAACAAGTCTTGGAAGCGCGTCGGTATAGGTATTTTTTAGCTTAGTAAGCTGCCGGTATTGGAGAATCATATTAGGTAATTCATGGAGATGAGCTAATTTTTCCAGTGTATCAATATCTGTAGAGGCTCCTGTCTTTGTTTTTTTCATGATCGGAAGATTTAGATTCTCAAAAAGTATTCGACGTAGTTGGACAGTAGAATTAATATTAAACTCTTCTTCTGCTAACACGTAAATCTGTTTAGTCATCCCTTCTAGTTTAACTTTTAATTTTGAACTCATCTTATCGAGCAAGTCGACATTTAATCGGATTCCCGTTGACTCCATATTCAACAAAATTTCTAAGAGAGGAATTTCTAAATCCGAAAAGAGTTTATCTAGTTGATCCTCTTTTAGTTGCTTTTTCATTTTTTCTGCTAAACGAAAGGTAATATCCGCATCCTGGCATGCATATTGCGTCGCATCCTCAATTGGGACCTCTGAAAAAGAAATTTGCTTGGCACCTTTCCCGCATATATCTACATATTTGATGGTAGAAATTCCAAAATATTCTTCTGCTAGGTGATCAAGCCCATGACTAGTCCGGTTAGAAAAGATGAGATATGAAGCCAACATCGTGTCGAAAATTATTCCTTTTACTTCGTAACCGCATTCTCGAAAAACAGATATATCATATTTTATATTTTGTCCAATTTTTTCTTTTTCTTCCGATACAAGGAAAGGAGAAAGCTTCTCCATCACGAATTTCAAGGAAAGTTGTTCCTTCTTAGGCACATTCTTGTGACCAACAGGAATGTAGAATGCTTCGTTTGTACTCATAGAAAGACTCAATCCAACAATTTCAGCTTCTTTTGGATCTAAAGAAGTTGTCTCAAGGTCTATAGAAAAGGACATACTCTTTTCCAGTATTTTTATTAATTTTTCTAGATCAGTTTTTGTTGTGATTTTTCTATATTTTTCATTTTTCTGGATTGAACGAACTTTTTCCTCTGTTATTTTCGAGTCACTTACCTTATAACCAGGTAATTGTTCCAAAATATTTTTAAATTCAAGTTCATCAACGAATAGTTCTTCGGCTAACTTTAAATTTGCATTTTTTAATTTATAATCGTCTAAGATATTTGTCTGTTCTGCGTCACACTTGATTCTACAAAGTTCCCTTGAAAGTAGAATCAGATCTTTATTTTCTTCTAAAATTTGCTTTTGTTTTGGTTTTTTAACATCTGCAATGGAATCCAACAAAGAGTCCAAACTCCCAAATTCCTGAATAAGTGAAACAGCCGTTTTCTCGCCAATACCAGGTGCACCCGGTATGTTATCTGTGGAATCGCCCATAAGTGCCTGAATATCTATAAATTTATCAGGAGAAATTCCCCATTTGTTTTCGATTTCTTGCGGTCCATACTCTTCATCCTTCATGGGATCCCAAATATGAATTTTTTCATTTACCAACTGTGCAAAATCTTTATCACCGGTAATGAGGAGGACTTCAAATTCATTTTTCAAAGCTTCTTGTGCTAGAGAACCTAAGAGATCATCGGCCTCTAAACCTGCTTCTACGAGTAAAGGGATATTGAGACTTTCTACAACACGATGAATTAGTGGAATTTGAAGAACTAGGTCTTCGGGAGCAGCATCACGATTTGCTTTATATTCAGGGAAAATAGAGTGTCTATGAGTTGGTTCTGGTCTATCAAAAGCGATGGCCGCATACTCAGGTTTTTTATCCCGAATAACCTTTAAGAGCATACGGGTAAAAGCCAGAACAGCACCAGTCGGGGCACCTTTAGAATTTCTTAAATTCTGGCGTATCATCGCGTAATATGCACGGAACATATATCCCGAACCATCTATCAAGAAAATTCTTTTTTGTTCTTTAGGACTCAAAAAATCTCCTTAGTATTCCTTTCTTATTTTACAACCGCATTGCAGAGAAAAGAAATAACGGATATGTAAAATACTCGGTTACTTAATTTTCTCAAAAACATTATAATGTGAAAAATTGTCTAGACAAAATGTTTAGAATCTATGATGAATAATATCTTTACACGGGGAAGTTAAATGCATATAGATGTTCACTGTCATATCTATCCTAATGAATATATAGATCTAGTAGGAAAAGAAGGTCCACGTTTTGGAGTGGAAGTGAAAGAAAATAAATCTAAAGAAAGACAAATAGTTGTCAAAGGTCTAGCTTTTGGAAATCTTCAAAACTTTACTGATGTCAACTTAAGACTCGAAAAGATGGAAGAAATGGGACTGGATATGAATATTCTCTCTTTCTCATCAAATCCCGGTGTGTACTGGGCAGATTCCGAATTAGCGAATGAATTATGTAAAGTTTCTAATGACGCTTACGCAAAAATTATCAAAGAACACCCAGACAAGTTTGCGGGCTTTGCCGCTCTACCTGCACAAGACGGAAACCTTGCATCGCAAGAACTCGAACGAAGTGTTAAAGAACTGGGGTTAAAAGGAGGATTCTTAGGGACGAATGTAAACGGTAGATATGTAGATCATGAATGTTTTCTTCCTATTTATGAAAAGGCAGCATCTTTGAAGGTCCCGATCATTGTTCATCCAGCAAACCCTGCAGGAATGTCAGAGATGAAAGATTACCATCTTTTCAACCTAGTCGGTTTTACGACAGAAAGTGCAAACAGCATTGGTAGACTTATTTTTTCAGGAATTTTTGACCGTCTGCCTGACCTGAAATTTATTTTTTTGCACGGGGGAGGAACCGCACCGTATCTTGCAGGAAGATTTATGCATGGCTGGAAGGTAAGAAAAGAATGCCAGAATATAAAACAATCGCCTCTCGAATATATGAAATCAAATTTTTACTTCGACTGTCTGTTATTCCATCCACCAGTCGTTCGATTTCTCGTAGATCTTATAGGAAGCGATAGAGTCATGCTTGGGACTGACCTGCCATACGATATGACGGACGAACAAATAGTGAACACATTAGAAAATTCAGGGCTAAGCAAAGAAGAGTATGAAAATATTTCTCATCACAATGCGCAAAAAATTCTAAATCTATAAACTTTTTTTACGTCAGATGAAAACATGTCATGTTAACAATAGAATGGGAAAAATCACTCGTTATTTTTCTTGCCTCGATTTTCGAAGGTGCAATTGGTTTTGATTTCGCGCTTCTTGCAGTTCCGTCCTTAGGAGTCTTAATCGGAATCAAACCTTCGATTATATTTCTAGCTATTCCAAATTTGTCATTAATGTTACTTCGGTCTATTTATGTTGGGATATCAATGACATCAATAAAAAAGTATCTCCCTTTTATAGGTGCCGGAAGTTTAGGGACTATCCTTGGGGTAATTTCCTTTGTCGCTTTTCCTTCCTCTTTCATTAAATTTTTTATTGGTTTTATGATTATTCTCTTAGCTATACATAGCATTTCAAAACTCCGCGTGCATCTTGATATGAGAGATGAAATTTTCTTTACCTACTTTGCGGGGTTTTTTGGAGGTTGGTTTAGTGGAATTTCTTATACGGGTAGTAGTTTATGTGTTATGTTTCTTGACAGTTTAGAAATTAAAAAAACAGAGCTTGTAAAAATTCTCTATATAACAACTCTTTTCTTTTCGATAGTGCAAGTTGGGGCACTAAGTGGGATGGGGCAATTTAGCAATAAAATTATTATAGAGTCTTTGTTTGGGGTTATTCCAGCTATTATAGGCTTTTGCTTAGGGAGACAATTAATAAAATTTATACCGAATCGAATTATCTATGGTTCAGCTATTCTTTTAATGGTCAGTTCTGCAATTTTTCTTGTTATAGGGATCTAAGAAAATCTAAACAATGCCCTTCTTAAGAATATGATGAAGGTGGATCACACCTATGACCTCATCTGAATCTGCCTCACAAACCACAAGAGAAGTAATAGAAGATGATTCCATTTGATGTAATGCTACAGCGGCCATTTCTTTTGGACTAATCCGATGAGGCACATTAGACATTAAATCTTTTGCACAAGAAGCGGTCCAATCACTTTTTGTTTCCAAACATCTTCGGAGATCTCCATCCGTAATTACACCTACCAAATGTCTTGACTGATTTACAACACATGCCATCCCCAATTTTTTTAGACTCATTTCTTTAACAACTTCTTCAATGGATTCTTTTTCATCAACGAAAGGTACCTCTAACCCTATACACATAACCTCTTCAACTTTCACAAGATTCCTTCCTAAAATACCTCCAGGATGGAATTGCGCAAAATCTTCAGGACGAAATCCTTTTCCCTCCAAAACAGACATTGCCAGGGCATCCCCCATTGCAAGGGTTGCCGTTGTGCTTGCAGTAGGAGCAAGATTAATCGGACAAGCCTCTTTTTCTACAGACACATCTAGTACAGAAACTGCTTGTTTGGCTAGTGTAGAATTTTCATTTCCAGTAATTGCGATCATATTCATGCCAAGTCTTGCAAATACTGGTAAAACTCTCAGTAATTCTTCCGTTTCACCACTGAAAGATAAAGCTAAAACTACATCGCCGTCTTTTACCATCCCTAAATCACCATGCACACCTTCTACTGGATGGATAAAGAAAGATGGGGTACCTGTACTTGCAAAAGTTGCAGAAATTTTTTGTGCTATCAATCCACTTTTCCCAATACCAGTTACAACTACGTGCCCCTTACATGCAATTATTAATTCCACAGCACGTACAAAATCGTCCCCCATTCGGCCAGGAAGATTTTGCAAGGCGTTTATTTCTATCTCAATAGTTTTCTTTCCTCTCTCCAGAGGATCCATCATTTTTCCCCTTAAAAACAAAGACATACTATGTGAGTTAAATACCATTACATGGATTACAAGTCTATGCATAATAATATAATGGTTAAATTATTTAAAATCGTGAGCAGAAAACTTCTTTACTATATTTAAGTCACATGCTAAAAATTAATGAGTCGTCATTACTATGGAACCTATAATTTATGGAGAATAATAGGGTATGTCCGGTCACTCTAAGTGGAGTACAATAAAACGTAAAAAAGGCGCGTTGGACGCCAAAAGAGGAAAAATTTTTACAAAACTAATTAAAGAAATAACTATAGCAGCAAGAATTGGTGGTGGAGATGTCGATGGGAATCCTAGATTAAGAACTGCAATACAAACTGCAAAGTCTTCAAATATGCCACAGGACAACATTAATCGTGCAATTGCAAAGGGAACTGGGGATCTAGACGGAGTATCCTACGAAGAACTATCATACGAAGGGTATGGGCCCGGAGGTGTTGCGATTCTTATCAATGTCCTTACAGATAATAAAAACAGAACTGGTTCGGAAATCCGTCATTTATTGACTAAAGGCTCTGGAAATATGGCAGAGCCAAACGCAGTAGCCTGGAATTTTGAAAAAAAAGGACTTATACTGATTCCTAAGAATGATGACGATGAAGACCGTCTCATGGAAGTTATCCTTGAATCAGACGCAGAGGACATGCAAGTAACCGAGGATTTTTTTGAAATTCATACCACACCTGAAAAATTTGAATTCGTACTAAATGAAATCAAAGAAAATAAATTCTCACCGGAATCAGCAGAGGTCTCCATGATTCCAAAAACAACTATAAAACTTGAAGGAAAAGAAGCTGAGCAAATGCTACGTTTACTTGAATCGATTGAAGATAACGACGATGTTCAAAATGTCTATGCAAACTTCGATATTTCTGATGAAGAAATGGAAAAAGTAACTCTCTAGAATTGCCGCCTAAGCGAAACACTTTACATGAATACACAATCGTCTCCTTACCTCATCCTCGGCGTAGATCCAGGTCTTGCGTGCACTGGTTATGCTATACTATTAGCTGAAGATAAGAAAAAGGACCCTGTACTTGTGGAAGGAGGCGTCTTGAGCAACAAAAGAAAAGACGCTCTAGAAATTAAACTCTGTAACTTGTACAGAGACCTTTCCAGAATAATTACTGAACATAAACCTGACGTAATGGCTGTAGAGAACTTATATAGTCATTATAATCATCCACGTACCTCAATAATTATGGGACATGCCCGAGGAGTTATCTTGCTAGCAGCATCTAAAGAAAAAATACCAGTTCATAATTATTCAGCAACTGAAGTTAAAAAATCTTTACTAGGTGTAGGAAGAGCAACTAAAATGCAGATTCAATTAGTCGTTCAACAGCGTCTAAATTTACCCGATTTGCCAGAACCACCCGATCTTGCAGACGCAATCGCGACCGCCTATTGTGATTTTGACCGCCATTTCACTAGAAATTAATTTTTTATTTGCGAGTTAGAAAATGATAAATAAAATTTCTGGAAAAATAGAAGAGATTCAAGATGATACAGTCTGCCTGACTAATGTAACCGGCATAACATACGAGATGTATATTGGAGAGTATGCAGTACCAGAAATCCACACAAAAATGTTAGAGAACGAAACAGTAGAACTGTATACATTTCATTATTTGGAGGGAAACGTTACGTCTAGTCAAATGATACCAAGACTAGTAGGTTTTCTTACAAAGGAAGAACGAGATTTTTTCATCAGATTTATTAAGGTCCCCGGGATAAGTCCAAGGAGCGCTACAAAAGCCTTGGGAATACCTCCTCAGTTAATTGCTGAAGCCATAGCAAACAGTAATTTACTTGTGCTAACCAAGCTATCTGGTATCGGCAAAAAAAAAGCTGAGCAAATTGTCTCGAAATTACAGTCTCAAGAGTTCGATCAAATATTTAAATCCAAGATTGGAGAGAGGGTTAGTAAACCAACGAATAAAGATTCAAATACCTCTGAAGCAATAGAAGTGTTAGTTTCGCAATTAGGGTATAAAATCACCGAAGCGGAAAACTTGGTAATTCGTGCACTTGAAAAAGTAGAAGGTGAAGCCTCGACAGAAGTTATATTAGAAGAAGTTTTTCGTCTGAGTAATTAAAAGGATTCAAATTGGTTATAGAAAGACGTATCTCCGGTCAAAAAGGGAATACAGAAGAGGAAAACAAATTTCTCTCTCTAAGGCCTACTAAGCTTTCGGAATACGTAGGACAAAAAAATCTTATCGATAAATTATCTATAGCTATGGATGCATCGCTTAAAAGAGAGGAACCAGTTCGACATATTTTATTTCATGGACCTCCAGGACTTGGAAAAACTACTTTGTCTCACATAATTGCAGAGGAAATGAACTCTCGCTTAGTAAAAACATCTGGTCCAGCTTTATCCAGACCAGCTGACCTGATGGGAATCCTTACTAGCTTACAAGAAGGAGATATTTTGTTTATCGATGAAATTCATCGACTTCCACGGGCTGTGGAAGAATTCTTATATCCTGCCATTGAAGATTTTCAGGTTGACTTCGTAATAGATCAAGGACCAATGGCTAGGACTATGAATTTCACTTTAAAACGTTTCACTCTTGTAGGTGCGACAACGAGACCGGGCTCAATCACTGCTGCTCTTAGAGATCGTTTTTACCTCATGTACCATGTTGATTTTTACAATGAAAGAGAATTAGAAATAATTATAAATCAAAGTGCGAAACGCCTTAATATAAAAATTGACGAAAAGGCATCCTTTGAACTCGCAAAGAGAAGTAGAGGAACTCCAAGAACTGCGAACCGCCTCTTACTGTGGGTACGTGATTACATTCATTCAAAAGGAAAGAAAGATATTACTTTGGAATCTACACAAGAAGCTCTTGCTATGGAAAACGTTGATGAGAAGGGATTAGATGAATTAGATAGGAATTACCTAAAAACAATCATTGAACTTTATAAAGGCGGACCAGTCGGGGTAGAAGCTTTGGCGGCAACTCTTAATGAAGAAACAGATAGCCTTGTAGATATGGTCGAACCATTTTTGCTACGCACAAGCTTTTTAAAACGTACACGCTCCGGAAGGTGCGCTTCAGAACTTGCATTCACACATCTTGGTTTAAAAATGCCGAAAGATTTTCAAAACAATTTATCTTTTGATGAAGAATCTGATTAAAAAAGGTAGGAAATTAACTTGTCCCCATTAGGCAATTTCCCAAAATTATTAATATTTCTAGGAATCGCCTTAATATGTCTAGGCCTTATTTTATGGGCTTTTCCAAAAATGTCTTTTTTCGGACGGCTTCCAGGAGATATTAATATAAAAGGTGGAAATTGGAGTTTTCATTTTCCTATCATCACTTGTATCCTAATTAGCATTTTAATTTCTTTCCTAATAAATTTCTTTTCGAAGAAATAGAGAGGCTATAGATCGTTTTAAGTAAAGTTTAAATTTCAGGAAGCTAAAAAGGAAAAAAAGGAATTAATTCACCAATGGTTTTTATCTCTAGATCAGGATTAACTTCCGGGTCTCCCTTAATTTTCCCCCAACGATTAACCCAAACTGTTTTCATCCCTAAATTTGATGCACCAAGAATATCCGTACGAAGATTATCTCCAACCATCAAAATCTTTTCGGTGGGAAAATTCATCTGAGCAATAGCTTCATCAAATAGATAAGTTGAAGGCTTCCCAATCACTACAGGATCCTTTCCCGAGGAAACCCTTACAACCTCAGCAATAGCACCACCACCAAGCATAAATTCAGTGCCAGCACCAGAAGGTCTTCTTACGTCAGAATTCATTGCAACAAATTGTGCTCCTTGTGTAACTAAAAAAGAAGCTTTACTCAATGAAAAATACGTTAACTCTTCGTCAAGGCCAGTCAGAACAATATCAACATGATCTGGATTCTCAAGGGTCAAATCTTCAAATCCGGCATTTGAAACGGAAAATCGAAGTTCCTCTGAACCTATAACAAATACTGTTTTTAGATCATTGAAAATTCTTCTCAGAAATATACCTGCATAGTCCAGTAATCCAATAATATTTTTTTTTTCTGGAGTAAGTCCAATTGAGAACATATGATCATAAATTTCAGAAACATTTTGCTTAGAAATATTCGTAATAAAACGATGAGGAATATTTTTCTCTTCAATAACTTTCATTACATCTATTCCACCAGGCAAAACCGCATCCCCAGCAAAAAAAACACCTTCTAAATCAAAAATGATTGCTCGCACGTCAGAAAAGTCGATAGTTACGAACCCCTCTCTTGAAAATTTAAAAAACATTTCTGATTTATCTTACATCTAGGAAGTATTTCTTAAAAAGCATTTTATCAAAAATTTTAGTCAGAAAAGACAAAATTTAAACTTTTAGATATAAAAAAATCATCGTATGCTTAAAATAGTTTTGTAAAATAAGACTTCTTCTTCAATCCTTTTTAATAAGGAGGAAAAATGTCCCACTATTTATTTGATTTAAGCGGCAAAAAAGCACTCATCACTGGAGGTGGACGAGGAATAGGAAAAACTATTGCGATAGGTCTTGCAAGTGCAGGTGCTGATATTGCGATAACCGATATTGATATTTCTAACAAAATAGAAATTAAGGAAGAAATAGAAAATTTAGGGAAAGAATGTGTTTTCATTCAGTCGGATATTACTGATTTCTCAAACTGTAAAGAAATTGTAACTGAAGGCTCAAAAAGGTTAGGTGGATTAGATATTTTAGTTAATAACGCAGGAACAAACATTCGAAAAACAGTTAATGAAGTCACTGAGGAGGATTGGGACAAAGTATTAAATTTAAACTTAAAAAGTTATTTTTTCATGACAAGAGAAGCTGGAAATGAAATGAAAAAGAATAACGGCGGGAAGGTTATAAATATTGCGTCTTTAATGGGGTGGTCCGTTTTTCGAAACCCTAATAAACAAACTTATGCTCCTTACGCATCGAGCAAAGGAGGAGTCATTTCACTCACACGATCTTTCGCTATTGATTGGGCTGAAAATAACATACAGGTTAATGCAATCTGTCCTACCTTTATTGAAACCCCGTTAACTAGCGCTCTCAAAGATGACAAACCAGTTTATGACGCAATATGCAAACGTACTCCAATGGGAAGATTCGGAAAAATGGAAGAACTTATAGGCCCCTGTATTTTTCTTTCATCAGAGGCAAGTAATTTAATTACCGGGACATCAATTCTTGTAGATGGTGGTTGGTACGCAAGCTAATGGAAAAAAACCGCCTCCTACTACTCATGACTACTTCTACATATAGAGCAAGTTCTTACTTGGATGCATCAAAAAAGCTTAAAATTAATACTATTATAGGAACAGACCAGCCAGACATTCTAGGACATTTAAATCCTGGTAGTTCAATTACTCTAGATTATTCTAAAAACGATGATAGCAAAAAGAAAATTATTGAATATACGAATAATTTTCCAATAAAAGGGGTATTAGCAATAGATGAAGAAACATTAATTCTGGGAGCAATGGTCGCAGATTCATTAGGACTAATTTGTCATTCAATAGAATCCGTAAGTACAACTCGCAGCAAGTATGAACTTAGGAAAACTTTATCTGAAGAAGGGCTTAGAACTCCAGAGTTTAGATTAATATCATCTGAAGAAAATCCTGATTTAATTTCAAAATCTATTTCATTTCCATGTGTAATGAAACCAACTTTTCTCTCGGGAAGCCGAGGTGTCATAAGGGCAAATAATAGAGAAGAGTTTTCAAATGCATATATGAGAATCAACAAAATCTTAGATGAACCAGCGACAATAATTCGTGGAAAAGATGAAGCAAAAATGATTCTGATAGAAGAATATATCCCTGGCAAAGAAATAGCAGTTGAAGGAATTATAGTTAATGGAGATTTTTTACCTCTTGCAATTTTTGACAAACCTGAACCGCTTGATGGTCCTTTCTTTGAAGAAACTATATACGTTACTCCTTCTAGACTTCCTGAATCTGTACAAAAAAAAATACTAGAGGAAACCAAGAATGCATCTAATGCAATTCATCTTTTTAATGGGCCAGTACATGCGGAGTTAAGAATAAACGATAACGGAGATCCTTGGGTAATAGACATCGCCAGCAGAACGATTGGAGGGAAATGCTCCAGAGCAATCAAATTTTCTGATGAAATATCACTCGAATCTATTATTCTTAGTCATGTACTAGGAAAAGAATTACCCAGTATAGTTCCAATTTCCGGTTCCTCAGGAGTTATGATGATCCCTATACCGAAATCTGGTGTTCTAAAAAAAGTACTGGGGAAAGAAAATGCATTAGGAATAAAAGGAATAGAAGAAATAGAAATATCAATACCTTTAGGAGAAAAAATCGTTCAACTTCCAGAAGGAGATAGATATCTTGGATTCATCTTCGCGACTTCAGACAAATCAGAGGTAACAGAAGAAATACTAAAAAAGGCCCATGAAAATCTAAAGTTTATTATCGAATAACCAAACTTTAGACCCATGTCATGATTCTAAGTTCTTGAAAATATATTTATTTTTTACTCGGAGTATAATACGGATTTTCTCCTGAGTCATGGTCAGTGGTATCAACAACTTCAATATCTGGATCTAGTTGTTGAAGCCTCGCTAAAACTCCAGTTTTTAGAGTTACATCAGCCATCCCACACCCTGCACAACCTCCCCCCATTTGAATAAAAACACGTTTTTCTTCAACATCAAGAAGATTGATGGAACCTCCATGAGAAGCAACTGCAGGATTAATTTCAGAATCTATTATTTCTTGTATTTGTGACATCAAAGAAGAGTCGGATTCCGGCATATCTCGAGTAACTTTAAAGCCGCTCGTAGGGCCATCACTGATAAAATCTACATTAGCCCTCTCTGCTCTAGAAACGTGCTCATCTGGTGCATACACTCCGATAGAATCATTATCAACTTTAGTATACTGACTTTCATCCCCTTCTTTCACCAGATCCAACCTATAACCACCTTCAAAACTGATCAGAATACCAGCAAATCCACCACCATTATTTTCCATAACTTCCTTAATTTTTTCCAAAGCTGCATCAGTAATTTGCATTTCTTAAAAACCCCCCTTTTAAACCATCTTATGGATTGAAAATCTTATCCAAAAAAACACAACAAAGAAAACAGTTGATACATAAAATAAAATATACAAATTAAGGATAAATGGCAAGTTTAAAAATTTATATCAAAGTTACCTAAAATCATCTTATGGTTCTACAATTACCTTTAGAGCTCCGTCTAATTTTTCTTTAAATGTCCGCAACGCTAACGAAAACTCATCGATAGAGTATTTATGGGTTATCAAAGTATTCAGTTGAATCGCACCGAATTTATATAGGGATAAAACTTCAGGAAGAGCATTTGGTGCTGCACGCGATCCAACTACATCAATTTCATCAAGCACAAATCTACTCAAGGGAAGTGCGGCTTCTTCAGACGGAATGCCTCCAATTACGACCCTTCCACCCTTTTTAATCATTTCAACAGCTTGTCGAATAGCTTTAACTGTACCAGCACATTCAAGAACAACATCTGGTCCTATTTCTTCGGTTTCCGCTTTAATAGCCTCAACAGGATTATGTTCTTCATAATTAATTACCTCATAACCTAATTCTTTCGCTTTCTGTAAACGGTGTCCCCTACCAACAACTATTACTCTTCCAGCACCTAAAGCTTTAGCACACTGATAAACAATCGAGCCTACAGCACCAGGACCAACCACAACAACTGTATCTCCTGCACTAATTGCTCCCCTTTTTGCAATATGAAGTGCGATTCCTGCGGTATCAAGAAGAGCAGCTTCTCCAAAATTAATTTCTTCAGGAATTTTCACTAAAGAACGCGCATTTACATTGATAAATTCTGCGTATGCACCCTGCGCAGTCATACCATATTGTCTATGCCCTGACTCCATATTTCCATAATTCAAGCAGAGATTATATTTTCCTATCATACAATTCCTGCATTGAGAACAACCTACTGCGGAGGATCCCGCAACTCGATCGCCAGGTATAAAACCAGTTACTCCAAATCCTATCTTATCCACAGTGCCTGCCCACTCATGACCTATGATAAAAGGCCATTCAGGAGGCCACATTGGAAAAAATTTTCCAGCAAATATACCTAGGTCAGTACCACAAATTGCAACCGAATCAACTCTACATAAAACCTCACCTTGACCAACTTCAGGAATTGGGACATCAGTTTTAAGTTCGTATTTATTAGGTTCTATGCAAACAATAGCTTTCATATAATCCAACCGTTTATAGTTACAAAGTCAAAAAATCGCTCTAATTGAAACCCTGAAGATCATCTTTAGTGACATCACCGAGATAACGATATCCGGTATCTTCTACACTTCCAGAACCAATATATATACCGATTGCTTCTATTGACTCCGTATCACTAAGGTTATACATAAAATGCTCTACACCTTTTGGAATATAGTGAAAATGTCCCCCACGGACTTCCACCCTATCGGGACCTGCTCCTGCAAGCCCATGACCACTAATAACATAATAAATTTCTTCGCAATTTTCATGAAGATGTTTCTTATGTACTGCGCCAGGATGGAAACTTGCCCTAAAAAGGGTAGTTGAACTGCCATTATGCTTACCTAAGGGGAGCCGAAAATCAGTAATAGACCAACCTTCGCCCTCATTCATTTTTTCAGGAGTAACATCATCTAGATGCACTAAAATTCCTTCCGTCAAACCATCTCTTGGCATTTTGAGATCATTTTCTGTGACCTGTCCGCAAAATTCATATCCAGTATCTTCTACACTTTTAGCGCCCAAATAAAAGCCAACTACTACAGCTTCCTCATCTTTGGTTTCATTATAGAAAAAATGTGTTGACCCTTTCGGCATTAATCTACAATGTCCTTCCTTAACTTCCGCACGTTCATCCTCCTGTCCAACAACGCCATAACCCTTAAGATAAACTGCTATTTCTTCACAGTTTGTATGTAAATGTTTAGCATGTGTGGAGCCTGGTCTAAAAATAGAATGAAAAACTGCTGTAGAACTCCCGTTCTCTCCAGTTATAGGCAAGCGAAATTCAGATATGGCCCAACCTTCTTTTTCTTCCATCTTCTCAACAGGGATATCATCTACATGAATTAACGGGTACATAAGGGTCATAATTTCTCCTTTTGATAAAAAAAGTTCTACCTTCTATTTTTTAATTTCCAGATCCTCATCTGTTACCGGACCAATATATTCAAAACCTGACTCATCAAGGCCTCCTACTCCAACATAAAAACCGGGAGCGATAAGTACCTCATCATCGCTTAAGTTTGCAAGCCAATGTTCTGTATCTGGAGGGATATAATGAAAGTGCCCCTGATTGAAATTTACACGATCATTTCCCACACCCGCAAATCCGCTGCCTTTCAATGCATAGCAAATTTCTTCACAATATTTGTGTTTGTGTTTCATATGAACAGTCTTAGGACCGAAATATCCGTACATCCAACATGTTTCTGCCCCATGATTCCTATTTATGGGTTCACAAAAGTAATCCTGTGTCCATCCCTCTTTACGTGAAACTTTAACGAGTGGGACTGAATCATCATGTACAAGATGGTATTTTAGATTCTCAGAAACTAAAGTCCTAGATGATAGTAGGATATCATCATTTGAAATTTCACCTAGAAAATCATACCCGGTCAGTTCTAATGAGGGGCAACGATCATAAATGCCAATAAGAACAAGAGGTTCATTTCTACTCAAATTAATAAGCCAATGTTCGACCCCTTTAGGAATGAGGTGATAGTGTCCAGAAAAAATTTCGACCCTGTCACTGCCTACACCTGCTAATGCATGACCACTGACAACATAATACATTTCATCGCATGCATCATGCTTATGTTTTTCATGCCTTGCGTTTGGAGCGTAAGTAGAATAATAAACCGTGGAAGAGCATCCGTTTTTTTTATCAAGAACAATTTTACATTCACCGTCAGGCCATCCTTCAGACGGATTTAATTTCTCAGGAGACACATCATCAATGTGGACTAGTGGATATTCCAAATTCATTCATGCCCTCAGATTTTTTTTCGTTTAAGACGAAACTTGTATGACGGCACGTAAGGTTCCTCCATCACCTCCATCATCAATAAATTCAAAACCCTTTTGAATTTCTTCTAATGGAAATTGATGGGTTACAAGTGGCTCTAAGTCAATCTTTCCAGACGCAACAAGCTTGATAGAACGTTCAAAATCTTCTGGTAACCCAGCTCTTGAACCTATAACAGTAATATTCTTGAAATAATATGATTGTCCAGGAATACCATTTATTTTCTCTGGACCAATCCCAAATTGAAGTATGGTTCCCCCAGGACGAACCATTTCATAAGCTTGTAACATAGTTTCTTCCACTCCAGCCGTTTCAATAACAACATCTGCACCTAGTCCATCTGTAAGTTCAAGCACCGCATTTACAGGTTCTATTTCCCTAGCGGGAATAATTTCATCTGCCCCAAGTTTTTTTGCGACTTCAAGTTTCCACTTACTCCTGGTAATTGCTATCACTTTTTCTGCACCGGAAACTTTAGCAAGTTGTGTATGTAGAAGACCAGCACTCCCTTGACCTAGGACAACGACTGTTCCACCTGGGATATAAGGAGCTTTTCTCTGAGAATAAACAACTGTATAAAGACCAACAAAATTTGTAGCGGCCTGAAAACTTACACTTTCTGGAAAGGCAAAAGCTTCCGTTTCCTTCACTGAAATGTATTCGGCAAAAGTTCCAGGAACTTCTCTTCCACGTAATCCGCCATAAAGACATAGATTTGTTAATCCTCTAACGCAATAAAAACAAGAACTACAACTAGAAAGTGGGTTCAAGACAACTTTGTCTCCAACCTTTAACCGAGAAACACTATTCCCAATTTTTTCTACTGTCCCAGTGCATTCGTGACCTGGTATTAAAGGGATATTAGCAGGCATCTTTCCTGCCCAAATTGAAACATCCGTTCCGCAAATTGCAGATGACGTAACCGAAACTAAGACATGATCATCGGGGAGCACAGGATCAGGTTGAGTCCCAACACTAATTCTCTTCTTACTCTCCAGTAAAGCAGCCCTCATAAAATCCTCGAAAGAAAAATTAACAAAAGAAAGATAATTGAATAGTAAAAAAAATTGTTAAAGG
The DNA here is from genome assembly GCA_036231405.1 of Nitrospinota bacterium. Taxonomy (GTDB): domain Bacteria; phylum UBA8248; class UBA8248; order UBA8248; family UBA8248; genus UBA3496. The sequence goes on from JAZAHK010000006.1 coordinate 24,212, forward strand.
AAGGTTCGCCACCCCTCCCCTTAACAATTAAAATGTCATCTAAAAAACTTTAATTCTCACCTGCAAGTTCTTTAAATTCATCAAGAGTTAAAAGTCTATGAAGACCCAGAGATTTCTCTTTTACATCGTTCAAAAGTGCCATCTTCTCTTCTTCAGATGCGGTGATTCCAAGCCGATCTAAAAACCAGTTGATGGAATCAATTCCGCTACCTTTCCCAATAACTGGTTCAGGTTCCTTCTGCCCAACAAGTCCAGCGCGGAATGGAACTAATTCAGTTGGGAATTCTTTCTCACAATTTCTAAGCCAACTAACGATTATCCCACTCTCAATATCATATAAATTTTCACCCACCACACAACGATTTGGAGCGAGACTTATCTGAGCCAACTCCTGTACGAGCCTTGAAACTTCAGTAAATTTCTCAGTTTTGAGACCCATATCAACATCATACATAGTCTTCATAGCCAGTGCTAGTTCTTCATAAGCTGCGTTTCCTGCTCTTTCACCAAGACCGCTAACTGAGGTTTGAGCGACTTGACATCCTTCAGCCATAGCCATAACTGTATTTGCGACACCCATCCCATAATCATCATGGAAATGGGGTTCAAAAGGTTCGTTCGGAAAAACTTCACGCATTTTCCGTATTACAAAGGGAACTGTGTGAGGGCTTAAAACTCCAAAAGTATCGACTATTGCAAGTGCGTCCATATGTCCCTCGGTAGCAACTTTTTTAAGTAATCCAAGAACCCAGTCAATAGGTGCCCTAGAGAAATCAATAGGGAAAAAAACCGTATAAAGACCACACTCTTTGGCAACCTGGGTAGCTTGTACAGAAGTTTCGATTGCCTTGTCTAATTCCCACTTGTATGCACGTTCTATCATGTGAGTTGAGCTTGGAACTTCCATAACTACACCTTTAACCCCCGTATCTGCAGAACGCTTTACATCATCTGCCATACAACGTGCAAAACTGAAAACTTCAGTATTAGAACCCTCAAGCCTTTTAACAATCTCGATTATGGCCTGTTCATCTGACTTTGAAACAACTGGCATACCTGCTTCGATCCTATGTACACCAACTTCTGCAAGAGCTTCAGCTATCTGAATTTTTTCATCCTTATTGAACATGACCCCAGCCTGCTGTTCACCGTCGCGAAGTGTAACATCATGGATCTTCGGACTTGAATCAAAGGCAATGTCCTTTTTAACTTCGTCATCAAAATTCCAAGGACTTGTGAACCACATACTAGTATTCCAAGGTTCGTTCATCTCACACATTCTCCTATATATCATTCTTAAAATATGGGAAATATAAAAACCGTCCTCCCCTAATCAGTAAGGAATAGGGGAGAACAAGAAAAATTATTTAACTTGGTAGTTCGAAACGAGGTTCTCCCCTAGATTTTGATGAAAAATCAAAGTAAGGAGAATCCTCTATACATTCATCATAATGTGCAGACCCAGTAAATACGATTGGACCATCTGGACCAACCAGAACATTTTCCTCCAAACGTACAGTCTGTGGAAGACCAGGATGACCTGCAAATGTTTCAATCGCAAAATACATATTTTCTTTAATTTCAACAGGATAATCCAAACTATAGGCACGACTTATCCACATGCCCTCATACAAATCAAGACCAATAGAATGGGCAAACTGTTGTAATGTCACGGTACCGTATTTGTCGTCTGCATACACGGGAAACTGCGAAGCCACATCTTTCGAAGTATTGCCTGGAACAAGTTTAGACATACCAGCATACATTGTGTCATAAACTTCTCTGTATAGTTCCTTCTCTTTCTTAGTCCAACCACCGCCACATTTAAAACAACGAACATAGTCAACGAAATAACCACCAGGTCCATTGGAATTTATATAAACAACAACTAAGTCACCATCCCTGATCATTTTATCGGTATGCCAACGACGATAAGGGCTAGTATTCCCGCCCGAAGCAACTATGATATCATAAACAAAATCGAAACCTTCTTCGTATAAAAGATTATTAACCCACGCGGTAAGATCGCATTCACGAATTCCTGGTTTTAGCCATTCGTTTCTGATTTTCCACATGCAAGTATCACCGATAGCTGAACTAATCTTGAGGCATTCTATTTCTTCAGGAGTTTTTATAACCCTAGCTTCACTCATTGCAGGCCACGCGTTAATTAGATTAACACCTTTTTCAGTAAATGCACTGTATGCCTGCATATCCATAATATCTATCCCAATGCGACCATTGAGTGGAATATTATTTTCTTTCAAGACATCAATAACTGAATCAGCCATACGGTTAACCATCATTTGTTCTGCAGTTTCAGACCACTTCCAAGTGATAGCAGGACGTATATTTCCTTCTAGCCAAGGAGCATCAATTCTTGCACACTCGTAATCTGAACCCGCAGTTTCAAAAAGAACAGGGGTATCAGCACCCCTGCATAGAACCGCGTATCGAATGAAAATATTATTCTTCCAATTCCCTTGGAAGACAGAAGCAGTATAACGGATATTTTCACCCTTATACATGATGATAGCGTCCATATCATGTTTTTCCATCATAGCCTTTGCTCGGTTCAATCTATCCTTGCGCATTTGCTCAAAATTAACTCTTCTTTGCCAATCACTACCAGTTTGACTATAAACACGACGTGGAGACTGGTAATGCTCTTTTTGCAGGAAATCCATTGGCATACCTTGTTTACTTAATTCATCTACAATGAAAACTACCCTCCGTATTAAGTATTCATTGTGTTTCTTTTTTTAAAACTAAATCGTTTAAAAAAAGATTCCCATTGTTTTCTACAATTAAAATTAATTTATTTGGTATGATAGTAGGGTAACTATAAGTATGTAAGTGATATAATGTCAATCACCAAACTTAATTAGAAGAAGTCAATCAATAATAAGAAACTTCGTAATAAACTAAAAAAAGGAATTCAATCAACGTTGTTTGTTAATACTGTCATATCTACACATTTATTTGCCTACGAGGCCCTTTCTTTTGAACATTTAAAAGAAATAAAAAATGCGGGGTTTAATCAAATTGAACTATGGGTAATGAAACCACATTTAGACTTTACCAGTGGCGCATTCGTAAAAGAACTGGAAACTTGGATTAAGTCCCTTTCAATAGAAATAGTAAGTTTACATGCCCCCTTTTACTTTAGTCTTTCTGAAGCAAGGAAAGGAGAGTGGTTATCTATTTCCTGTGCTGATTTAGAAAAAAGAAAAAAAGGCGTTGAGTTTATTAAGGTTGCAATTAACAGGTTGGAAGCTTTTAGGGCGAAAACAATCGTCATTCACCCCTCCGCACCTTCTCATAACGGTGATAGCGATACTTACGAATTTTTAAAAAATAGCTTGGAGAAGATCCTCATTTTAACGGAAAAATTAGGGATAAAAATTGCCTTAGAAAACATCCCTTCTGAATTAGGAAGAACAGAAAAATTATCTAATTTTATTAACTGCTTAGAAAATATTACATTAAAAAATTGTATCGATACAGGACATGCCCTGATGACCGAAAAGGAAAAATATGCAGATTCTATAGAAAAAATGCTACCTAATTGTATTAATATACATCTTCATGACAACGATGGAATAGTTGATTCACATCTCCCGCCCAAGGAGGGGAAAATTGATTGGGAAAGGTTCAAAAATGCACTGATCAAGTATAAATATAAAGGTCAGTTAACTTATGAAATCAAAAAAAGGGAACATCAGTCTTACGCAGATGTCCTCAAAAAATTATCGGATTTAGACAAAAAAGATCAAAAAAAATAATGAGAACATTATGGCTTCAAAACCAATTAGTTTAGTAAAGACATTTATAAAAAATAACTTTCCTGAAGATATTAACAATATTTCACATATACGAGGAGATGCTTCAGACAGAAAATATTTTAGAGTTCAACATGAAAAACAAGCAATAAAAAGTTCAATTATTATGGTAAACGATGGACCTTTTGACGATGAAGAACTCCCTTTTCTAAAAATCGCAAAATATTTCAAGAAACTAAATCTACCTGTACCCGAAATATACAAGTATGACAGTTTAAACGGGATCATCTCATTGGAAGACTGCGGCGACAATTTACTAGAAACATTTGTTTTGGAAAAAAACATTAATATTGAGGACTATTATAGTCAAAGTGTTGGTCTAATTTCGAAGTTGCAATCTAGTTATGAAACACACTCAAAAAATAGTATATGTTTAGAAAGTTTCTCAGATGAGTTTTTTTTTCGTGAATTAAAGCATACCCAAAAATTCGCTTTCGAAATGATGCTAGAAATACCGGCAACTAAGGTTGAACTGAATGGGTTTTTTTCTTGTCTTTGTTCTTCTATTTGTAAAATTCCTTTTTCTTTATCTCACCGAGACTATCACAGCAGAAATTTAATATTTAAGCAAAACAGTGAGATTATAATGCTTGATTTTCAAGATGCACGAAAAGGTCCTATTACTTACGATCTCGCTTCTCTAATCTACGATAGTTATGTATCAATTGCAGATACCTTAAAGAAAAAACTAATTCATGAGTTTTGGGTAAAAAGAGGGAAGAATTTTTTTCAAACTAAGGACGAGTTCCTGAATTCCTTATATGAAACTGCTCTACAAAGAAATATCAAAGCTATAGGGACATTCGCCTTTCAGATAATCGAAAAAGAAAACTCCAGATATTTATCTTATATACCAAACACTGTAAAATCTGTACGAAGTCACTTTTATCATTTGAATGCATATAAAAGATTTTATGACGTAATAGCACCCCTTCTCGATAAATTAGAAGATCTAACTAGGAGAATTGTTAGTTGAGCATTTTGAACTCATTGATAAAATCTAGTGTGGAACTTTGTCTTTATGACTTTGTTCACCCTTCAAAAATCCCAAACTGTGCATCCAAAACAAACTCGACTAACTTAGTTCTTGATAGGAATTCTCCAGAAATCGATCTTATATATAAAGTCCAAGAAAAAAGAATTATAGATCCTCGCTTCGATCGTGGCGAAAAATGTTATGCAGCTCTAGTAGATGAAAGGATCACAAGCTATATTTGGTCATCAAGGGGTAGTGTTGGCGTCGACGAAATTAATATGGCAATCAAACCATCAACAGATGAAGTTTATCTGTACGATGCTTTTACAATTAAAAAATGGAGAGGAAATAATCTATACCCATCTATTTTACAGCTAGCACTAGAAAATGCGGAGAAGGAAAATATAAAAAGAACTATGATCTTTGTAGGATCTAATAATACTGCATCACGCAAAGGTGTTATTAAGGCTGGATTCAAGCTGTTTCAAACTCTTTACTATAAACGTTTTTTATTTTTTACCAGTTCTAAATTAAGTGAACCTATCGAGAATCATAGTTCCGCACAATTTATAGGTCTGAAGTAGAACTTGTAGAAATCTTCTCGTAAAAATAGGAAAAATATTGTCAAAAAATACTTCAAGTCGTCAAGTATCAATTGTTAATTCCAGAGAACAATCATTTAAAATTGAATTACATGAAAAAGATAATATTTTTGTCTGTCTATTGAGCGAATGGTCGCAATTAATTGAATCAATGAAAGTTTCACATCCATTTTACGAACCGGAATGGCAGTTTTCCTGGTGGAGAGAATTTGGTGAAGGAAAATTAAAAATATTCACAATGAGAGATGAAAATGAAAATTTGATTGCAATTTTCCCTTTCGAATTGAAAACCAATGGGACATTACGTCTCATTGGAGGGAAGGACTTGTCAGATTATCTAGACATTATAGTCCATAACAAATTTCAAGATCTTTGCTTCGAATTATTTCTTGAATACTTGAATGATTCTGAATTTTCATGGAAGCATATAGAATTTCGAGGGATACCAAATGAATCTCATACATTAGCTGTTCTAAAACGTATAACTAAAAATAAATTAGATATAGAAAAAGAAGAAGTTTGTCCTGTAGTAGAACTTCCGGAGACTTGGGATATATTCTTAGACACTCTAGAACCACGATTCAGACGTAATTTGCTGAGAAAAATTAGAAAGGTAGATACAGTCCAAAATATAGAGTTCTACGATTCTAAAGATAATTTAGAAGAAGACTTAAATTCTTTCATTTCATTACATTCAATGAGCCAATCCAACAAAGCTGAATTTTGGAATGATGAAAGAAAAAAATTCTTCTTTGATATGACAAAAAGAATGTCTGAAAAAAAGCTTCTTCGTTTGTCATTCATTAAACTTGACAATTACCCAATAGCCACGACACTTTCATTTATCTATAACAAGAAAGTTTATCTTTACAATTCTGGCTACGATCCAAGCACATCCGAATTTAGTGCTGGGCTAGTACTTTTAGCTCATAACATCAAACAAGCTATTGAGGAAAAAATTACTCATTTTGATATGCTCCGCGGGAATGAATCTTACAAGTATGATTTTGGTCCGATAGACAATCCAATTTGGTCTGCAACAATCTCAAAAGTAGATTTATAGACAAAGATGTCAAAAAAAATTGCCTTAATTTCATACCATACTGACCCATTTAGTTCTCTTGGTGGAGACACTTCGGGCGGCATGAATGTTTATGTACGTGAATTAACCAAATCCTTCTCAAAATTAGGTCATAAAATCGATGTTTTCACGAGATCTGATAAAATTCGATCAGAAAAAAATAAACCTTTAGATGGAAATTCTAGAATAATCCGAATCCTAGCAGGACCAGAAAAAAAAATTGATAAAAATAAACTCAGCAATTACACAACAAAATTCACAGAACAAATCTTCTCATTTACTAATAAAGAAAAACATAAGTACGATCTAGTCATCTCACATTATTGGCTATCAGGAATAATAGGAAAGAAATTATCGGAAAGATGGAAAATTCCTCTAATTATTCGTTTTCATACATTAGGCCAACAAAAAAAAGATATTCTTAATAACTTTTCCTTTTACGAAAACAAGAACAGAATCAAGACCGAGAAAAAATTATGTGAATTCTCTCATGCAATAGTAGTTTCATCGAAGAATGAGAAGAGAGCAATAATCAAAGAATACCTTATCGATACTAATAAAATACACATTATCCCATGTGGGGTTAATCTTGATTTTTTCAAACCGAAAAAAAATACAAAAATAAATCTCGGATTACAAAAAAACACGAAATATTTCTTGACTGTCGGAAGGATAGATCCTGTAAAAGGACTTGACCTTTTTATTCATTCTTTGAGTTTTTTAAAACGACTAAATCCACAGTTGAAATTCCATGCCTTACATATAGGAGGGGAAGTTAAAAAAAAGAACAAAGCCTGTAATCTTAAGAGTCTAGATTCAGGAGATTTTCAGTCGACATCTCAAAAAAAAGAAGTAAAAAGGATTCTCAATCTTTCAAAGAAATTTCATTTATCTGATCATTTTTCTTTTATTGGGTCAAAATCCCATGAAGAATTGAGTCTCTGGTATTCGGCAGTAGATATACTCGCAATACCTTCTCGATACGAAACATTTTGCCTTGTGGCATTAGAAGCCGCATCCTGCGGACTACCTACCATCGGATACAAAGTTGGAGGAATGTCTGAATCTATTGAGGAAAATTTTACCGGTATTCTTGTCCCAGAACGTAGGACATCAGAGTTTGCACTTGCACTTAATAATCTTGTTGCTGATATAAAATTTTCGAAAAAATTAGGAAAATTTGGAAGAAAACGCGCACAGACTTTTAGTTGGGAAAAAACTGCGAAATCTGAAATTAAAGTATGGGAAGCGTTAACAGTATAAAATCGAAAGGAGTGATTTTGAATAACAAAGAATTCAAAAATGTTTTGATAATCATGGCACATCCAGATGATGCAGAACTAGGTGTGGGCGGTAGTATTGCAAAATGGGTAAGAGAAGGAACAGTAGTAAGGACTATAATTTGCACGAACGGAGACAAAGGAACAAAAGAGGATTTTTCAACACATGAAATAGCAGAAATTAGAGAAAAGGAACAAATAAAAGCATCTGATATCCTAGGAGTTAAAGAAACCTTATTTCTCAGAAATCGAGACGGCGAATTAGAAGATACTAAAGCATTTCGTAATCAAATTGCTTTTTTAATTCGTCACTTTCAACCAGACACTATTGTAACGCACGACCCTTGGAGACCACATTATCAACATCCCGATCATCAAGCCGTTGGACATGCTACTTTTAAGGGTATGATATATGCTAGAGACTATCACTTTCTTCCAGAACTTACTTTTGCAGGCATTAAAGCACATCACACAACCAATATTCTTTACACAGGTTCGACAGATCCGAGTTTTTTTGTAGATATTACGGAAACTATAGAAATCAAAATCGAATCAATTAAATGTCATGTGAGTCAAGTGGGAGAACAATACAATGCAAAAGAGAGACACTATAAACGTGCAAAAGAAAATGGGTCTAAAGGAGGATATAAACTAGCAGAAGCATTCACAATTAAGACTATGAGCTAAATTTTGGATTTAAAAAACTGGACTACAGATGAAAAAGCAGGTCAACATTTTATTATTGGTTTTGAAGGGGTATCTGCACCTAAATTTCTAACAGAAAGAATAGAAAACGGACAAATCGGTGGAATAATATTGCTCAAAAGAAACATAGAAAATTTAAGACAACTTTCCGATTTAATTAATGATTTACAAAAAGCTGCCCTAAACAGCAGATTAAAAGTTCCTTTGTTTATTTCCATTGACGAAGAGGGGGGGCGAGTAAGTAGACTTTCTTCAGATTTTATCGATCTACCTTCCGCTCAGTTACTAGCAAAAAATAAAGAAACAAAAATAATTAAAGAATTGGTCTGCAAATTAGCCAAACAGATGAAAAAAGTAGGAATAAATTTAAATTTTTCTCCAGTCCTAGACCTATCTACAAATCCTAAATGCCTAGTAATAGGAGATCGATCATTAGGAACTAAGCCAGAAAATGTAGGGCGTCTAGGGAGCGAAATTATAGGTTATTTCCAATCAAATATGATTGCTGCGTGTGCTAAACATTTCCCAGGAATTGGAGAAATCCAAGTTGATCCACATTATCAACTTCCAATTTGCGAGATCTCCGAGGAAACACTAAGAACGAGAGAACTTATTCCATTTAAATTTGCTATTGACTCAGAAAATGATTACGAACAAGTCTTAACTGTTATGGTAGGGCACACGATTTATACTAAGATCGATCCAGATTACATTTCTAGTCAATCCAAAAAGATTATTACTACAATTTTGAGGGAACAATTATCTTTCCAAGGACTCGTCCTTACAGATGATCTAGACATGGGTGCTATTTCATTAAGTGCAAATAACGCGTTTAAGAGTATCAATGCGGGAGCTGATATAGCCTTAATTTGTAATAATTTTGAGAATTACAAAAGAAACTTCAATTTCCTTTGCGAAAAAATAGAGAAATGCAAACTCAACCCTGAACTGGAAATGGAATCCTTGAAAAGAATTCTCAAAATAAAACAAATCGTGATTTAGACATTAAACCTAATATTTATTATATCACCATCACAAACCTTATATTTTTTTCCTTCTAATCTCAAAAGACCTTTTCGTCTGGCAGCAGTCATAGAGCCTGATTCAACGAAGTCGTCATAGGAAATAACTTCAGCCCTAATAAATCCCCTTTCCAAATCTGAATGTATTGTTCCAGCAGCTTTCAAAATGTTACTATCAGAAACAATTGGCCATGAACGTACTTCATCCTCTCCAACTGTTAAAAAACAATCAAGATCTAAAAGTTCAAACGAAGATCTAATAACTGTATCCTTTGCAGGGGAAGCTCTATTATAGTCCTTTAAAAATAGTTCTTGATCTTCTTTCGACATTTGTGCCAATTCTTCTTCCAACTTAACACACAAAATGATCGGCTCAATTCCAAACTCTGACAATATTGCTAACAGATCACCTTGAGGGGTAATAAGTTGTCCTTCTGATACATTGATGACAACTAAAAAAGGTTTGGAAGACTGCAAATCGAAACCTCTTAGAATATTTTTGTCTTCTTTATTCAGATTCAGTTTAGACAGAACTTCACCTTCTTCCAAAGAGACTTGAATTTTCTGCAAAATTTCCAACTCCTGAATTTCATCCCTATCCTTTTTTAGTCTAACTGAACGTTCTAACTTTTCGATTCTCTTCTCAACAACAATAAGATCATTAATAATCAAGTCACTCACAATCTCACTAAAATCTAGTTTGGGATCAATTCTATTTTTTGGATTGGGAACAGAAGGATCATCAAAGTATCGGACTACAATTATGAGAGCATCAACCCCTTGTAAAGGCTGGGTAGAATTTTGAGAATTTGCGGAATCTTTGTTTGGAAGTTCTGGAACATCAACAAATTCTACTGTGGCGTAAGTTCTCTTCAATGGATTAAAAATACTCGAAAGAAAATCAATTCTTTCATCTCTGACCTTCGCAACTCCAATATTTAAACGTGAGAAACGAGATCCTCCTTCCGTAGCTCTCCCTTCAGTTAAAGCGTTAAACAAACTTGTTTTTCCACTGCTAGCAAAACCAATAATTCCTAATTTCAAAGCTTAAGTCCTATTTTTGAGAAAACTTTACCCTTTTTTTTTAGCGTAACTACAAGAAAAATCAACAAAAAATGAAAACAACTTTTTTGAATGAGAAAAATTATCTTCCATGTAAGAAAAAAGGGATTCAGGATGCCATTGCACACCTAATACAAAAGAGTTTTCTATACTCTCTATTCCTTCTATGACCCCATCGCTTGAAAAAGCATTAACGCGAAAAGATTCTGGAACTTTTTTTACACTTTGATGATGATGGCTATTAACGAGTTCACTTGATGAACTAAAAATTTCTTCAAGCATTGATGATTTAATCTTTATAGTATGAAAAGAATAAGTAGACTCTTCATCCGGCTTATGTTGAATAGAATTATCAAAAAAACTCGGAATATCTTGAAAAAGAGTACCGCCTGCTGCTACATTTATCGCCTGCATCCCACCACAAATTCCAAGAATAGGCATATCCAACTTCATTGCCTCTTTGATCAAGGATATTTCAAAATTTTCCCTTTTGGCATTAGAGGGAGCACACTTAGCATGTCTCTCCTCATCATAACTTAAAGGATCAATGTCGTGCCCTCCTCCCGAAACCACAAGACCGTCCAAATTTTTAACAAAGTCGCTAGTTAAATTTTCTTCAGTCATAGATGGTAAAAGAAACGGCACTCCACCACTTTTGATTATTGATAGAATGTAAGCATCCATCAGTACATGGCGATCTCTTTCTTTTGGTTTTTCAGGAAAGGTTCTTTTATTTAGGTCACAACTTATTCCTATCCTAGGTCTTGGCATTTATTCAACCTCAGCGTAAAAACTTTATGTTATAATACATACGTTATGTAAGTGTTTGTAAAATTTTAGCTATTTTAGATTATAAACATATAGATTTCACTACTTAGTTAGAGTTAAATTTGTTAAAAATATACATTACTAAATTAGTAATACCTTTAGTTCTTATTTTATGTATGTTTTTGATTCCTTTTCTTTGGACACCTGATTTCGGTAATAATTTTATCAAAATTCAACAACAAGAGATAAGCAAAAACAAATCTGCCTATAATAAAAAATTCTCAATCTTACAAAGTGGCAAGTTTCAAAAATATATGACTATTGGGTTTTTGATAATTTTAATTTTGGTAACTATATCCGGAATAATGTTGTATGGCATCCTCAAACATCAAAGAAAACAGTGGCAAAAACGGTTTCCAAAGGATCAAAGAAAATAAAAAAACTATCCGTCAGAAAAATCTCTGACAACCCTGTCTTTCTTAAGTGATTCAATCCTTTGAGAATCAATATTTAATTCTCCTAGAATGTCATTCGTGTGCTCTCCTAAAAGTGGAGCAGATTTTGAAAAGTCAAACTCAACATCATCAAAACAAAAAGGCATTCCAGGCATTAAACCTATGCCTGCTTTTGAATGCGACACATTCACAAAAGCTTCAGGAAATTCTTGTTTTGCCTCTTGAATATTATTGATAGCACTAACGGGCACACCGAGTGGAACGAGTATTTTTTCCCATTCTAACGTTGTTTTTTTTGTAAGTATTTTCTCAAGAATTTCACGAAGTTCCCCATCATTTGTTACCCGATCTCTATTATCCAAAAATCTAGGATCATCGACTAAGTCTTGACGCCCCAAAGAATTCATCAACAATACAAAGCGTTTCGTATTAGATATTGCAATGAAAATCTTTCCATCTTTCGTCTTGTATCCAGAAAAAGGCGAAACTACAGGATGAGAAAGTCCTTCTGGAACTGGGATTTTTTCTGAAAAACTGTGTCTAGCAACAGGATTTTCTAGTATATTTACCGCAGCTGAAAGCATAGAAGCATCTATTCTACGACCTTTTGAATCCTTCTCCCTTTTCCACAAAGCTAATAGTACAGCAGATAATAAATATAAACCGGTCGTAATATCGACTATTGAAACTCCAACTCTAACAAGTTCTCCTTCTTTTGTTCCAGTAACACTTATTAGTCCGGAAGCGGCCTGAATCAAACTATCGAATGCTGGACGACTTGAATGTTTAGAGCCTTTTCCAAAACCAGTGACTGATCCATAAATTAATCTTTCATTAACCTTTTTTAAAACATCCCAACCAATACCAAGACGATCCATTACTCCAGGGGAAAAATTTTCTATCAAGATATCAGATTTTTCAGCGATTTTTTTGAAAAGTTCTACCCCATTTTTTGTTTTTAAATTAATAGAGACAGATCTTTTCCCACGATTTAAACTCATAAAATAACTACTCTCATGATCAGAGAATGGTCCAATAGAACGACTATCATCCCCGCCGTCTAGACTTTCAACCTTAATAACATCTGCCCCCATTAGAGCTAGATACATTGAGACAATCGGGCCTGCATTAAACTGGGCCACATCAACTACTTTTATTCCACTTAAAATCGACATACAGAGAACCTCTTTTCATTTTTTGAAAAGTTCATGAAAAATATTTTTTATAAAAAAATGTGTTTTTACAGATTCTGGACTAATTTATGGAACTGTAAAAATAAAAATTTAACCCAAAATTTGAGAATTAATTCTTTCTGGGACGACCTCTTCCTCTTTTTACGGGAGCCTCGGCACCTTCGGGTAGTTCCACGATCGGATGCTTCCTGGGACGGCCTCTTCCCCTCTTTACCGGAGCCTCGGCACCTTCGAGTAGTTCCACGATCGGATGCTTCCTGGGACGGCCTCTTCCCCTCTTTACGGGAACTTCAGGTATATCGTATCTTGGCTTTTTATTTCCCGTAATTAATTTATAAGCGTAATTTACAATAGTATTTCCATATTCATCTTGATTTAATTTTTCCAAAACTAATTCAACCGGAGTTCCAGGAACTAATAAATAACGAAATCCTTCCCAATCAATAAGATGGGAATTAATTTTAATTCCCTCATCAAGCATAATAACGGCAGAAACTCTTTCTTCTGTTCCGCCCATAGAAACCCGGGTAACATTTGCAGAAAGGAGTTTTCCTTTTTCGCCAAACTTAACCTCAGTCGTACTTCGAGGACAAGAAGGATAATAACAGGTAGCCTTTGAACCCGTCTTTGGAAAAAAATGTTCTTCACATTCTTTACAAAATGAACCTATAAGCCTAGGTTTTCTCCTAGATGACAAAGGAACTGTAAAAACATCACGCATAAATGGGACAACATCCTTGTTATCTCCTGGAAAAAATCTCTTACTTTCTTTTTTTTCAATATCTTCCATAGAACGTTCCTGCAATTTAGTAAAAAAAACGTTATTTACTTACAAAGGAATAACGAATTTCATCAAGTGGCGGAAATTATCAAGGCTTATAAAAAGTGTCAAGGGGGGAAATTTAAAGATTTATATTTAATAAAGAGAACTATTTTGTATCTTCTGGGTGTTTTTCTTTCGAAAAAATAGGCGATTGATGATTTTCCGGACTATAATCCTTTTTTTTAGTTTCTCGAATCGAAGAGGAGATACTCTCAAGAATTGAAATTATTTTATCCAGCCGATTCCTTAATCCATATATAGCAAAAGGCAAGAAAAGCCACATAAGAGACAAAAGAATAACAAAAGATAAAAGTAATATTTTGAAAGGATTATTAAAAAAGTTAAAAAAATCAGTCATAAGATTAGATAATTTCCATCATGATTTTAATGCAAATTGAACAAATTTTTATAATATAAGCAAATTTTTCATAAATTGTTTATAATTTGTCCTCACTTGACCTTAATAAAGAAGGAACCTTATAGTCAAACTAACTATTGCAAACAAATGTAAGATATGAGTGAAAAATGAAGCCGCCTAAAGATAACATACAAACTACCCTACAGAATTTACCTTCAGTAGATGAGGTTTTTAGAAAACTCGATGAAATAAAAGGGGGGGACTTTTCTGAAAAGCAAATTACCAATTGTATACGAAAATGTATAGAGAAACATAGAGAATTGATTTTACAATATACATTAAAAAAAGATATTTCATCCAAAAAAATCTTACAAAGAATTAAAGAAAGCGTAATTCAAGAACTTGAATCTGATGAAGAAAAAAGTCTAAGACCTGTAATCAATGCTACCGGAATTGTAATACATACAAACTTAGGGCGTGCCCCACTGAGTGAATCTGCATGTAAATCCTTACTTGAAGTAGCTAAAGGATATTCTAATCTCGAATTAGACCTAGATTCCGGAAAAAGAGGAAAACGAGAACACAGCATTGAATCGGTGCTATGCAAACTTACAGGCGCAGAAGACGCATTAGTTGTCAATAATAACGCGGCTGCCGTAATGTTCGCACTAAAAGTTATGAGTAAAGGTAAAGAAACAATTATTTCGAGAGGAGAATTAATCGAAATTGGAGGTTCCTTTAGGATACCAGATATAATGAAAGAAAGTGGCGCCGAACTTATAGAAGTTGGCACTACCAATAAAACCTATATCAAAGACTATGAGAATGCCATCAATAGAAAAACTGCACTTCTTTTTAAAGCACACACAAGCAATTTCTACATTTCAGGATTTACCAACAGTCCCAGCAGGGAGGAACTATCCAAACTAGGGAAAGAAAAATCACTTCCAATCCTTGAAGATTTAGGTAGCGGATCACTTCATCAATTTTCAATTTTATCCTCTGAACCCACAGTTATGGATTCAATTAAGGCAGGAATAGACGTGGTTACCTTTTCAGGAGACAAATTACTTGGTGGGCCTCAAGCAGGTATTATAGTAGGTTCGAAGTTCTGGGTTAATACGATGAGAAAAGACCCTATGATGCGTATGCTCAGATTAGATAAATTGGTTATTACTTCCTTGGAAAAAACTCTTCGATCATTCTTGAACCCTGATAAACTAGTTCAGGAGATACCTGTCTTTCAAATTCTATCTCAAGAGAAAAAAACTTTGTTCGAAAGAGCAAAAAAACTTTTAAAACTATTAGACAAAAAAAATAAACGTAATGCTATTTTTTCAATTGATGAGTCGATTGGCCAGATAGGTGGAGGAACAATGCCTTCTGTAAAACTAGAAAGCTACAGTCTAATAATTCAGACAAAAAATAATAGTCCTGATTTTTTTTCTAAAAATCTTCGAAAAAGTAAGACCCCGGTTATAGCGAGAATTAAGGATGATAAGATTTGTCTAGACATGCTTTGTATAAAAGATGAAGACCTAAAATTAGTCCAACAAACAATCGAACAAGCTTTATCGGAAAGTTACATTTCTTGAAATTTTTAAAATAAAAGAGGACTTAATGGCTACTGTAAGATCTGATGGTGTGTTGATCGATTATGAAATTTTAAATCCAACCGGAAAAGGAATTCCTCTTTTTTTTATTAGCGGATTAGGAGGAGTAAGAAATTCCTGGGAAAAACAGTTAGAACCTTTTATGTCAAGGGGACCAGTTATTTTACATGATCATAGAGGAACAGGAAAAAGTGAAAAACCTTCTGGAGTTTACAGTGTAGGAAAAATGGCAGATGACATTATTTCGATTATGGATGACCTGTCGATAGAAAAAGCACATATGGTAGGAACTTCTACAGGAGGAGCAATTATCCAAATTTTGTGTATTAAGTTTGGAAATAGAGTTCAAAGCGGGGTTATAGCAAGTTCGTGGCCTAAGAGCGATCCTTACTTCATTCGACAATTTGAAGTTAGGAAAGAAATTTTACTTAATATGGGCTGGGAAACACATAATCGTCTATCCTCCTTTACCTTATATAGTCCAGAATTTTTTTCCAAAAATTACACAAAAATTTCAGATACCGAGAAAAAACAGCTCGCAAATATGCCACCTAAAGAAATAATGGCTGAGAGAATTGACTGTATTATTGAACATGACCAATTAGAAAAATTACCTGAAATTAAAACTCCGGTTTTGGTCTTGGTTGGACGTGAAGATTTTGTTACCCCAGTATACTATTCAGAGAAGATCGCGTCCCTTATTCCTGATTCAGAATTCAAAATCTTTAAAAAAGGCGGACATTTTATCTATCTAACTTACCCAAACGAATTTAATAGTACGGTTCTAGATTTTATTAAACGAAATGAAAATTTCGAATAACTCCAAGAGAACATAATTTTGGAAAACCAAGTTATTATTGGTACAGCAGGTCACATTGATCACGGAAAAACATCATTGGTTCGTTCGCTTACTGGTACGGAAACAGACCGTTTAAAAGAAGAAAAAGAACGTGGAATAACAATAGATCTTGGATTTGCAAAACTCAACTCTGGAGAGACTAACGCAGGTATCGTAGATGTGCCTGGGCACGAACGATTTGTGAAAAACATGCTCGCAGGTGTAGGTGGAATAGATATCGTTATGCTGGTGATTGCTGCAGATGAAGGAGTAATGCCACAGACGAGAGAGCATTTATCTATTTGTGAATTGCTGGGAGTAAAAAATGGACTAATCGTTATCACAAAATCCGATCTCGTTGAGCCTGAATGGATTTCACTGGTGAAGGACGACCTCAAAGAATTCGTTAAAGAAACCTTCCTACATAAAAAACCTATCCTTCAAGTATCTTCTGAAACAGGAGAAGGTATAGACGATCTTAAAAAGATTTTAAATAAACTAATTTTAGATGTTAATCCTAAAGATGAAAATGGAGTATTTCGTATTCCCATAGATAGAGTTTTTACAATGCATGGTTTTGGTGTCGTAGTAACTGGGACACTTTTTAGTGGAAAAGTAAAGACTGGGCAAACAATTGAAATATATCCTACCGAGACACAAGCAAAAATAAGAGGAATACAAGTCCACAGTGAATCAGTAGAAGAATCTGCCGCTGGCTTTCGAACTGCAATCAATTTACAAGGGATTGAGAAAACAAAAATAGAAAGAGGATATGTTTTAGGATTTCCTAAAGAGATGCGGAATACTTACATGCTTGACGTATTCTTAGAACTTCTTGAAAGCGCCTCCAACCCCCTAAAAAATCGATCTCGTGTTCGGTTCCATTCAGGAACTGTTGAAGTAATGGCAAGAGTTATTTTGTTAGAAAAAAATTCAATAAATCCAGGGGATAAAATTTTTGCCCAGATTAGACTTGAAAAACCGATCACAGCGCTTCCAAGAGATCGTTTTGTTATTAGGAGTTACTCCCCCATGACTACCATCGGTGGTGGAGAAATTCTAGATGTGGATCCACCAAAATTAAAAAGAATGAAAAAGAATTCTGCATCTAGGTTCGAATTTTTAAAAAAAGGCTCAGATAGAGAACGATTAAAGAAATTCATTGAAGAAAATGGAATATCTGGAACAAATTTTTCTGAACTTTCCGGAAGAGTACCTCAAACAATTAAAAAAATACGTTCCGAAATCTTGGAATTACAAAATCAGCAAGAAATATTGATAGCAGATTTAGATTCTGGCCTCTCAGTAGAGATGGATCAATTTGAAAAATTCAAAAAGAATTTAGAGAATGAAATTAAGAATTATCATGAAAAAAACCCTCTAAAATCTAGTGCACCCAAAGAGGAAATTAGGAGTAGGTTAGGAAAGATTAATGAAAAGATTTTTTCCATGGGATTAGATACGTTAAAAAAAGAAGGAATCACTAACGAGGATCAGACAACTGTTAAAATATCCTCGCACACTATAGTGCTAGACAACGAACAAGAACTGATGTGTAAAAGAATCGAAAACATTTTTTTAAACGCAAAATTTAAACCACCATCTTTAAAAAAACTTATCTCTGAAGAGAAATTAACTGATCAAAAACTCACTGAAGTTATACAGATTCTAGTTGGTGAAAAGAAGCTAATTCTTTTAAAGGGGGAACTGATTTTTCACTCAAAATCTCTGGACGATGCGCGTTCAGAATTAGAATCGTTTATACTTAAAAATAAGGAGATAACGGCATCTGAATTTCGTGATCTTCTTGGAATTTCTAGAAAATTTGCAATTCCAATTTTAGAACATTTTGACATTATGAAAATTACTGTCAGGGTGGGAGACAAACGCATCATCAAGAAATGAACAACAATGAAAAAAAAATTCATCAATATAAGAAAAACTATACCTGCTCTTAACGAGCAAATATATGTGAATTGGGGGGGAGCCGGTCCTACACCACGATTAGTAGTTGAAAAGATCAATACTTTTTTGCAATGGGAATCTACGATTGGTCCGTTCCATCCAAAAGTGAGAGAAAAATCAATAGAAATAAAACAAACCTTACGAGAAACGTTTGCCAAAATTTTTAAGTCATCTCCAGACGAGATTGCAATTACCGATAATACAACAACTGGAATTAATATTGCAGCATCTGGGATTGATTGGAAAAAATCTGATGAAGTGATCATTGGGAATCAGGAGCATCCAGGTGGTTTTCTCCCTTGGCTGGTATGGGCAAAACGAAAGCACATTAGGGTTAAACTTCTACAAACTGACGTATCAGATAAACAATTAGTAAAAAATCTAAAAAATACAATAACAAAATCCACAAAAGTTGTATGTATAAGTCATATTTCCTGGCTTACCGGCAGATCTTTTCCGATCAAATCAATTTCAAAGATATGCAGAAAAAATAGCGCGTTACTTGTTGTAGACGGAGCACAATCCATAGGACAAAAGAATATTAATATAGCGCAAACAGGGGCAGATATTTATACTATTTCTGGACAAAAATGGCTTATGGGACCTCAAGGCACAGGGGCATTATATATTAGGAAACATATTTTAAAAAATATTTTATTATCTAGAGCTGCATATGGCACCGCTAGATTAAAAAATCTTAAAAAATTAACATTTACTCCCTTCTCAACTGCAAAGAAATTTGAGTGTGGAACCATGAATCTTGGCATGATTTCAGGTTTAATAGAAAGCTTAAAGTTGTATGAGCACAATGATCCATCTGAAATAGAAAATCGAATTAAAAATCTAACAGAAAAATTAATTATGTTAATTCAGAGCCAAGAAAGAATTCGAATACTGTCGCCAATAGAAAAAATAGAGTCAGGAATTATTTCTTTTATAATCCAGGGCATTCCAACTTCTAGAATAGTTGAACTACTTTTAAGCAAAAAAATTATTTTACGTGAAGTCGAATCAGACCCTCCCTCTGTCAGAATTTCTATACATTACGTTAATACAGAAAAAGAAATTGAAGATATTGCCTCTGCCATAATTGCAATTTCACAAAAACACAAATAGAAAAGGCGGCAAGATCTACTTGCCGCCTTGATTTTATCCTAAGTACTTCAATTAATTCATTTGAATAGCAAGTTCAGTTTTTCCACTTGATTTTACGGTAACCACTTGTTCTTTTTTTCCAAGTTTCTCGTGCCAAACTTTAACTTTATATTTACCTGCTGGAACATCGGAAATTTCAAACTTTCCACCCTTGCCAGTCACGGAAATATAAGGATGCTTTGAAACAGCAACATATCCAACCATCCAATTATGAACATCGCATGTTATTTTAACTATTCCTGGTTTAGAAAAGAATCTCTTGCTCATCTTTAACTTTTTTTTAAATTTTGGCTGAGCAATATTTGCAGTTTTATTCCCTGTTTTTCCTGGATAGGTATGTACGTTATGAAGTATTTTATCACTGTTCTTAATCGTCAATTTCCCTTTAATTTTCATTGCAACGACTCTAGGTAAGTAGATACACCCTTTCTGATCAACTAAAACTTTCTTCATCTTCTTAGACCATTTCTTTTTTTTCTTTACTCCTTCGATAGAAACAACTGCGTACTGAATTCCATCGTTCTTAACAAGAAGAGTTTGATCAAAGATAGGTTTTTTACCACAAATTTTTTTATCTTTATTTACTGAAAGTTGCTTCGCGTCGGGAATTTTCCCGACAAACTTAATCACGCCCGATACTGTCCCCGCACTTACTAAACCTACCTGAGAAACAAAGAAAATAGTCAATAACAAAAAGAAGAATCTACGAAAAAAAATCTGCATTTCCATCACCTTTCTAATTAGAATCAAAAAAAAGAACATGTCCCACGATTCTAAACAACTTATAAAAAGATTCAATAGTCAACGAAACATAATTCTTGTTTCTATATCCTTTTATAATTCACTATTCGCGAGTAGAATAAGTAACGAAAAACAACATTTTGAATTGTTGGAGTGGAAAACATTGACAGAAAAAAAAACAAACTTGAAAGTACCAGAAACTCTTGAAGGTTGGGCAATTTTACATCAAATCTTAAGAGTAAACTGGGCTGACTGGAAACTAAATTCAGATTCTAAAGATGTAGAAATGCTGTGTGATACCTTAAGAGAGATTGGTAATCCTAAAAATGGTCAATCTGCAGTTTTTTCGATTGTTGGACATAAAGGGGATTTGTTGTTTTTACACTTTCGAAAAACACTAGAGGAACTAAATGAAATCGAAAGGATTCTTAAAAAACTACAAATTTTCAAGTATATGGAAGAAACTACTTCCTACGTTTCATTCTTAGAACTAGGTCTATACGAAATGACGTTGAAGTTGTATAGGAATTTTATAGATGAGGGTATGGAACCAGGTACACAAAAATGGAATGAAAAATGGAAAATGGCCCTTAAGGTGGAAAAAGAAAGAATGCAGGAACGTTTGTACATGAATATCCCAGATGATGATTATCTTTGTTTTTACCCCATGAACAAAAAAAGAGGAGAAGTGAAGAATTGGTATGCATTAGATATTCAAGAGAGACAAGCATTAATGAGGGAACATGGTTTTGTCGGAAGAAAATATGCTGGCAAAGTTAAACAAATTATTACAGGTAGTATTGGTTTCGATGATTGGGAGTGGGGAGTTTACCTTTTCTCAGAAGATCCTCTTGTATTTAAAAAATTAATTTACGAAATGAGATTCGATGAAGCAAGTATTTGGTATGCAGAATTTGGTCCTTTTTATATAGGGTTGAGAAAAGAAATAAATGATATCCCAGATCTTTTTCTTTCTTGATTTAAAATAACTTATGAAAAAAATTCTTATCGCTGGATGTGGTTATGTTGGCAATGAACTTGGTGAAAGACTAAGTTCAAAAGGACATAAAGTTTGGGGGATAAGGAGAAACACAAAATTTATTTCTGAATCGATTCAACCAATGTCTGCAGATTTAAGCAAAATAGAAACTTTGCGAGTTCTGCCTGAAACTATTGATTATGTTTTTTACATGCCATCCCCTGGACTCAGAAATGAAATTACTTACAAAAATGCTTTTCTAAAGGGGACCAAAAATTTAGTTCAATGTATGGAAGAAAAAAAATATAATCTTAAACGTTTTTTTTTTATTTCAAGTACTTCCGTATATGCGCAACATTCAGGGGAATGGGTCGACGAAAATTCAATAACAAAACCGAAATCATTGACTGGAAAGATAATTCTTGATGCTGAAAAATATCTTTTGAATACTCCTTTTAAAACTACAATAATAAGATTCTCTGGAATTTACGGTCCTAGTAGAAAAGGATTCTTAAATAAAATGATAAACGAAGGTAAAACTTTCACCTCTAACCGATTCACTAATCGAATTCATAGAGATGATTGTGCGAACGTACTAATCCACTTAATGAATTCACAAAATTGCGAAGATATCTATCTCGGTTCAGACGATAACCCAGCAGATCTTTCTGAATTGGCAAATTGGATTATGGAGAAAAAAGGCTTAAGAAATCAGAATCTTGAATACTTAACAAAAATAAAATTTACTAAAACAAAATCTAATAAAAGATGCTCTAACAAAAAATTAATAAAGTCAGGGTATAGGTTTCTATTCCCTACCTTTCGTGAAGGGTACAATTCACTAATAGAATAGATTCACTTATTAATTTTCAACAAAATAGATATATCTTCCCTAAGTTTACTTAAAGCATCCCTGTCGTTACTCAAATAGTATCCCCGAACTCTCAATTCAGTATCAATCAAAACAAAGCGAAAACTATGTCGGAAATTTGGTTTTTTCTTATGGGCTGGGTGATGTGCAAATGCATTCTGTAAAAAGAAATCTTTAATTGTCCTGTCGAAAAAGGAATTCATTCCTTTTTTTCTATGATCGAAAGCGATCTCTGCACTCAATCCAAGTCCAAATTGCACTAACTTGTTAATTTCTACTTTCTCACCAGTAAGAAAAAACCATTTTTTAAAATTTGCCCCAAATCGTTTTCCATATTTTTCGAGAACAGTAGATACATCAAACTTTGGATCAATAGTTACGGAAAATTGCGAAAAGAGTTGCTCTTTCAAAAATTCTTGCTGCAGTTTAGACATCTCTATGGATTGAAGAGGACAGGTGTCGTTACAACGAGAAAAGATCAAATCCCCAACCCAAATTTTGCCTTTCAGATCTCTCTCTGTAAAAACAGCGCCTTTCTGATCTATCAATGAAAAACTAGAAATACTTTTAAAAACCGGAAGAAGTTCATTTTTCTGTTCGCAACCAGCAATAAAAAAAACTAACAAAAACGAAAAGGTCCCCAAGAGACAAATTTTATTCTTTCTAAAAATATTTCTACACAATTTAAGTTCCTTGCCTAATCTCTCTAAGACGATGAATAGAAATTGAAATTAAAAATGCTATAAAACATAAAAAAGAAAAAAAGAAGAACGTTTTTTGAACCCCATAAGCTTCTGCAACTAATCCGGCAATTAATGGTGACAAAACAGAACTAACTTCGTTTCCACTATATAACAATCCTATTGAACTGGCTCGATTTTTCTCTTCTACAACTTTGGTGGCAATAGACAAAATAAGACCTTGTGAAGGATTTAAACTGCCCCCTAGAATAATGATCAATAAGAAAGTTAAAAAAATAGAAACGTTCCAGGTCAGTAACAATAGAGAAACAGATGCAATTCCCATCATTAACAAGATATAAAATGTTTCACGATTCCCTTCTGCAATTTTCCCCCACATAAGAGCACTTAAAGTCCCTACCAAAAAATACATTGTCAGGACCCATCCAATGGAAGAAACATCAAAACCTAGACTTTCTGCAATCCAAATAGGAAGAAATGTCATGATCCCACGTAGACCCATAACTCTACAACATGAAAGTAAAAGTATTAAAATCAGTACTTTATTATGGAACAAATCTATAAAAGTTCTTTTAACTTCACTTTTTAATTTTTTCTTCTCTTTCGATAAATCGGAAAAATTTAACCAAATGATGACCGTAAATAAAAAACCGGGGATAGAGAATAATTGGACAGCAGATTTCCAATCACCAAAGTACACTGTTAACCAACCGACAAGAACAGGAGTAAAAATACTTCCAAAATCTCCTCCAGCCTTAAAAATACTCATGTGTAAAGAAAGTTTTTCACTAGTTCCTCTCGCAAGTAGAGCAACCGCAGAAGGATGAAAAGCAGAAGACCCAAACCCACTAATAAAAACAAGCAAAAGTAAAATAGAATATGACTCGAGATGACCATAAAAAATTAAAGGAAGTGCACTAATGAAAAGCGATAAGCATAAAATAAGTCTATGTCTACTTAAATAATCTGCGAAAAAAGAAATGGGAAATTGAAAAATACCACTTGCAAACGCATAAGTAGAGACAATCATTCCAATCTGGAAATAACTAAGATCAAAATCAATTAGAACGACAGGCAAAATAGGAGTTAAAACCCTACTATATACTGAATTGACAGAATGACTCCCCGACAAAATAAACACACTTTTAGGATAAGAAGATTTCATGATCTTGAGTTTTCTAGAATCGACAAGAAAGATCTTCACACTTGTTGCTATCTAAACGAAGAACAATGTAAAGAAAGGAATAAAAATGGTGCCACGGGGCGGAATCGAACCACCGACACGAGGATTTTCAGTCCTCTGCTCTACCGACTGAGCTACCGTGGCACACAAAAAACTTTTAGAAATTACTAAAATTGATTAGTATTCAAAGAAAGTAATTCTAGGTCCATCAATATATAGCGTCAAGCACAGACAAAATCAAACTATTTAAAAAAATACCATTGCAAATAATACTTCTTTCAATCAAATTATGAAATTAGTTCTAAGCAAAATATTTTCAAGAATTCAATCAAGAGAATCTTTTGGATAAAAAAATACTTCCTCTAGGTAAAATGGAACATGACACATTAGAAGAATTGTTAAATGATCTTCAAGGACATCCTCGCCTAGTAGTAGGGCCAAAAGTTGGAGAAGATGCTGCCGTTATTGAAATGGGGGAAAAGTATATTGTTGCAAAGACAGACCCAATAACATTCGCTGAAGAAAGAATAGGATGGTATGCAGTCCATATAAACGCAAATGATATCGCTTGTATGGGTGCTGAACCGAAATGGTTTCTCGTCACACTTTTAATGCCAGAAGGAAAGACCTACAAATCCACGATCAAAACAATTTTTAACGATATTAAACTGGCGTGCCAAGAACTCGGAGTAACTTTGTGCGGAGGACATACCGAAATTACAAAAGATTTGAAACGACCAATTTTATGTGGGCAGATGCTTGGAGAAGTTGAAAAAACGGAACTCGTACAAGGGACTAAAGCACAAAAGGATGATTCGATTTTAATCACACAAAAGATTCCCATCGAGGGTTCTGCCATCTTAGCAAATGTAAAAAACAAAAGTTTGCTTGCCAAAATAGATAGAAAATCGATTGAAAGGGCTAAAAAATTTTTAGAAAATCCTGGGATTAGTGTAGTTAAGGCTGCTACTTCCGCTGCAAAAACTCATTGTGTCCATTCTATGCACGATCCTACAGAAGGAGGGCTTGCAACTGGAATTCACGAACTTGCCCTCTCAGCAAATTTAGGTGCTGAAATCGACTATAACCTAATCCCTATTTATAAAGAAGGAAGAGAAATTTGTGAAGCTTTTAACCTTAATCCATTAGGATTAATTACATCGGGAACCCTTCTACTCACTACCAGTAAGATCAATGAGGGAAAAGTTATTAAAAAACTCGAAAAAATTGGGATACAGACCACAAAGATTGGGAAATTAGTTGATAGAAATCTCGGGGTAAAAATAAAGATGGGAAATAAGACAACGAATTTGCCTGTTTTCCATACGGATGAAATATCGAAAGTTATATAGGGAAATAATCAATGAAAAAGAAAGAAGAAATTGGTGTTTTACTTGATTTTGATGGAACTATTACAAAACCTGTTTTTGACTGGCCAGCAATGAAAAAAGAGATGAATCTCCCAGATTTAAAAGTATCTATTCTGGACTACATTTCAACTGCTAACAAAAAAAAAGCTTCCAAAGTAGAAGAAATTCTTGAACGTTACGAAATAGACGCAGCTAAAAAAGCCGAATTAAATGAAGGGGCGAAAGACTTAGTTAATTTTTTAAAAGAAAAAAAAATTCCACATGCAATTGTTACTAATAATGCAAAAAAACACGTTCTTAATATGCTAAATATTTTGAATATTACTTTTGAAAAAATAGTTACAAGAGATATAGGATTTTGGAAACCAGATCCCAGACAAGCTATTGCGGGGGCAAAAAAAATTGGAATACCACCCAAACGATGTTTTTTTATAGGAGATGGTCAGTATGACATGCTTGCCGCAGCCAGAGCTGGAATGATTTCAATACATTTATCAAAATCCAAAACATTAAAATGCAACTATCAAATTACAAACCTTACAGATGCAATTTCAATTATTTCTAGTAATTGTAACAAGTAAATTCAGTAGTTATATGGGTTAAATCAGACTTGAGGCGGATATTTTTGTAATATTAATGAAACTGTCTGGGAAAATACCTAAAAATAGAGTAAATGCTAATAAAATCAACAAGGTACAAAGTAGAGAGGAAGCACGGGAAAACTGAAATGGGATATCAGGTTCCTTTGCAGGTTCCATGAACATTACCATAATAACACGTCCATAATAGTACATAGAAATTGCACTTGTAAGAATTCCGATAACTGCCAACCAATAAAATTCATTTTGAATTGCAGCGGCAAACAAATATAATTTCCCTACAAAACCTGCAGTTGGAGGTATCCCTGCTAAAGAAAGAAGAAACACCACGAAACACATTCCAAACCAAGGATGAGATTGACCTAGTCCACGCCAATCTTCTATCTGATCACCTCTGTTCTTTTCCTGACACATCCAAATTAACATCCCAAAAGCGCCTAAATTAGTAAAAAGATATACACCCAGATAAAATAAAACTGCACTTACGTTAAAATCACTAAATACATATTTCCCGTTACTGATTGAGAAACAAGAGACAAAACCCATCAAAATATAACCCGCATGACTCATACTAGAATACGCTAACATACGTTTTAGACTCTTTTGAGCGATTGCGGCAACATTACCCCATATCATTGTTGCTGCCGTTAAAATCCAAAAAAGCACACTCCACCTTGGACTCATAGAAGGTAAGACTATAATAAAAAGACGGACCATAACTGCAACTGCCGCTGCTTTCACTGCAACAGACATAAAACCAGTTACTGATGTTGGAGCTCCTGTATATGCATCAGGTAACCACATATGAAAAGGAGCAAGGGCCATTTTAAACGCAAAACCACCTACTAAAAGGATAACGGATAAAATTAAAATTGGCTGAGAAACAACCGAATTCACATTAGAGTTAGATAAAAACTTTGCAATAGTTGTAAACGATGTGGACCCTGTATAACCGTAGAGCAATGCTATACCGTACAACAATATTCCAGACGCAAAAGCTCCCATTAAAAAATATTTCAACCCTGCTTCTCTACTCAAAACGTCATTTCTCATAAACGCCACTAAAACATAAATACTGATACTCATAGTCTCAATGCCAAGATACAAGGTCATCAGGTCATTAGCTGAAACTAAAACCAGCATCCCAAAAACAGAAAATAAGAGCATAGAATAGAATTCACCGAAATTAATTTTTTCAACTTTAAGATATTCAATCGACATCAAAACTGTTAGAGCAGCACAAACTAAAATAGTAGATTTCAAGAAAACACTAAAATTATCAACTATATAAAAATCACTAAAAGTAGATTTTGGTCCAACATCCCACTGAGAAAGAGTGAAATAAAGAACAACAACTATTCCTATGAAGCTAACAGAACCAACGAGAGACTTTTTTTCCAATGACACAAACAAATCAAAAATAAGAACAATGCCTATCAAAATCGCAAGGCTAATTTCTGGAGCTGCTAACGAGAATAATATTTCCGGGATAACAACCTGCTGCATAAGATTTAGAACTCCTATATACTAAAAAATCTAACCCTAGTTTCTAACTGAAACCTTTGAAATACGATCTTTTATAATTGCAACTTTCTTATTGCTTTCATTTTGGTTCACTATTTTCACAACTCTTTTAAGACTAGCTTCCATTTTATTTATAAATGGTTTTGGATAGAGACCAATCCAGAACATTAATATAACCAAAGGAGCTAGATAAAGAATTTCTCTGAAATTGCAGTCTGGGAGATTTTCGTTTTTTGGATTATCCAATGTACCAAAAAAGATCCTTTGGAATAACCACAACATATAAGCTGCACCAAGAACAATCCCAATTACAGCAAATGCTGCGTAAATATAGCTTTTTTTGAATGCTCCTATAAGAATCAAGAACTCACCCACAAATCCATTTAAACCCGGAAGACCTATACTACTTAACATCGTTATCGCAAAAATCACTGTAAAAATCGGCATTTGCTTTGAGAGTCCACCGTATTCAGTAATTAAGCGTGTATGTCTTCGCTCATAAACAACTCCAACTAATAGGAAGAGCGCACCTGTACTGATACCGTGGTTAATCATTTGCAATTGCGCACCAATTAGTCCCTGTTCATTTAATGCGAATACGCCCAACATTACAAAACCAAGGTGACTGACCGAAGAGTAAGCTACAAGCTTTTTAATATCAGTTTGGGCCATCGCGACCAATGCCCCATATATAATTCCTATGATCGAAAGAAGTACCATAAAGGGAACAAAAAGTTGCGTCGCTTCTGGAAGAAGTGGCAAGACAAATCGAACAAAACCATAGGTTCCCATTTTCAAAAGAATCCCAGCTAGAATTACACTACCTGCAGTTGGTGCTTCTACATGCGCGTCGGGAAGCCACGTATGAAAAGGAAACATTGGAACTTTGATGGCAAATCCAATAAAAAAAGCAAGAAATATCCATACTTGCAAACTTAATGGGATCTTTGGTCCCACAACATACAATTCTGTCAGACTGAAAGTCAGAGAACCAGTTCCTGATTTCATATTGAAGAAATACAAAGCAAGAATTCCAAGAAGCATTAAAACGCTTCCAAAGAGCGTGTAAAGAAAGAATTTTATAGCAGCATAAAGTTTCCTCGTTCCACCCCAGATACCAATTAAAAAATACATTGGAACCAATGTTACTTCAAAAAAGACATAAAATAGGAATATATCAATCGCCAAGAATGTTCCGAGCATTCCCGTACCGAGTAAAAGCAAACAAATGTAATATTCTTTTTCACGTTCTTTAATTGCAGTAAAAGAACAAACAATGGAAATTAACATGGTTAATGTTGTTAAAAGAATCAAAAGGACACTGATTCCATCTACTCCTAGGTAGTAGCTAACCCCTATAGAAGGGATCCAACTTGCCTTTTCAACAAACTGAAACCCTGCTTCAGAATCATTGAAATTTGTCCATAAAGGAAGAGATATAAGAAAATCGAGAAATGCAACACCAGTAGCAAACATCTTGATTGTTTTCACCTGCTCCTTCTTTATAAAGAGCATCATGATAATTGCTCCCAATAAAGGAACAAATATTATCAGTGAAAGAAGTGGAAGATTATTCATAATATCTTAGACCCCCAAAACCTACTATTGTAAAAGATAAGCACTTAACATTAAGAAAACACCTAAAAGCATTGCAAGCAAATAATTCTGAACCATTCCAGATTGTAAAAACTTAAAGACTTGACTAAAGAAACGAACAAAGTTTGCAACTCCATTTACTGCTCCATCAACTGTACGTAAATCAAAAAAGGAAGAAACACGGCTTGTTAAAACTGTTACGAGAGTACTACCATTAACTGCTCCATCAACAACTTTTGCATCAAAATTCCATAGAAACTTCATTAAACGATAAATTGGTTCAACAATATATCTCTGATACAACTCATCTACATAATACTTATTAAGTAAAATTTTATATAAACCTGGGAATTTTTGTTGTATCTGATCTGGTATATTAGATTTTTTGCCATACATGCTCCAAGCAAGAATAATACCTCCAACAGCAATAACTATAGCAAGGACAATTAGGTATATAGCCTCAGGTCCGTGATGACCACCGGAATCTGCCGAGGCTGCATGTGCTGAAGAAATTAAATTGAATGAAGAATGATGTGTGACTTGAGATACTTTAGCGAGAGAAGGAGCAAGAAAATCATGAATCCAACCTTTTTCCGGTGGAAATCCAGGAATGATTCCTCCAAATACACTAAGAACAGCGAGTAAAATTAGAGGAGTAGTCATTGAAAACGGTGATTCATGAATATGTTCTCTGGCATGAGGATCAACTCTCATCTCTCCATGAAAAGTCATAAAAATTAGTCTAAACATATAAAAAGCGGTCATTAAAGCTGCTATAGAACCAACGGCCCATACAAACGTATGTCCCGAGAAAAAAGCATTCGCTAGAATTTCATCTTTACTCCAAAATCCTGCAAAAGGTGGGACCCCTGCTATCGCAATTGCACCAATAAGAAAGGTCCAATATGTTACCGGCATCTTAGACTTTAGACCTCCCATATATCTCATGTCTTGCTGTTGTTCTACGGGGGCATGATGCAAAGCATGAATTACACTACCACTTCCAAGAAACAAAAGACCTTTAAAAAATGCGTGAGTCATCAGGTGAAAAACACCTGCAGTAAACGCTCCAACTCCAAGAGCCATAAACATAAAACCTAGTTGACTAACGGTACTATAAGCGAGCACTCGTTTGATATCGTTTTGGACTAGACCAATAGATGCAGCAAAGATTGCAGTAAGGGCTCCTACAACAGCGATCACTTCCATCGCCAAAGCCGCTTCAACGTAAATAGGACTTGTTCTGGCAACCATATAAACACCAGCTGTAACCATCGTAGCAGCATGTATTAACGCACTAACTGGGGTAGGACCTTCCATTGCATCAGGTAACCAGACATAAAGGGGAATTTGAGCACTTTTTCCTATCGCACCGATGAAAAGTAAAAGTCCAATAATAGAAGCATACGTAGTTTCAATACCTAAAACGTTTATGGTCACGGCAAATTTAGAGGTGACTTGGGATACTTCTTGATAAGTTAAAGTGTCGGCAATCACCCAAATTAAAAACATTCCCAACAAAAATCCTGCATCCCCAATTCTATTAACAATGAATGCTTTTTTACCTGCATCTGAAGCAGATTTTTTCTCATACCAAAATCCAATAAGTAAATAACTACATAAACCAACACCTTCCCACCCAACAAACATTACTAGGTAGTTATCACCGAGAACGAGTAGGAACATAGAAAGCATAAATAAGTTTAGATAAGTAAAAAATCTAGGAAACCCTGGATCACCATGCATATAACCAATTGAATAAAGATGGACTAAAAAGCCAACTCCGGAAACTACCAAAAGCATAATCGTACTTAAAGGATCGATCAGAAAACTTAGTGAAACACTAAAACTACCCGCATGGATCCATTCCCAAAGATGAATAGTATGCTTTCCACCTGCACCAAAAATCATTTCATTTGCAATCAAAAGCACAACTAATAACGACAACCCTGCCATCAGAGTCGCTATAAAGCCAGATTTCTCCCCTAAACGTTTCCCCAAAAATCCATTAATCAGAACACCTACAACAGGAAATAAAGGAATTAACCATGCATATGAAATCATTTCTAATTACCTACCATTTTAAAAGATTTACTTCATCAACATTCATTACAGTTTTATCGCGATTCAACGAAATCAAAATTGCTAATCCGACAGCAGCTTCACAGGCTGCAACTGCAATCACAAAAATCGCAAAAACTTGTCCAGACAAATCTGCCCACTGTCTAGAAAAACCGATTAAAGTAACATTCACTGCATTTAACATAAGTTCTATAGATAAGAGAATGATAATTACGTTTCTTCTCATTAGGACACCAGCCGCACCAATGAGAAAAAGAACAGCCCCAAGAGTTAAAAAATGAGAAAGAGGTATCATCAAAATCTCCTATGAATCTATTTTTTTCTTAGCAAGCACAATTGCACCAATCATGGAAGCCAACAAAAGAATAGAAACAACTTCAAAAGGAAAAACAAATTTTGTATATAGAACACTTCCTAAAGCTTCTACATTTCCGGGCGTTGCCCCCAATTTCCAGGGCCAAACTTTCATTTTCGGAAAAACTCCCTTGCCAAGAACAGACCAGATTTCAAAACCTAGTACTAATAAAATTAAAATTGCAAAAAAACGTTGTCTATGCCATTGGCGGATTCTGACGGCAACCTGAACATTCATCAACATAATCGAAAACAGGTACAGAACCATAATACCGCCCGAATAAATAAGAACCTGAACCGCGGCGAGGAATTCAGCTCCAGCTAAGACAAAAAGTCCTGCCAGGAAGAAAAATGTCAAAACTAATAGAAGAGCTGCATGAATTACATTAGACCTTGTAATCATGAACAAAGATGTAATCACTATACCTGCAGAAAAAAGATAGAAAAATGGCAGTTCCAAATGTAACTCCTAAAACTTATAAGAAAAGATACTTAATCAAGCCAGTCAGAAAAATATTAATGAGTACAAGAGGAAACATGAACTTCCATCCAATACGCATCAATTGATCATATCGATATCTAGGCAATGTAGCTCTAAGCCAAATAAAAACAAAAATCATAGTGGCTAGCTTTAGCACAAACCATACAAAACCAGGTAAAGGAATTCCAGGTATTCCCATCCAACCGCCAAAAAACAGCGTAATTCCAACAGTTGAAACAACCATAATATTTGCATACTCAGCTAGAAAGAAAAACGCAAATTTCATGCCACTGTATTCTGTATGAAAACCAGCAACCAATTCTGTCTCTGCTTCAGGCAGATCAAAAGGGACACGATTAGTCTCTGCCAAAGCGGCAATAAAAAACACTATAAAGGCTAATGGTTGGTAAAATACAAACCAACCACCAGATTGTGCTTCAACAATTTTTTGCATATTTAATGAACCTGCGAGCATCAGAGGACCAATTAGAGCAAATCCAAGAAAAATTTCATAACTTAACATCTGTGCCGCACTTCTTAGAGCTCCTAATAAGCTATACTTACTATTGGAAGCCCAACCCGCCATAACAATACCGAACACACCGAGAGAACTGATAGCTAAAATCAAAAATAAACCAATATTAACTTGGGTAATATAAAAATTTTCACTAAAGGGCAAAACTGAATATACTACAAAGGCAGGAACCAAAACCATTATAGGGGCTAAGATGAATACAATTTTATCTGATTTTGCCGGAATAATATCTTCTTTTAAAAAAAGCTTAAGTCCATCCGCAATCGGCTGCAAAAGACCATGCCATCCTACCCGCATGGGTCCCAATCGCATTTGAATGTGAGCGATAATTTTTCTCTCTAAATAAGTTAAATAAGCAACCACGAGAGAAACAACCGCAAGGACTACTGCTATTTTAATAAACGCAATTAAGGCTTCTGTTACAATATCCAATGGAACAACTCCCTTACTGATTATCTGTCACATTCTCCAAGTACGATGTCTATGCTTCCAATAATCGCTACAACATCAGCCACGAGTTCTCCCATACATAATTTTTTTAAAGCTGCAAGATTAATAAATGAAGGAGGCCTAATTCGAACTCGATATGGCGCTTCTGAACCATCACTAACTATATAAAAACCAAATTCTCCCTTGGGATTTTCAATACTATGATAAATCTCTCCAATTGGTGGCTTAATGGTTCTTGGTGTTTTGCAACTAACAGGACCAACAGGTAATTGGTCTAAACACTGTTGAATAACTTTTACACTTTGTCTTAGTTCTTCTATTCTAACTATATATCTATCATATATATCTCCGTTCTCACCTGTAGGAACTACAAAATCTAAGAAAGGGTAAGCGGCGTAAGGTTTTGCTCTACGTAAATCATAATTTACCCCACTAGCTCTTAAGAGAGGACCAGTTAGTCCAAAATCAACAGCATCTTCTCCAGAGATAATACCAACTCCTCGAGTACGCTGAATCCAAATACGGTTATTTGTCAAAAGAGTTTCGTAATCTTGAATACGACTTGGAAAAATATCTATAAACTCTTGCGCTAGTGTCAAAAACTTTTCTGGCACATCCTGTTCTAGACCACCTAAGCGAAATGCATTGACGGTCAAACGACCCCCGAACGCAGTTTCGAACAAGTCAAGGACCATCTCCCTTTCTCTAAAACACCAGAGGAAAACTGTCATCGCACCAATATCAAGAGCATGAGTCGCTAACCAAAGTAAATGACTTGCGATACGCGAAAATTCAGCAATCATGGAACGAATATAGTTCGCTCTAATCGGAATTTCCCAATCAAAAAATTTCTCGACCGCAGTAACCCAAGCCAAATTATTCGAAGGAGCAGCAATATAATCCAAACGGTCGGTGTAGGGCATAAACATCGAATAGGTGATATTTTCTCCTATTTTTTCGGTCCCACGGTGAAGGTAACCAATATCACAGTCCAGATCTGTGACCGTTTCACCTTCTAAATGCAAAATGACACGAAGAACACCATGAGTACTAGGATGCTGAGGTCCCATATTCACAACAAATTCTTCAGTTCCAGTAACTGTACTTGTTTGAATTTTTGAATTTGATTCTTCTATTTCATGCAATTACTCAATCCCCTAAAAGTTACTCACCTATTTCCTTGCGCTGAGGCTTCTCATAAACCCTTTCCCCTTTGCCTTCCAATGGATAGTTTTTGAGCATTGGATGACTTTCCCAATCATCGGGCAACAAGATCCTTCTCAAATCAGGATGACCTGAAAAAGAAATTCCAAAAAGATCAAAAACTTCCCGTTCCATCCAATTAGCACTAGACCAAAGGTTGGATACTGTTGGTAAAGACTGACCTTCTTTCAATTTAACTTTCAAACGTACACGACGATTTTTTTCAATACTATACAATTGATAAAGAACTTGAAGAGGTAGATCCTCATCAGGATAATTTACAGCTGTTAGATCAACTAGCATTGTAAACTGAAAGATTTCATGATCTTTAAGGAAGAGAGCAACTTCCTCTAAGGAATCTGTTTTTAGAGTAATGCTAAGCTCATCCTCAAAATTATTGAATGCCTCAGTATCAAGTGAAGAACCTGGAAACTTTCCTTCAAGAACATCAACAATATCTCTGCCAACGTCTTCCTTCGAATCTTCCTCTGGGTTTGAACCTGAAGTTTCTTCTTCAACCTCTGAATTTTCGCCTTGAACTGACTCGTCTGCCATCTTAATCCTTCAAATTTTATCTCTAAATTTTATTTTCGAATAAACTTCTCTTGTTCAATTTTTTTTTGGAGTTGCATCACTCCCCACATCAAAGATTCAGGTCTTGGTGGACATCCAGGAACGTAAACATCAACGGGGATAATTTCGTCTACACCTTGCATGACGGCATAGTTCGGATAAGGACCACCACAAGTTGCGCAATTTCCCATAGCTATAACCCACCTTGGTTCGGGCATTTGATCGTAAACTTTCCTAATCGCACTACCCATCTTATGGGTTACTGTTCCAGCTACAATGATGACATCAGACTGCCTTGGAGTTGCACGAAAAATCACTCCAAATCTATCGAAATCGTATCTCGCGGCACCGGAAGCCATCATCTCAATGGCACAACACGCAAGACCAAACGTCATTGGCCATAATGCACTCTTCCTTGCCCAAGCAACGAGACTATCTACTTTGGAAGTGATGAAATTATCGTTAAATTTTCCTTCTACTACGCCCATTCAAGAGCTCCTTTTTTCCAAGCATAAAAGTAACCTACCAGCAAAACTAAAATGAACAACATCATCTCTACAAAACCAAACAATCCTAAGGCATCATACTTTACCGCCCAAGGGAAAAGAAACATAGCTTCTACATCAAAAAGTAAAAACAAAATTCCTAATAAGTAAAAGCGTACAGAGAACCTTTCGTTCGCTTCCATTAATGGAGGTGAGCCACATTCATATGCAGATAATTTCTCAGGATCTGGATTGTTAGGTCTAATTAACAGGGCAACTAATAGTGTAACGCCAGCAAACGCAAAGGCAAACACCACAAATATAAAAATAGGCAAATAACCGTTAATGAATTGATAATCTCTAAAAAATACACTTAGAAATTCTGGCACAACAAAATCTTCCAAAAAAAGTTCGTTTTAAAAAATTCGGAATTATGGTCCACAAAAAAAATTTATACCACGCTATTCATTGTAAACCAAGCCCAAGCAACTAATTCAATGATATACTTGAATTTAGGGCAAAATCAACAAAGAAAGATGGGAAAATACCCATACCCAATGTCCCTACGACACAAATAACTAACGCAATCACAGCATAAGATAATCCAGACCCCCATACAAATCTAAACTGTTCTTTTTTTTCATCTTCGCTCATGTCCTTCATATACATGACAACAATAATTCTAAAATAATAAAAAACTGAAATCACACTATTCAAAACTGCAATTACAGACAACCAGATAAAACCTGATTTGATAGCCGCACTGAAAATGTAAAATTTCGCAACAAACCCACCCGTAGGAGGAATCCCTGCCAAGCCAACCATAAAAATTGCCATAGAAATTGCTAAACCAGACCGGTTTAAGCCAAGTCCAGAGAAATCATCTATAAGAATACGTTCACTTCCATCTTCTTTAATAGCAAGCGTTACAACCAAAAATGCTCCTATGTTCATAAAGGAATAAACAAGAAGATAGAAAAGAAAACTTCCTGTAGAAAGTGGGCCTGCTTGCTTAATTGTAACCAATGCAATTAATAAGTATCCTGCGTGGGCAATACTAGAATATGCAAGCATCCTCTTAATATTATTTTGCCAGATAGCAATTAGATTTCCTGCCGTCATAGTTAAAGCAGCCATTATCCAAAACATCATTTCCAGTTTATTCCCTGAAAAATTTGACGTGGAAATCAAAATACGAAACAGCGCCGCAAATGCAGCTGCCTTTGGACCTACTGACATAAACGCAGTAACTACTGTTGGAGAGCCTTGATAGACATCTGGGGTCCACATATAAAATGGGAACGCACCTATTTTGAAGCCTAAACCTACAATGACAAGGCTAAGACCCAAAAAGAAAACTAATTTTTGAGTAGAAAGTTCATAAAATTTAATTATATCGAAAAGATCTGTAGAACCTGTCGATCCATATATGAGTGCTATTCCAAAAAGTAAAAAACCAGACGCAAATGAGCCCAATAGAAAGTATTTTAAAGAAGCTTCATTCCCAATAGAACTTGATCGAAAAATACCTGCTAAGACATAAAGTGATAGCGAAAAGATCTCCAAGGCAATAAAAATCATAACGAGATTTCTAGTTGAAACCATCAACATCATTCCTAAAGTTGCAAACAGAATGAGCCCTAAAAAATCTCCATAAGAATTTTGTTCAAATCTTCTTTCTACTGAAGACATTAAAACGACAATAAAACTTGAGAAAAGAATTATGACAAAAAGAGACCTCGTAAAACCATCAAATAAGTACATTCCACCAAAAGAAATCTCTGAACTTTCACCTTCCGAAAGTAAACAAGAGACCAATGTGAAAAGCAAAACTATTATAGATAGCCAAAACGTAGTTTGTCGTTTTTTTTCAGATGTAAAAACATCAAAAAGTAAAACTAAAACAGCACCAAAAGTTAAAATTGGGACAGGAAGAAAACTTTTCCAAAAAATTGCTGGGAAAACAAATTCCATCAATAGCCCCTTCTGGGTGCAATTTCGGATATTACTAGCCGTAGTTTCTTAATGTTTC
The DNA here is from genome assembly GCA_036231405.1 of Nitrospinota bacterium. Classification (GTDB taxonomy): domain Bacteria; phylum UBA8248; class UBA8248; order UBA8248; family UBA8248; genus UBA3496. Next base: position 61,709 of record JAZAHK010000006.1, read on the forward strand.
TCTTCTTAACTAACAGCTTGCGTCCTTTTATCTTAAGAAGTAAAGACTTTGTAGAAGGTTCAATAATCTTAAGAATCGGCTTTGGATAAATTCCTAACAAAAAAACTAAGAAGATCATCGGCACTAAAACAAACCATTCACGGAGATTTAAATCAGATAACACCCTATTCGCTTCGAACTTAATTTTCCCAAAAATTACTTTCTGTACCATGGGCAACATGTAAACAGCCGAAAGTACAACACCTATAGTAGCGATCAGTGTCGGGAAAAAATGAGATTGGAAAGACCCAGACAAAATCGCAAATTCTCCTACAAATCCGTTCAAACCTGGAAGGCCGATACTACTGAAAACAGCAATCACAAAAAAGACAGAGAAAGCTGGCATTACTTTTGCGATCCCACCAAAGTCATCCATAAAACGTGTATGTCTTCTTCGATAAAGCATCCCGACTGTCAAAAAAAGCAGCCCACTACAAATACCGTGATTCACCATTTGCAAAACGCTTCCACCGAGAGCTAAAAGATTGAAAGAGAAAAGACCAAACATGACAAAACCCAAATGGCTAATAGAAGAATAAGCCACCAATTTTTTAGCATCCTTCTGGACCATGGCCATTAATGCACCATAAATAATGCCAACCAAGGAAAGGAATATAAGAAGAGGAGAAAACTCTACAGCAGCTTCCGGAAAAAGTGGAATAGCCAATCTAATGAAACCATAGGTCCCCATTTTTAAAAGGACCCCAGCAAGGATTACACTCCCGGCGGTAGGAGCCTCTACATGCGCGTCGGGCAACCACGTATGAAACGGGAACATAGGAACTTTAATTGCAAAGGCTATCGCAAATGCAGCGAAAAGCCATGTCTGAAGTAAAGGATCAACAGGAGAATTCAAGAAAACTAGAATATTAAAAGTCCCAAAACCTGTTGCAAAATATAGCCATAAAATTGCAATAAGCATCAAAACACTTCCGGTCATCGTATATAAGAAAAATTTCATTGCAGAATAGATTCTTTTTTTACCGCCCCAGATCCCAATAATGAAGTACATTGGAATCAACATAGCTTCCCAAAATACATAAAAAAGAAAGAAATCCAAAGAAACAAAAACACCCAACATAGCAGTTTCCAAAAGGAGCATGGAGAAGTAGTACAAACGGATACGTTTCTTGATATCATCCCAGGAAAACAATAAAACTATTGGCGTCAAAAAAGTAGTGAGAAGGATTAACGGAAAACTAATACCATCCAAGCCAACTCTATAAGAAACACCTAGAGACTCTATCCATTTCAAATTCTCTACAAATTGCATTTTTGGGGACGACTGGAAATTCATAAAAATAACTAATGAAAAAAGAAACGAGATGAGACTAGAAATAATCGCAATCAAAACAATTCTTTTGCATTGTTTTTCGTTCTTATCTCCAAAAAACAAAATCAAAAAAGCACCAATTAAAGGAGAAAAAACCATCCAGCTAACGATAGGAAACAAAAGAAAATCCTTTTTAAAATCTACTTGAAAAATTAAAAACCAATAAAAAAATAATACATACTGCGCCAAATAGAATTGAGACTGCATACGTTTTAACGTATCCATCCTGTAAAGAACGTAAGTTAGCTCCTAAAGACTTGACTAACCGTCCAGTACCATTTACTGACGCATCAATAATATTTTGCTCGAAAAGCTTAAAAAACAGATTCGCTATAAATCTTAGAGGACGTACTAGAATCAAACTATAAATTTCATCTATGTAATACTTATTCTCGAGAAGAGAAAATAAACGCATACCCACTACCGAAGAATCAGAAAAAAATTGCCGTTTTTTACAACAGGTTTGATAAGCCAGAAAGATACCTAATAGAGCTATACCAAGAGATAAAAACATCAACACGAGTTCTAATGTCAAATTATGATGCGAGTCTACAGAAACTGTTGGATTCAAAACTGAAGAAAGAAATTTTCCAAAAACATCCCCACCTGAAATCATTGGAATGCTTACCCATCCCCCTACAATCGAGAAAAAAGCAAGAACAAACAAGGGAAATATCATAATCGGTGGCGATTCATGCACATGAGTTTCATTCTCCTTAAAATTTTTATCTCCATAAAAAACCTTTAACACCAATCGGAAGGTATAGTAAGAAGTCATCAAAACACCAAATAAACCTGCAAACCAAAAAAGAATCGCAAGTGAATGTGATTTAAAAGCGGAGAAAAGAATCGCATCCTTGCTGAAAAATCCTGCCAAGGGGAAAATTCCTGAAATTGCCAGAGAACCGATTATGAATGTGAAACTGGTTTTCGGAATATAGGACCTTATTCCTCCCATCTTTCGAATGTCTTGTTCCCCATTCATAGCATGTATGACACTGCCTGCTCCAAGAAAAAGCAGTGCCTTAAAAAAAGCATGGGTCATTAAATGAAACATTGCGGTCGCGTAAGCTCCAATTCCACAAGCTAAAAACATATACCCTAGTTGACTTAGGGTGCTGTAGGCTAAAACCTTTTTAATGTCATTTTGAACCAACGCTATAGAAGCAGCGAATAATAGCGTGAAACTTCCAACAAGTGCTATAAACATGAGGGTCGATGGTGCCAGACTAAAAAGCACATGATTTCGAACAAGAAGGTAAATTCCCGCAGTCACCATAGTAGCAGCATGTATCAAAGCACTTACCGGGGAAGGTCCTTCCATCGCATCCGGAAGCCATACGTGAAGTGGAAACTGTGCGCTTTTCCCTGCTGCACCAAAAAAAAGGAACAAACATAATAAATTTACATTAAAACTATCTTTCATGAATAACTCAGACGCACTCCTTGATATATCGGAAAAATCAAACGTTCCAAAGATAGTCAAAATCTGAAATAAAGCTATCAAAAAGCAGAAATCACCAACTCTATTGACTATGAAAGCTTTCTTGCCGGCCTCTATTGCTGATGGTTTTTCATACCAAAATCCGATAAGGAGATAACTACACAATCCCACTGCTTCCCAGCCAACAAACATTAATAAAAAGTTGTCAGCTAAAACTAGTAACAACATAGAAAAAGAAAAAAGATTTAGGTAAACAAAATAGCGAACAATACTTATATCTTCACGCATGTAGGCTATTGAATAGAGATGGATCATAAATCCAACACCGGTGACAATCAAAGTCATAATCGAAGAAACGGGATCAATCATGAACCCAACGTTAATTTTTAAACTTCCAAACGGGATCCAGTCAAAAAGAAATATGGAAAGAATCCTATCTTGCGGACTATGCAGCAGAAAACTAAAAAATATAGAAAGAGACACAAGAAATGATAGCAGCATTGCCAGAGAAGCTATCCAGCCAGACAATTTTCCCTCCTTTTGAGAACTGAACAGAAGATTTATAAACAATCCCAAAAGGGGGAAAAAAAGTATTAAAAGGATTAATTTGTTCATATTAAAACTTCAACAAATTGACTTCGTCAAGGTCAGTAGATTCTCGATTCCTGTATATCATTACAACAATCGCCAATCCAATTGCAGCTTCAGCCGCTGCTACAGCCATAACAAAAAAAACAATTAATTGCCCATCCATAGAATTTAAAAAATGTCCATAACTCACAAAAGCTAAATTTGCACCGTTCATCATAAGTTCTATACAAAGAATCACGACAATCACACTTCGTCTAACAATTACGCCAATAAGTCCTAGCACGAAAAGAATTGAACTCAGGAAAAGATAATTTTCTAAAGGGACCATATGTATTTTTCCAAAAATTAACGACTCTTTCTTCTTCCTAAAACAACTGCTCCAATAATTCCCACAAAAAGTAGAACTCCCATTGTTTGAAAGGGTAAAAGATATTTCGAAAGCAAAAGTTTCCCAATTAACTGTGTGTTCCCAATTTGATTAATGTATTGTGGGGTGAAAACTCCTTTGATATGCACAGAAATATTCACATCCTTCAAAACGATTATTAAGACAAGAAATACGAATAATCCAAAAACAATACCTAGAAGCTTCTGAAAAGGGATCCTTAAAACTTTTTTGTCCTCTTTATCTAAATTTATGAGCATAATAACAAAGAGGAAAAGCATCATTATTGCACTTGCATAAATAATAATCTGAACAATCGCAACGAACTGAGCATTGAGGGACAAATACAGACCAGCTAAACCTAAAAACGTTACTATTAAACTAAAAACACAATACATTGGGTTGGGTAGCGCAACTACAGAAACTGCACCTACTGTAGTCACTATAGCTAAAAAATAAAAAACTAAAGTTGAAGCCATAACTTGTAAGCCCTAAAAATATGTAAGAAGTTTATCTTCTGAATAACGATTTTTTAATTCGGGATAATCATCGTTACGCTCTACCAAAAAGTCATCCTTTTTATATAGAAATTTACTTCTATCATCAGCACAAAACTCGTATTCGTTACTTAGAACAACTGCACCCACGGGACATGCCTCTTCACAATAGCCGCAAAAAATACACCTTAATTCATTTATCTCATAAACAGATGCATATCTCTCCCCTTTCGAAACAGGGGAATTCTCATCATTTTCCTCAGATTCAACATAAATACAGTCAACTGGACATGCAGCAGAACAAAGTTTACATCCAACACATCGTTCAAGACCGTCTTCCCAACGAAGGAGTTTGTGCAACCCCCTGTACCCTTTTGGCATGCTCTCTTTTTGCTCAGGATATTGAATAGTTTCCCTGGTTTTCCAGGAATGTTTCAAAGTCAGCCAAAGACCCTTAAAAATTGCAATGAACATTCGTATTCCTCTAACTTTAAATGTTTACAAATTAAAAAAAGTAATTGCACCAGCAGTTATTAATGCATTTAAAATCGAAATGGGAAGTAATACCTTCCATCCAAAATTCATCAGTTGGTCATATCTTAATCTTGGTGTTGTCGCTCTCAACCACATAAAGAAAAACATAAATGCAATTACCTTTATTAAGAACCAAATAACCGGTGGAAGAAACGGACCTCTCCATCCTCCCAAAAAGAAAGTTGCACCAACTGCAGAAAGAGTAATCATATTGCAGTATTCCGCAAGAAAATATACTGCAAAATGCATACTACTATACTCAGTGTGAAACCCTCCTGTTAGTTCACTTTCAGCCTCAGCCAAATCAAATGGGGCACGATTCGTCTCTGCAAGCATACAAATTACAAATAGAATAAAACCAAGAGGTTGCAAAATAATAAATGGCATTTCCGATTGTGCATCAACAATCCCTTTTAAACTTAGTGTTTCCGATAACATCACTACACCAAGTAGTGACATTCCTAATGACAATTCATAGCTAATCAACTGGGCTGCGGAACGAAGTCCTCCAAGTAAAGGATATTTACTATTTGAAGACCAAGAACCCAGGACAATACCGTACACACCAAGACCACTTAGAGCAAAAATATAGAGTATGCCAATATTTACATCAGCTAGAAATAAATCAACTTGATGGCCAAAAATTACAACCTGGTCTCCAAACGGGATAACTGCAATCGAAGATAATGCAGGGATAAGTGTAAGAGCGGGAGCGAGAATAAAAACGATCTTGTTGGCATCAGCAGGGATCAAAGTTTCTTTGAACATTAGTTTGATGCCATCCGCAATAGGTTGAAGGAGACCTGCCGGCCCAACACGATTTGGACCTATGCGAACCTGCACAAGAGCAAAGACCCGTCGTTCCATCCAAGTCATATACGCGGCAAGAATTAGTAAGACAGTAAAAACTACAACCACTTTGATTAGAATTATACCGGCTATCGCCATATTTTTAGGTCCCTATGAATTTTCCTTTTTTTCTTCTAAGAGCACAAAATATTCTCCCATGTTTAGGAAACTATCGTTATGGATTTTTAAAAATCCTTCAGGTGCAAAAATTAACCCCGCAGGAATTGAATCATCAATTTCAACTGGCAATTTTAAAGTTTTCTCTTCAATTTTAAATTCGATCTCAGAACCATTCAAAATACCGAAATTATCACAGTCTAAACCAGACATCCGAATACATGCATCTGGCATATCCCAAAGATGAAATGCCGAAGAAACATAAATCCCAGAAAGTGGTAAATGAGGAGTTAAAATTAATTTAAAACTATCCTTTTTCTCCTGTTCTAACGTTGAGATTTTTGAAACTACAAATTTTCCTTCTTTCTCCTGCGGCAAACAAACTCCATTTGAATTTGAACTTGTAAGTGCTAATTTATAATCGTCAAAAAATTCAGAAATCTCTGTTTGTATTTGCGCTAAGGAATTTGATCTCATCGGGATTTCCATAGCTTTTGCAATTTCAGCAAATACCTTCCAGTTTTCTTTCCCAGATAGACCATTGGAAGGTTTGATGGCTCTTTTATTCATCAAAGTTCTTCTCTCTATGTTCGTATAAGAACCACTTTCTTCATAAGAAGTTAATGCCGGAAGAACTACATCAGCAAAAGGAATAGTGGCATTCATGTGCGTGGCATGCACAACAACGAAACAAGAGGATTCCATAGCCTCACGAACTAATTTACCATTCGGATGCTCTGAAATAGGATCACAATTCATTAAATATAAAGAAGAAATATCACCAGCCAAAACAGATTCAAAAACTTGATCACTATTACGAACTTCAAAGTTTTTTTCATAATGATCTTTTCCTCTTGGAGAAACCACCATATCGAAAGCCCCTTGCAAATTGGGTGGAACACTTGCATAAAGGAAACCACACTCGAGAATTTTTGCAAGATTCAATATCTCTATATTTAAAGAAATATCAGTGATAAAAGGTCCAATCACAAAGGTAAGTTTATCCTTATTTGATATCAATCTAGTCGCAATATCCTCTAAGAGGGACATTTCCATATCAGTTTCTTCAAAAAAATGTTCAAAACTATCAGCTGACAAGATTTCAAGGAAATCTTCTAGTCCATCAAATCCTTTTGGATTATTTTCCTTGCTAAAATTAGACATTCCATCTGGAAAGAGTTTTCTTGAGACAATTTTTTGAATTGCCTTTATGAAAACAATCTCCATACCAATTAATGGAATAAAATGAGAAACACGATTATTTAAGCGTAAATCAATTTTTCTTGGATTAATACTATCAATATACGCACCTTTGGAATGTGCTTTTCTTATTTGAAGAGCTAAAATTGGATGCTCTTGAAAGGGATCAGAACCGTAAAGAACGATATGATCCGAATTTGATAAATCCGATAATGTTGCGAAACCTCCAGCGCAACCAAATACCGAAATTTGCGCATCTGTCTGAGAATAATCACGCGGATGAATCCTACAATCTACTTGATCGCTTTCTAGAACAGTATGAAAGAACTTTTGGAACTGATAGGATACCTCATTACTTGAATGCGAACCGCCCAGACCTGCAAACGAAACTCCTCCACTTATTTGTTTCAAAGAAACATATTTATTTGCAATATGTTGAATCGCTTCATCCCAATCAACTTCTTTCAGAACACCGTCAACTTTAACCATTGGCTTGGAAATTCTATTATCAGCATGAACTCCACTCCATCCATATCTTGCAACATCGCAAATCCAGGTATCGTTCACTTCCGAATTTTCAGAAGCTGTTACTCTTTTTAAAATCCCCTCTTGTGACCAGACGCGCTGTTTACAACCAATACTACACAGAGTACAGGAAGTATCAGTATGTTCCATCTCCCATACTCTCGAAGTAAAACGGTATTTATTATCCGTAAGAGCACCTACTGGACAAATATCAATCACGTTTCCTGAAACTATGCTGGATAGAGGAAGATCCTCATAGATTCCTACTTCGGTTTTATCTCCTCTAAATGCCCAGCCAAATTCTTCTCCACCATCAATTTCGGAAGTAAATCGTATACAGCGTGTACAATGAACACAACGATTCATTTCAGGTTTAATAAACGGACTAATTTCTTTTTTCGGAAAGATTCTTCGAAGTTCTTGGGTACGACTTATTGCATTAGCATAAGACATTGTTTGGTCTTGCAACGGACACTCTCCACCCTGATCACATACAGGACAATCTAAAGGGTGATTTTTTAAGAGAAATTCAAAAACACCTTTCTGTGCTTCATCAACCCTGGGTGTTTCAGAACTCACAACCATTCCTTCAGAAGCAAACGTTGCGCAAGATGGTTGTAGTTTGGGAATTGGTTTCCCATTTCCAGCATCTGTAATTTCTACCAAACATGCACGGCATTGGCCAACCACAGAAAGGTTCTTATGATAACAAAAATGAGGAATATGTATTTCCGCATCTAAGGCAGCTTGGATAATAGGCTGACCATGTTTTGCCTTTAACTCTTTTCCATTAAAAAGAAAATTTATTTCTGATTCTTGTGACAAACTCAATCTCCAATACTAATATTAATTAAACCGAATACGGACTATTAAGAGGACAACATTTCTTATTAATATGATCCTCAAATTCATCTTGGAATTTATTTAAAATTGCTCCAAACATCATGGCACACGCATCAGATAAAACACATATAGTGTTTCCCCTCATATTTGGGTCAATTGATTTTAAAGTCGAGATATCTTCTTTAACCCCTTTTCCTCTTTCTATCCGCGATATAATTTCGGAAACCCATCCTGTTCCTTCACGACAAACTGAACATTGGCCGCAAGATTCATGTTCAAAAAAACGAGAAAGCCTAGCCGCGACTTGCACCATACAAGTGGATTCATCCATTACAACAACACCACCACTTCCACCCATACTTCCTGCAGCAGCCAAAGAATCAAAATCCATCTTTATCTTGTCTTCGTAAACCTCTTTTGAAGTTAAAACTGGAGCACTTGCACCACCTGGGATAACTGCTTTTAATTTTTTGCCATCTATGATTCCCCCAGAATGCTCTTCAATAATCTCCTCACAAGTTAATCCGAGTGGTAATTCATAGAGTCCCGGTTTATTTACATGTCCAGAAACACAATACATACGAGTTCCAGAATTTTTCTCATTTATTCCTATCTGAGAAAACCAGTCCGCACCTTTATTAATAATATGAGGAAGATTACAAAGCGTTTCGACATTATTAATTACTGTTGGTCGCCCATATAGACCTTCAACTGCCGGAAAAGGAGGCTTCAAACGCGGATGGCCTCTCTTTCCTTCTAACGATTCTAAAAGACCCGTTTCCTCACCGCAAATGTAGGCACCTGCTCCCGAGTGAACGTAAATATTACAATTAAAACTACTACCAAAAATATTTTTCCCAACATATCCCTTTTCATATGCCTCTTGAAGCGCTTTTTCAACAACTAAAATAGGAGCAGAATATTCTCCACGAATATATATGTATGCTTTTTCTATTCCAACCGCATAACTAGCGATTAAAATTCCTTCTATCAATTGATGAGGATCACGCAACATCAACTCTCTGTCTTTAAAAGTCCCTGGTTCTCCTTCGTCTGCATTCACAGCTAAATATTTCGGGCCATTCACTTTGGGCACAAAACTCCATTTCAAACCACACGGAAAACCTGCACCACCTCTACCACGAAGACCGGAGGTTTTCACAATTTCAATTACTTCCTCACTCGTGACGCCCTTATCTACAATAGATCTAATTGCTTGGTAACCCGCGGATTTTTCGTAGGCGTCTATATGCTGATATGTAGAATCATCAAAACGCGAGGTTACTATTTTTTCTAAAGTAGAACTCATTTTTTTATCCATATAAAAATCATTCAGAATTATCACTCACATCATTTTCAACTGAAATAAAAGAACTATCTTTTATAATATTTAATGCTACTTCATCGGCTCCTCTTGGAATCACCGCTTCGCCTTTCTCTAAAGAAGTAATGATTGGTTCCAAAATTTCTGCAGTAATGTTTTCAAAATAATCGGTATTAATAATTAAACAGGGAGCACCCCCACAAGCACCAAGACATTCCACTCTTTCTATGGAGAATTTTTTATCCGAACGAGTTTTTCCGGTAGGACAATCCAAGCGTTTCTCTAGAAAATCAATAAGTTTTCCTGCCCCCAGTAAGGCACAGGATAAATTATCACAAACTTGAAAATGGAATTTTCCTAAATCGTTCGTTTTCAGCATTGTATAAAAACTAACCACACTCCATATTTCCATTGCGGAAGTTTTAAAATATGAAGCAAGGTACTGCATAGCCTTACTTGAAATTTTTCCTTCTTGTTTCTGGACTAATATCAAAGCAGGAATCAAAGCAGACCGTTTGACAGGATATTTTTTAACAACCCTCTCAAGCTCTTTTCTATTTTTGTCTGAAAACTCAAAATCTTCTTCATCAGACGAATTTGGGAAGTATGCAAAAACCAAAGTTTATAACTCCTGAAATTTAACGATCAATTTCCCCTAAAACAATATCAATACTACCTATTGCAGCAACTACATCTCCAATTAAACATTCAGAAGTAATTTCGGATAGAGAATGTAGATTTGCAAAACTAGGAGCTCTTACCTTTACTTTATAAGGCTTCGTTCCTCCATCACTAACAATAAAATATCCAAGCTCACCACGAGGAGACTCAATAACTTGGTATACCTCCCCAGCGGGTACATCATAGCCCTCTGTGAAAATTTTAAAATGATGAATCAATGCCTCCATATCATGAGATAATTGCTCCTTAGGGGCTGGAACAACTTTTGGAGCATCAGACATTAAAGGACCTTCTGGCATACCATTTAACGCCTGAGTAGCGATTTTTTGTGATTCACGCATCTCTGAAATACGAACAGAATACCGATCAAATATATCTCCATTTTTTCGAACTGGAATATCAAAATCAAATTCTTCGTAACAAGAATATGGTTCGTTTTTTCTTATATCATAAGAAACCCCACATGCCCTTAGGATAGGGCCAGTAATTCCTAAGGCAAATGCATTTTCTTTCGTAATCGGACAAGCTCCTTCAGTGCGCCTTCGAAAAATAGGATTGTCTGTGAGTAGTTCTTCATAATCATTTACTTTATTAGGAAAGTCTTTCAAAAAAACTTCACAATCAGAATAAAATTCAGGATAAGGCTCTCTAGCAACACCACCCACCCTAAAATAACTTGTCATCATACGAACACCAGAAACTTTCTCAAAAATCTTCAGAAGTTTTTCCCTTTCTCGAAAACAGTAAAGAAAAACTGTCATTGCCCCTAAGTCAAGCGCATGTGTGCCAAGCCATACAAGGTGACTATTCAAACGGGTAAGTTCGACTAGCAAAACGCGTAAATAGGAACATCTCCTGGTAGCCTCGATACCAAGAAGTTTCTCAACTGCAAGGACATATCCTAAATTATTTGATAACGGGGCAAGATAATCCATCCTGTCAGTCATCGGCAATGCTTTATTGAAAGTTTTGACTTCCATGTTCTTTTCGATACCTGTATGAAGATATCCAATGACAGGGTTGCAGGATTTAACAGTCTCTCCTTCTAATTCTAAAGACACTCTCAAAACACCGTGAGTTGAGGGATGTTGCGGACCCATATTCAAAGTCATCCTCTCGGTACCAATTGGACCTAGAGTTTCCTCATCAAAATTTTCTTCTTCTATTCCTGTCGACATATTAATTTTACACCTTATAACTAAAATTTTTATTTTTTGGCCGAAGGCTTCCCTTCAAGAGTAGGACGGAAGCTGAATTCCACAGTTTCAGACGACACATCAAAATCTTTACGATGAGGGAAACCTTCAAATCCATCCGGGGTAAAAATTCTTTTTAAATTTGGATGTCCTTCGAAATGAATACCGACCAAATCAAATGCCTCTGATTCATGATAATTCGCACCAGACCAAACGGAACAAACGCTTGGTAATCTAGGCATTAAGTCATTTTCACAGACAACTTCTAAACGAATACGTTTGGCTCTTTCAAAATCGAGAAGTGAATAAACAACCTTAAACCTATATTCTAAATTCAATTCCAAGCAATCCACACCCGCCAGAAAACTAAGTTGCTTAAAGTTTCTCTCTTCTAACAAAAAAGTAGCAACATTGAGAAGGTCAGAGGGAGGAATCTGAACAGAAATTTGATCTAAATATCCAAAAAAAAGAAGATTTGAACCCTTAAACTTTTTTTTTATAGCAATAACATCTTCATCCTGGTCTAAAATATTATTGTCACTCAAAGCTTCGTCTTCAATCTGACTATGCATCTTTTACCCTTTGCATCTTTCACCTATCCTATATAATGGAAATCAACTGAGGACTTTATTTTTAGCGAGACCTTCAATCTCAATTTTCTTTTGTAGTTTCAAAATCCCATCTATGAGGGTCTCAGGTCTAGGGGGACAACCAGGAACATAAATATCAACGGGGACCACTTCATCTACCCCTTGAACAAGAGCATAATTATTGAAAACTCCTCCCGTAGAAGCACAGGCTCCCATCGAAATTACCCATTTTGGCTCTGGCATTTGATCATAAATCTGCCTTAAAACTGGGGCCATTTTTTTTGACACCCTCCCTGCCACAATCATCAAATCTGCTTGTCTAGGAGAAGCACGAAAAACCTCTGCACCAAAACGAGAAATGTCATATTTTGAAGCAGAAGTGGACATCATCTCTATCGCACAACACGCAAGACCAAACAGTGCAGGCCATAGGCTATTCTTTCTCGCCCATTTTATCGCATCAGAAATCTTCCCAAGAACCACACTACCTTCAAGATTTTCTTCTAATCCCAATCTAAAGCCCCTCTTTTCCACTCATAAATTAAACTTGCAAAAAGTAAAAAAATAAAAGGTAAGACCGCCATAAATCCAAAAACGCCAAGACTCCTTAAATTAACAGCCCATTGATATAAAAATATTATTTCAACATCAAAAACAATAAAAAGAATTGCAACCAAAAAGAACTTAATTGAAAAACGACCTCGTGCACTCGTTTCAGGGATAATCCCACATTCGTAAGCTACACTTTTTTGGAGAGAAGGAGTTCTTCTGCCAAACAAAAAAGTTATGCAAATATTCAGAATGGCAAAACAAGTCGCCAGTCCAATCATCATGAAGATAGGAAGAAAACCTTGTGACAATCTAAACCCCTATAAAATTAAAACATAAAAAAACAAAACCTTTAAAGCTAAAGAGCATATTAGGTAGGGTGTGGGGCAAGTGTCAACATTTACTCCAATTAACCTAACAGAATCAAAACAACAAGTCCTGAAATAATTATCGAGCCGCCAACAAAAACTTCCCAAAAACGTTCTTTCTCTTTAAAAAAAATATATCCAATGAATATAGCAAGTAAAACTTCCGTCTGCCTGACCGATTCTACATAAGACGCAAAAGTCATTTGATATGCCTCTGCAAGAATCAAACTGTTAAGAGCAGCAAAAAAACCTAAGGCAAAAAAAGCTTTCCAAACAGAAGGAATTTTTGAAAAATTCGAAGTTGATTTATAAAACGAAATAGGCAACATAAAAATGAATGCGGCCACATAAGTACCAAATGTCCCCATAGGACCACTAGACGAAATTGCAGCCCATTTGAAAGTAAGTGCCGAAGGGGCAAACATTATTGATGAAATCAAAGCATATCTCATCCCTTTATCTCTAAAAAGAATTCTTAACGGTTCCCAAAATGATATTTTAGATCTAGACACGTTAAGAAAATAAACTCCGAGAAGAGTAATCAGTATGCCAATAACGCCAAAAAAAGTAGGGGATTCATCAGAGGTAAAATACTCTAGTAACATCAACCATACAATTGAAATCTTCCATAGAGCTGTTACTGCACCAATTTTCCCATATAGTAATGCTTTAGAAAGGGCAAGAGTGGCGATAGTCTGAGAAACTGCAAAAATGCTACAAGCAATATAAAAATCAGGATGAATTTCAGGAATGCCCGTTAAATAGAGAACTATTCCTGCAAATGGCAATGTCATAAAAAATCGCCCTAAGACATTAATATACTCATCCAGGCTATGTCCAATCGATTTCATAGACACATTTCTTAAAACTTGAGCCATTGCTGCGATAAGGGATAAAGCGATCCAGTCCAAAAAACCTCCTATACAAAAAAATATCTAGAGAGAAAACTTCGAGATTATACCTTGGATTTAAAGAAAGTGTTTCTTCTTTCCTTAAAAAATTAACTAACATGTCTCATTTGAGATCAAACACACTACGTTATACAATCTCAAACTCACTACATTATATAATCAATTATACGGGAGCTTGAAGGTAAATAATGATAGAAAAAGACGTATTCATTTTCGACAACGTTATTCATATGTACGACTATTCTGACGAAAATTTAAAAACCAAAGAGAGCGATTTCGACAGACAATATCACCTGAATAAAGTTCTCGGCCGAAGACAAAAATCAGAGAACGATATTTACGCTTCTTGGGATCCTGTGAAGGGCTTTGCAAGGAAATGGACTTCGAGCGATCTTGGGAAACTGCTTTTTGATGACTCAGGGACAGATATGGCAATGGCACAGGCAGTACCATTGTTTGATCTTTATAAAGATGGCTTTGCTCCAGTAAAAGCACAATATGAGTTTTCAAAAGCCTTTCCAGACAGAGTACTATTTTGCGGTGCCGTAGATCCCATGTATCCAAGTTTAGAGGGTGCACTTGAAGAAATGGAAAAACAAGTAAAAGAAATGGGAGCAAAATCTATAAAAATTTACAACGCACATATAGACGGTAAATCTTGGGCATGTGATGACCCAGAAATTGCTTATCCCTTGTATGAGAAAGGCAGAGAACTTGGCATGAAAATTTTTCAGTTTCATAAGGGTAATCCAATTACCAGAGCTAGTTTAAGAGATCTCTCCCCACTGGATATCGAGAGAGCCGCTATGGATTTTCCAGATGTTTTTTTCGGAATACATCATTTAGCTGTCCCGTATTTTGAGGAAACAGTTTGGATTGCTTCTAGGTATCCGAATGTCTTTTTAGTTCTTTCCGGAATAGGACATACTCCTATGGTTGCACCAAGAACTTTTAAAGAGTGGGTCGGAAGATTACTCAGAGATGTTGGCTCTGATCGAATTTTATGGGGATCAGAAGCACCGCTCCTTGGAAATCCGAAACCTATATTAGAATGGATATGGAATATGGAAATTGATGAACAATTACAAGAGGATTATGGCTATCCAGAAATCACAGAATCAGACAAGAGAAAGATTTTGGCCGAGAATCAGGCAAGATTATTTAATATTGATATAGAAGCAAAAAAGAAAGAGTTGTGTAGCAATTAAATTGGAGAGTTTCTTCTTATGATAGAAGAAAAATTAGAAAAAGAGATTCAAGATCTTATCGAAACACAAATCAAACCTCTTCTCAAAATACATGGGGGGGGTATCCGCTTTATAAAAATCACAGATACTGGAACTGTTCAACTTGCATTTGAGGGCGCGTGCCTTGGATGTCCTTTAAAAAGTGTTACTTACGCACTTGGAGTGAGGCAAAGATTATTACAACATCCCGAAATTCATGAAGTAGAAATTGAAGGAGTACGTTTATCAAAAGCCGCATTAAACAGAGTAGAACAAACTTTTTCTGGTTACACCTTTTGGGAAAACTGAAGAGGTCCTTTAGGGAAACATAATTGAACCTAAACGCAGAAAATCAACAAAGCAAAATTTGGTACGGATGGATCGTACTATCGGTAGTATATCTTGTAATGCTCTCTCTTATAGGAACACGTTCAAGTTTTGGTTTTTTCTTTAAACAAATTTCAAACGAATTTTCATGGTCACGAGCTGAAACTGCAGGTGCATTTTCTATTGGAATGTTTGCACAATCAGTCTTCTCACTTTTTTCAGGATGGATTTCTGACCGCTTAAGTATTCGTCTAACAATGTCGATAGGAATCGCTATTTTCGGACTTTCTGTTTTGTTGGGTAGTCAAATAGATAGTCTTGCGTTCTTTTACCTAACTTACTTTCTTATGAATATTGGATTTGCTTCCAGCACTTGGGTAGCACAAGTTCCTACTCTTTCCAACTGGTTTATTAGTAAAAGGGGACTTGCTTTAGGCATATCTAGTTCCGCACAGGGAACTGCATTTATCTTAAATTTCTTCACTCCAATACTTATTATTTCTCTTGGCTGGAGAATGAGTTATATCTTTTTTGGAGTCCTAATTCTGTTTATTACTCTTCCTTGTGCTGCTATCTTCCATCGTGACAAACCAGAACAAAAAAATACGATTGCTGATGAACCTTTCTTGAAAAGTGAAAATCCGTCTTTGGAAAATGAAAAAAAGATTTACAAAAAAATCTCCGATAATCATGAGCGTTTTTTTTCATTTCACTTTTTTTTATTTTTAACTTTATTCTTACCTATTGCATACGTTTTTACCGTACTTCTAGTCCACTTTCCTGCACATATGACTGACCAAGGAATAACAGAATCTTCCTCTGCAGGAATTTTTGCAATATGGGGTGCATTTCTAATCGTTGGTTACCTAATTAGTTCAATATCAGACTATTACGGAAGAACTCCTACCTTTTTAACAGGAAGTTTATTGGGATCAGTTTCTATGTTTCTAATTGGGAAATATGAAAGTTCATTCCCAGTATGGTTCATCTACATACTGACTACGCTAATAGGAATCGCACTTGGACTTATGCGTTCAACTGCATCAGCTATTATGGCGGATCATTTTTCTGGAAAAGAGTTCGGGAAAACAAATGGCATAGCAATGTGTCTATTTTCTATTTTTGGAGGATTTGGAGCATGGTTCACCGGATTTCTTTATGATTCACATTCTAATTATTTTTTGGGATTTTCTATCGCTGCAATAACATTGCTGATATCAGGTATTTCTTCAATTTTTCTATCGTTACGAGAGAGCAATCAATAATTTACTTAATCAACAGCGACCTTTTCATATTCCTCTGGAGTCAATGCATCTGCGACACCTACCATAGAATCACGGGTAACAAGTCTAGTCAAAGATTCTTCACTCAACTGTTCAGTACCAGCAGGTCGACGAGGTATCACAAGATATCTACAATCAGCATTACTATCAATTACCACTAATTCAACCCCTTCTGGTGGGGTGTATCCAAAATCCAGAAGTGCTCCTCGGGGATCAGTAACAGCCTTTGAACGATATGGAAAGCTTTTGTACCAAGTAGGAGGCTGTCCAAGCAAAACTCTTGGATAGCAAGAACATAAAGTACAAACAACCATGTAGTGGGTACTATCTGTATTCTCGAGCGCTATGAGTTTATTTAGACTACTAGTATCAATTCCTAGTTCTCCACACGCAGAGTGTGCATCTTCAAGTAAACGTCCTTTAAATTCGGGATCACTCCAAGCCCGCGCAACTACCCTCGCCCCAGTCGTAGGAGTTTCCGAATAAATATCTTCAACTGCACGACGCATTTCATCGGTAGTCAAAATACCTTTTTCTTTTAAAACATTCATTATTCCAATAACTCGAACTTGAAAATAATCTAAATCATGTTCGACCGGAACAACTGTATCCTTCATGTATTCAGAATCTGACTTCATGCGAGCATTATGAGAAGATGGGTCGTGGCTATATGGGCTTTCGTTATCGTGAGGATGGTTATGATGATGACTACTACCATGATGATTTTCAATCAATTCATCTGACATTATTTGAACTCCTTCAAAAATAAAGACTATAAAGGTTCAAGCCAATGTTCATAAATTTCTATATTCAACTTGTCTTTTAATTCCTTTGAGTTAAGCGCTTTTTGTTTTCTCATTTCTTGGATTTTTAGTTTATCCTCTTCCTTAGCTACATCCTCATCCCATAAGTCATTGAATGTGAACTGCACCCAATATAAATCTTGAAAAGGCTTCCCATCTCCCCCGTAAGCGAGAATTTCAGGATTTTCATAGCTCCCGAAATAACGAATAATTTTTCCAGATTTACCTTTAACGTAATCTGTTGTTCTATGGTGTCCTTCAAAATACATGTCCTTAATGCGAACGTCCTCACCAACCTGAAATTTTGGCACGACCTCTCCATAAATTCTAAACTTCAAACGAGAAAAATGAATACAGTAATCAGAGAGTACAAAAAGACAAATAAGTTTTCAAGTCACTTGATATAACTTACGCACATTCTCAATTAAAATCTGATTCTGTTGTTTCTCTTCCAGCCTATTTATTCCAGGAATTTCACGACAATTTTCATGATTCGCCATGTCTGCTGGATAATCGGTACCATACACAACTCTTTCGGAACCCAAAGTTTTTACGGCAAATTCAAATGAGTCAGCATTATGAATTATGGTATCGTAAAAAAATCTATTTATATATTCTTCCGGGTTCTTAGAACCATGTACTTTTGGTTCCCTTCTTTCTCCATAACCATGTTCCCAACGTCCACGAATCCAGGGGAGAAAACCACCTAGATGAGAAAGTAAGAAATTAAGATTTGGGAAACGATCCAAAACCCCTCCAAAAATCAAACATGCAGCAGCTATAGTTGTATCAAGAGGATTTCCAATGAAATTGCGTAAATAAAAATCTTTGAGTCTATCTGCCGCACCCATTGTATCAATTGGATGGATAAATATAGTAATACCTAGATCTTGTGCTTTTTGCCAAAAAACATCTAGATTAGGATCATCCAAATTTTTCCCTGCAACATTCGATGCAATCTGAACACCAAGATGCCCGTTTTTTGTTGCACGTTCTAATTCTACTGCTGCTAATTCAGGATCTTGGAGAGGAACTGTTGCCATACAGGAAAAATCAGAAGGGTTATTGTTTGAAATTTCGATTAGTGCATCGTTCATAGATTGAGCAAGATCATGAGTAATCGACTTGTCTAGAGAATAAAAAGTAAGTGATGGAGAAACAGATAGAATCTGTCGACTAACTCCCATACGCTTCATATCTTTTAAACGCAAATCAACTTCATAATACATGGGAGTAAGAATATTTCTCAATTCCCTACTTTTCCCAAGGACATTACTCTTCGTAACTATCCATTCCTTCCCAACCGCATTTTGAATAGTTACAGTATCTCCAAAAGCTTTGTTTCTAACATCTTCTAAAAAACCTGAAGGAACAATATGCGTGTGCGGATCAATAACCATCTTAAACTCCAAAGTCTAAAAAGAAATTATATTTTATAAAGTTCTTTTACATTCCCATTTAAGACTTTTTCCTGATCCGTTTCCGACAGACGTGAAAGTCCAGGAATATCCTTTGCGGCTCCTAAATAACCCATATCGAAAGGATAATCGGTCCCGTACAGAATACGTTCAGCACCCAAAGTCTTTACAGCAAACTCAAATGAATCCGCATTATGGATTATTGTATCGTAATAAAATTTATCAATATACTGCTCAGGATTTTTTGCGCCATTTACTTTCGGCTCACGTCTTTCACCATATCCATGTTCCCAACGACCACGAATCCAAGGAGTAAAACCACCAGTGTGGGAAACTAAAAATTTAATATTTGGAAACCTGTCAAAAACACCACCAAAAATTAAGCAAGCCATCGAAATTGTTGTATCTAAAGGATTGCCAATAAAATTGCGAAGATAGTAATCTTTAAGACGATCATTTACACCCATAACATCTGAAGGATGAATAAAAACAGGGACGTCTAGTTCACAAGCCTTTGCCCATACAGCATCAAGACCAGGATCGTCAAGATTTGTTCCTGCAACGTTTGATGCTATCTGGCAACCTTTATGTCCATTTTTTACGGCACGATCTAATTCAGAAGCAGCAGCATCTGGATCTTGCAAAGGAATTTGAGCCATGCAATGAAATTGTTCAGGATATGTCTTCGTCAATTCAGTTAAAGCATCATTTAAGGATGAGGAGATTTCTTTATTCAATCCAGCATCTAAAGCGTAAAATGTCATGGGAGGAACTACTGATAAAACCTGCATATCAACTCCCATATTCTTCATATCAGAAAGCCTAAGATCAACGTCATAAGTAGTTTTTGGAAGAGGATTTTTATGAATTCTTTCCTGTCCCAAAACCGTATTCTTAGTTGTTAAAAATTCCCAGTCTTCTCCTGGTTCAATAACTACAGAATCACCAAAACTACCTTTTCTTACATCCTCGATAAAACTAGGTGGAGCTATATGGGCATGAGGGTCAATTATCACTGATTTCTCCTTATTGGAAAGATTTTATAACTAAACACATAAAATTCTAAATTTTCTATTTAAAAGTATTTAAACAAAAAACCGGCCATTTTCAAGCTATAGATAAAAATTACTTTAAATGACCAATCTAGTATTTTTTATTTATTTTAATACGTACGTTAGATGAACCTACGGAAATTTCCTCTTTAGAGATACCTTCCATGTCTCCTTTTGTAACTGGACCAGCAATACCATCAAAATCAAGACGTGCTATGATTCGATACCTTCCATCAAATTTCACGCCTCTCATCATGACATTTCTTTCAGATAATTCAAACTTAAATGGAAATGAAGGTGACAATATCCTTACAACTGCGACAGGAGCCGGTCTATTTTGATTTTTGGCAATAACATATAAGACAGATTTTTTATTTTTGAAAGAAACTAAAGAATCATCAATTGTAATCACCCCAGATATTTTTCTAACAAAAGAATTCCTTTTTGATTTTTTGAGTAAAGAAGTATTTATTTTTGAATTTTTCTTGCTTTTTCCTTCTCTTGCAATAATAACATTGACATTCTTTGATCCGATTTGGACAATTTTACGAGAAACGCCCTCAAAATCACCTTTCGTAAGAGGCCCGACAATTCCGTCAGCATCCAATCTTGCCCTAACTAAAACACGACCACTAAAAGACACTCCCGGCATCATGGAATCGTTCTTTGTTAGAATAAAATGGTAAGGAAACTTAACATTAATTAATTTCTGTACAGCTAAAGGAGGTCCCCCTCGCTCCGACTGTAAATATAGAAAGAGTGTTCTTACATTTTGGACTCTTTTTTTAAGTTGAGGAGTTATACGAACAACTCCAGAAATCGATTCTTTTGGCAAAGAAAAAAATGGGCAAAAATCACAACCATAAATAAAAAAGCTAAAAACTAAAAAAAAACATAATAATAATCTGGAACTCATCTTAAACTTTATCCTTTTTAATTCGCGCTCAAGAACTGTAAAACTTTATCCAAAGATGGGAGAGCAGAACGCCCTCCAAGTTTTGTGCAATTAATCGCGGCAACTGCGTTCCCATATCGAAGAGACTCTTCAGTAGAAAAATTTCTAACCTGACCATACAAGAACCCCGCATGGAATGCATCACCAGCGCCAGTTGTATCAACAACATCAACCGGAAAAGATTCTATCTCATAAAAAATACATCCATCATAAGCGAGAACTCCCTTTGATCCGAGGGTCATTCCAACCAATTTTGGTCCCATTGAAAAAATTCTTTTAAGAGATTCAAATGGATCATTTTCTCGAGTGAACTGTTTTGGGAAATGTTCTGAAGATATTAAAAAATCCGTTTTTTCTATCAATTTTTCTATACCAGGCGATACACGTTCTACATCAAGGGAAATTAGGGTTCCCTCACTTCTGGCAATTTCACATGCGAAAATCTCTGCATCTAAATTATGCCCATCAATATGTAAAAAACGAGAAGAAGAAATAAGCTGAGGATTAACGTTTTCTGGTGCTATATAGGTATCTCTTTTCCAAACAATTGTTCTTCCACCACGTGATTCTTCTTCTCCCTCTTTTTGAACTAACACAATTGCGAACTGACTAGATAAACCAGTTTGGATCGTCACATTTTCAATATTTACTCCCTCACTACGAAGACTTTCTATTGAAACCGTACCAAACTCATCATCACCAACCGAACCAATGTAAGAAACATTTAATCCCAATCTGGAAAGTGCGACCATTGCTGTTGCAGTTTGACCACCACCTTGATACGTAATATTTCTAGCTTCAGATTTTGAATTAAAAATAGGAAATGTATCTACTTCACACAGCAAATCAACAGAATTAAGGCCAAGTCCGACAACGTCAAAAATATGATTTTTCATTTTTATTAAACAAATTCTTTATAGCGAATTCCCAAAGGATCAACTTTATGAAGGGCATCGAGTTCTTCCCTACTAGGTTCAACCGTTTCAGGAAAGTCATTAATATTTCCGATATCAAAACCGGTAGATTCAGTTAGACTATCTGCGTCCACTCCAAAATGTTTGCTGAGCAAGGAAAGTGTTCCATTTGTTTTTTTGAAAATACAAAGCGGGGTGATTATATTTCCTACGTTTCCGGATGCCGTTATAAAAGAACAAGTCTTTGGAAATGTTTTTTTTGTATGAACCGTTCTCCAAAGCACGACTCGATTTGCAGTAGGAAGTATCATTGCGCTTCCTGCGCCACCTGGAAGTTTCACTTTAGGTTTATCAGACTCCCCTATCAATGATAGGTTTATGTTGCCACAAGAATCTATTTGAGCACCGCTTAAAAAAGCCAAGTCCAATTTCCCTCTAGCTGAAAGATCAAAAATTTCAGAAAGAGAAAAAAATGACTTGTTTCCTTCCATCAATTGTATCCCAACAGTGGTAGATGGCATTTTAGAAGGAGTGGGATTAACACCACCAGGGATATTAAGATATGTAAGATTGGGAGCATTTGTTATCCTTGCTAAAGCGATCGCGATCATAGGTAAAATCGAAGCAACACCATGAAAAACTGTCTGATAGTCTTTGATTTCCCTTGCAAGAAAAACAACCATCCTATCAGCTACAAGCCTGATGTTTAACGAAACTTTAGAATTTTGAACATTTGTCATTTCAAACCCATATTCATTTTTTAGGCGTAATCTAGATTTTCTAAAGATAAAAGATGCTTTTCAATTTCTTTATTGGATTTTGATTGCGAGAAATATTCTTTGACAACAGTTTCATCAAAATCATAGAAAGGAAAGCAAGACGTCGGAAATGCACCCTTTCCTACATGCACAACAGCTTTTACCAAAAAAGATGGGATTTTCGTCTTTAGAGGATTTTCTTGAAAAAAAGACGTTTCCTTAATTTTTTCCGCTGTTAAGATTACTTGAGTGGAAGCTCTCGTCATTAAGATATCTTCAAACACCCCACCATCTATTCTCGCATTGCCAAACCTATCAGAGTAAGGAACATGGATTATTGCCCAATCTGGAGTAATAGAGGGGATCATATAAATTTCCTCACCAGTATAAGGGTCAGACATTTTATCAAAACCCGTGAGTTTGGGAACATCGCTACCCTGCAGACCTGCAATAGGTTGACTGGGAATACCATAAGAAGATGCACGTAATCCTGCAATCACAGTGGCACAAGCGTGTTCGTTAATTTTTATTAATCCAGATTCTGCAGACCTTCGAAAAGATGGACATAATCCAAAGACATTCTCGAATCCAACATATCCTACTGTGACTTCTGAAACAGCCTTTGCAAAACATAGCAGATCAATATCGTAGCCACCTGCTGTTTTCACCAATGAGAGTCTTCTTTTTCCTTGACGAGCAATTTCACGGACAAAAGACGAAGGAATCCTGGAAAATGAGTTCCCTCCCAAGGCCAAGGTTTGACCATCTTTTATTAAAGAGGCAGCCTTAGATAATGTTATAAGTTTAGATTCCACAACAAAACCTTAAAACTTCTATAAAATTTAAGTAAACTATATATTACTATTTAAACACGATTTCCATTTAATTTAAATTCTAACAAATAGAATCTTATTGACAATTATAATTGAATTGCCTACGCTGGATGTTGTTATACAGACTAGATTATTTCTTAATCCGCCTTCCCCCTTAATCTTGGGGAAGTAAATTTGAAAGAAACTGTTCATCATAATTCCGTTTCATCCCCAGAAATAAAAAAGCCTGTCCTAAAGGATAAGAAGGACGTGCGCTCTCAAAACACCCATTCTGAAGATTGGATTGACAATTTAAACCAGGAACAACTTCCATCACTAGAACTCAGCCCCGACAGCAGAAACCAACCAGAATTTCTTACTACAAAAGATGAAAATAAATTTAGAGTTAAACTGCAAGTGTTTGAAGGTCCATTGGAACTACTTCTAAGTTTGGTGCGAGAACATGAACTAAATATAAACGATATTCCTATCGTATTTATTACTGACCAATATCTGGAATACGTAAACTTGATGAAAAATTCAAACATCAATCTTGCATCAGAATACCTTGTTATGGCTTCTTGGCTTATTTATATTAAAAGCAGGACTTTACTACCTCAGTCAGACGGCGAAGAACTTCCCGAGGAAGATCCTGAAATGCTCCGCCAAGAACTACAAAAACAATTAATAGAATATCAGAAATTCAAAAATTTAAGTGGTTACTTTAAGGTCGCTGAAGAAGAACAATCTCTACATTTTGAGAGAGGCGGTGACCAGGAAATAGAATCTATCGTCAAAAAAATTAACCCTGAAGAAGACGGAAAAATTATCCTGACAACATTTGAATTAATGAATGCTATGAAGAATATGCTTGAGTTAGAAGATGGGGAGAATGTTCATTTAATTGAAATAGAAGAGTTAGAAGTAGCCGACAGACAAAATTATATTTTAGATTTTATAAAAAATTTAGGCTCTGAAGGTATAGCATTCGACAAAATTTTAGAGAATAAAAGAACATTAACAATCGTTGCTACGTTTCTTGCTCTTCTCGAACTTGTTAAAAGAAGTCTAATTGTTGTTTTTCAAAATCACAGTTTTTCAGAAATCAGAATTAAAAAGGCGGTGCTTAATGAATAAGGACGAACATTCTAAATTTGAATTAACTTCTGATAATGCTTCATCTCCTGAAGAGAGTGCCAAAGCCCTCGCCAACCATCAAATGGAGGCTATGGAAGAATTACCCACAACTGCAACTTTTGATCTTGTCGCTAGAGAAGAACTTGAGAAAATTGAAAATATAGAAGAACTTCCTCTGATAATAGAAGAAGAGGAAGCAAAAAAAATAGTAGAAACCCTTCTTTTTGCTTCAAAAGAACCACTTCGTGCACGCGATATTTCTGTGCTTTTTAGAGGGGTAGAAAATATTGATTCAAAAAAAATAAGAAAAATTCTTTTAGGCCTAGTGGATGAATATAAAGATAAAACATTTCAAATTGTAGAGATAGCAGAAGGGTTTCAAATTAGGACTAGATCGGAGTTTCATCCATGGGTCAGGAAACTTTTCAGAAAAGAAAAAAAGAATAAACTATCCCAAGCTGCCCTCGAGACACTTGCTATTATTTCATACAAACAGCCTATTACGCGTGTAGAGGTTGAAGAAATTAGAAGGGTTGACTGTAGTGGCGTAATCAATACTTTACTTGAAAAAAATATAATAAAAATTATGGGAAGAAAAGATGTGCTAGGAAGACCCATTGTTTACGGCACTACTCCCTTATTTCTTAAACATTTTGGATTTAAAAGTATCTCCGACATCCCAAATCCTGACGAATATCTTTCCGAAAATGGAATAGAACAAAATCTTGAAACCATACAAGCCATGAATGGCAATGCTAATAAAAACATTAGTGGAGATAGTTAAACCTTTGTTTTTCTATTTCAAACTCCACCAAAAATAAGATTCGAGATGGTTAAACCTAAAAGACAAATTACTTTTAAAAATAGAATTTTACAAAAAGCTTTGCCTTTACGGAGATTCCTCTGTAGACACGGTTCTAATTTTGGGATTTCTACGTCTCGAAGAAATTTAGAAAAAAAGATTCTAGATTTTTTTTCCTATAAAAGAAATGGTTTTTTCATCGAAGCTGGAGCAGCAGATGGTATTTTAGAATCAAACACCCTTCTTTTAGAAAAAAAATATGGCTGGACTGGTTTATTAATAGAACCAGGTCAAGAACAATTCAAATATTGTAAAAAATTCAGAAAAAGTATCGTAGAAAATTACTTCCTTACTAGTTTTTCAAACTCTTCCCCAACAACGTTAATGAGAGAAGCACAACGTAATTCAAGAAAAGTTGAGCACAATTTAAATTCAAGTTCAGTTTACAACCATTGGAACAAAGAATTAATTAACCATACAAAAACAAAAACTTTTTTTGCTAAAAATACAAATTTACAATCTTTACTTAAAAAACATTCTATTGATCATGTGGATATGGCGATAATTGACGTTGAAGGAGACTGTTTGGAAGTCTTAGATGGATATGATCATAATTCAAAAATAATTAATTTTTTGTTAGTTGAAGTTTGGAAAGAAGATTTTGAATCTTTTAAAAGAAAAGCCGAAGAAAAACAATGGAAATATCTTGATAAATGGAGTACTTCTGATTATTTGTTTAAGTTGAAATAATCTTATTCTTTAATAAAATCCTTTCTAAGATTTATTTTCAACTTTTAATCAATAATGGGATAAAAAATGAAATTCGGTATCATGGCTTGTGGAGGTGTAGGTGGATATTTTGGAGGTCTCCTATCCGCTTCAGGAAACGAGACCCATTTTATAGCACGTGGAAAACACTTAAATTCTATAAAAAAAAATGGTTTGCAGGTCAGATGCATTGAACCAGGCGATTTCATAGTTCAAGACGCTTCTTTTACAGATGATCCAAAAAAAGTAGGCCCTTGCGACGTTATCCTTTTTTGCGTGAAAACAATATCTAACAAATCTTTGATTCCTGCGATTGCTCCCATGGTTGGGGAGGACACTATAATAATTAATTTGCAAAATGGTGTGGATAACGAAAAACAAATTTCCGATTTTTACGGAAAAGAGAAGGTTTTAGGCGGTGCCGCATACATTTTTACCTCGGTAACTAGCCCAGGAGTAATTTCCCAAATCGGAGGCCCTAGACGATTAGTTTTTGGGGAATTGAACGGAAAAATTACCAATAGATCCCAAAAAATACTCGATGTTATGAAAAGTGCAAAAATCAACGCACATCTTTCAGGAAATATTAAGAGGGAATTATGGACCAAGTTTATTTTCATATGTGCTGTTGGCGGCATGACAGCTTTAACTCGCTCTCCGATTGGAGAGATTATGGGATACGAAGGAACGAGAAATATGACTCGTTCTATGATGCAGGAAGTGTATGACATATCAAAAGCAAAAGGAGTAAATCTTCCTATAGGAACCGATCAGGACAGGTTTGATTTTATTCAGGAACAAGACCCCTCAAGCAAAGGGAGTCTCTGTCATGACTTAGAGGCAGGAAAGAAAACAGAGATAGACTCTCTTTGTGGGGTTGTTTCTAAATTAGGTAAAGAATATGGAATTCCAACCCCCATTAATGATTTTGTTTTTCATGCAATTAAATTACATGAATAGAGAGAGTTAACATAATAAAAAAAGGACCTTTGTTCACTAGAATTTCTCCTCTCGATCTGAATATAATCGTTTAAACAAAATTTCTAATTAAATTTATAAAGTTATACACAATCTTTTTTTTCTTTGAGAGGAATGATATGTCTGGAGACAACGTAAAATATCGCTTTTTATTAGTTCAAGCATTCGAGATCCCAGGGAAAAGTAAATATTACGCATCGAGAGAACATCTTCCAAAAGAAGAGGCATTACAAAATTATAAAGATGTTGCTCCTTTACTAGAAGATGTTGAGTGGGAATTACACATGGGTGGTGTTCCACAGTACGGAGATTGGGCAGTGGAAAACAGAGAAGAATTTGCATATGCCGCAACTGCACGTCTTCCTGCAGTTCGTGAAGCTGCCGAAAGTGGAAAATATAACGGCATAATTCTTCTAGGAGGTGGAGAACCAGGTTTTTTTGAATCAAGAGAAATTTGCAGAAAAAATGACGTAGTTGTCACATCATGTGCCTTTTCACAGATGCACGTTGCATCTATGCTGGGTAATAAATTTAGTATTCTTGACTTTGCAGAATCGCACAACATGTATTACTACAATCTTGTTGTCCAACACCGATTCGATAGAAGATGTGCTTCTATAAGAAATATCGGATACTACCATCCAAGACCTGGTTACGACGGAGAACCTGATCTTACTCAAGAAAAAATCAAAGCACTGAATGGTGAACATTCAGAAGCGGTCGAAAGGGCAGTCGAAGAAGCTGAGTCAGCTTTAAGAGAAGATGGAGCCGAAGTTTTGACTTTTGGTTGTTCTGGTGTCTTTTGGCTTCAACCTTTTATCCAAAAAAGACTGTTTGAACTAGGTTGGGAAGTTCCCGTACTTGAAGGCTACAGTTGTGCGATTATGTTAGCAAAAATGATGATAGATATGGGCGTTAACGCTAGTGGAATTTCTTTTCCAGGAGACAGACCTAAAAAGAGTCCTAGAAGAGTACTTTTTTAATTCATCCGTTCGTACCGCCTCCTAGAGGCGGTGCGAATTTTTCGAGCGCTTCATCACTTATTTTCAGACCCAGTCCAAGTTCTTGAGAGAGGATAATTTCCCCTTTTGAAACTTCACAGCTTTTTTCGAAGACACAATCCCACCAAGGCATATATTCGCACCAGCAATTCTCCTCTTCTAAACTCATAAGATGAGAAGAAACCTCATGAAACAAATGAGAAGTAATAGGAACAGAAAATTCTTTAGCGATTGCAGATACCTTTTTCCATCCAGTGATTCCAGAACATCGTTGTAAATCTGGCATCAAAAAATCCACACAATCATCAGAAAGAAGACGAAGCATCCCTCCAACATTATAGTTTGTCTCCCCACTACAAATTGGGATTGTACTTTTTCTCTTAACTTCACTACATAGAGAGTAGTCTTCGTGATCAACTGGTTCCTCAATCCATGTCAAATCAAAAGGTTTGAAACTTTCAATTGCTTCAAAGGCTTTTTGTTGATTCCAACCTTGATTCACATCAACCATCAGGTTCATTTTTTTTCCTATAGTTTCACGAACAGCTGAAATTCTATCGATATCTTCCTTTAAATCCTTCTTTCCAACACGCAATTTCATTCCACCAAAACCCTTGTTTTTGAAAAACAAAGCTTCTTCTTGCAATTGTTCGATAGAATAATTCAGCCACAAACCTTCACTTGCATAACAACGGATACGATTTCTTCTCCCACCTAAAAACTTCCAAAGAGGAACTTCATGAATTTTAGCACTAATATCCCAACAAGCCGTATCTAAAGAAGAAATCGCCATCGCACTAATACCGTCACGACCAACAAAACTCACGGATTTTCTCATGCACTCCCAATTTTCTTCTAGTTTCGTGGGGTCTTTCCCTGTAAGAATTCCTGCGAGATCCCTAACCATAGCGACCAATGCACGTGCCCTCTCTGGACCAAAAGAAAAACACCAACCCAACCCTTCGAGACCATTCGTCGTCCTAACTTTAACAAGACAAGTTTCCACTGACTTCATATGAAAAGTTGAAACAAAAACCGGTTTGGCAAGAGGAATACTTAAGTGGATAGGGGTAACACTTAAAATTTTCGAATTAATAGACAAAATATCCCCACGTCAAAAAATTCTATTTTCAAGCAAACTATGAACTTAACAAGTATTTTCAACAAGAGTGTTGAAAAAATTAAAAAGATTATAATTTTTTGTTTGAAAAGTAACATCATAACATTTAAGTTAGCTTTAATTTTTTTTTAATCAGGACAATTATATGTCACTCATGAGAATCCAAAAAATAATTGCACAAGCTGGGATTGCCTCAAGACGTAGAGCAGAAGAACTTATTGTAAATGGATCCGTAACCGTAAACGGTAGAACAATCAAGACCTTAGGTTCAAAAGCCGACCCTTTAATTGATTCTATTAAAGTAAATAGAAAATTAATAACAAGACGTGAAGGTTTATTATATTTAGTGATGAACAAACCTCGTTCCGTTTTGACAACTATGAGTGAAGATGAAAATGAAAGTCGCTTAAAAATAACTGATTTTCTTCCCAAAAATAAAGCTAGGGTATTTCCTGTCGGCAGACTAGATTTTGATGCGAAAGGTACTCTAATTTTAACAAACGACGGAGAACTTGCGAACCGGCTAATGCACCCTAAATATGAGATTCAAAGAGTTTATATGGTAAAAATAGAAGGTATCCCCAAAAAAAAAGATCTCGAAAAAATGGCAACAGGAACATGGGTTTCCCTTGAAAAAAATAAATCTGGGACGCAACTAACAAAAAGTAAAACTCAATTTTTTTTAAAAAGCCAAATAGAAATTCTTCCAAAAAAAACAAAAAAGAATTCATGGCTCCGAATCAAACTTAGAGAAGGAAAAAATCATCAAGTAAAAAGAATGTGTGAAGCAGTAGGACATCCAATAATACAATTAAATCGTTACTCATATGCAGGGGTAACTATAAAAGGTCTATTACCGGGAAAAATGAGATCTATGAAACCAGAAGAAATTTCCAGACTCAGAAAACTTACCAACTTAGAAACTTAAGATACACCTCGAAAGAAATACACCATCTTTTTGATAAAATTTAGCTATTTTGACTAAAATATTCATAAGAATTAGGATAAAAAGTACAGGTATTATAAAAGTTTACTTTTTTTTTTCGAATGACTATGTTTCAAAATGTATATTTTTTAAATTTCTATATGAAAACTTTGAGTTTTATTCATGAATAATAATCTTACATTGGCAAATAAGATAACTCTTTTAAGATTGTTTATAGTCCCTGCATTCGCATACTGCATCTTATATGGACTCGAGGGCTATGCTTTGATTTGCTTTTCTTCGGCAAGTATCGCGGATGGGATGGATGGATTTTTAGCCAGAAAAAGAAACGAAATTACTTCTCTTGGAAGTTTGCTAGATCCAATTGCTGATAAAATTTTAATGGTAACCTCCTTTTTATTACTCTCCTATCTCAAGTATATACCAGTCTGGCTTTCGATCTTAGTAATCGGAAGAGATTTCATACTCGTATTTGGATATATTATTCTTAGAATAATTATAAATTCAAATAAGATTAAACCGTCTTTTTTGGGAAAAACTACCACAGTACTTCAAATGTCTACTATCATTATTGTACTTCTGATATCCTTTTTATCAGAAGTACAAAGTTTTGAGTCGTTGCAAATATTGTTTTTAGCTACAGGAATTCTAACCATTGTTTCTGGAATACATTATCTTCTATTAGTTGGTTTGCGTTTAATAAAAAACAATGTTGTGAAAATCTAAACGAAATTTGATACAATTTCTCTAAAAGGAAAAGAGTATATGGAGAAAAATTCTCCCTTAATGACATGGAAAAGAATGTGGCTAGTAATAATTTTCGGTTGCAGTTTATGGATCGTCTTTACTGCCCTTTCGGCCCTAACTCCGGTCATCATTTCTTTTATTTTTGCTTATGCGACCCAACCGGTTGTTGAATTCCTATATCAAAGGAAGATTCCACGTGGATTTGGAATCTTAATAGTTTTATTTGTATTCGTAGTTTTATTGGTACTTCTTTTTATTGGTCTGATACCACAAGTAAGAACACAAATAGAATCATTTTCAAATAATATTCCCCAATATATGAAAATCTTGGAATTGTGGATCTTGAAATTACTTATAAAACTAAAAATTAGCTCTCAGGCCGAACTACAAAAAATTCTTTCTGACAATTTAAATCTGTTCGTTACAATTCCTATGAAAACCCTTCAAGCTTCAAGTAATTTCTTGCTTACTACAACTAAAGGTATCCTTTCCTTAGCAATGGGAATTGTCTATATAGGTCTAATTCCAGTAATTGTTTTTTACATCGGAAGAGACATGAAAGGTATCTCTCTCGTTTGCTTACAATACATCCATCCTGATTATCGAGAAGAAGTTGAAAAACGTTTTTTTCGTTTAGATGAATTACTCTCAGCCTTTATAAAAGGTCAACTAATTGTAGGGATCATCCTTTCTATCCTATATATGTTAGGTTTTTATTTTATGGATGTACCTCTTTGGCTTTTACTGGGGATTCTTACGGGACTTGCAAGTATGTTCCCTTATGTTGAATGGATCATCGCTTTTCCAATAGTAGTTCTTCTAACTATACTTCAACATCAAGACTGGACGCACTTTTTTGGGGTACTATTAATTTTTGGGTTTTTATCCAGTTTAACAGGAATGTTCTTGGTTCCAAAAATCCTCGGAGAAAGAATAGGACTACATCCAATCGTGATCTTAACTTCGATTTTGATCGGGGGAGAATTACTCGGTTTTATAGGGATCTTGCTAGCTGTACCGATTGCAGCAACTACAAAAGTAGGATTAGAAGCTATATATGATTATTACATTACCTCAGACGAAAATTCTTCATGAAGGAATTTCAGTTTCCTGATCACAAGCCCTTGCCATAAGGAACAATAGATCCGAAAGACGGTTCAAATAAGTCAATAAATGAGGATTTTCTATATACCCCTCATCGCGAATTTTTACTACCCAACGCTCTCCCCTTCTTACAATAGAAAGAGCAAGATCAAGAGCAGAACCACTTGCAGATTCACCCGAAAAATACCAATCATCTAATTTTATAATTTTTTCATATCTCTCAATCTGTGAATCAATCCAGTCTACCAATTTTTGTTCTGCTTTTTCTTTGAGCAAAGATTTTTTCCCTCGAAGAGTTGCTAGTTCCGCACTAACTAAAAAAATATCTTTTTGTATTTTTAAAATCTCAGGTTTAAGCCATTCTGGCGCATTTGACCGCGCTAAACCTAGAGCCCCTTGTGATTCATACATAGCGCCATAAGCCTCCACTTGGGGATGGTATTTTGAAACCCTATCCGCAAACCATAGATCGGTTTCTCCGTCATCTCCTCGCCTAGTAACAAGAGACATAATTCAATTCCTTTCTAACACTTTATAATTTTTTTATAATTTCAGTGGCAACCGATTTAGTAGAACCTGTACCTCCTAAATCTGGAGTAGTATTTCCTGAAGCTAAATGTTCACGGATAGAACCATCTAAGCGAATGGAAGCTTTTTCTTCTCCAAGATATCCTAACATCATAGATGCAGAAAAAAGCGCCGCAACGGGATTAGAAATTCCTTTCCCCATAATATCTGGTGCCGAACCATGGACAGGTTCAAAAATTCCTGGAAACCTTCCATCAGGATTATAATTTGCACTGGCGGCTATACCTAGCCCTCCCACAATACCAGCACCAAGATCTGTTAAAATATCACCAAACAAATTCGTCGAAACAATCACATCGAAAATTTCAGGTTTTCTCACAAAATCTAATGCGGCTGCATCAACAAGAAGCTTATCTGTTTTAACTTTTTGATATTTTTTTTGCCTAGATACCTCCTCAAATATTTCGTCCCACAGAACTAAAGTGTGCCCTTGTGCATTCGATTTTGTAACATTGGTTACATGCTTTTTACGTTTTAAGGAAGCTTCAAAAGACTCTTCAATAATCCTTTTGCAGCCAACTCGAGAAAAAAGAGTGATTTGAGCCGCAATCTCGTTGGAATGCCCTTCATAATGACGACCTCCTATAGGACTATATTCTCCCTCCGTATTTTCACGGAAAAAAAGAATGTCAATATCTCCGAAACCATAATTTTTAAGAGGTGAATCTAGCCCTTCATATAGAATTATTGGCCTTTTATTGACGTACAAATCAAAACCTCTTCTTATAGGCAAAAGTAATTGATTCAAAGTGATATGGTCCGGAATGTCAGGTCTCCCAACTGCACCAAGAAGAATTGCGTCTAAAGGTTCTAAATCATTCAAAAAACTTTCTGGGCACATTCTTCCATACTTATGATAGAAGTCACTGCCCCAAGGAAATTTTTTAAAATCTAATTTTAATCTTTTTTCGATTTTAGTAAGTGCTCGTAAAACTCGAACGGTTTGCCCAATAACTTCTGGACCTATACCGTCTGCAGGAATTAGCCCTATAGAATGCCTTGCCATTTTAAAATCCTAAAAGTATGAATTAAAAGATTAAGTTATTTTACCCTTCAATTTATCATAGTTTCGGATTATAAATAGATAAATAAAAAAATTATTTAATGCCTTCTAAGGATGCCTTTTGCAAAAGAAGAAAAACATTTTAAAAAACAAGATCGTATCATCCTCTTTAGAAGCAGTATCTGAAATTAAAGATGGATCTACAGTCTCTATAGGAGGATTTGGAGGGATAGGAATCCCTGAAAATTTATTAGATGCATTATTGAAACATGATGTGCAAGATCTGACAATAGTTTCAAATCATGCCGGTCAGGGAGAACAAGGGTTGTCAGCGTTAATAAAGCAAAAAAAAGTAAAAAAACTAATATGCTCTTATGCTTTCCACAAAAATTCTTATATTTTTCGTGATCTTTTTTTATCCAAAGAAATAGAACTTGAGCAAGTTCCTCAAGGAACGCTAGCAGAAAGACTAAGGGCTGGTGGTGCGGGAATTCCTGCCTTTTATACTAAAACCGCAGTTGATACAGATTTTGAAAAAGGGAAAGAAACAAGAATTTTCAGTGGGGAAAAAACCGTTCTAGAATTTGCTCTACAAACTGACTTTGCTCTAATTAAATGTCATCAGGCAGATAATCTTGGGAATCTAACCTATAAAGGAACTGCTGGTAATTTTAATCCTGTAATGGCAAAAGCTGCAAAAATAACTATCGCAGAAACGGAGTTATTATTAAAAACAGGAGAAATCGAACCTGAATCCGTACAAACGCCTAGCATCTATGTAAATAAAATCGTAGTAGGAGAAAATATTGAGCTTCGATCCGAAAAATAACGATCTTTTGTTGACTCCAAAAGATATAGCCAAACGTATTGCAAAAGAAATTCCTGATGGATCTACTGTTAATCTTGGCATTGGAATTCCTACTCTTGTCGCAAATTACGTCGACCCATTAAAAGGAATTTTATTTATGGCAGAAAACGGAATCTTAGGTACTGGACCTAAACCTAAAGAAGGAGAAGAGGATTTAAATTATATTAATGCGTCTAGAGAACCCGTGATACCAATAAAAGGGGCATCAATCTTTGACCATGCGGAAGCGTTTTCCATGATAAGAGGAGGACATATTGACATTGCAATTTTGGGTGCTCTTCAAGTATCTGAAAATGGAGATCTTGCAAATTGGACTATTCCAGGAGAAGCAAGAGGTGGTATCGGAGGAGCCATGGATTTAGCTAAGGGAGTTAAGGAAGTATATGCTGTAATGAAACATATCACTAAAGATGGAATGCTCAAATTTCTTAAAAAATGTTCTTATCCACTAACTGCAAAAAAAGTAGTAACGAAAATTTTTACTGATATGGCACTGATAGAAATTACTGAAAAGGGTCCGATACTCAAGGAAATTGCGACTGGCCTTAATCAGGAACTGATTGAAGAATTCTCTGAGCCAAAATTAATTATTCCTAATCAAACAAGTTTCATTTCAAAAGAAAAATAATAAAATAGAAATGCCAAAAAAAAATTATCTGACCATATAAAAAAGACAATTAAACTGGAGAATATGAAAATGCCAATACATAAAATTTTTGAAATGGAAAAAAATCGAGAAGAGTCTACTCCTGAAGCAGAAATGCAAAGAGTTAAAGGGGATCTAATGAAAGTTGGGATAGTTGTTTATCAAAAAGATAAAGGTGCACCTCCACATTTTCATCCGAATGATGAACAGTTTAATTTAATTTTAGAAGGCCGCAGAGTAATGATCCTAGACGGCGAAGTAGTATATGCCGAACCTGGTGATTTAATTCATATTCCTCGAAACTCTGTTCATGGCGGAGGACAATCTCTCGATGATAAGTGTGTGTTTTTTGCGGCAAAAAGTCCTGCAGGTAGCGGAGTCATGGGAGAAGATTACAACCCTGTTGATAATGCAGAAGAACTCATGCAGTTAGTTGAAGATCGCGTCAAAGAAATTAGAGAAAAAGAATAAAAGTTTATTATAGTTGTAAATCGTAATATAATGAGAATTAGCTACAATAATTCATTATTGTCAGCTCTTTAGAATTTAAAATTTAATCAATGAAGGAGTTTCCAACCATGGGATATAGTACTGGGAACATAATTGTGACAACTTTGCATGTAATATGTGCAATCCTTTCAGTAGGTGGAGTAGCTTTTCTCAGATTCGTAGCATTACCGTTTTCAGAAAGTCTTTCAGATGAAGAAAAACAGCGATTTCAGCTGACACTCAGGAAACGTTTTGTCCCTATTTTGCACACTTCATTCTTGTTATTAATTCTAACGGGGATACATCATATCACGAGACTAATAAGAGGAGGTATGGCAATTCCAACTCCTCTTGTTGTAAAAATGATTCTCGCACTCATAATCATTTTTATAGGGGTAGCCTTAACAATTCCCAAAGGGTTTGATGCCTTAAAAAACAAGAAGAAATCTTGGTTATCATTCAACTTGCTACTTGCAGTAATTGTTGTATATCTAGGAGTTTCTATCACTCACGGATAAAAACGACTAATTTGTTTAGGATTCTTAATGCTCGCAGCGTGGTATGAAAAAAAAGGAAAGGCTGACGAAGTATACAACATAGGAGAATTAGAGACTCCCGAACCGAAACCAGATGAAGTCAGAATTCGTCTTTTTACATCAGGAGTGAATCACACGGACTGCAAAAGAAGATCTGGACACGGGGATAAAGATTGGAACTATTCTCACCATTTTCCTGACTTTCCAATTATAATTCCAAACAACGACGGTGCTGGATTGATTGATAAAGTAGGCATTGAGGTCTCCAATTTTTCTATCGGAGATAGAGTTTGGGTTTTTAATGCAAGGTACAGAAGAGCATTCGGTACTGCTGCAGAATTTATCACAATTCCTGCAACTCTAATTTCTCCTTTGCCAGACAATACTTCATTTATAGAAGGAGCTTGTCTTGGAGTTCCTGCTATGACTGCTCATCGTTGTCTTTATTCGGATGGAGATATAGAAGGACAAAATATACTAGTAACCGGCGGTGCTGGTAGTGTTGGAAACTATGCAGTACAACTTGCAAAACTAGGAAAAGCTAATGTGATAACTACTGTGAGTTCTCCTGAAAAAGCAGAAAAGGTCTTTATGGCTGATCACATTATTAATTATAGAGAAACAGCTGTTATTTCAGAAATTATGCGTATTACCGATGGAGAAGGAGTCGACCGGATAGTTGACGTGAATTTGGGAATACATTGGGAAATAAATTATAAAATCCTAAAAGAAAACGGAACTATTTCTTCTTACTCATCGATGGGGGACAGAAACCCTAGTTTCCCACACTATGAACTAATGTTAGGCAATGCGAATATTCGTCTAGTAATGATTCACTGTTCTCCTTTTGAGGCTCTTCAAAAAGCAGCTGATGAAATTACAAACGCACTCAAAACCAATAGCTTGATTCACAACGTTGCTAGAATTTTTACGCTCGAAAAAATTCACGAATCAAATGAAGCTGTAGAAAGTGGAGAAATGATTGGGAACGTAATTGTAAAAATAAACGATAATTAGTTTTTACACAAAGAAATTTTTAATTTCTTAGAACCTATCTCCAATGCATCCAAAAGACTATCAATATGCTCTTTTTTATGAGTCGCCATTAAGCTAATCCTAATTCTGCTTGTTCCTTCTGGAACTGTAGGGGGCCTAATAGCTAAAGAAAAAATTCCGGCTTTCATTAAAAAATTAGACAGTTGTGAGGTTTTTTCTGTATCCCCGATTATCAGAGGGAAAATCGGGACATCTCTACAACTTTGTTCTTCATTAACAGAAAATCCAATTTTCTCTAGACCACTTGAAAGATAATGACAAAGGTTTAAAAGTTTTTTTCGTCTCTTCCCTCCCTCTTTCCCTTGAACTAGACGTACGGACTTAAGCGCACTCGCAACTGCAGAAGGTGGGATACTAGTTGAATAAATAAATGTTCTTGCTTTGTTCGTTAAGTAATCTATCACATCACTTTCTGAAGAAACAAAAGCTCCGTAAGACGCAAGTGATTTTCCAAGAGTTCCCATACTGATATCTACTTCGTCTTCAACTTTAAAAAGTGAAGCCGCTCCCCTTCCTTTCGTTCCTAAAATTCCAGTTGCATGTGCTTCATCGACTATTAAAAGAGCATTGTATTTTTGTGCAAGACTAGTTATTTCATCTAACGGAGCTAGATCACCATCCATACTAAAAACGCCATCCACCACTATTAAACGTTTCTTTTTTTTACTCGTTTGTTTTAAAAGTTTTGAGAGAATAGAAAGATTATTGTGTGGAAAAATTTTTACTTGCGCTGCACTTAATCTACATCCCTCTATAATGCTTGCATGATTTAGTTCATCACTAAAAATGACATCTCCCTTTCCCACAAGAGAAGTAATAATCCCTATATTCGCAAGAAACCCTGAACCAAAAAGAATCGTTTTTTCTTTCTCTTTCCAAGATGAAATCAATTTGCACAAAGATTCATGGATTTCCATAAATCCTGACAACAACGGACTAGCTGATGAACTACTTCCATATTTTGTAGCTGCAAGAGATGCTGCACGAATCACTTCTGGATGATCTGCCAGTCCTAGATAATTATTAGATGACATCATAATTATTTTTTTTCCGTTAAATTTCATAATCGGAGACTGGCATCCATTGACCGTTCTAAGCGAACGAAGGAGTTGATTTTCTTTCAACGAAGAAACAGTTTTACTGATAAAATCAGACCATTCTTTTTTATCTGCTTTATGATTCGTATCATTCATAATAGAATATTTCAGTAACAGAATTAAAATTAGAGAATAACCCTATAAAAACGAAGCCATAATGAATATTATCATATTAGTTGCTTTTGGAGGCGCTTTAGGGAGTGTAATACGTTACTCTGTAGATGTAGTTTGTAAACGATTATCTTTTTCTTCCATTCCAATCGGAACGATAATCGTGAATATCATAGGCTCTTTTTTAATTGGTTATACTATGCAATATCTTCTATCCAGAAATATTGCATCTGAAGAGTATAAACGTTTCATTATGACCGGTTTCCTGGGAGGATTGACTACTTTTTCTTCTTTTAGTCTCGAAATTCTTCAAATGGTACAAGAAGAAAAATTGCTTCTCGCAGTTTGTTATGTGTTTCTATCGATTGCTATAGGGTTATTCGCTGTTTGGCTTGGAATATCGTTTGCTTCAAATTCTAGTTAGAAATAACTAGATTCCTCTTAGTTCTCCTCCATCAACTTGGATGTTTGTTCCTGTAATAAAACTTGCTCTCTCGCTAGCAAGAAATGCTACAGCAGCTGCAAACTCTTCAGGTTTCCCCAGACGACCTATCTTAATATCCTTAGTAATATCAGCGTAAATCTCATCTGTAGATCTCCCCGTTTCCAACGACATTGCATTAATTCTGTCCTGCCAATGTGTATCAAATCGCCCAGGACTTATCATATTCACAAGAATTCCATCAAGAACAAACTCATTTGAAATAGATTTCATAAAGCTTAAAAGAGTAGATTTAGTAACATTAGCAACTGCTCTCTTCTCTCGTGGTTGTTTGATACTGGTTGAACCCGTAAAAATAATTCGACCCCATTTTTGTCTCTGCATATATGGAATAACTGCTTTGCATAGTTGAACACCCGCGTAGAGATTAAGGTTCATAAGTTCTTTCCATTCATTTATTTCGAGATCAAGAAAATTTTTTGTCAAACTTAAACCCGCATTACTCAGAAGTATGTGAACTGTTTTAAAATGTGATATGACTTCTTCTACTATTTTCTCAATATCCGAACAAGAAGAAACATCACTTTGAATTGCCAGAACTTCAACATTAGAAATTTTTTCAATTTTCTTTTTTGCTTCTAAAAGTCTTTCGAGATTTCTTGCACAAATTATGACGTTACAACCTTCCTTTGCTAATTCGCACGCAGAGGCAAAACCAAGGCCAGCACTACCCCCAGTTATAATTGCAATTTTACCCTTAAGGCCAAGTTCCAAATTTTACTCCTTGTTATTTTTTAGTAAAATTATTTGATGAGCATGTTAAAACTCGTTTAGGATAAATACCAGCATTTCAATTTATTTATTAACCTAAAAAGTATTTAAAAAGGACTTACTATGCCAGATAAATCAGATTTTAGAAAATTTTATCGCGATGCACACAGTTCCGATCTGTTGACAGAAAGAGAAAAGATCCTGATAGGCCTCTCTGTAGCGATTTCAAGAAATTGCCAACCCTGAGTAAACCACCGTCTAGCAGATGCTAGAAAAAAAGAAATATCAGAAGAAACCTTAGATTCTACTTTCAACGTAGTCTCTGCCGTAATAGGTGGAATAGCACAAAGCATGAACCAACGGTTCAAGGCATCTCAAAAATCGGCTGACGAAAAAGAAACTACCTGACGCCAGAGGGTTTAGGGCGTTTCTTTCTATCAGAAATAGATTTCCTTACTTGAGCAGAACTTTTTCCTTCAAGTTCAATCCCGTAAACTTCGCCTACACGTGTATGCCTATCCATCAGCCTCATGAAATCAATGCCATCTATCTCTGCTATCACCATCTCGCAAGTACTAAAAATTTCACATCCTTCAACAAGATGACCTCCAAAGCAGGTTGCCTCTGGTCTTCCCATCGAAATAGTGACATGTGCATGTAAATAAGGTTCTCCATTTTCAGTCTGCGAAATGTTTCCACTCATTTGTAAAAGTTCAAGAGGTCCATTGATAGGAGTAAAAATTCTACAATCTTCATTAATCGGAAATGGCTCTGGAAACTTCCATACATTTCTCAATGTAGCTTTTTGAAGGCTAGCAGCAGCGCTAAGTATTACCCCTGATTTTAATTTTTTTTCCTTACATATCTTCATGGTAGTTCCAAACAAATCATCTCCTGGTGCCATTCTCACGGTGAGCACTCTTCCGATTTTTGCCTCGGCAACATCATATCTTGGTTTTCGAGTTTTCCAATTGGTTTTATCAAACAACATTTCTTTTTTTGGCATTAGAACAAACTCTCCTCTCTGGACTATCTAGTCTCATCAATTAATTGAATGTAAAATTCTTCTTTATTCAAACTCATGAATACTTATTTTTCGAATCGTATCATTCCGTTTATAACAGTACATCTAACAACCGAACGTTTGTCAAAAAGATGTTCTAAATCTATATATTTATAATCTTTAGGTACTTGTACAACTGCAAAATCAGCAACTCCTCCCGGCATAATTGATCCAACTCCTTCGTTTTCAAATCCTAAAGCCTTTGACCCTGAAATTGTACAATACGCAAGAAGTTCGTTTGCTTCGATAGAACTATCCTCTTCTCGTAAGGCTATCGCTTCTTCCAAAACAGACAGCGAAGGAGAACTAGCGAGACTATCCGTCCCAAGACACAACATTACTCCTTGATCCCTCATTCGTAAAATATCTGCCATTTGATGATTAAAAAAAGATGCAGATCGCGGACAAA
Source organism: Nitrospinota bacterium (assembly GCA_036231405.1). GTDB lineage: Bacteria > UBA8248 > UBA8248 > UBA8248 > UBA8248 > UBA3496. The sequence continues at coordinate 102,915 of JAZAHK010000006.1, forward strand.
CACAAACATGCACTCCGTTTGTCCGCAATAACCTCCAATCATTTTCATCGGTCTGATTGCAATGTACAGCAAGATCAATTTTTCGAAGAATTCCTTTTTGATTAAAAAACTCTATAGGACTACAACCGAATGGTTCAAAAAAATCTATATCACTTTGCAATGTTTTGAACATTTCCTGAAAAGGACCTTCTCCAGTTTCTAAAAATTGCAATTCCTCCGGACTTTCAAGAAGATGCGTTGCTACTTTCCAGTTATTTGAACTTCCATAAGATACCGTTCTCTCGTAAAGATCAATAGAAGTAGAATAGGGAGAATGGGGGCTAAGACCATGTCGAACAAATTCGTTTGATTCTCCTTCATAATTCTTAGATTTAGAAATTTTGTCCATTTTTTTATCAAAAATCGACTCTGCTTCCTTGGCATTGATTCCTAAAAATTCATGAAAAACTACCCCTCTCATTCCTGCATCGACAATAGCAGTCTTACTCTCACCCGAGACACTAATATCGCCAACACAAGTTACGCCGGAAGAAATACTATTTGCTGTTCCAATTCTTGAGGAAGAGAGAAATAGATGACTTGGCCATTCTCTAATTTGCGAAACTAAATCTGGAATCCAATCTGACATTTTTGAAGGTAACGTTTGGATGCCGCTTAATTCAAGATGGGTGTGCGAATTTACTAACCCTGGGATTAGAATAGAATTTTCGAAGTGTCTTTCAGTCACTAAGTTACTATGAGGGCGTACAAATTTCTCTTCTCCCACTGCTAAAATTTTACCCTTTGAAGTAAGTACTGCCCCATTTCTTATTGGTAAATCTATTACCGGGCAAACTAAGTCGGCTGTCCATAATTGCAATGTATCTTTTGTATTATACAAACTCGATTCTTTCATGAACGGGAAATTAGGCTAATTTATAGAAAAAATTTCGTCTCTTTGGCACTAGACCTGCGTTTTCTGCCATGACATTTAAATCTTCTTCATTCAGGCAATAAGTCGTGCCTGCAGAACTCACGACATTTTCCTCAATCATGGTAGACCCCATGTCATTTGCACCATAGTGAAGGGAAAGTTCTCCAATCTTCATTCCTTGAGTAACCCAAGAAGATTGAAAATTTGGGATATTATCCAAAAAAAGTCTGCTAATAGACAATGTTTTTAAATATTCGCTACTACCTACAGTAGGAACCTTTAAGGGTGCGGATCCGTCGTTTTGGAACGTCCAACAAATAAATGCAGTGAATCCTTTGGTTTCGTCCTGTAATTCTCTCAAAGAATTTAAATGTTCAACTCTTTCCTCTAGAGTTTCCACATGACCAAACATCATTGTGGCAGTAGAACGTAAACCAAGACCGTGTGCTACCCTCATAATTTCAAGCCAATTTTCTGAATTGACTTTCAATCTTGCGATTTTATTTCGAACTCGATCTACCAAAATTTCTCCTCCACCACCTGGGATAGAATCGAGACCAGCTTGGTGTAATCTATTTATAACTACTTCATAGGGCATATCTTCTAGCTTAGAAATATGATGAATCTCTGGAGGGCTCAACGCATGTAAATGTAGATCAGGATACTCCGTCTTCATCCAGGAAAATAAGTCTTCATACCATTCTATCCGCAGGTCAGGATGGTGTCCCCCCTGCAATAGGATTTGTTTACCTCCTAAAGAATATAACTCATCTATCTTTTCTTTAATTTCTTCTTTTGTTCTTACATACGATTCAGGATGCCCACCTGGAGGCCGATAAAATGCACAGAACGTACAATAAACGTCACACACATTCGTATAATTTATATTTCGATCAATGCAATAAGTAGCAATACCTTCTGGGTGAAAAGAATTTCTAATTTGATCAGCAGCAGCACCGAGTGAAACTAAATCATCACCTTCAAACAAAACAAGACAATCCTCTGAAGACAACCTTATCCCAGATAAGGTTTTCTCTATTACCTGATAAAAAATTTTATCTGCCATTATTAAAAGATTCTCCGTAAAAAATTATGCCATGAAAAATAAAACTAACCATTCTCTTTAAGTATAATTTCAGGAATATTATTTCTATACGAGGAACTCTCTTTTTCAAAAGCATGCACAATCTGGAATAAATTTTCCTCTTTCCATGGACCGGAAACAATCTGCATGGAGGTAGGCATCCCATTTTGATCAAATCCCATAGGAGTAACTAATGCAGGAAATCCTGTTACATTATGAGGAGTTAAAAACGGTCGATGTAAATAATCGTATACGATCTCCTCACCGTCTATGTTAGCTTTCAGACCTTCTATTGTTGGAGCAACACATGGAAGTGCTGGAGAAATTAGAACATCGAAGGTTGCGAAAAATGTTTCCATTTCTCTTTGCAAAATTTCACGTTCACGCATACCGGTAACATACTCATCCGTTGAAATTTTTAACGACCAATCAAGACGTTTTAAAATATCTTCACCATAACCTCTTGGATCCTTTTCTATAAAAGGCCTATGAAATTCTGAAAACTCCGCACCGGCTATCTTCGGGAAAATATTCATTACTTTTTCAAAATGTGGGAAAGCAATTTCCTCTACAATTCCTCCCAGACTTTCAAAAACCAAACATGCACTTTCAAAATTCTCCCTTATAGAAGAATCGACATCAGAACGATTATAAAAATCTGGACAGACAACAATCCGTTTACCCTTGACTCCCTGATCAATAGTGGAAGAATAGTTCGGAACAGGAATATCTCTAGATTTAGAATCCTGAGAATCATACCCAGCGATACTTTCAAGAATCATAGCTATATCTTCTGTGCTTCTTGCCATTGGTCCGACATGATCAAAGCTCAAAACGTTTGGACAAACTCCAGATAAACTTACTCTTCCATGGGTAGGTTTAAGACCAACAACACCGCAAAAACCAGCGGGTGTCCTTATCGAACCACCTGTATCGGTACCCAAAGAAAAAGTAGTCAGATACGAAGCTACCGCAGCCGCGGAACCTCCACTCGAACCCCCGACTATTCTCTCAGTATTCCATGGATTTTTAGTAGTACCATAAAATGGATTGATAGTAGTCGATCCACCGGAAAACTCATGAGTATTCACTTTTCCCAACAAAACAGCGCCAGCATCGTAAAGAGAACTTATTACATGCGCATCCTTATCAGGGTAATGATCTTTAAAAAAATTCGAACCATTCGTGGTAAGGATTTTCTCCGTATTAATTATATCTTTTGCCGCAAAAGGGATACCGTGCAAAGGACCTCGGAGATTTCCTGAATTTATTTCATCCTCCGCTTTTTCAGCTTTTTTTAACGCCTCTTTTTCTGTAACAGTCACGTATATATTCAATTTGCTATCTATTTTTTCAATCTGTTTTAAGAAAGAATGCGTAAGGTCCAAAGGAGAAATTTTCTTTTCTCGAATGAGAGAAGATAAATCAGCAACAGATTTGAAACAAAGTTGTTCGTCTTCTTGGGTATTGGAACTATGCAAAAACCCCAATTCCTTTGTTTCATTTTCTGCTATTGCTTCATCAAATAAAATTTCAGGGACATGTAATTTCCTTGAAACCCATCCTTTTTCGATAAGACCATCTTTCTCTAAAAATTCGTAAAACAGGTTTAATCCCTCTTCTTCTTTTTCTCCCACGTCGTACAAAATGCAATTTGTTAGATAATTACGTATCTCTCCTTCTTGAATAAATGAATTCTCATTAGAAAGAACGGAAATAATGTCATCTAGTCTCTTCATGCCTTCTTCTTTTGATCTAATTAATTCACACGCAACATCAGAATCTCCCTTACCTTCAGGGAAAACCCATACTGCATATACAAAAGGAAGTTTTGTATATGCAGTCCATTCATCCCCTAAGTCCACCACATAAAAATCTCCTGGCGGCTCTCTTAACGCATTGTCTCCAATCAAAAGAAATGCATCTAATTCATCATCTTCTTTAGGAGGTATTTCGGGATTTACAGGAACGAACTTAGGTTCTACTCCCCACCGGTGTTTCAGTAAAACGCGTAACATATTGCTAGCCGAAAGAGACCAAGAATCAAGACCAACCACCTGCAATGTATCCGCGGGTTTTCTACAATAAAGACGGATACTTTCTACTGGACCATTACTTACAATTCCAATTTTAGGTACAAATCTGGAATTATTTAATCCAAACATCGAAAAAGAAGAGACCAATGCACCATCTAATTTATTATCTTTTAAAAGTGCAGCTAGTTCACTAGGAGGGAAACTAACAATCTGAATTATTTTATTTTTTTCGAGACTAAATGTAAGTGGTCTTGCATTAATGAAGGGAACTGTTCCGAGTCTTAAGCATGCACTGCCCATTTCTCTCCTTCGCGAATCACCTCGTTATAGAGGGTATCTCTTTCTACTGGTTCTCTCCCAACTTCTTGAATAGTAGTTCGGATATAATCTACAGTCAATTCTGACGGCGTTTTAGCTCCTGCCATATGATAAATTTTCTCTTGAACAACAGTTCCATCCAGATCATTTACCCCATATTGCTGACTTAATTGCGCGATAGGAAGTCCAACCATTATCCAATAAGCCTTGATATGGGGGATATTGTCCAACAAAAGTCTGCTAATAGCATAATTTTTTAAGTCTAAAATTCCTCCGGATGGACGAACATCACTCATTTGAGTATTGTCTGGGTGAAAAGACAATGGAATAAAGGTAGTAAAACCGTTTGTCTCATCCTGTAATTCTCGAAGTTGTAAAATATGATCTACTCTATCGGCATCTGTCTCTATATGCCCATATAACATAGTACAGGTACTTGATAAGCCCATGTTGTGAGCGATTCGGTGCACTTCTAACCAATCCTCTGCAGACTGTTTCCCCTTGCAAATTTCGGATCTTGTTGGCTCTGCAAAGATTTCGGCGCCTCCACCTGTAAGAGAGCCAAGTCCTGCTCGAACTAGTGTTTCCAAAGTTTCTTCTATACTCATCTTTGCAATATGATCCGCAATCCAACGTATTTCAGTAGCAGTAAAGCATTTGAGATGTAGATGAGGATGAATTTCCTTGATCCCGTGGATCATCTCAAGATAATAATCAAATGGCAGATCAGGATGAAGTCCTCCGACCATATGAAATTCGGTGCGACCTTTCCCAAGTTTTTCCGCCTGTTTAAAAATTTCTTCTAATGAATACGCGTATGCATCTTGCTGTCCTTCTTTTTTTCCAAATGCGCAGAATTTGCAGGCTTTCCACAAGACACAAACATTTGAATAATTAATATGACTATTCACATTGTAAAAAGTTCGGTTACCATGAAGTCGTTCACGTACCTTGTTCGCTAAATATCCTATCGCATTAATATCATTTGAAGCATATAAAATTATACCATCTTCAAAAGACAATCTATCTCCAGCATTGACCTTCTCCAAAACTTCTGAAAGAGAAGTATTACGAAGATATTTTTCATAATACTGATTATTCAATTTTACCTACCTTATAAAAAATTAAGGCCCGGGAACATAATTAGGACCATTATTTTCTTTTCTTTCTCTTCTTTTCGCTCTGATCTTTTTCTTAGAAGAAAATGTCTTCAAACGGTCCATATTTTCTTCTCCATCATTTCTGGTCCCAGCTTCGTATACATTACTCTTTTCAAAACTCATCTGACCAAAAATTCGCTTAAGATTCCTCTCAACAGGACTGTCAGAAAGTTCTTCCTTCTCTCCATCATCTAGGTCTTGTCTTTTCAAACCCCTCTCCTGTTCTAAAAATTTAAAAAAATGAGTCAAACTTTCTACTAATCACATTATCTTCACTCGTCGAATATAAGCAACTTCGTTTCTTGAAATTTTCCCGAGTATCTAAAAATTCTATATATTCGAGAAATTTATAAACAGAACAAGATGAAAATTATTTGACGGGAAGGACTATTTTACCCTTCACATGTCCTTCTTCTATAAGAGTGTGAGCATGGCTTATATTTTCGGAGTTCATTGGACCAATTATATCCACTTTTCCAGGCCTTAAAACTTCATCGGCTAGCCAGTTCCTTATTGTTTCAAGAGATTGCATATACACACCATAGTAATCAGGACCCCCACCTCTCACAGGAGATCTTAAAAAAACGCTGTGAAAAGATGCAGATTTCGTATACATAGGTCCTGTTTTCGATGAGAAAAAGTTATCAATAGGCGCTCCCTCTTCTGGAGCAATCGAAACCACTCGACCAAGATAATCAACAAGACGCATACAAAGTTTTTTCATATCCTTTCCAACAAAATCACAGGTAACTCTTGCTAATTTACCATTATTCATCGACAAAACTTTTTCATATACGTCATCCAGAGATAATCCAGAATATAGAACAATTTTGTCAGGTTCTACTCCGAGTTCTTCAAGATAAACCGCACTTTCATCACTTCCCGCTGTAACTATTAAAGGATCTGCCTGAAAGAAACGAAGCATCTGTACTGCCATACTCCCCACTCCTCCAGAACCTCCAGCTACAAAAACAGATTCGTTTTTTTCGACTTTTGACTTTATCGAAACTGCTTCATACGCAGTTAAAGTTACTAAAGGAATCGAAGCTGCCTCTTCAAATGATAAATTAGTTGGTTTTTTTGCGACAAACTCATGTGGGACACAGACAAATTCTGCATAACCGTTTCCACCGCTATCACCAAAACGAGGAAGATATGCCATAACTTCATCCCCAGGAAAAAAGCGATCAACATTCTCTCCTACTTCCTCCACTATCCCTGCTGTATCTCTTCCCAAAATAATAGGGACTGCACCTTCGTTTCCCCCTAGACGTGCTTTATAATCTGTGGGATTTACAGAAACAGCTTTTGCCCTGATCTTAACTTCACCAGAAGTAGGACTTGGCTCAGACCATTCTCCATCTTCAAAATTCTCAGTTCCGCCAAATGCTTTGAGAATTACAGCGCGCATAATTTGGTTCCTCTCTAACTAAAAACAATGTAAAAAAAGTGAATAATTAGCACCAAGAAGTTGTAACAACTTTTTTACACTTATAAAACTCATTGTAATGAAATGTTTCTGAAAAAAGGAAATAAATTTGGAACAAAATAGTAATTAAAAAGAAATTTCTAATTGTAAACCCCTCTTTTAAATTTAATTTTAAGAGGAAGTGCATTAGTCTTTCCGCCTTTTTTCTTGGAAAAACTTAACTTTTATAAACAAAGAATATATGATAAATCTTTTTATCGCGAATAATCAGAAAGGGAAAAAGTAATGAAAGTAGTATATGTTTTCTCAACATCCGGTCATACTGCTCATTATAAATTAGGACAAATGATTCTCCCACAACTTGAAGAAAACCGTCATGGAGTCGAGGTTGTAGGCCTTTTCTTTTTTGACGATAACACTCTAATCCTGCAAAAAGGAAACGAAATTGGAGAACGATTATCAAAAATAGCCTCCTCTGAAAATATTTTACTTATGATGTGCGACCAATGCGCAATTGCAAGGGGCTTAGCAGAAGGAACACCGGGAGATAAAAACAGTGTAATGACAAAAGCTATTCCAAAAAATACCGTCGACAACGTTACCGTAGGGTGTTTTCCAGACTTATATATGGCTTTATCCGGAAATATGCCTGATCATGTAATCACAATATAAAAGAAATGGACTGCAGAAATCATAAAGGGTAAAAATTCAAGTGAATGGAAAATCTCTTTCAAACCTCTGATTGCTGCTACACTTTTGAAAAACTCTCAAAGAGGCACTTTCAGACCCTTATTTTGTTAGCAGAGATTTATTTTAAAAATATATTGAAAATAATACCGGCGAAAGAATGATCGCTATTCCAATTCCGATAGCTTTCAATTTCCTAAATGATAACGATGCAAAACGTAAGGCACCATCACTTGGTGCTGATAATGATACTCTCTGAAAGTAAACATCAGAATTAACTTTCGGTGATATTTTTTTAATACAAGATAAGATGATATTCTTCCCATGCGATTATTGTAATGAAAACTGCAAAATAAAAAGGAGTAAAATTTATATGGCATTAATAAAAATGGTAAAAGATTCCATCGATATAGGAATCGTTGTACAAGACCTAGAAAAAGCATCACACTTTTATGGAGAAATTTTAGGATTGCCAGTCGTTCGTGAGGTTGAAATTACATCCGACAAGGCTGCGCAAGCTGGTTGTGCTTCGGGACGTTTCCAATTTAAAGCATTCCAAGCAGGTGACGTACAATTAAAGGTAGCACAGGCTGATTCTAATCCTAACAACGGCGGCGGTAAAATCGATGATTCAACTGGATTTCGTTATATTACATTCACAGTAGAAAGTGTTGAAGAAACATATAAACATTTAAAAAATGCTGGAGTGAATATCCAGGGTGAAGTAACCGAAGTTGTTCCCGGCCGTTTCATTATTTTCTTTTCAGATCCGGATGGAAATTTTCTTGAATGTGTAGGACCGAAATAATATTTCGTCGCCCAAAATTAGTAAACGAAAGCACATCAAAAGATGAAATTTCATGTTCCTTTTTTTTATTCGTTACATTTCTGAATTTACGTATTTTGGAATATTTTTCGTTCTACTTCTTTGCGGTCTAGGTCTACCTCTACCCGAAGATATCATTGTATTTTCCTCCGGATACCTTTCCTATCTTGGTACCACCCAACCAATAATAGCACTTTCGGTTAATTTTATTGGAATTCTTGCTGGAGACTTGATTATTTACGGCATTGGTTATTTTTACGGTGATCAAATTTCAAATTTTCGATTTTTAAAAAAAATTGCTACAGAAGAGAGATTAATAAAATCAGAACGTTTTTTTGAAACTCATGGGAAAAAAGCAATTTTTTTCGGACGTTTTTTAATGGGATTACGTACACCTCTTTTCCTTGCAGCTGGAATAACACGATTCCCATTTAAAATCTTCGTAATAATGGATCTCGCCGCTGCAATAATAAGCGTTCCTATTCTTTTTTCATTATCTTTTTATTTTGGTAATCAAATTGAATACGCTCTAGAACTTTTAAGTTCGATCCAAAAAATTATCTTTTTTCTTGGGATCATGATCCTTTTTTGGATTATCTGGAAAGGATGTAAGTACATAAAATACGAGAAAAAGACTAAATAGATAAACTTTCGGAAAAAGACAAAATAGAATGTGCTCCTAACGGATCAGAGCGTAGAATGTGAACTCTAGAATTAATTCCATGTTCTCTATACACTTTCTCCATCGCATCTCCTATTTCTTGAGGATTGTGTTGACAAATTGCCAAAACACAAGGTCCTGCACCACTAATACAAACTCCAAGAGCACCAGCTTCACGACCAGCAGTGAACACCTCCTCCAAAGGACCCATAAGTTCCTTACGATAAGGTTGGTGTAAACGGTCCTCCATCCCCTCGGAAAACAAATCATTTCTCCCAGAAGAAAAAGCTGCCAGAAGCATCGAAACCCTTTGGACATTAAAAATTGCGTCAGACAGAGAAACCTTAGATGGCAGTTTCTTCCTAGCTTCTGAAGTGTTTACTTCAAAATCGGGAACAAGAATAACCCATTTATAATCCTCCTGCACAGGGACTCTTGTGTATATGGTTTGTCCTTCTTTTCCAGTGGCAGAAACACAAAAACCACCGACTAGTGCAGGAACCACATTGTCTGGATGCCCCTCCATTTTCACTGCTATTTGAATTAAGTCATTTAAACTCAACGGTTCTCCAATCAACAGATTTCCTGCAACAATTCCACCTACCAAAGCCGCCGAACTACTTCCCAGCCCTCTAGATAAAGGGATATGGTTCCTTTGCTTCATCCATAATCCTTTAAAAAGTCTATTAGCCTTTTTATATACAGCCTTTACTGCATCCACACATATATTCGTTTCATCTTCTGGAATGATTCCTTCTCCTTCTCCTTCGACATGAATCGATAGACCCCATGGAAGTTCATCTAATTCAATACGATTGTATAGATTCAGAGCCACCCCTATTGTATCAAAACCCGGTCCAATGTTTGTGGTACTAGCTGGAACTTGCACTCTAACAAGCGACAAGATGTTTTTCCTTAAAAATATAAATAATTTTATTTCAATACAGTCGAGTCCAATATATCACATCCTGACTTGATCATTTCTTGTATTGCTTTCTGTCCGTCACCTTCATGGACATCAACAGATTGCACACAATCACTTAACAATATTACTTTCAAACCTTCCTCTCTTGCGTCCAATGCAGTCGCAAGAACACAATAATCTGTAGCAAGACCACATATATAAACTTTATTTATTCCATTTTCTTTCAAAACTGTAGCAAGTTCTGTTCCTTGGAATCCCGAGTAAGCTTCAGATGATTCATCTACACCTTTTGAAATGATTTTGTCAAAAAAATGTGAATCAAGAAGATTATGAAACTCCGCTCCATACGATTCCTGAACACAATGTTCTGGCCAAATCCCTCCTTGTTTTTCAAAAGAAATATGATTCTGAGGATGCCAATCTCTAGTAGCAATCCGTAACCATTCATCTATAACTAATAATCTATTTATTTTGGGAATAATATTATCCCCTTTTTCGACTGCTAAGGACCCGCTAGGGCAAAAATCATTTTGTAGATCCACTACTATCAAAGCATCTGAAGATCTCTGAAAATCAGTCATCACAAATCCTATGTTTCTTAAGGATCGAAAATTTTAGTTTGAAAATCCTTCTTTTATCTTACTTTTTGATAACGTCTGCTTGGAAAACACACTCTGGGATTCCGAGATCTACTGATTCACCTGATTTTTCTTCAACCTTCGTTTCAAAAACACCATCACAATTTTGATCTAAAAAAGTAACATCGAAAGGGTACTTCCCATCTAAGTCAAGATTAATAGCAAAAACAATTCTATTGATAGCAAAAGTTTCAAATTGAAATCCCCACTCATCGAGAAATTGTTTAATGATTGTTTCTTTCCCAGGAACCCTATTTGATAAATCACGTTTATCCCAACCAAGGAAACTAGAGGTGGCAATTTCAGGGACATCGAAGCCAGATAATTTTTTTTCAATGGAACGCGAATCTGAAGTGCTATCCTGTCCATAAATGTGTTCTGTCAGGTTAGGACTAAAAAATAAAAAACCGATAAAAATAAAACTAAAAGCCAAACGATGATACATTCTGAACTCCTAGAAAAATCGAAAACAATAAACTTTCTGACTTCTCATATTGAACCTAAAGTAGAGTGAAAAATCAAACTATACTTAGAAATCCATTGTAAAAGAGTTCATTTAAATATTATAAAAAATATAAAAGAGACAGTTAAAGAGTGACAAAAAAATTGTATTACTCCAAAATGTATTCAAATGTTGTATACAAAAAATTTAATCCCAAATCATAAATCTGAAAGGGTATTGATATGAACTTAGATGATAGGAAAGCTCGTCTTATTGACCCTACAAAATTAGATTCTGAAAGTATGGCAGGTGGCGCAACTCATAAAGGAATTGTTTCAAAAGAGGCAGATGGAGTAGATTTAAATATATATTATTCACGAATTCAACCAGGACAGACTCACGACTGGCATCATCATGAAGAAGATGAAGTTATATTTTGTATATCTGGGAGTGGTCGTTATGACCTTGATGATGGAGAAATAGTATATGGTCCTGGCCAATTTATTTTTATGCCTAAAGGTACCCGGCACTGTAACCACTGTACAGGAGAGTCGGACACCATGCTTGTGGCAATTTTTCAACCTGCAAGAAATTAATTCTCTTAGAATTTCTTGAGAAACGAATCCAAAAGGGAATTCCTGAATCAATCAATAGAAGTCATCTATGGAATAGAATCCCTTTTTCCTTTTTCAAAGATACTGGATGATTTATGTTGATCCTGATTTGTTTCTTATCAATTTTTACAGTCTACACTACAGGATTCCTTATAGGCCCAATTCTTGAAGAGATGTCCTCGGAACTAAATCAATCTATTTTAAATCTTAGTCAACTTGCTGCTATTACTTTTCTTGGTTGGGGGATAGGTGGACCTATCGCTGGCATTATGTCTGACAAATTTGGTGGAAAACGTATTCTCCTTTCTGGTCTTATAGGAGTAGTAATCTCAAATTTCTTTATATTATCTTCGAACGACTATAAAATTCTCCTTCTCCTTCGTTTTGCCGCAGGATTTTTTTGTGGTTCTGTCCCTGCTACCTGTATAACCACGATAGGGGAACTATTTTCAGGGAAAAAACGAGTAATAGGTATGGGACTTGCAACTGCAGGAATTGCTGTAGGTATGTTCGTGGGTCTGCCTAGCATTGCATATATCACTTCATTGTTCGGATGGAGAGGTGGATTTATCGCTTTAGGAATATTATCTTTGCTCGTTGCTCTTTTAGTTTTCTTTCTTTTTCCTAATTTAAGTGGGAAAAAAAACTATACAATTTCAAGACAGTTTTATTGGGTAAAGAATTCAAAAACTTGGCATATTATTGGAGGGAACATCTGTGAACGATTTATTACTGCAGTTTTTTTAACATATATTTCACTCCTTCTGATCCAAAAATTTCAACTTAGAATTGAAGATATTTCGAAACTCTTACCCTACATTCTTTTAGGTGCTACACCAGGAGCATTTTTTGCAGGTCCTTTCGGTTCATTAAAAAAATGTTTTAAATACATTTCATTAATAGCACTATTACAAGGAATTTTAATGATGTTCGTCTTCACAATAGACATTACGCTCATAATGACCGGAATTACGGGCTTCTGTTTAATGTTTTTCAGTCAAACGAGTAGACCTATGATAATGAATTCCCTAACAAACGTCGCTCCGGAAGCAAAGGGATCTATAATTGGATTTTATTCTACAAGCAACCAGCTTGGTCATATGCTTGGTGCTTCAATTATGGGATTCGGCTATGCAATGGGAGGTATCAAAACAGCAGGACCAATATGTATTTTTGTATCAGTAATTGCGACTATTTTATATTTCAAGATGCACCTAGCAGAGATAAAAACAGAATAAAGAAATTTTAAACTTAAAAAATTATTCTTTATTCTTTACCGCATCTTTTCTTCTAGGACCAGGGAAAACATCCTGGTCCACAAGAACCTCAACAACAACAGGACTATCTTGTTTCAAGGCTTCGTTGAATACATCCTCGAGATCCTGTGAATCTTCTACACGATACCCAATTGCACCAAATGAGCGAGCATAATCGTCAAAACGCGGATTCCCTATTTGATCAGCAACGTAACGACCATCATAAAAATGTTTTTGATAGGCTCTTTCTGAACCTAAATTAAAATTATTTAAAACTATACAAACCGTATTCAGTCCTTCACGAATAGCAGTTTCAATTTCAGAACCGTTACATAAAAATGCGCCATCTCCACTAATAGTCACCACCGGTCTATCTGGACATGCGAGTTTTGCGCCAAGCCCAAGTGGATAGCCTACCCCAATAGCTGCAAGATCTTGGGGAGAAATAAAACTATACGGACGATCAAATCTTTGATATTCATATATATAACCTGCGGCGCTTCCTGCATCATGAGTCAAAATAGTACCTGGCTCCAAAACCTTAGATAAAGCCATATGTGCCCGTCTTGGATCGATAGGTTTTGCATTAAGTTCAAGAGCATTTTTCCTATGGATTTCCTGATCATTTCTCACTTCTTCAACTCTTTCTTTCCAGTCGGGTCGAGAACTTATCTCTTCACTAATAGAAGAGTTCAACGCATCAATTGCTAAGGCAGTATCAGAACAAATTCCTAAATCTGTTTTAAAGTTTCGTCCAATCACACTTTGGTCAACAGCTATATGAATAAGTTTTGCTTGATCAGGAATAAACTCAGACTTAAGAAAGGTACTTGAATGAGCTAAACGGGTTCCAATTGCTAAAATAAGGTCGGATTCCTCAAAAAGAATTCTTGCCTCAGGAATTGTTCCTCGACCAATCGAACCTAAAAAAAGTGGATGCCGATTATCAACAACATCGTCTCTACCAGTAGAAGTCATTATTACCGCACCAATTGACTCAGCTAACTTGGTCAATTTTTCACTCGCTCCTGACCAAAGCACTCCACCACCAGCAACGATTATTGGTCTTTCAGACTGATTCAGAAGTTCAACCGCATTTTTAATGAGATTTGGATCAGGAGCATACTTCGGCCTTGCTGTGTCCCAAAGGTCATCAGAAGGATCAAATTCCACTAATTCGTTCATAACATCTCTTGGAAGATCAACGTGAACCGGTCCAGGAACTCCTGAAATAGACATCATATAGGCTTCTTGAATAATTTCACCTACTCTATCTGGTCTCCTTGCCTGCACAGACCATTTTACCATCGGTTTAAACATCGTGATTTGGTCCAGTTCCTGCGTAGAATCTCGGAATGTATCTTTCATCATCGGTGCACCTGTAATAACAATTACAGGACTTTGAGTACCTTGAGCATGTGCAACTCCCGTAACTAAATTAGTTGCCCCGGGCCCATTAGTAGCCATACAAACACTTGGCTTCCTTGTTAAGCGTGAATAAGCGTCTGCCATTAATGCAGCAGATTGTTCGTGACGCACAGTAAGAAAATGGATATCATCTCTTCCGTACATCCCATCAAGAATTTCTATCATACAAGAACCAGCCATTCCTATTACATGCTTTACCTTTAATTCGACTAAAGCTTCAATTACTGCATGTCCTGCTGTCATTTTTGCCATGAATTTAAAGTCTCCCAAAAACAAAAGATTTAATTTTGTAAGTTTATAGCGAATTCTAAGAATAATTTATCATTTTCTCAATATATAGAAAAAAATAAAAAAATACTTGACAAATATGTTCGTTTTTTGTTTGTATTGTAGTCGTTTTACTTTCGCTTTTTCTTTAGGAGCAATAAAATGTTTTTAACAAAAAGACAAAGACAAATATTTGACTACATTAAATTCTTTATAGAAGATCATGGTTATGCGCCGAGTATTGTAGAAATAGGAGAAAATTTTCAACTTACCTCACCTGCAACTGTTCATAAGCACCTTCAAAATCTTGTCCAAAAGGGCATGATTAAAAGGAGTTGGAATAAAAGTCGCGCTATAGAATTAATGCCCGAAACACTTCAAATTGAAAATAGTTTTACAGAAGAACAGACAACGGAATTACCTTTACGGGGTATAATCGCAGCCGGTGGTCTTCTAGAAGCAATTGAAGAAGCCGAAACGATTCCTCTTCCATGGACTTCAGAAAAAAATAATTTATATGTTTTAAAGGTTAAAGGAAGTTCTATGATAGAAGATCATATTCAAGACGAGGATTATGTCATTGTCGAACAAAGACAGGCTGCGCAAAACGGAGAAACTATAGTTGCACTTGTGGATAATTTAAGTGCCACCTTAAAACGTCTCTATTACGAGTCAGATGGATGGGTTCGTTTACAACCATCAAATTCTGAAATGGAACCTATCATGATCGAAGAAGATCGTCTTCGTATACAGGGAGTTGTTGTAGGTATTCTGAGAAGATATTAGGATTTTAATTTTTAAAATTTAATAGGACATAAGAATCACAATAGTTCCAACTACAGACATTAAAATTCCTCCAATCAACTTAAGATTTATCTTTTCAATTTGATCCAAAAACATCTTCGAAACTATGACGACAACTAGTGGCTGTAAAGCAGTTATGGAATTAACATTCACAACTAGTGTATGAGACAACGCATTCGTATAACAAGGAATCGCGATTGTCTGGCAAATTGCTGCACAAATTAACCATTTCCAATTTTTTTTGGGAAATTTTCTCTTCTGTTTTTCTTTCGGTTTAAAAAAAACATACAACAACCAAGCAAAAATACAACCTATGTTAATCACGAACATCGAAGTCGAAAACGGACCATATTCAGCTGGAATATCCTTCGATATAGCTTTTAACATTGTTCCACATAAACTCCAATTAAGAGTTGTAGCTACTGCTGCTAAATACCCGAGCAAGATTAGTTTTTTAGATTTCACATCTTTAACATTCTGGAGTGAGTCGGAAGATCGGACAACATAAACCACTCCTATCAACAAAATTAACAAACCCAATAGCATTTTTAAGGTAATAGGCTCTCCAAAAAATAGGGAAGCTAGATAGGCACTCACCGCAGGAGTACTTGCAGCAATAGGTATCGTCCTACTAGGACCAATTTGACCAATCGCGTAATAATATGAAAGACGTGAAAGGGCAATCATCATAAAACCAGTAACAACTATTAACAAATATGTAGTCACAGATGAAAAGAATACATCAAAGGAAGTAGTGAAAAAGAATAAAATGGCTACAAAAATCCCGTTTAAAGTAGATGCAAGAGCGGCTACTTTCAATAAAGGGGCATTCTGCATAGACAGCCTTATAAAAAAAGAAAGAGCAGCCCATGCAAAAAGAGCACCAGTAGAATAGATAAAACCCAAATTTAAAAAACTCATTGTAGATTTCTAGTTTTAATCATCAGGAAACATTTTTTAGATAATTTTTTAAAAAAGAACCCGTTTTTGACAGCTTATTTTGCTGTATTTCTTCCGGAGTTCCTTGTGCAATGATACAACCACCATTCTCCCCACCTTCAGGACCTAGATCTATTACCCAGTCTGAGCCGCTGATTATATCTAAATTATGTTCAATAACAACAACTGTATTCCCTAACGAAACAAGCCTATACAAAACCTTCATCAAACATTCAACATCTTGAAAATGCAGTCCGGTTGTTGGTTCATCCATTAAATATAAAACATCATGAGGAGGTTTCGAGGAAAGTTGTCCGGCTATTTTTAAACGCTGTGCTTCCCCTCCTGACAATGTATTGACTGGCTGTCCTATCCGTAAATAACCTAGCCCTACATCCCTCAGAATATTTAATTTCTTTACGATAGAACCCACATTATGAAAAAAAACAATGGCTTCATCTACCGTTAACTGCAAAACCTGATTAACGTCTAAGTCTTTATATTTTATTTCTAAAGTGTGTGCGCTAAATCTTTTGCCTTTACAATCCGGACAAGTTGCAAAAAGATCTGCCATAAAATGCATTTCTATCTTTTGGACACCACTACCAGAACAACTCATACACCTCCCGCCTGAAGAATTAAAAGAAAAATGACCTGGAGTAAAACCTAAACTTCTTGCTTTTTTCGTTTCTGAAAATAATTTTCTAATTATATCGTAAGCTTTTAAATACGTAACAGGATTACTCCTTGGACTTTTTCCAATAGGACTTTGGTCAAGCAAAACAACGTCGGTTACATTTTCATAACCTTCTATTCTTTTAAATCGACCGACATGATGATTTGAGCCCTTTAAAATACGAGCTAGTGCAGGGTAAAGTACTCCATGGATTAGACTGCTTTTTCCAGAACCAGATACCCCCGTAACAGCGACAAGTTTACTAAGAGGAATATGTAGATCTACTCTTTTTAGATTATTCTCTTGTGCACCGTACAAAGATAGTTTTTTGTTCGTTTTCAATCGAGTAGAATTTCTGTGGACAGAAATATTTTTCTCTCTTGAGAGATATAAGGCAGTTTTTGATTTTCTGCTTTTATTAAAATCTTTCTTTAAACCATCAAAAACAATCTGCCCTCCTTTTTCCCCCGCTCCAGGTCCAAGATCAATTATGTAATCAGACTGCTCAATAACATCTCTGTCGTGTTCTACAACGAGCACCGTATTGCCCTGATCGACCAATCCTTTTAATATATTAATCAGACGAAGGTTGTCTCTGGGGTGAAGACCAATAGTAGGTTCGTCCAAGACATATAGAGTCCCTGTTAGTCTAGCTCCAAGTTGCTTAGCAAGATTAATTCTTTGATGCTCTCCCCCACTCAAAGTTTTCGTTTCACGTGACAAAGTTAAATATTCTAATCCCATATTATGTAAAAACTGTATCCTATCTCGAATCTGCCTAAATAGATCAGAGGTTAAAATTGTATTGTTTTTCGTTTTAGATAATCTATCAAAAAAGGATTTTAACTCAGCAATAGACATATCACATATTTCACCTATTTTTTTCTTATTCACTTCAAAATAATGAGCTTCTTCTCGAAGACGGCTTCCACTACAACTGACGCATTCATAAAGACTTTGATATCTTCTAATAAGGACGCGTACCCAAACTTTATATTTTCTCTTTTTCAATCTTTCGAAAAAAGGATAAATTCCAAGTAAAGATTTTGAACCATTAAAAATCATTTTTTTATGTTTTTTAGTAAGTTCCTTCCATGGTTTATGAATATCTAACCCTTCATTTTTTGCAGAATCAAGTAGTTGCCTTCCAAACCTTTCTCTATAACGTGGCATTTTCCAAGGCTGCACAGCTCCTTGCGCTAAGGTAAGGTTTGAATCTGGTACCAACAATGATTCATCTAAAGCTAAAGTATTTCCGAACCCACCACACTCAGAGCATGCACCATTTGGATTATTGAAACTAAAAAAGGATGGAAGGGGCAATTGAAAACTAATTCCACAACATTCGAGTTTTTTACTAAACCGCAGAAAAGGGCCATCAACTATTTTAATTTGCGCATATGTATTTCCTTCCAAAAATGCTGTTTCTACTGATTCAGTGATCCGAGAACGATTTACTTCCGAAAACTCTAAGCGATCTACAACAATATAAAATTTGTTTAAATCTTTTGGGAAAAAATTTTCTATAACAAAGGATGCGTCATGTAATCCAAGTGAATCGAGATCGATAACTTCTTCCTCTAGAAGAATTCGCAAGAATCCCTTCGACAGTAAAGATGAAAGATATTCCTTTATATTTTCAGGTGAATTCACTGTCTTTTCAAAAAGAATAAATCCTCTAGAGTTTACATATTCTAAAAGAAGATTATCAACAACTCTATCTTCTGTGTCCTGAGATACAATTTTTTTACAAGAAGGACAACGTAAATCTCCTGCTTTTGAGAATAATAGTCGCAAGTAGTCATAAATTTCAGAGGAAGTGCCAACTGTTGATCTAGAATGCGTAACAGGATTATGCTGTTCGATAGAAATTGAGGGATTTATCCCATCTATAAAATCAACATCAGGTTTATCAATCCTTTCTAAAAATTGTCTGGCATAGGTAGAGAGACTTTCAACATACCGACGATGTCCCTCTGCATAAATTGTATCGAATGCAAGCGAGGATTTCCCTGAACCACTAGGTCCGGTTAGAACAATTAATTGTTCACGCGGTAGATGAAGAGAAATATTTTTGAGATTGTGTTCACGTGCACCTCTTATAATAATTTCGTTTTTCATTATTTTAAGATCTCTATTTAAAAATTATTTTAGATAGCATGGAGTCGACCGCCATCTACTAATAGAACACTTCCTGTAACATAACTTGCTTCAGGAGAAGCTAAAAAAGCTACCATTGACCCAAATTCCCTTGGCTCTCCATGTCGCTTCAAGGGGATATCCACCGCAGAACTTACCAAAGCTTCTTCAAGAGAAATACCCTCCTTCTCTGCTGTTTTTTCCTTGCCAGAGATAAGACGATTAGTAAGAATTGTACCAGGACAAACAACATTTACTAAAATATTCTCTGAACCAAGCGACTTTGAGAGTGATTTTGATAATCCAGCAACTGCAGGACGCATGACGTTAGACAGCAATAAATCCTCTATAGGCTCTCTAACCGAACTTGACAAGATAAAAATTATTCGACCATATCCCCTATTTTTCATATAGGGTAAAGTTGCGCGAACCAAACGTACAGCACTTAAAACATTTATTTCAAATGCGGAAATCCAAATATCATCTTCAAATTCATCAAAATATCCTCTAGGAGGACCTCCAACATTAGAAACCAGAATATCTATACCGCCGAAATGTTTCGTTGCACCTGAAACGAAATTATCTACCCCTTCTCTAGTTCCTATATCGGATACACAACACCAAGTTTCAGAACCACTAATTTTACGAATTTCGTCTGCAGTTTCATTAACTTCTTCTTCATTCCTAGAACAAATTGCAACAGAAGCACCTTTTTTTGCTATTTCCAGAGCAGAAGCCTTACCTAAACCCTTACTCGCAGCTGAAACAAGAGCAACTTTACCTTTTAAGTTTTCCATTTAAACTCCTGAGTTTTAACTAGAAAAAAATAGTTTTATTTTTTATGAAAAACAACAAATGCAGGCACAGGCCTACCATAAATATCTCTCTTAAATTTTCTAAAATTAATACTTAATTGTGTACTAGAACCACCATCAAGATTAATCGCATCTTTAACGTAAAATCCTAATCCCATTCGACTTTGAGCAAAGAGTTTTTGAAGTTCACACCAAGAAATCCCTCGATCACTACTCTCACTGACAAGTATAACAATTGCACCTTCTTTTGAAATACAGAGCACAGTTCTTCGATCCGCACGATTAAATTCCCTGTACTTCCTTAATCCTTTTACGGGCTTTCCATTTCTAAAAAGAAAAGGACCGGCCTGTAAAACATCTCCAAGAATATTCTCATTAAAAGAATCACGATCATGAATCATAATGCGATTTGTTTTTTTATCAATATGCAAAAGCGCACCAAAATGTAATGAACGACGGGTTCCTTTAAGTAAAATTCGACTGTTATAAGTTTTTCCATTGCTTCTAAAATAACCCATTGGTCGGTAATTATGATCGTAAAAACCTGCATTGATTATGATAGAAGCATCTAATTTCTTCGAAAATTTGGAAGCATTGATCAATAAATTCTTATTTTTCTGTAAATAAATACTCGATTTAAAATTAGATGTCGTGAATCGAACTGCATACAATCGAGCAATAGAATCATCAGAAAATAGAATTTTCACTTCACTAGTTTCGAAACCATTGATCAAATTTTTGGCCCATTTATTTTTTTTAATAACAAATCTTTTATCGAAACACTGTCCGAAAATTTCTTCAGTTTGGAATATAAAAACAAGACTGGACAAAGCAAAAATGAAAAAAAATTTCATTTCAATAATCTCCTAAAATCCAACTGCACAACCATCTCTTCGATGATCTGAACCCGCAGCATAAACTCCATTTGGCAATAACATTATTCCTTGACCACCGCCAAACCCTTCATAGCCACCTGCACGAGAAACATTATGTCCAAGTTTTCGTAATCCTTCTAATACTAAATCTGGAAACCCCGATTCAATCGCGACGTTTTTATCTCCTAAAAATCTAACCCTTGGTGAATCAATTGCTTCCTGAATATTCATTCCAAAATCTATTATATTAGAGAGAACTTGCACATGCCCCTGTGGTTGCATGTCTCCACCCATCACCCCAAAACTTAAAAAAGGCCTCTGATCCTTCATAACAAAACCAGGAATAATAGTATGGAAAGGTCTTTTCCCAGGAGAAATACAATTTGGATGATCAGGATCAAGACTAAAACCAAAACCACGATTTTGCAAAACTATGCCACTATCTGATCCAGTAACACCTGAACCAAAGTGTTGAAAAACGCTATTTATGAATGAACACATATTTCCATCGACATCGGAAGTTGTTAAGTAAATTGTATCCGATGAATTGAGTGGGCTACCGGGATTAAAATTTGAGGCCTTATCTGACTGAATTAAGAGTTTTCTTTTTTCGGAATATTCCTTTGTTAAAAGAGAATCCATAGGAATATCTTCCATTTTTGGATCTGCAATGTAACAATCTCTGTCAGCAAAAGAGAGTTTCATAGATTCTATTAAAAAATGTAGGTGTTCTGCAGAACCATAGTGAAGTTTAGAAACGTTAAAGTTTTCTAGTATATTCAAGCAAATTAGAGCCGTTAGACCCTGGGTGTTCGGCGGAGTCTCATATACATCATAACCACGATAGTTTGTCTTCAATGGTTCTACCCACTCAGAACTCATAGAATCAAAATCAGATTCAGACAATAGCCCACCTTGTTCACGAACATAATTAATTATTTTTTTTGTAATAGAGCCACGGTAGAAAATATCTCGTCCCTGCTCTGCAATTTTCTTGAAAGTTGCTGCAAGAAATGGATTTCTAAATATACTACCTACTTCAGGGGCACTTCCTTTAGATAAATAAATCTTCTTAGAAAAATCACATTTTTTTAATTTTTGAATTTGTTGGTTCCACGCACTTTGAATAATAGGAGAAACAGGAAATCCTTTTTCAGCATAAAAAATTGCAGGTTGAAGAAGTCGCTTAAGAGTCATTTTCCCACTACCAAATTTTTCAAGTGAAGTACACCATCCATCCAAAGCACCCGGAACTGTGATCGATAAGGCTCCTGTTTCAGGCATAGTCTTTAATCCCTTCGCGTGAAAGAACTCCCAGTTTGATTCTTTCCCAGCTGCTCCACTACCATTTAATCCATACAATTTTTTTTCATTCGCATTCCAATAGAGCATGAACATATCGCCTCCAATCCCAGTAGATTGAGGCTCGACTACATTTAAAACTGCCGCAGAAGTAATGGCAGCATCAATGGCATTTCCTCCATCACGCATAGTTTGTAATCCTGCCTGCGCAGCTAAAGGTTGACTGGTAGCAACCATCCCATTGTTTGAAAAAACTGGAGAACGACCTGAATTCAAGGTAGTTTGAACAATGCTCTCTATCATCAATTAATCCTTAAAAAAAATAATTATAATTTATATTGTTTGTCATTGATAAATACCATTTTATTTAACTCGTTTTTATTTGATGAAACAATCGTTTTTGGACCGACTAAACAGTCAACCAGCACTAAATCATTTTTTATATACGAATCAGTTAAGATTATGGAACCAATAGACTTAGAACCTTTCGATAAACATGAACCAGACATAAGGATTGAATTCTCACCTGCGATTGCATCTTTTTCAATTCTAGCATTTTTTGAGATTAAAACAGGTGGTTCTATCCAACCTTCACCCCAAGCAAGTTTCTCCCCATCAATAAAAACAAAGTCCTTGTGAGGCCAATCAAAATCCGGGACAAACTCTCCAGACAATAAATCTCTGTTCGCTTGAATATAACGTTCTACCGTTCCAGTATCAGCCCAGTACGCTTCACTAATAACCGCCCCTATTCTTTCGTCTTGCGCAATTAATTTAGGATAAATTTCTTGGGCAATATCACAAAACCTTCCAGAAGGAATATGTCTAAAAATTTCTGGAGACATTATACTGAGTCCAGTAAACATTCCACAAACTATAGGATTTTCCGATCTATTTGGCGAAAAATGGGACAAAAATTTAATTAATCTTCCTCCTCTATCTACTCCTAAAATGCCATAAGAAGCTGCATCTTTGGAGCGTCTAAGAATGAGTGTAGAAAGATAATTTCCCTTTTTATGATGGTCCAAAGCCACCCTTAAGTCGACAGAACAAGGCGCATCAGAATTAATGATAAAAAAAGGTTCCTTCTTTTCACTTAGAAATTCTTCTGCATTTTTCAACCCTCCTGCAGTTCCTAGGATATCTTTTTCATAAAAATAAACTAACTTTAATCCCCGAAAACTATCCCCCAAGGTTTTTTTGATTAATTCAGACTCATGATGAAGATTAATCCCTACTTCTGAAACCCCGTAATTTCGAAGTTTATACAGAGCAAATTCTATTTGTGGCACTCCTCCTAAAGGAATAAGAGCTTTAGGTACTTTTCTGCCGAGTTGGCCTAGTCGTTGACCAAATCCTGCTGAGAGAAGAAACGCTCGCATAAAAAATCTTTCAAAATCATTTATTGAGTAGAAAAAACTCTGTAGAAATTTTAATTCAGAAAATCTTAGTCGCTTCTAATGGAAAGTGCTACATCTTCGGGTCGAATTGGAAGTCGATGAAAACGATGACCAACAGCATCAGTAATTGCATTCGAAACGGCTGCAAGAGTTGGAACCATTGAACTTTCACCCACTCCTTTTGCGCCATAAGGTCCCGTAGAATTTTTTTCTTCTACTATGATTGTATTGATTTCAGGAGTGTCTGAAGAAACAGGAATTTCATATCTAGCAAAATCGGGGGTTAAAACTTTTCCCTGATCGACTTCTACTTCTTCTATAAGAGCCTGACCTATCCCCATTTCTATACCACCTTGAATTTGCGCAATAACACCTTGAGGATTAATAGCACGACCAACGTCGTGAGCTGCGGTAACACTCATAACCCAAACTTCCCCCGTTTCAGGATTTACTTTCACATCTGCAACCTGTACCCCATAGCTATAAACCATGAAAGGATCGCCCTTGCCAGTTTCTGGATCAAATGTGAGAGGTCCAGTAGAAAACCATCCGTGACCATTAATCTGCTTACCTAGGAATAGAGCTCTCTTCACCACTTCTCCAAAATTAACAAAACGATTTGGTGTGCTCTTAATAAATATTTTTCCACCTTGAAAAGACATATCATCTAATGAACACTCAAGCATATCAGCAGCAACAGGAGCAAGTATCTCTCGAATTTCCAAAATCGCTTGGCAAATTGCGTTGCCTGGAATGGTGGTTGACCGGGAACCTGCCGTGAAACCACTTTCAGGCATAGCATCAGTATCAACAGGCATCATCCTCACATCTTCAAAATTCACCCCCAAAGCTTCTGCAGCAATTTGTGCTAGAACAGTGTTAGATCCTTGTCCAAGTTCTATAATTCCCACACTAACTTGTACTTTTCCATCATCTGTAACATGGACTTGCGCACCGCATGAATCAGAAGGACCTGCAGCACCAGTAGAATACCAAAACCCAGCCACTCCTCTCCCGTACAAAAATCCATCTTCTCTTAATTTATTTTTCCTAGGGTGATCAGGAAGAGATTTTTCTGCTTCATCTAAACAAGAGATAAAACCTACACTTTGTTTTAAAATCTGGCTAGTTCCGGTTTTTGAACCAACACGGAACCCATTAATTCTCCTTAGTTCAAAAGGGTCTATCTCTACTTTTTTAGCCAGTTCATCCATTTGAGATTCTATTGCAAAGTGAACTTGAGGAACACCTAAACCTCGCATCGCACAAGTATTAATGCTATTGGTGAAAATCATAAATCCATCAACTTTTATGTTTTCACATTCATAAGCACCAGGAGAGTGAATAATTAATTTCTTTAAAATTCCGGGCCCTACTGCAGTATAGGGTCCCTTATTTAAGTATATTTTTATTTCCATAGCTACAATTTTTCCATTTTTTTTCGCACCAATTTTATGGTGTATAACTGCTGGAACTCTTTTAGCTTTAGCACCAAGTGATTCTTCTCTACTGTAGTTATATATAACTGGTCGTCCAGTTTTTAGAGCAACAAGTCCTGCACGCATTGCTATTTCTATAGAGGTTTCTTCTTTTCCGCCAAAACCTCCTCCAGGCTGTGTAGATATAAACTGAATTTCATTTTGACCAAGACCCAGTACTGGTGAAATTACCCTCCTTACCATGTGAGGACATTGGGTAGGTCCGGTACAAGTTATACTTCCATCAGGGTTAGGAATGACATACCCCGCATCTGGTTCGAGATAGGCATGATCTATCATTTGGGTTTGAAATGAATTTTCTATAACTACATCTGCGTTTGCAAAACCTTCCTCTATGCATCCCTTCCTTATTTTATAATGCGCAAGTACATTCTCTTTTGCAATAGGATGATTTTCGTGAATTTTTGGAGATGTTTTTTTCATAGCTTCAAGAGGATCAAAAACCGCAGGAAGATCCGTAAAAGTAAGTTTTACGAGGGAAACCGCAATTTCTGCTTCCTCAATCGATTCCGCCGCTACTAACGCCACGACATCCTGTAATGAATGATATCTATCTTCAACCAAAACAGGCTGATCTTTTGCCATCATTCCATATTTTTTTTCACCTGGAATATCTTTAGCAGTTAAAATGGAGACAACACCTTTAGAATTAATAGCCTTAGAAATATTAATTTTTTTTAAAATACCATTCGGCGTAGGAGATAATACAGGCGCGACATAAAGAGGATTCATTACTTTATGATCAGCTGAAAAAACAGGAGATCCATCTGCTTTTGGTGGAGCATCTACTCGAAGAATATTTTTCCCTACAATACTACCTCCATCATCAGAACTGCCAAAAAGTTCCTGATAAAATCTCTCCGACATAACTTACTCCATATTTAGTCTTTATCTGAATCTCTCTTTTTTCTTCTCATTAATTTTTCAATTTCATTAGCAACTTCATCTCCAGGAGGAAGTTCACCTTCATAATTCATCGAAAAATCTTCATCGTGCAAATTTATTTCACCGTCTTCTAAAGGAACTTCGTCAACAATTTCATCTGAATCTAGATCGGACACGTATTGCGATAATTTAGAATCCCTTGAAATTGCATCATCAACTTTCCTAGAAAACGTTTCAGAATCATCTTTTAAAGATTCCAGATTTAAAGAAATATTAGTCAATTCTTGAAATTTTTCTAGTAATGTATAAGCAACTTTAGGGTTTTTTATGTTAGCCAAGTAATGCGGAACATTTCCCCAAAGAGAAATTGAATCGATTTCATTATTTTGAAAAACATTTTGAAGGACACCCACGATTCCAGTTGGACCTTCATAATCACTTAACCCAACTCCTATTTTTTCTGCAATTTTAGGATTATTCGCCAAACAAACTAACATCACCTCGTTTAAATGGGATGTGGCACTTAAAAATGCACCCATTGTTACTGTAATAGCAGGGTTAATTTGTCCTATCAAATTAAGGATACAAGTCGAAAATGACTTCCACTTAAAATGAGGCTCATTTCCAATTCCTATAACAACATCTCTTTCTATAGAGGGAATAGAAAAATGGTAGAACTCATTTTTCGGCCATTCAATCACTCTTTCTCCAGATTTATTTAAGCGTACGGTAGGCCGAGTTTCAGAAAATTCAAAAAAATTCTCTGGTTCGATATAAGCAAAACGCTTCGCTGAATACTTCTTAATCAAAAACATTGCGGCAGCAGTTGCAGATTCAGCAGCATCGCTCCATCCAGAAAAAGCCATTAAAAAAACTGGATCTCTTAAAGGAGGCTTATCATGAAAAACTAAATGATCTGATCCCATTTTTTTGCCTTATAAAAACATAAAAAAATACCTTACGACATTCTATACCAGGAAAAACTTCAAGGCATCTTGAAATGTAAATTTGAAACCCTTTGTACATATTAATTATTCGATGAAATACTTCCAAAATCAAGATTAGAGTCAAAATCTGAAGGGTTCCCGTTTTTAAAGTCTTCCTGAAGACGATTCCATGAATGAATATGTTGCGATGTATGGTTTCTAAAATACGGCATTACATATCGTGCAAACAAATCAATGGAATGTCTTATGTTCTCTTCTGAAGTCCATTCATGAGTTGTCATCATAAAACCACCAAATCCTCCTGTTTCTTTTATAAATTGTTCAATAGCACCAATTGCATCATCTGGAGTACCAATGATCCATCTTCTGTTCTTAGCCCCGATTCTAGGAGATATCTCATCAAAAGGTTGTCCGGAATAATCTTCATAAGCAGACTGAAATCCTATCGTTTTGAAATAATTCATTTCACGTGCAATCCCTTCTTCCACTTCATCCCATGCTTTTTGTCGGTTTTCCGAGAGATAAACGGAAGTTACTATTCGCCAATTTTCTCGGGAAATAGAAGTGTCATGCTGCAATGCAGATTTTTCTACTTTTGACCACTGTTCAGAAAAACTAAGCTTCCCTTCTCTTGGCTTTCCTGCCATTGAAAAAAGAATACATCCATGTTTCCCAGCTAAACTCAGAGTTTGCTCACCTCCTGCAGTGGCAATACAAATAGGGATTCTAGGTTTCTGAAAAGAATGTAATTGCAAAACAATGTCTTTTAGCTTCCAGTATTTTCCATCAAAATCAAAGGGAGTTCTACTATCAAACAAATTTACTATTATATCTAAGGATTCCTCCATCATATCCCACATTTCTTCGGGGTTTATTCGAAAAAGTCTCTTGTCAGAAATAAGACTACTCGGACCCACTCCTAACATTGCTCTTCCCATTGTAAGGTGATCAAGAAAAACAATTCTTTCGGCAACATGATACGGATGATGATATGGGAGATTTATAACCGATGTTCCCAATCTAATTCTTTTTGCAGTAGCTGACGCTTTCGCTAAAGCCATCTCTGGACAAGGCATATTCTCCCAACCACCTGAGTGATGTTCCCCTATAAAAAACTCATCGAATCCAAGCATGTCAGCGAAATTAACCAGCCTGATATCTCGATCAAAAGCTAAAGAAGGATTCTCTTTCGGTTGATGAATTGGCATCATAAAGAAAGAAAATTTCAAAATATTCTCCTAGAATCAAAAAAAAATTCTCTCTAAAAAATTTAAAAAAATCAAACAATTTGCTTCTTTTTAAGTTCAAAAACTTTTGACAAAAGTTCATATGTCTTTAAACGTGCTTCAAAAGAGTGCAGTGTATTAACAATAACAAATTCATCTACCTCACATTTCCTAGATAAGTCTAATAACTTATCTTTAACTTGCTCTGGGTTCCCGATAATAGTCCTCCTTCTTATACTATCAGCAAAATTACGTTCTAACTCGCTCCAGTCATAAGAAAGAGACTCTTCAGGAGTTGGGACACCCCCACCTTCACCTCGTCTACTCTTAAGCATCATCAATGGCCTACTTTCAGCTAAATACTTAGCTTCCTCCTCGCTCTCAGCACAGACCACAAAAACGGCTACACTCCCCAAAGGTTCTTTTTTATCTGTAGAGGGTTTAAAGTTCTTTTTATAATAACCTATTACCTCTGATACTCCGTTACCACTTATAAAATGCGCAAAACAAAAAGGAATACCAAAATGGGAAGCAATAATTGCACCCTGATCTGATGAACCTAAAAGCCATATTTGAGGAACGCTTTCTCCTGATGGCATAGCGACAACTTTTCTAAACGGATGTTCCTCATGATGTACTCCAGATAACCAGCATCTTAGATCTCTTACTTTCTGAGGAAATCTATCTACGTTAAAATCTTCAGAGCTCAGAGATAATGCGGAAGAAGTTATGCGATCTGCGCCTGGAGCACGCCCTAATCCTAGATCTATCCTTCCTGGATAGATGGATTCAAGAACTCTAAAATTCTCTGCAACTTTCAATGGGCTATGATGACTCAGCATAACTCCTCCAGAACCAACACGAATTGTAGATGTTATAGAAGCCAACTGCCCAACAAGGATTTCGGGAGAGGTTCCTGCAAACATTGGATGGCTATGATGTTCTGCTACCCAGAAACGATAATAACCCAATTTTTCAGTTTTCTTAGCAAGAATCAATGTCTCATTAATGGCGTCAGAAGGCGAACACCCCTTACGAATTGGAGATTGATCTAAAACACTTAAACGTATCATTTTAATGCTCTCTTCCTAAGGAGATTTTTCTGGGCGAATTTCTATGAAACTTTTCACATCGACTACATCCATAATTCCACAAATAACACGAATCATTTTCATTTTATTTTCTAAACTATACGCCTCTCCTATGAGGTAAACTTTACCTTCTATAGATCTCCAATGTATGTTGAATACAGATGAATTGCCCAAACCAATGAGTCTTATTCTTATCGTTTGTTCTATTAAAAAATCATCAAACTTTGAGCGGGGATTTTGAACATCTACATAATTTTCACCTCTTTTACACTCTCCTCCTACCATAACATTAAAATTTTGCTTTTTTGCATAAGAAATTTCATTGAATAACTTTTTCACGTTAGGATAATTCAACACGTATTCTTCAACCTTCCTGTACATTAAAAAATCATCGATTCTTCCCGTGAGAAGAACTTTCCGATTCCATACATCTATATTTACTTCAAAAAGAGTATCAGGTTCCAAACTTATTAAACCTGACACGATTCCTGTGTGCATAGAAAAATCGAAAATTTGCTCATCATGTTTTCTATCTTCGATAATTTTTTCCGCTAACCCTACAAAAGCATATTGACAACCAGCAAGGGAAACAAAAAAAGAGAGAAAAATAATTTTATAAAAAGAAGAATCCATTCTAGTTTCCAATTTCGTAAGATAAGAATAATTACATTTAGCTTGACCCTTAAGTTAAAACCTGTTGCATATCAAAATCAAAAGCGTCAATATACATGAAATTATTTTATTCATAAAATGGATACAATGCATGACTTTAGGAAAAGATGGATTCCAAAAAGTTTGGAAAAACCTTTTTAATCAATCTCTTGATGAAAAGTCACTTTCCGGCATCGAAAAGATATTAAGTGACTCAGTCGAATCTGAGAAAAAAATATCAGATATAATTTCTTCTGATATCGAACCAATGCACAAAATTTCATTTCAACATTCTCATGGACGAGAGAATGCAAAAGATAACTAATTTTTCTGCTTTTCATATTGTTTCCTCGATTAAAAAAAAGGAAATTTCTGCAATAGAGGTATCTGAAGCTTTTCTCGAAAGATGTAAATCTATAGGGGAAAAGCTCAACACTTGGATAGCTTTAGATGAAGAAACAATTCTAAATCGCGCTAATGAAATTGATAAACTTTTAAAAGATGGAAAGGATCCTGGCCCCTTATGTGGAGTTCCTATAGGGATTAAAGATCTCATTGATATGGAGAATTTTCCAACTACTTCGGGGAGCTTAATTGAAAAAGACAGTTTCGCAAATTCTGATTCTACAATTGTTTCAAAATTAAAAAATGCAGGTGCAAATATATTTGGAAAACTAAATCTTCATGAATTTGCTTTTGGACCAACCGGACTAAATCCGCACTATGGGGACCAGAAAAATCCATGGGACCCTAAACATATGACCGGGGGATCAAGTGGAGGTTCAGGAAACAGTGTTGTTACTTCGCAAGTCCCTATTTCCATCGGTTCTGATACGGGCGGTTCGATTCGTATCCCATCATCACTCTGTGGTTCTTTCGGTCTCAAACCAACTTTAGGATTAGTGAGCAAATTTCGCTGCATGCCTTTGTCATGGTCGCTTGACACCTTAGGTCCACTTTCAATGTCAATCGAAGATTGTTCTCTCTTTATGTCAGTTGTTTCTGGATTCGATCCTCAGGATCCATATTCTATTCATTCTGATCATATTGATTTTAATGGAAAGTTAAAAAAGAATGATTTACAAAAAACAAGAGTAGGCCACGCAAGAAGTTTTTATGAGAAAAACACAGATAAAGTGATTTCATCCAGAATAAACGAAATTGCCCAACAAATATCAAAACTAGGAGTTGAAGTTATAGAAATCGATATTCCTGAACTTGACATTGCATACGATGCATGCACCTCTATTATGGTGTCAGAGGCGGCTGCAGTGCACGAAAAGAGGATTCGTCATTTTGCATCAAAATATGACCCGCAGGTTATAGAAAGGATTAAACCAGGGTTTTTCGTACCCGCAACCTCTTACATTCAATCGCAAAGATTTAGGGGAGAATGGTCTCAAAAAATAACAAATGAAATTTTTGCAAAAGTAGATGCAATTTTAGCTCCTACAACACCAATCGCAGCTCCTTTAAGAAGTGAACATAGTGTTTTCTTAAATGGGGAAAAAAAAGAGACAAGAGGATTACTCATCTCTTTAACAAGAA
Organism: Nitrospinota bacterium; assembly: GCA_036231405.1. GTDB lineage: Bacteria > UBA8248 > UBA8248 > UBA8248 > UBA8248 > UBA3496. The sequence continues at coordinate 134,396 of JAZAHK010000006.1, forward strand.
TTTGGAATTTCTATGGCGGACCTTCCGTTTCTATGCCAATTGGAAAAACAGAGCAAGGCCTTCCATTTGGCGCTCAACTGATGGGGCGAATCCTCGAAGATGACAAACTACTAGGGTTAGCATATAATTTAGAAAAAGAAAAAATTTGTGAGGCAGAAAGAATTTCCGAACTGTAGTTGTTCTCCTCTTAATGTCAATTCTTCATTCTGGCCTTGACCCCAATGGACCCATTGGAAACCTATCGCAAAGCTGCCGCACATCATCACGAATAGAAGATAATTTTACGTCATCTTCTATATCTTCTAAAACATCAGAGATCCAATTTCCAATAAGTTCTAACTCATTCTCTTTCATTTTTCTAGAAGTAATAGCGGCAGTTCCGATACGAACACCACTTGTAAAAGCTGGTTTCCTAGTATCATATGGGATAGAATTTTTATTTACTGTTATACCCGCTTTCCCTAAGGCAATTTCAGCTTTTTTACCACTAAACCCAATTTCTCTTAAATCCAATAAAATTAGATGATTATCCGTACCATCAGAAACTAGATTTAAACCTTTTTCGGATAAAACTAATGCAAGTTTTTTAGAATTTTTTACTATTTGCGAAGCATAGTCTTTAAATTCATCAGTAGAAGCCTCTTTAAAGGAAACTGCTTTCCCCGCTATAACGTGCATCAATGGACCACCTTGCATTCCTGGAAAAATTGCCTTGTCAATTTTCGATGCATATTCTTCATCACACAAAACCATCCCACCCCTAGGTCCCCTTAGTGTTTTATGAGTTGTAGTGGTTATTATTTGAGCATGCCCAACGGGAGAGGGATGATCTCCACTTACTATCAACCCTGCAATATGTGCAATATCCGCCATCAAAATCGCCCCAACTTTATCTGCAATTGCACGAAATCGGGCATAATCTATCTCTCTAGGGAACGCACTCGCACCAGCAACTATAATCTTCGGAGAAGACTTTTTAGCCTGCTCTTCAACATCGTCAAAATCTATTAAATGATTTTCTGGATCAACACCATAACTAGCAACCTCAAACCATCTTCCAGAAAAAGTAACTGGATGCCCATGCGTCAGGTGACCTCCATGGGATAAGTTCATTCCCAGAATCGTATCTCCAGGTTCTAACAAACCAAAATAGACAGCCGCATTCGCTTGTGCGCCACTATGAGGCTGAACACAAGCATGATCTACACGAAAAATTTCCTTTGCTCTTTCGATAGCGAGTGTTTCGGCAACATCAACGAATTCGCAACCCCCATAATACCGTTTCCCAGGCAAACCTTCGGCATATTTGTTAGTCATAACACCACCAACCGCCTCCATTACGGATAGACTGACGTAGTTTTCAGAAGCAATTAGTTCGAGTTCATCTGCCTGTCTATTTCTTTCTTCCTCTAGAGACTTATATAAATCTGGGTCTGTCTGAGATAGTACTGAAGTCATTCAAAAACCTCCAATAAAATTATCCGCCTAAATATTGTCCCATTAACATAATCAAATCACCATTTTTAACTTTACTGTTTAAATTGTGTTCTATTCCAAGCAAAGCATCGTTAACTACAATTTCTATGTGTTCAGCAAGTTCGGAAGACCCTCTATCCCACAATGCATCATCAAGTGCCTTATAACGAGTACTTAGGCCCTTTAGAACAGAAAAAACAGTAGCACCTTCTACGATAGGTTCTTCAAAAACCTTGCGGCTACTTCCATCTCCACCAACGAAAGTGTTAGCCCAAGCCACTAGTTCAACTTTCACACTAGCGTCTGTTACTGAAGAATTAGACATCATCGGGAAAATCTCAAAATTAGACTTTATCTTTATCAGGGTTCCACACAGCTTCGACTATTTCCTCTAGTTCTAGAGACCTTAAAGTATCTGGAGTCGGACGACCCGTTTTCCTATCATACCCTACAGTTTCATACCAAAGATCTAACATTTCATCCCAATTATCCATTATGGAAACACCAGCAATCGGACCGTCAATTGGAGTGGATCCATAACGCTTTGAGGGTTTCTCCAATTCTGGTCCAATTCCACAACGAAGATTAAACGCTCTCATTAGCGTGGCTATTCTTCTTCCTGCAAGCATTGCCTCGTCAATACGAATATCCCAACCGGTAGCAGATTCAAGTGAACGACATAGCATTTCCAAAGGAACACGAGTAGTAAATACACAGGCACCAAGTGAATCCTCAAAATGGCGCCTTCCACGTAGCGCTCCTACCTGCTTTGAAACAGCTTTTGGATCCTGAGGACGTATACTTGCAGGCAGACCATGCTCAGTTGGAAAAACGGGAGGCGCTGTATCCATAGTTCCTCCACTTCCTGTACAAGTATCAAGGAGTTCTTCCCATCTAGAGCGATGATCATGACCTCTTGGAGAATTTCCAGCCATTGTATAAATGGCACAATCTGCAGCTTCACCTCCAACTTTTTCAGATGCTCTTTTAACTCCTTCGGCTAAAAGTTCTCCATAACCCTCTTTATTAGAAATCATTTTCAGCAAACGATCCGCTCCAGAAACATCACCCCACTCCAAACGGAATCCTAAATCTTCTTCAGTTATAAATCCCTTTTCCTGGCATTCCATTACCCATCCACAAAGCCAGCCAAATTCATTGACGTCAACACACGCACGATCCAGTTGGGTGTTCAACCAAGTTACTTCTTGAGGATCCGTCGCCCCAATGGCCCAACCCGCTCCAGACCAACCTTCGTACTCTGGTTCATCGACAACTTGTCCCTTATAACGCCCAGACGAAATTACTTGCATATGACAGTGTTTCATTCCACACGAATTACATTGATGGCCACGATGGTCAAATCCTTCTCTTAATCCTTTCGCTTCCCATATATCCGTATCTACTGCATCTGGCCAGACATTTGTTGTGTAATTTTTTATGGGCAGTGCACCCATACCAACCATATTACGCACACCACCTAAAGTCCCATACTCATACAAAGATTTAGTAGAAGGATCATTTTGCAAACTATGAGCCATTTCATCAGAACAAGAAAAAAGTGCCTGTGGAAAAGCCACTTTAATCCCTTTTTTTCCTCTTTCTATTGCTACCGCTTTTATTTTTTTCTTTCCCATCACCGCGCCACATCCATTCTTACTAGCTACATGTCCATAATCACCTTGAATTGCAGCGAAACGAACTAAGTTCTCCCCGGCAGGACCTATGCTGTAAACACTTAAATTGTGTCCATTGAGATTCAATTCTTTTTCAAGTGATTCTTGTGTCTCCCAAGTGTCCTTCCCAAGGAGATCTTGTGCACTCTTAATTTCAACACCATCTTCGTGTATATGTAAATAAACCCAGTCTTTTGATTGCCCTTGGAAAATTATTGCATCGAAACCACAATATTTTAGATTTGCCCCAAAGAAACCATTTGCCTGTGTGTTTGTAGCTCCATTTGTCAATGCTCCTCGCGTAACAACAGTTAAACCACCAGTCCCCCATACGGGCAAACCTGCCAGAGGTCCTGTCGCAAACACAAGTCGATTATCCGGATGATCCCAGTTAACATCACTTGAAACTTCTTCCCATAAAATTTTTGCCCCAAGGCCTGCGCCTCCTATCCACTTACGACGTTCAACTTCACTAAACTCCTCTTTAGAAATTAAATGGGATGAAAGATCGACTCTTAAAATATTTCCAGCATAAGAAAAAGGTGAATTCGACAAAACTAATTCCTCATTTATGATGAAATTGTAATACTTTCTTCAGGAACCGATGGAATTCCGACAAGTGTCTCTGAAAGAAGTTTCCCCACAGAACCAGATGCGAGAAAAGCGCGTTTAATATCGAAAGGATTTCTCTTGATATGATCTTTCCAATCAGTGAGATCACTTTGTGTATAAATCAACCCTCTTAGCATTCCTATATCGTTCGTGTGCCATACATCATCGCCCAATCCAATAGCAATAGAACCAACCATACGCCCATGATCAAAAATCATTTTTCTATAAGAAGGGCGGCTTAAGTTTGCCTTTAGTATTGTGTCTGAACCCTCTTCATCCCAGGCCCCGAAACTAGCGATCTCTAAACCAAAAACATCTAAGATGTTCATCAACAAACTTCCTTTATAACTCACTTCCTTTCCAGACATGTTTGATGCAGCAATCCTTCCGTGCTGAACTGCTGTAGGTTCAATCGCATGAACTGCACTTTTCCCCGTCACAATATCTATCCCCTTTGCGACGTCACCAGCAGCATAAATATTACTAATATTTGTACGGCAATACTTGTCTACAAGAATCCCTTCATCTAAATTCAAATCAGAATCTGTCAGCCAATCGATGTTAGGCTTTATTCCCGTAGCCATGATAACTAAATCTGTTTTTTGTTCTGTTCCATCATTAAATTTTATCAATTTCTCATTTTCGTAGTCATCGATTGAAAGAACCTTACAATCTACTCTTACATCTACACCTTTTGAAACAAGCCATTGACTTACAATCTTTGCCCCTTGCTCATCCAACATTCTCGGCAGTATGTGCTTCTCCACCTCGACAACGGTTAAATCCACACCCCTGCTAATCAAAGCGTTAAGAATAGTAAATGAAATAAAACCTGCGCCAATCATGGTTACACGGGTGTTTTTTTTGATCTTACTGGTTACCTCCCGTGCTTGGGGCAATGTCCAAAAACTAGATACGTTTTTTCCCTCGGATCCGGGGATAGGCGGTCTAACAGGAGAGGAACCAGTCGCTATCAAAAGGTTATCATAGTCAACTTCTTCTCCATCCTCTAATACGATCTTGCTATTTTTAGAATCTAATTCTTTCACATCCTTTCCAAGTTTTAACTCAATATTTAGATTTTCTAATCTTGTCTTTGAAGCTGTAAAAACTTGGGATTCACCTATTTCCTTAGAAAGATAGTATGGCAAAACCATTCTTGAATAAGGAGATTCATTAGAGATAAGTACTATATTAGAATCACCGCGATCGATTTCTCTCAAAGTTGTAATCGCATTCCAACCCGCTGTGCCCCCACCAACTATGACTTGTCGAACCAAAACTAGCTCACCTCCAAAACAAGAGGACCACTTGGGCCTTTTGAACGATCATTAGCAAAACTTCCAATCCAATCGGAATTCGCGTCAACCTCTACATACTCAATAGCTCCAGTAGGGCAAACCTTTTGACAAGCAGGATTTCCACCACATAAATCACATTTAAATGCCTTATGAGTTTCTGGATCAAAGAAAATCGTGCCATAAGGGCAGGCAATGGTACAGAGCTTACAGCCTACACAAAGATCATCTTTGATTTCTTTTGCCTCGGATGAAGATATAGAAATTGCTTCTATTGGACAAGCAGTCATACACCATGCTTCATCACACTGAGGACAAGTATAAGGAGCGTAACTTGTATGATTCTCGAACGCAGAAACTCTAATAACTGATTTAGAAGGTCTAAATGTTCCTGTTTGCTCATAAGAACACGCTAATTCACATCGCATACAACCAGTACATTTTTGGGGAATTATTTTTAAGACCTTCATAGAATCTCCGGATTGGAATGAAACAAAAAACACAAACGATTATAGGAAATAGACAAAAATATTTCAAACAATTCACCTTAAAAGATGGTGTTTAAGGTTTTTTTCTACATGAAAAAAAATTTTAGCTCCCTGAACTGACCATGAGGGCTCCTGCAATTGCAATTACAGCACCTAGAATTACTTGAAAAGATAGGCGTTCAATTTTTTTAAAGAACAACCAAGAAACAAAAATCACAAAAACCAAAGAAAGTCTTCTTATGGGAAATACTTCAACAATATTTCCATTCTTAATACTTGTCCAAAATGTTAACCCTGTCATTATATTAAATAAACCCGCTAGAGACATAGTGATTACGGCTTTTTTGTGCCAAGAAAAACTTATGAAATTTTCTTCCTTTTTCCCTAAGAATATTGAAACAAAACATTGACAAATGATCGCAGCACATGATGCGATTGCAATTCCCAAAGATGCACAAGGAATATATGAAAAAGCTAGTTTTCTAAAGGTTGGAGAAAAAGAGAAAAACATCGCACTTATAACCGGCAGGAAATAATAAAATGATTTTGCAATTTTATTTTTCCCTCTAGCTTCATGGACCAAAATCATCCCGCCGAAAACAACTAGTATTGTCCCTATGGCAATCGAAGTATTAAGTTTTTCTCCAATGAATAAAATTGCAACTATAGAAGACCAAATAGGAGCTGTTTGATAAAGAGTCTGGGTCCTTGCAAGACCAATTTTTGAATACGAAATATTATTAAAATGCCGCGCTATAAACTGTGCAAAAAGACCAGATAACGAAAAGAAAAGTACTCCTTTAAAAGACAGTTCATAATATCTCCCTTCTAAAAGGTAAACGGCGAATGCAAGACAACCGACAACAAAATTGGCCGCAACAGTTACCTCTTCTGGCCTTAAAAAACGAACCGCCTGTCTGTAGAAACTCTGTGCTATAGACAACAACATCGCAGAAATGAGAGCCAATAGATTTGGATGGATCAAATCTAACAAAGGAAACCTTTCTAATCAAAAAGAAAGAATTAAAACCGCGAGAATTGCAGATAAAATTCCTAAACCCTTTTTCAAAGATAAGTGCTCTTTAAAAAAAAGAATGGATAAAAAACCGGTAAACACAAAGCTTAGTTGGGCTATTGGTGTCACTACGATGGCTTCACCATACACCAACGCAACTGAAAGTGAAAGATAACTAGCATAAGTCAAAATTCCACATAGAAATGGGAGGGTAAGCGATAACTTTTTTTTAGGAAATTTTTCACGGCACATAAAAACATATGGAATAGTTAGTGAAAAAACTCCAAAAGTTTGTGCAGCTATCATTCCAGAAGGAAGTGCTCCAAAGCGTAAACTTAATTTAATAAAGAATCCTATTAGACCAAACAGACACATCGATAAAAAGGCATAATAAAAAGAAGTCTTTTCGCTAGACAGAAAAGACTTATCGATTCCAACACTCAAAATTGAAATAACACACAAAAAAATTGCAAGAGTCTTGTAAAGACTTAAACTTTCACCTAAAAAAACTATTGCTAAGAGAGAGGTGACAATAAAATTCAGCCTTATAATCGTAACTATTGAAATTGCTCCGCTGTTTTTTAGAGCAAATAGGACAAACAAAAATGCGGTAAAGGCCAAAAATCCATTTAAAAAACCTAAAAGTAAAAAATTATTCCAAATCAATTCTTCTCTAAAGTAAGCCACTCCAAACGCTGCAGGTAAAAAGGAAAAGTTTTGAAATAACATAAAAGTGGACGGCTTTACCTCCCACTTGTTTGATAGTTTGTATAAAAAATCGCTACATCCAAGAGAAAACAATGAAAAAAGGGCAAAAAAGATCTCTGGGTTCAAGTTATTACTCCTATAATAAATAAAAAAATAGGAACAAATTCACTAGAAAATAATTCATGATTGATATAAAACAATCTAGGTTTTAAGAAAACTTAATATGCTATATTTATCATTAATACTAAGTTAAACAACTCATAAATCCTAGGGGTATAAATGCAAAAAGCATTGATAACAGGAATCACAGGTCAAGATGGTGCATACCTAGCTAAGTCTCTTTTAGAAAAGGGAGTTAAAGTAATAGGGGGACAGAGAAGAAGTACAACCATTAGATACTGGCGTTTAGACGAAATGGGAATTACAAAAGATATTGAATTTGTTGAGTTGGATCTTTTAGACCATGCGAATATTAGAAGAGCCGTAGAAAAAGTAGAACCTGATTACTTTTACAATCTTGCTGCGCAATCTTTTGTAGGTTTGTCATTTGAACAACCGGAATTAACAACACTTATAGACGCAGTGGGGGTTTTGAGGTGTCTCGAGGCGATCAAACAAGTAAATCATAAGATTAAATTTTATCAAGCTTCTTCATCAGAACAATTTGGAGAAGTGCAAGAGGTTCCGCAAAATGAAAATACAAAATTCTGGCCAAGATCCCCCTACGCGTGTGCAAAAGTGTTTGGTCACAATATAACAGTTAATTATAGAGAGTCCTACAATATGTTTGCTTGTTGCGGGATTCTATTCAATCACGAATCTCCTCACAGAGGCGAAGAGTTCGTTACAAGAAAAATCTCAAAGGGAATAGCATCATGGCTAATAAATCATGAGCCAATTGTACTGGGAAACTTAGAGGCAAAAAGAGACTGGGGACACGCAGAAGATTTTGTAGAAGGGATGCAATTGATGATGAATTATGAAAAACCAGATAACTTTGTCTTAGCAACAGGAGAAGTTCATTCAATTAGAGATTTTGTAGATTTAGCCTTAGACTCGCAAGGCATTAAACATTATTGGGAAATAGATAATTGTTTTTCTGAAGATAAAAAACTGATAGTCACAACAGACAAAAGATTTTTTCGACCCGCCGAAGTTAATTTACTCCAAGGAGATTCAAGAAAGGCTAGGGAAACATTAGGTTGGCAACCAAAACACACACTTAAAACTTTAGTGCAAGAGATGGTAGATAAAGATATAAGTAGATTGTCAGGGTAATAACTTCAAATAAGTTTATCCTTTAGGAAGTTCTCTTTTATACTTTAATTAACACATGTTCTCCTAAATTAGTTAGAATGTTTGGCGAACTTATCTCTAGGGTAAAAGGTTAGTTTAATGCAAAATAAAAAAGAAAAAATAAATCCAGAAAATTTCCGTTTCTCTAAAATCATTGTCACAGGCGGTTCAGGATTTATTGGAAGTCACTTAGTTGAAAAACTAGTCGAACTAGACGCTAATGTTACAGTTATCGATGATCTTCGAAATTGTTCCAAAGAAAATCTTTTTAAAGTAATTAAAAGAATTAAATTTATTGATTCTCCTGTAGAAGATGTTTTTTCAGAGATCTTAAAAAGTTGTGATGATTTCAAATATGTTTTTCATCTTGCAAATGAAAGTTACGTACCTCCTTCTATTGATGATCCGTTCAGTGATTTAAAAAACAATGTACTATCAACTCTTAAAATTTTAGAAACAATAAGGCAATCTTCCGCATCTGTTTGTCTTTTATATGTTTCCTCTGCTGCAGTATATGGTGAACCAGGTCCTCTTCCAATAGATGAATTACGTTTGCCAAAACCTATTTCTCCTTACGGACTAAGTAAACTAGCTGCAGAACAGTATGTTTCTTTATATTCAAGATTGCATGGTTTAAAGACTTCTTCATTACGACTCTTTTCTGTGTACGGCCCCAGGCAAAGAAAACAAGTAGTTTATGACTTTTTCCGTAAACTGATAAAAGATCCTAATGAAATTGAAATTTTAGGAGATGGTAGTCAGGCAAGAGATTTCGTTTTTGTAGAAGATGTTGTAAAAGCATTACTATCAGTGAGTTGCAAGAGTAGTTTTAACGGGGAAGTCTATAATGTAGGGACCTCTGAAATGATTACCACACAAGAACTCGCAACTAAAATTTCTTCAATAATGGATCTATCTCCTCGACTCAAATTCACTGGAAAAACAAGAAAAGGAGACCCCGAAAAATGGCAAGCAGATATATTAAAAATAAACAAAATCGGTTTTTACCCAGAAATAACTATTGATAAAGGACTAGAAAAAGTTTGGGATTGGTTAAAATCGAATGTCGAAAAAGATTGATTCTTTTCTACTTGAGGTAAATTGAACATGTTTCTCGGAATTTTTGGTGAACTACTTGGTTCAGGTGGTATTCAGAGAGTGAATGTTCATGCCTGCGCTACACTATCCGCAATAGCAAAAGAAAAAAATGTATCTTATAAATTTCTAAGTCTTAATGATCCGAATGGAATGCATGAAATAAATGCGGAGAATCATACTTTTAAAATTCAAGGCTTTGGCAGAAATAAAACCGCCTTTGTATTAAATTGCTTTAAGAATGTATCAAAAATAAATTTTACATACATTTCTCATCCTAATATGTCTCCAATAGGCCTTTTATTAAAACTATTAAATTCAAAAATTAAATACTTTGTCGCTATCTATGGAATTGATGCTTGGGAAAGACTCTCCATTATAAAGAGGTTAGGAATGAAACAGGCAAATGGGATTACATCTGTTTGTAAGTATACTGCAAATAAAGCTATCGCCGCTCAGAAAATACCAAATGCAAATTTTTTTATAATTCCTTCTTCTTTACCTGATAAAGTTATCAATTCCAAACAAGATGAAAACTTATTAGTACATCAAGATTCTTCTCGGAAAATTTTACTTACCGTCGGCAGAATGTCGACTTTGGAACAATATAAAGGGATGGATCTAGTAATTAAATCACTACCACTTATTTTAGAAACGATTCCAAATACTTATTATTACATCATCGGAGAGGGCGATGATATGCCAAGATTAAAAAAACTTGCCGCTGAAATGGGAGTGGAAAAACATGTAGTATTCACGGGCAGAGTTGGAGATGAACTCAATAGTTTTTATAGTTTATGCGATGTATTTGTGATGCCAAGTCGGGACGAAGGACTAAGCTTGGTTTATGTGGAGGCTATGGCATCAGGAAATCCAGTAGTAGCCTGTAATAGTGGAGGAACACCTGAAATAGTTTTAGAAGGTGAGACTGGCTTTCTCGTTCCATACGGAGATATAAAAATGTTATCCGAACGTTTAAAAATTCTTCTTACTGACGAAAACTTGTGTGAAAAGATGGGCAATTCGGGACAAAAGAGAATTTATGAAAATTTTACCTTTAGCCATTTTAAAGAAAAATTAGCAAAGGCTGTGAATAGTATATAACGATTGATTTTACTTAGAAGTTTTAAATGATACTTGGTCTTTTCAGTCAGCTAACTAGTTATGGTGGAGTTTAAAAGATTGAGAGGCATGCTGCTGAATCTTAATTTAGGAGAAAATTTTGGGAAGAGAGTTTCCTACACATCCTATTGTCGGTGTCGGAGCAATTATTACTAAAGAAGATGAGGTTTTGTTGATTAAAAGAGGAAATCCACCTTCAATAGGCAACTGGAGCATACCTGGCGGAGGTGTAGAACTAGGAGAGTCTCTAGAAGATGCCTGTCATAGGGAAGTTGAAGAAGAAACAGGATTGAAAATTAAAATAATTGAACAATGTGCTGTTTTAGAACGAATCATTAAAGATTCGGTAAATAGAGTACAATTTCACTATGTGCTAATAGATTATTTATGTATTCCAGTCGGCGGGAATCTTGAGGCAGGAACAGACGCAACTGAATTACAATGGCATAGCATACATTCTCTTGAATCTATAAAAAACATGACTGAAAAAACAGGTAAAATAATTTATGATTCAATAATGAAATTCCGAGGCCAAATATGAAAGGAAAAAAGGGAAACTTTACCGAGAATTTTCTGCGACTTGACTTAAAACCAGAACAAAAAAGATTTCTTGACAAAAACCTTAAAAAAATAGATGGAGAATTTTTAAGGCTTCTAGAAGAAATTTTTTCTTCAGCACAACAAAAAATCTTAAATTTTAATTCATTCCTCAACTTTGTGTTAGAAGAAGTTAATAATTCATCAAACTTACTATCTGAAACTAGTAATACTATCAAAAAAGAAATTGATCCCTGGCAAAAGCGTGCAAAACTACAAGCTTTGTCTGATGAAATCACAAATTTAAAAACAATAACTCATGACTTGATAGATATTGCGCAATTACAATTTCAGACAATTAAATTACATCCTAAAAAAACAAATATTACGAACTTGATAACCGAACATATAAGCAAAAATATTAAAAATTCAATTGGACCAAGAATTCTTCCAAACTTCCCTTTGAAATCAACTTTTTTTGTCGTTGATGAAAACCGCTTCAAAACCTTAATCGAAGATATCCTTAACCTTTCAGAATCTTTGCTTAAAAACAAAGGAACAATACTAATAGAAATTTCTGATTCTGAAAGTGAATTGACTATCTCTACTATTACACATCCTGTGAATATCCAAACTGAAGGAAATTTATCTGGCTTAGAGTTCTTGTACGACACATCTGAAGATTTAAAAACAAATTTCTCGAAAATATTTGCTTACAGGATTGAAACGATCACAAATCTTTTAGGAGCAGATATACATTTATATGTAAATTCTCCTGAAAGTTTGCAGATAAATTTAATTTTTTCAAAGGAATAATTAATTAAATGGTAAAAAAAAATGATGGGAAAATAAAAGAATTAGATTTATTTGAATTTTCAGTAGCAATCATAGAATCTATAGGAGTTAAAAAAGAAAATGCTGAAATAACTTCAAAAATTTTAGTTGGGGCTGATTTGCGCGGTATCTCTAGTCATGGAGTAGCTGGTGGAACTGGACTTACAGAACTTTTTGACAGGGTGAAGGCGAATGCAATAAATCCAGATGCAAAAACACAATTAAAACTTAAGGAAGGCTGGGCCAGTGGAACTATTGATGGTGACGGTGGAATAGGACCAGTCGTAGCTCAGGAAGCAACTCAATTAGTAGGTGACCTAGCTGAGAAATACGGGATTGGAAGAGTTTTTGTAAATAATACTAATCATTATGGTGCTGCGTGTTTGTATGTAGAAGAGCTCGTCTCCCGTGGTTTTGCGGCGCGCTCAACATGTACATCTGGAGCATGGATGATACCTTTTGGAGGAGAAAAAATTCGTCTTGGAACTAATCCTATAGCTTGGGGAGTACCCGGTAAAAATTTTCCAATTGTAATTGATATGGCAACAACACAAAGAGCAGTGAGTCCTGCAATACGTGCGTCTAAATCTTCTCAACCGATTCCAGATGATTATCTTATTAGTGAAGATGGTCAACCCCTAACTGGAATTGTTCCCTTTTCTATTTTAAAAAAAGGTTCTGTTAGACCTCTTGGTGGAAAGCAATTTGGATATAAAGGCTCTGGCCTTGGAATGTTAATTGATTTAGATAATGTTATTGGAGGAGGTTCTGTAAAAAGAATCCCCACTATGAGAGAAGCACCTTTAAGTAGAATAAGTCAAACTTTTGAAGCTTGGAGAATAGACCAGTTTTATGAGCAGGAAGAAAGCATGAAAAAATTAATAGAATCAATAACAGACATTAAAAAAAGTGGTGGCAAGCAGATGCTTTTCCCTGGGGAGAGAGAAGCTATTTCAAAATTAGAAGCGGAAAAAAATGGAATTCCTTATGAAAAATCTCAATGGAAAACTCTAGAAGAACTCTCTCAATTAACAGGAATTGCTGTTCCAAATCCATGTTGAAATTTTTTCTCTATCCTAAATCTTTACTAGAAGTTTCTTTGAAACGGACAAATTCTATTTGCCTATCCGAAACAGAATCAATAGTAATTAACCAATTCTCGAATCTAATCTCATCACCTTCGCTTGGAATCTTTTCAAACTGATCAAGTAGAAATCCGGATAACGTTTCATAATCTCCTAGAGGTATAGGAACCATGAGTTGTTCTCTAATAATCTCAATTTCAATTCTTGCGTCAATTATATAACCTTTTTCTCCTATCTTTGAATATTTCCTATTTTCATCCCAATCATATTCATCGCTTATTTCACCAACTACCTCTTCGACTAAATCCTCCAGTGTTACTATCCCTACACAAGCTCCGTATTCATCTACAACCACAGCTAACTTATTCCTTTCATTCATCATTTCGTATAATAAGTCATTTGCAGACTTAGATTCAGGAACAAAATATACTGGTCTCATTAAATTAGAATTTTCAATGATCAAGTCATTTGAACTAGAAGTGGACGAAATTAGGTCCTTAGCATGAACTATACCGATTATATTCTGCGTATTTTCTCTATAAATAAGAATTCTTGAGTGCCCATCTTTATAAATTCTATCAACAACACTTTGAACTTTTCCGTCAAAACTAACTACACTGGCATCAATCATTGGAACCATAACGTTACTTACATCTAGATCTCGAAAAGAAAATATTTTACGGATCATTGTTTTTTCAACCTCACGGACATCTCCCCTTCTTTCCTCATCTATCATTAGTTCAAGTTCTTTCCTGCTAATCAAAGAAGTACTAGGATAGTTTCCTCCACCCAGTAAGCGTATGAGGAAATTGATTAGAATACTTAAAAGCCAGATGATAGGAAATAATATTTTTCTGATGTACCAGATCATTGACGCAAGTGAAGGGGCTAATATATTTGCTCTTTCCCTACAAAAACTTTTTGGTATCACCTCACCAAAAATAATTAAAATAGGCACAATAATCAAAAAAGAAATAATTTCACCATATTTACTTCCTGCAAACTCAATCCCATAAAATGTCACTAATGAAACATTGGTAACGAAACATAAATTATGACAAATAAGAATCGTTCCCATTAGCCATTCAGGTTTTTCAAGTAATTCAAGTGCAACTTTACTTCCATAATGTCCAGATGAAGCCTTAGCTTGTAAATGTACTCTATCTGCTGAAATAAGTGCTATTTCAGATCCAGCAAACAAAGCTTCGGCACACAAAAGAAAAAAACATATTCCTAGTAATGTAATAATTTCCAACTTCATCTACCTTAAGAAGAAATGAATCTTTATTTATTAAATAGTTTTATTGCTCAATTTGTTCTTGTCTGATTTCTCCAAAAATTTCTTCTAAAAGATCCGTCATAGTCACCATACCAACTACTTTTCGAAATCTATCTAAAACTATTGCTATATGAATTCTTCTTCTTCGAAACATATGAAATAAAATATCGAGTTTTGTATCAATAGAAACAAACAAAGGCTCACGAAGCATATTTGGTGACAAAATTCCGTCTGGAATTCCTTTCATTGATGACACAGACCTAAGAAAATCTTTGATATAAAGAATTCCGATAATTTCAGTCTTTTCAACGTTAAAAACAGGTATTCGAGAAAAAGGAACTTTCTTTACACGTTTTAATATCTCTCCAAAATTAAGACCATTATCCCAACATAACATCTGATCTCTCGAAACAAGGATTGTTTCAATTTTTTTGTCATGGAAGGAAAAAACATTTTGAATTATTTTATTTTCAATTTCTTCAACTTCGCCCTCTGAGACGCCTATTTCAACTAAATTTAAAAACTCATTCTCATTCAATACATTTTCCTTCGCCGTAGATTTAACACCAAGTAGAGAAAGAAAATTATTAGCAAAAAAAAGACAAAAATTCCTTAATGGAGAAATTAATGCTGCAAAAAAGGAAACCGGATAAACAAGGAATCGTGCGCTCTTTTCAGGAAATCGCGCTGCAAATGATTTGGGAGTAATTTCTCCAAAAATCATTAAGACAGGTAGAAGAAAACAAGGAACTAACCATTCAAATCCACTTCCAAAATAAAAGATAATTGTACCCATAAACAAAGATGAGGCTGCTATATTTACAATTTCATTACAAATTAAGATAGAAGTTATGAGCCTTCGAGGATCTTCAAGTAAAAAAGCAATTTTAAAACCTGTAGAACCAGAATTCCTTAATTTTCCAATTTGACTTTTTGAAAGGGAAAAAAAAGAGGTTTCGGTCCCAGAAAAACATGCAGATAGAAATAAAAGAAAGATAAAAAAAAGTACACGAAAAAAGAAAATAGTATCCAATCCTAATATCCAATAAAGAAAGGAATTGAAAAAAACATAAAAACATTCATTCTATACAAATAACAACTCACAAAAAAACATGGGGAAGGAAATACATACCTGTTTGTCAAAAATTTAAATTCCTTAGAAATTCACGGAGTTCATCTCCCATATCCTCACGAGAAAGACCATACTCTATATTCGCTTTTATAAATCCAATTTTACTTCCAGCATCATATCTTTTCCCTTCAAATTGATATCCATATACATCGCATGAATTAAGTAACATTTTGATCGCATCGGTTAATTGTATCTCTCCCTTAGTGTCTGGTTTCACTTTATGAATAAATTTGAAAATGTCGGAATTAAAAATGTACCGGCCTATGATTGCCAAATCAGAAGGAGCGTCCTTAAGTTTAGGTTTTTCAACAACATCCTCTACCAGTAATAGTTCCTTTTGCATTAAATCAGTTTTCTTTGCCTTTATAACTCCATACTTGCTTATATCGGCACCTGAAACACTCATTATCGATAGAACAGGAGAATTATTTAAAGAAACAGAAACGTCAATCAACTGTTTTATTACTGGAACTTTACTCCGAATTAAATCATCGCTTAAGACAACAACAAAAGGTTCTTCGCCTACTAATTTTTCAGCACACAATAATGCATGTCCAAGTCCTAAGGGATGATCTTGATGTACAGAAACAATCCGAATTTTCTGAGAAAGTTCTTCTAATGATGACAAGAGATCATATTGTCCACTCTTAAGTAATCGATCTCTAAGTTCATAAGAATTATTAAAATGATCTACTATTGACTCTTTCCCTCGAGAAGTAACAAAAATAGCCTCCTCCATTCCGGAAGCAACTGCTTCCTCCAACGCCAATTGAATTTGTGGAACATCAACTATAGGTAACATTTCTTTCGGAATGACTTTTGTTGCGGGTAGAAAGCGTGATCCAAGTCCTGCAACCGGAAAAACCACTTTTTTTATTTTAGTCAATATAACACCTATTTTATCTAAAAAATAATCAAACGCCTGCAAGAAGATTTTCAAACTTATCTTCATTCAGTATTTCAATTCCTAGCTTTAAAGCGTCATTATATTTTTTTCCTGGATCATCTCCTAAAATTAAATAATCAGTTTTGTTTGAAACAGAGCCTAGTAACCTTCCGCCTAATTTTTCGATTAATTTCTTTGCATCTGCTCTTTTTATTTTTTTTAAAGTTCCAGTAATAACAAATGATTTGTTTGAAAACGCACCTTCTTTAACATCATTTTGTTCATTTTCATTTATGTTAAAAGAAATACCAACTTCCAACAAGTTTTCTACAAACTTTAGTGACTCTAATGTCGAAAAAAAAGTGACTATACTTTCAGCAACAATTTCTCCTATATCATCTAGTTTAAGCAAAGATTCTTTATCTGCATGCATAAGTTCATTTATACTTTTATAATTTAAAGCAATGATTTTAGAAACTCTATCTCCAACAAATCTAATCCCCAAGGAAAAAATAAAACGATCTAGAGTAGTATTTTTTGATTTTTCTATCGAATCAATTAAATTTTTTGCTGATTTATTTCCCATACGATCTAGCAACAGTAGTTTTTCAAATCTTAACCTATAAAGATCTGAAGGTTCGTTCACATATTCAGAAGTAACAAGTTTTTCAATCATTTTCTCCCCGAGACCATCAATATCCATTGCAGAAGTTGATGCAAAATGCTTTATTCTTTCAGAAACTACTGCTGAACATAAAACATTGGTACATCTTATTGCAGCCTCATCAATATGCTTGTAAAGAAGTTTCTCACAAACTGGACATTTTTCTGGAAAATTCTTTCTATACGCATCTTTTGGTCTTTTCGAATTTATTACAGAAGAAATTTTTGGAATAACGTCTCCAGCTCTTTCAATATTAACGGTATCTCCAACTAAAATATCTTTTCTGAAAATTTCTCCTTCGTTATGTAAAGTCGCACGAGAAACTTCAACCCCACCAACTTTCACTGGCTTTAGTATTGCCACTGGAGTTACGGTACCAGTTCTTCCTACTTGAAAAATAATATCCTTAACAATTGTAGTTGAACTTTCTGCTGGAAATTTATAAGCAGTAGCCCAACGTGGTGCGCGAGAAGTATTTCCCAAAAGTTTTTGATAAGAAAAAGAATTCACTTTTATGACCATACCATCCAGTTCGTAGGAGAAATTTCGACGTTTTTCTAGAAAATCTTGGTACAAAAGATAGATTTCTTCTGTACTCGAACAGACAGTTGCAAATGGTGAAACTGGCAATCCCCACTTTGGTAAAATTTCTAACATTTCAGACTGACTACTAAAATCATAACCTTCACAACGTCCTAAAGCATAGAAAAAAATATCTAAAGGACGAGATGAAGTTACAGAAGAATCAAGTTGTCTCAAAGAGCCTGCGGCAGCATTTCTAGGATTTGCGAAAAGAGAGACCCCTTCTTTTTCTCTTTTTATATTGAGGTCGTGAAAAGAGGAAATCGGAAAAACTACCTCTCCCCGAATCGAAAGATATTTTGGAGAAACAGGAAGATCCTTCCCTCTTAATAACCGGAGTGGAAGGGAACGAATAGTTCTAAGATTTTCTGTCACATCTTCCCCGTTGATTCCATCTCCTCTAGTGCCGCCATAG
The DNA here is from genome assembly GCA_036231405.1 of Nitrospinota bacterium. Lineage (GTDB taxonomy): Bacteria > UBA8248 > UBA8248 > UBA8248 > UBA8248 > UBA3496. The sequence continues at coordinate 152,596 of JAZAHK010000006.1, forward strand.
GAAAAATTTCCATCAGTATATATAACTTCAACTGCTACTCCATCCAATTTAGGCTCTATAACATAATCGAATTTTTTTTTCCCATTTTCTTTTTCTAAAAAACGAAGAATTCTCTCTTCATAAACAATCAGTTCATCTTTACTGAAAATATTATCCAAACTCATCATTGGAGGATCATGTTTAAAAATACTAAAACTGCTTAAAGGTTCACCACCTACTCGTTTTGTTGGAGAATGCTCGCTTGAAACACTAGGATATTTTGCCTCTAGTTCCTGTAATTCACGGAAGAGTTGATCGTACAAATGATCAGTAATTTCTGGTTTGTCCAGTACATAATAATTATAATTATGCTTAAGAATTTCCTCTGAAATACTTTTCACTCTAGCTAATATTTCTTTAGGTACTTTATAATCATTCATAATTCATCACTGAAATCAAGATTTTCTAAAAAGATTTAAGCTTTTCTCTAGCCTTTTTAGAGGCATCTGAAGAAGGGAACCTTATAATAAGTCTTGACAACAATTCTCTCGCACTCGCCCTATCACCAAAATTCAAGTAAGACATTGCTTCATAAAAAATAGAATCAGGCACCATATCCCCCTTTGGATAGTCTACTTGTACCTTACTGAAACCTAGAATAGCTTGTTCAAAACTTTTTTTAATATAAAAAATCTTCCCGATCCAAAATTGGGCATCATCAGAAAGAGTGTGATTAGGATATTTATTCAAGAAATTCTCGAAAAGAACACGTGAACTGTTTAAACTCTTACCGTAACGATAGAATCGGACAGCATTCTTAAATTCGATCTCTGCTTGAGAAAGTGTTTTTTTAGCTGAGACAATTTTCGAGTTATTTTTTTTTGCCACACTACCGATTTTTTTATTTAAAACTAAAGATTTCCCAACAGGAGCAAGTTTCTGATCTGGTTGACCAACTAGAAGGGATTCTCTCTTTCCATTTTTGTTTAAAGAACCTTTATATCCATAGGGTATTTTTTGTTTTAAGATTTTTGTCAGTTTTTGTTTCATTTCTTTCAACTCACTTAACAAAATTTCATTTTTTTTCTTTAGAAATAAAATATCATCTGCCAGTTTCTTTTCTCTTTTTTTTGTTTCATTTTTATATTCAATAAAATCCCTTTTGAACGAATGCAAGGATTCAGATAATCTTTTTGACTCTTTTTTCTGATTTTTACTTAAACTATTTACATTTTCTTTTATTTTAAAAATTTCTTGATTTTTGGAAAAAGAATCTGATTCCGAACGAATTAATTTTGATAGTGACGAATCGATTGGAAGTACATTTTTTTTTAATCTAATTTTTTTCTGTACTGCTATTTCTGGCCCTACCTTCTTTTTCTTAGGAATTAAGGTTTCTCCGACAACTGGGGAACTTAATTGAAACCCAGGCTCGTCACACCCTGCCATGAGAACGCAAAGAGAAGTCAAATATAGTATTGATTTTAAGTAATTATAAGGATAGAAATTCATCATAAAAAAACTCCCCAGATTTAATCTAGGGAGTCCTTATTGAACTAAGCGACATAAAGCATACTTAATTTAAACCAGAAGGTATTCCACCAATAACATTGGATTTCGCTCGACGATTCTTCGACCAGGCAGACTCATCGTGTCCTGAATCAGCTGGACGTTCCTCTCCATAACTAACCGTGTCTATTCTTGATGCATCAACACCAAGAGAAACTAGATAATCCTTTACAGCCTGAGAACGACGATGTCCTAGTGCAATATTATACTCAACAGTACCTCTTTCGTCGCAATGACCTTCTATCTGTACAAGCAGGGTGGGGTTATTTTCCATAAAACGTGCATTCGTATCTAAAATTGAACGCATTGCAGGCTTTATGTCCGACTTATCAAAATCAAAATAAATAGGGGAATCCTCAAATCTTGCTAAATCTTTTTTAAAACCAGAACGTCTAGCCTCACGCTCGTTTTCAGGCATACTTCCACTACTTCCACTACTTCCACTACTTCCACTACTTCCACTACTTCCACTACTTCCACCTTCGGAGCCTCTCATTTTGGTCTTCATAGAGGAAGCGGAACTTGAACCATCAGAGGTCTTCTTTGCAAGATCTTCAGATGCACAGCCAACGAAAAATAAGAAAGCAGCTAAGACTACAAAAAACGGAAAACGAGAAACAGAATAAATCGAGTACATAATACCCCCTTGCAGTCCCCCAATTAAATATGTAACCACATAAGAAATTTAAAAGAAATTACAAACACGTCCTTGATTATATGATTATAAATTGCTTAGAGCAACCCTTTTTAAGTACAACAGTGTATTCAATAAAAAAACTTCTTTTTATCGAGGTAATGGCGCCCAATCTGGTTCTTGACCAGGTTGTAGTTTCTTTAACTGTGTTCCTGAATCAGTCATAGTATAAACATACTTTCTGCCTTCACGATCAGATGAAAATGCAATATGTCTTCCATTGGGAGACCAAGTTGGAGACTCATTTCTTCCTTGACTACCAGTGAGTCTTCTCACACCAGAACCATCCGGGTTCATTGTAACGATATCAATTTCTTTACCCCTTTTAACTCTACCAGTATAAGCAATTTTATCTCCCTTAGGACTCCAAACAGGTTCTGTATTATAATTGCCACTAAAAGTGATTCTATTTAAATTAGTTCCATCAGAATTCATCACATAAATATGAGGATTCCCATGTCGACTACTATTGAAAACAATTTTTCTCCCATCTGGTGAATAAGAAGGGGAAACATCAATTCCCCAACTATTCGTTAATCTTCTCTTGATTCTTCTAAATAGATCGTAACGAACTAGCTCATAATTAGGACGTCTTTTCCCAATTAACTGGGAATATATAAAAAACCTACTTGTAGGATTCGCAGGTGAGAAAGATCCACCAATTGCCTGAGCCTTCCTAGAACTGACTCGTAACTGTCTTCCTCCATTAGTTGGAATTAAAAAAACTCCTGGAGGATTTGTTTTAAAGGATGAAAAAGCCAACCACTTGCCATCCGGGGACCAAGAAGGTGCATTATTACCCCTCCGATTTCTTGTAATCCTCCTCAGATTAGTACCATTCCAATTCATAATAAATATAACACCCTTTTCTTCTATTGAACGTCTAGATACAAATGCTATTTCTGTATCAAATATCCCCTTATCTCCCGTAAACCTTTCATAAACTTCATTTGCAAAACGATGGGCTATAGAACGCCAATTGCTTATACTATCTTGCTTGTACCATTTATTTAATATGCTTCTTTTACGAAAAACATCGAAAAGGCTGAAATTGACTCTAATTCTTTTGCCTTTTATACGAACAGAACCTTTAACTAGTGATTGCACTTTAATAATTTTTTCCCAATTACGAAACTTTAAACATCTCTTTTCTATGCATTGTCTTGAAGGACTTTCTAGATAACCTTTTCGGTCTGGTATATAAAAAAGACCCGTTCTTTCTAAATCTTCTTGAACGAGTTCTGAAATTTTCAACCCAATGTTGTTTTTTCGATAATTCATAGGTTTTAATTCAGAAATTGCTATACGAATCTTACGAACTCTAGAAGAAAAAATATCTAAATACACACGTTTTTTCGCGTAACACTCAGATGTAAAAAAATGAAAATAAGAAAATGTAAAAAAGACAATTAGACAAAAAAGAAGTAATTTTTTCATTCCTTTTATATCTTCTCCATTTTAAACTTAATCTTTACAAAAACCTGTTCCACAAAAACGAAAACCAGTCGGAATCATTTTATCTTTAATAGTCTCTGGAAACTTCGGGACAAGCGGGTCAAAAGCACGAAGAATAGCATTTTTTGCAGATAGATCATACGTCTTATTTCCACTTGATTTTTTTATTCTAAGCTTACGATAACGACCATTTCTATAAATATCTACGTCAAATGTAACTCTAAGTGATGAAATTCCTGGAATAGGTGGAAATTCGGTAAAACTACTAATTCTAGATGTTAAAACTCCATAATATCTTTCTATAGCAGAGTTCAAATTCCCGATACCACCAGTTCTCGGTTGTTTACTTCCGCCGCCCTGTCCATCTCCTCCCCCTTCTCCTAGATATCCAACCTTTGGCCGAATTGGAGAGGACTTTCCATCAGAAGTTTTGCCTATTTTTTCACTCTGCTCAAATTTAAACTATTTTGATTTTTTTGTATTTTTTTTCTCATTTCTTATTCTCTTCAGATATTTCTTCCTATAGGCTTGATATCTTTTTTGACCGGAATTTACTTTCTTCTTTATTCTTCTACGTTTCTTCTTCTTTCTAATTCGTTTCTTCTTTCTAATTGGTTTACGTTTCTTCTTCTTTCTGATTCGTTTCTTCTTTGTAATTGGTTTACGTTTTTCTGAAAGAGCTTGAATCTTCTTTTTAGTTTTAATTTTTTTCAGACTTTTTACTTCAATTTTTTTGACTTTCTTTTTTTTCACAGGAGAGATAACTCTCACCTTTTCTTTATTTTTTGTTATCCGTTTGGTGAGAGTTTTTCGATTTCTCTTGAAAACAGTCTTCTTGACTAATGGTTTTTCTATCTCAATTTTTTTTTGTTTAACCGGAATAATATCGCCTGATTTTCCCTTCGCAGAACCTCCTGGTATTTCGTCCGCCCCTATAAGGCTGACGGCAGTTCCACTTCCGTAAAAACGATATTCTGTTTCAGTGCTAAATATAAAAACCCACAAAAAAATGACTATATGTATTAAAAAAGATGATAGAAAAGAAATTCTAAAGGAAAACTTCTTATAGATTTGATCCTCGTTTGAGGTTACAAGCTGACTTCTCTCCGATTGGATGAACGAATCTTTCGGGCTTTCATTATCAGGGTCTTTTATTGGAAGGATTTCACTCATTTCAGACCTAAATCAACAACTAAACAAAATTGTTTATTTTCTAGATTTTTTCCTTTGCGGAGGCTCAGTTACCATACTTATTTTTTTTATCCCAGAAGACCGTATCAAATCCATTACGATCATGACATTTCCATAAGAAATTATTCTGTCAGCCCTTAAAAAGATTTCTTTTTTACTTCTCGAGGCAAATAAAATCTCTAGTTTCTTTTTTAACTCTGGTTGAGGAATTTCATTGTCATTTAGATATACGATTCCTTGTTTATCAATAGAAACAATTACAGCTGTCTCTGTCATATTCGCTTTTTGTCCAGTCTTCACCTGAGGCAAATTCAAATTTATAGATTCATTTTTCGTTTCCAAAAGTGGTGCCGTAACCATAAAAATAACTAAAAGCACCAACATAACATCAACTAGTGGGGTAACATTGATGTCAGACAGAGTAGAATTTTTATTCAGATTAATCGCCAAAAAAACCCTTTCTTACAAAATGCACTAAAAATGTCTTTGAACTAGATTTAAAAAATCAGAAATAAAATTTTCCATCTCATTGGTAATAACTTTAATACGATTTTGGTAGTGATTATAAGCAATTACAGCTGGAATCGCAGCAGCTAAGCCCAATGCAGTTGCAACAAGTGCTTCGCTAATTCCTGGAGCTACAACAGCCAATCCAGCTGAACCCTGAAGCCCAATATCTCGAAAAGCATTCATAATTCCCCATACCGTACCAAAAAGACCTATAAATGGAGTTGCACTCGCTGTGGTGGCAAGAAAGGTAAGTAGTCTCTCAAGATTTCCAATTTGTTGATTTGCTGAGCGGTGAAGCGCGCGTTCTACACTTTCGATACCACTTAATTCAAAAGATCCACCACTGGATAGACCATTTTCCGTATCCTCTTTGCTAGAATCCATTAATTGTTTGGTTTGACGAAATCCAGCTAGAAAAACCTCTCCAACCGGACTATCAGAAAAATCCTTAAAGGATTCATAAAGTTGATTTAAAGATTGAGACTTCCAAAAATAATCTAAGAATTCATAGGAAAGCGATTTCGCTCTCCTCAACTCAAAATATTTCCAAATTATGATTGACCAAGAAGTAAGCGAAAAAAATAAAAGAATAAGCAAAACAAAAAAAACGACACCACCAGAACCAATCGCATGGCTTAAAAAATCCATTCCATCACCACTAGAACCCGTAACCGATTTATTTATTACTGTAGATGCATAAAGAAAGTTCATTAGATTTAAAAACATCCTTAAAGGCAGAGGAACCAAGTATTACCCAATTTTTAGACTACAGTCAATACAAACGATTTAATGATAAATAATTGACAGAAAAGATACTCGACATGGATAATGGTATCTGCATTTTGGAGGATTTCAAAAATTATGACTGCACAAATAAAACAAGAAGTAATTGATTACATTGATTCAATAAGCAAAGAAATTTGGGACTTGTCGATAGAATTACATAAAAACCCTGAACTGAGCTTAAAAGAGCATAATTCTAGTGAAATATTATGCAATTACCTTTTGAAACATGGGTTCAAAGTACAAAGAGGATTAGCTAACTTGCCTACCGCATTTTTAGCAGAAAATAAAAGCATAAAGAAACGTAAAATTGGATTTGTCTCTGAATATGATGCACTACCAGAATTAGGTCATGCCTGCGGTCATAATATTATTGCTATGGCAAGTATTGCTGCCGGAGTCTCAATCAATAAAATTTTTGGCGGTAAATTTTGTCAGATAAAAATCTTTGGGACACCAGGAGAAGAAAGCGGAGGTGGAAAAGTATTAATTGCTAAAGGTGGTCACTTTGACGGAATAGACGCGATTATGATGATACATCCTTCCAATGAGACAAGAGTAAACGTAAACTTCCTTGCATTAGCAGAAATCGAGATAGAATTTACAGGCAAAAGTGCACATGCATCTGCATCTCCAGAGGATGGATTAAACGCCCTAGATTCTATAATTGCAACATTTAATTCAATTAGTGCACTTAGACAACATTTACCTAAAGGGGATAAAATTCATGGTATTATCACAAGTGGCGGGAGTGCCCCCAATATTATTCCAGAAAAAGCCTCTGCAAAATTTTATTTAAGAAGTTTAACAAATCAGGGTCTTAAGAATGTTACCAAACGTTTTATAGACTGTGTAAATGGCGCGGCCATAGCAACTGGGACAAAATCAAAAATATATAAAAATCCTATCAGTTATTTTCCCCTGAAACAAAACAAGACACTCTGTTCCGTTTTTCGTGCAAACCTTTCTCAACTCGGTTTGAACGAATCTATTGACTTGCCTCCAATAAAAATGGGGTCTTCTGATATAGGAAACGTTAGCCAAGTCGTTCCTACAATACACCCACAAATTCAAATGGTAGACGAGGAAATCAATGCCCATACAAAAGAATTTGCTTCTGCTGCAAAAAGCAATTCAGGTAAAAAAGTATTGTTTTTAGGGGCAAAAGCGATGGCCATGACGGCTTTAGATATTTCAATTGACTCTTCTCTCCTCAGAAAAATTAAATCAGAATTTAAATCATGAGGAAAAAATGTACTTGATTTCTATGAATTTTAATAAATTCTTTTTACTTTTACTCTTATGTGCTTTTGCTTTTACACACAATGCAAATGCAAATCTAAGAGAAACCAGTGATTCTACACCCGAGTTTCTGTCAAATAAGATACTTCTTAATTTAAAAAATAAAAAATATAAGAAAGTAGTGCAAATACTTAAAGAAAAAAATGATTTAAGCGAACGAGAAAATTTTCTAATAGGATTTGCATTATTTAAAACAAATAATTGCAAAGATGCTGTTCAATATCTAAAACAAGTAGGAAAAAAGGAAAATTTACTAAAACCCTATGGAATGTTTTTTTTAGGAAAGTGTTACCAAGTGATAAAAAACAATCCTTCCGCAATAAGGATTTATAAAGAAATTATCAATAAGTACCCTCATTTTATCTTTGCCAAAAAAATTCAAACTGACTTAATTTTACTTTTTATTAAAGAGAAACAGTATGGTCTTGCTATTAGAATCATTGACAATTTTGATAAAAATAGAATTTCCAGCAAACTACTCTCTGACAAAGCAAATTCCCACGAAAAAAGAGGTGAAATTAAAAAAACAATAGAAACATGGCGTAAAATATGGCTTTTCTTTCCTCATAAAATTGAAGCTAAAAAAGCTTACAAAATATTAAGAGAGAAAAAATCTTTTAGAATAAATCCTTTTACAGAACAACAACTTTTTCAACGAGCAAAAACTTTACGACGCAAGTATTTTTTTAAAGAATCACTTCACCAATTAGATGAAATAGTCAAAAAATTTCCAAAAACAAAATTACTGAAAAAAATTGAATTTTATAGAGCTTTTAATCTTTTTTCTCTTAGGAAAACAAAAGATGCGAGGCTATCTTTTCAAAAAATTATAAATTCAGGAAAAATCTCTGCTTTTAAAAAATCAAAAATTCGTTTTTATCTATCGAGGAATTATTTAAGAGAAAGAAACAGAAAAGCTTTTGAAAATGAAGCTGCTCTTATATTGAAAGAAACACCAAAAAGTTCATGGGCTAAAACAACTCTATATTTACTTGCTAGAGTGCATCAAGATGAATTTCAAGATAAAAAAGCAAAATCTTTTTATAAAAAATTATTATTAGAATTTCCAGATCCAAAATTTATTGAAAAGTCAAAACGACAACTGGCCTGGATAAATTTTCGTGCAGAAAAATATTTAAAAGCATTGAAGGGATTTAAAGAAGTAATTGCAATATCTAATAGAAGGGAATTAGTTTCTTCTTCATTTTTTTGGGCTGGTATCTCATCTGAAAAAACTAATAACTTCGAATTAGCGATTCAATTTTTTCAAAGATGTATAAATAGATATAGAAGAAACTACTATGGACATCTTTGTTTAGATCGTCTTTTGAAATTGCAAAAAAAAGTAGGTTTGAAAACACTAATTGTAGACCCTCTTAAAAAGAGCAATTTAAATCGTTGGTTTGAACGACCAGAAAAGTCAATTAAAAATAAATCATTCTATATAGCAAGAACTTTCTCATCTATTGGTCTTCATAAATTTGCTGCGGAAGAGTATAAAAGAAGCGGAAAACATCGATACTTTAAATTTCAAGCCGCAAGATCTTACTATTTATCAGATGAAAAAAATAAAGCATTAAGAATCATTTTCCGTTCTTTCAATAAAATACTTTATTCTGGCGGAACAAATATTCCAAATGAATTTTGGAATATTGCGTATCCGATTGAAAAATTAAAAAATAAACCAAAAAACACTGATGTCTACTTATTGCACTCAATTATTAAGGCTGAAAGTCTTTTCGATCAATATGCAATATCTCCCGCCGGCGCAATTGGAATGATGCAACTTATGCCTAAAACTGCACGAAGAGTATCGAAAAAATACGGAATAAAATTTAAATCAAAATTTGATTTATTTGATTCAACTATCAATAAACAAATAGGCGCACATCATATGCAAGATTTGTTAAAAACATTCAAAGGAGAAATTGTTCCTGTTATAGCTAGCTATAATGCTGGGAGATCAGTGGTTTTAAGATGGTGGAAAAATAGAAAAAATGAATCCATCGAGGTTTTTATAGAACAAATACCTTATATAGAAACTCGAAAGTATGTAAAAAAAGTTTTAGGTTATTATAGAGAATATAAAAATATTTATTCAAAAAAGGCAAATCAATAAATCATGCTAAGGCCAAAAAGAACAATTAACGCAATAGGATTAATGTCTGGGACATCTACAGACGGGGTTGATGTAGTATGTATTGAAATAAACTCTAAAAAAGAAACAAAACTAGTTGCTTTTGAATCTTATCCATATCCTAAAGAACTAAGAATTAGATTATTAGCCATTGCAAACAATAACGAAACAACAGCCGCAGAAATTAGCTCTCTTCATGTTGAACTTGGCGAATCTTTTGCGAATGCAGTTCTAAGTTTAACCTCCAAACATAATATAGAAAAACTTGATTTAGATTTTATTGGGAGCCACGGCCAGACAATTAGCCATGTTCCTAAAGGAGGAACTGGGAACTATGGAATTATTTATCCTTCTACATTTCAGATAGGAGATCCTTCTGTAATTTCTGAACTAACGGGAATAACAGTGATTTCGGACATGCGGTCAAGAGATGTTGCAGCAGGGGGAAGTGGAGCTCCTTTAACCCCATGGGCACACGAAAAACTTTTTAAAAACAAAAATCACCCTTCAGCTTTTTTAAATTTAGGAGGAATTGCAAATATTACCTACATTCCACAAACTGATGAGGCAGATCTTTTTGGATTTGATTGTGGACCTGCAAACATGGTAATTGACAGGTTAATTTCTCTATTTACCAGAGATAAAAAAAAATTTGATCATGAAGGGAAAATAGCAGGCAAAGGGAAAATTAACAAAAAAGAATTAGACCGGTTGTTGAAAAACCCTTATCTTTCTTTACCACTTCCAAAAAGTACAGGTAGTGAGGATTTTGGAAAGGAATTTACTGAGAAATTAATGACTCATTTTCAATCAAAAAAAATGAATATAAATGACATCTTAGCAACTTCTACTGCTTTTACAGCGGAAACAATTTATCAATCAATAGTTAAGTACTTTCCCCAAGAAAAACCAATTAAGGAGTTAATTGTCGGAGGGGGAGGAGTAAAAAATAAAACACTAATGTCCTTTTTAGAATCAAGGTTAAAACCGATCTCTATTATCTCTTCAGAAAAAAAGGGATTCCCTCATGATGCGGTTGAAGCTGTTTGTTTTGCGCTGTTAGGTTGGGGAACTCTATCAAATACTCCTTCAAATGTTCTGGCATCTACTGGAGCAAAATCAGAAGTAGTTCTCGGAAATATAACTCCTGGATTAAATTTTAAAAAACTTTATGACCTTAAATATTGAAAATTTTTTTATTGAGGAAAAAATTTTGGGGAAAAAAATAGATCAGCTCACAAAAGAAACTATCGAACTAACAAGAGCTCTGGTTCAAATTCCAAGTGAAAATCCAAATGGAAACGAATCCAAGGTTGTAGGATTTCTAGAGTCATTTTTCAAAAAAAATAATATACCTGTAGAAAAAAGCATTGTAACAAAAAAACGGGAAAACCTGATTGTAGAAATAGGTGAAAGAAAAAATAAATCGCTCGCTTTTGTTAACCATATGGATACAGTACCTGCAGGCGATGGATGGAAAATGAATCCTTTTTCAGGAAAAGTTTCAAAAGGAAAATTATGGGGTAGAGGTTCGTGTGATATGAAAGGTGGAATTGCTTCCTCTCTTATAGCATTGAAAGAAATCAAAAGAAAAATCGATGCAGGTAAAAAATTCGAAAATTTTCTTAAATATTTTCTCGTAGTCGATGAAGAAAGCGCTTGGATGGAAGGTGTCTCTCACGAAATTGATAAAGGGAAAATCACAAAAAAAGATATAGTCATTTCTTGTGAACCTACATCTCTAGATCTGGTTATCGCTCAAAAAGGAGCAATGTGGTACGAAATCGAAATAAAAGGAAAAAACGCGCATGCAGCATCTCCACACATGGGAATAAATGCAATTCACGCATCTTGTGTCGCAATTGAGAATCTTAACAAACAATTTGAAAAAAAAGATTTTTCAAATCCCTTGCTAGGGAAAACAACTTTTGTGCCGAGTATCATCCAAGGAGGAAGAAAAACAAATATGGTAGCGGATCAGTGTAAATTTCAAATTGATGTTCGTTTTATTCCACCTCTTACAATTAAAAAAGTTGGAGATCTAATAAAAGATACAATTCATAAATCTTGTCGAATGTTCCCTGGAACAAAAGGGAGCGTTCAAACAATTTGCATAGACCGACCTCCTATTATTTCAAATGAAAAAAGTTATGGAGGTGAACTTATTAGGAGAGTTCTTAGAGAAAATTTTGGATCAAAATCCAAAAAATTTGGTGTAAGCTATTACTCAGATGCAGGAGTAGTCGCCTCAAGGACGAAAAATAAACAATGTTTTCTTTTAGGTCCTGGCAATATAGAACAAGCTCATAGTCCTAACGAATTTGTGAATATAAAAGAACTTTCAAAAGCTACCAAAATATATCTAGATATAATTCAAAAACATCTTTTATAAATAGCTTCTAAACCACTTTTTCTTTTTTCTCATTTGATTTAGCTATATTTAGAATTTCCTGAATTTCATTCACTCTAACAACTTCTCCTAACTTTTCGTATATGTCTCTTGCCTCGCTGAGTTTTTCACAGGACATCGCCCATTCATTTTTTTCAAAAAGAACACGTCCTAAATTTGTCAAATTGAGAGCTATTCCAGGTAAATTATCACTCTCACAATTTAACTCTAAAGCCCTTTCACTAAAAATTTGTGCTTCCTCAAGACTGTCTTGAAAGTAGTGAATATTCGCAATACTCGCAAGATTACTAGCCTCTCCTTTTGAATTATAAATCTCTTTATAAATTTCAACTGCCTTTTTATGGTACAAGAGTGCTTTTGAAAATTGATCCTTCGCTGTAAACGCTAATCCCATATGACCTTGGATAAGTGCTTCTTGTTCCCTGTTCCCTATTAATTGACTAATTCGTAAGGCCTCTTCTAAACTTTTCAAAGACGCTTCTATTGAACCAGATTTCGTTTGAGTAGAAGCTACAGCTACAAGGGATTGTATGCGAGTTAATTCTTTCCCCTTCCCTTGAGAAAGTTGGATCGCTTCCATCAAATGACGACGTGCTTCGTCTTTCTTTCCAATGTTATTAAAAATTTTACCAACTCTTAAATGAAGATTTGGTAATAAAGAAGTATCTATGTTTAAATCCGCTTCTTCTAAGACATCAAGATAAGATTTTAAGGCTTTTGTAAGTTCTCCTTTTTGAAGATAAAAATACCCAAGATTTGATAAAACTGTAGCTTTTAGGATTCTATCATCGCCACATTCTCGGGTTGCTTCTAAGCTATAAGTAATTGAAGATTCAAGATTATTCTTTGCAAAACTCGCAACCGCTAAAGCATTTAGAACAAAACCTAGTTGTTCAGTCTGGAGCAGTGTCTCTTTGAGAATAGATGTAGCCTTATTATATTTCTGTTGATACAAATAAGTTATTCCAACACGAAGAAGTACATCTGATGAAACACTCTCTCCTTCCGCTGTTAGTTTCATAATCTGTTCTTCTATTGTTCGTAAAAGAGAAACATCATATTCGGATAACTTCTTACTTGGTTTTTCTACAGATAAATATAGGTCACTACAAACTGTCTCTAAGGATCTATGCATTTCCTCCATATTGTGAAATTTGGTTCTGGAAATATTTAGATCTTTCTCTTTATTATTAACACTAGCGTTCAAATCAGATGCAGAATTATCAAATTCAATTATTGGGTTATAATCATTTTCAACATCCAATGGGTTTTCCTCAGAAGAAATAACATTTATTTTTTCGTCATTCTTCGCAATTTGAACAACATTGTTTGTCGAATCTCGATCTTCATTTTCAAGCACATCAAAAATTTCATCATGATTTGCAAGTTCATTTTTTCTCTGTTCTTGAATTTTTTTACTATCAGAAAGTTCATTTTCTTTAGATTTTTCGAAAATTTCCTCAGAAAAAGAAAATAAAACTTCATCTCTCTCTGAATTTTGAGGAGAATTTATTTTATTTTTCTCATTTGTCTCATCCAACTTGAAATTCTTTTGTTCAGACACTTCGTCTTTCGTTAAATTTTCTTTCAGAACTGAATCTTCAGTTTCGAGCGAGTTTTTATGTCGCTCTTCTTCTGGGAAAAAAGGAAGTTCAATTTGAGACAAATCTTCTGATGATTGCCCAGGTTCTACAGATATCTTTTCATAAATCTCAGTCTTTTCTTCATCCTTCAATCTTATAACGTTTGTCTTTTTTTCTTCCTTCTCAATTTTTTCATAATTGTTTTGAGTTTTTATAATCTTTTCTGGTTCTTTATTTTGAATTTGAGGAAGATATTTATTTTTTTTCAAAAAATTCAAGAAATAAAATTTAAAATATTTTCGAATTCCAGATTCCGTTGAGATCTTTTGATTCTTTTTCTCGGATTTTTGTAATAGAGAGTCATAATTCGAAATTGTTTCTTTTTCTACCGACACAAATGTTGTCTTACTTCCGGAGATTATCTCAACAGAATCATTAGATGAAAGACTCTGGCTTAAATCTCTAAGTAAAAAATCTGGATCATCTTTTTTAAACTTTTTAGACCCGCTGAAACGCATAAACAGGAAAATCAAAAATCCCATTAATGTAACTGTGATCAAGACTAAAAAGTCTGGAGACAACATCCAAGAAATCAAATCGTCCTCTCCTTAGGAAGGAAATTTTCTGAGAGCTATCCCAGGTGTAGTTCCAGTAAGTTCCCCATCTTCAACAACTACAATTCCGTTAACAAGAACCATATAAATGCCTTCGGGATATACCATTGGATTTTCATATGTACTTTTATCTTGAATTTTTTTTGGATCAAATAAAACTAGATCAGCTTTCATTTCTGGAGCAACCCTTCCTCTATTGCCTATTCCTAACCGACTACAGGGCAACGATGTCATTTTCCTTATTGCCTCAGGCATACTCATTAGCTTTTCTTTAACCACCAATGAACCTAACACTTGGGGAAATGTTCCAAAATTTCTCGGATGTGGCTTTCCTACACCAAGAGGAGGTTTGTGAGTTAGAGCACCTGCGTCCGAACCAACCATAGTGTAGTCTTTCTTCATGATTCTACGCATGTTATTTTCATTCATCATAAAAATAATTATCTCTACGTTCAACTTTTCTTCTATCAATAAGTCTAATGTAATCTCAGAAGAAATTTTGGATTTTTCTTTTGCAAGTTGAAGCAACGTTTTTCCTTCTGCATTTTTATTTTTCTTTGTCAAAACACGACTGATCAAAATACTATCCCAATCCTTATCAGTATTCCTTTTTTGAGATAGTTCAGAGATTAAAAAATTTCTCGTTTCTTTTTTCTGTAAGCGTTCTATTTTTTGATTTAATGAACCTTCGTGCGCCCAATCTGGCAAAAGAGCACTTAAATGTGTATTCGAAGCAATGTATGGATAACGGTCACATGTAACATCTTGTCCTGCGTTTCGGTGCTCTTCAATTAAATCAAAAGCTGCATCTAACTTGTTCCAATTTTTCTCCCCAGCTGTCTTTAAATGACTAATTTGAATTGGGAGTTGAGCCTGCTTTGAAATGTTAAGTACTTCCTGAATACTATCAATGAGCAAATCCCCTTCACTCCTCATGTGTGTGGCAAAAAACCCTCCTCTCTTTGCAACAATTTCGCAAAGTGCTACCAATTCACTAGGCTCTGCAAAATTGGCAGGTGAATAAACTAAACCTGTAGATAACCCGAAAGCTCCATGTCGCATTCCTTCATCAACTAGTTTACCCATTTCAAGTAACTGCTTTTGATTACAAGGTAATGCACTACCACCCATCACGCTAGCCCTAATAGTATTATGTCCAATTAGTGGGGCATAATTGACTGCTATACCTTGATCTTCGATTATTTGTAAATATTCATCGAGGGATTGAAAAGATAATTGAAGATCAAACTGTTCATTGTATAGACTCCTACGCATCTCAAATTCAGTTCCGCCTATGGGAGCAGCAGAGTAACCACAATTACCACCCACTTCAGTTGTTATGCCTTGCTTAACTTTCGCCTCAGCAGATGGATTTATTAACAAGTAATAATCTGAATGGCTATGAATATCTATAAAACCGGGACAAACTGCCAAACCAGTAGCATCGATTTGCTTTGAAAATTTTCCAGAAATTGACGGTTCAATATTAGAAATGTAACTACCATTAATTGCTATATCGCTCACATAGGGATCTGTTCCGAGCCCATCATAAATATCAGCATTTCTAAAAATTAAATCGTACATAGGGAGAAACCTGAAAATTACTGGGCGAGATGAACAATCATGTCATAAAAAAATAAAAAAAACTATGCTAAAATTTATAGAATCAATCTAGTCTGCATTTCTTTATTCTGTTCTATCGATATACTTTCACCTTTTAATGCAGTAACAAACTGAAGAGTTTCCTTATCCAAAAGACAAAAATTTACATCAGACCCTGATATAATTGTTCCCAAAATTTCTTCAAGACCCAATAACTTGGCAGGATTTCTAGTTAGAGTTGCAATTACTGAAAGATTATCGAGATTACTCCAACTTTTAAACAATGGAAGAGCTTCGCCCAATGTCAATTTGCTTCCTGAAAGCACCTCTCTTTTTATAGGGTTTTTTTCAAATAAACCAAACTCTGAAACAAGATCAGAAGTCAAGACTATTTTTTGCCAACCTTTTTTTTTCACAAAGCTCTTAATAACACTAGGAGATACATGAACACCATCCGAAATAATACCTGTGTATAAAAGAGAATTGTCAGCTACCTCTAGCATTGGATCGTCGGTTCTATGTAAAGGATTTTTATCTTCCTTTGAGGAATACCTATTATAAACGTGAACGGCAAAACGAGCACCAGCATTTACACAATCTCTTATTCTTTCTGAAGATGCCATAGTATGACCTATGGCAGGTATTACATCCC
Organism: Nitrospinota bacterium; assembly: GCA_036231405.1. Lineage (GTDB taxonomy): Bacteria > UBA8248 > UBA8248 > UBA8248 > UBA8248 > UBA3496. Next base: position 169,077 of record JAZAHK010000006.1, read on the forward strand.
TTACTGACAACCATTTTATGAGGTCCAATGCGGAATCTAATTCCGGTGAGAACGTAACCATTTTTAATCCTGGATTACCAAAACGACCAAATCCCCCACATGATTTCGCGATTAACTCTATTTCAGAAAAATCAATTTTTCTTAAAAATTTTATGGGATGAGCTCCACACATTTTCGGATTAAAAAAAGGTCCCTCCATATGAACTCCAAGAATTGTTGCTTCATAGCAAGCTCGTTTTTGTTGATTTGACCACGCAGTTTTAATTGCTTCTGCAGCAGATAATGCAGTTTTTATAGAACAACTAGTTAACGTTGGTAGGAAGGAAGTAGTGCCCGTTTTAAATAGGTTTTTTGCAATTCTATTAATTGCAAAAGGGTCTGCAGACAAAATTGTATCTTGCCCAAATCCGTTAACCTGCAAATCAATAAAGCCAGGAGTCAAAATGGAATCAGCTAAATCGTACGACAGAACTTGTACTGGAAGATCAACTCCAGAACTGGGGCCGATATAAACTACAGAAGAATCCTCAATGAGGACTAATGAGTCTCTGATTTTTTCTGTAGGTGTAAGAACCTCGCAACCGACAAGAGCGAGGGATTTCGACATAACTTATTTATTTCTTCTTTTTAAGTTCAGCCCTCACAAAAGTATTAGCTGAAACAAGTGAAGTGATATTCTCTAAAGCATAACCATAAAGATTCTTTTGAACCTTTTCCAGAATGAGATGAGCAGCAAGAGTATTTACTCCTGGCATAAAATCCATTTTTTGTCTTCCAGGATTTTTTGAAAATTCCTTCACCTCAAGCATAATCTCCTTATCGTTATAAAGTTCCGAATTCGCATATTCATAGGTCAACTTTACATAATCCCGTTCTTTCCTTTCTTGTTCTTTTGTTTCTCTTACAATATTTTCCATATCTGTAGAAAGAGGTTTTTTCTTACTCTTAACACAAACCTTTTTTATCTCTTTGAAGAAATTCTCTTTCTTATAACCTTTCGGAAGTTCAGATTCAGGTATTTTGCTGCTAATTTCAAAAGTGATTCCTTGGCCTGTAAACTTTGGAGGACCAATCTCATATGTTATTGCTCTATAATTAAATCTATCCCCTTTTTTTGGTTCATACTTTTTTTGAAGATCTTTACTTAACGAAACCAAAGTCTGAGAAGCGATTTTCGTAAAAAGTTGTTCTTGCAATGAACCCATTCAACTTTCCCCTATACTAAAATTTATAAAGAAAAACAATGGAGTGAAGATGCCTATACTTCGACGTACAGTCAAGAAGAAAACGATAAAAAATTTAAAAAATATTACAAAAAAGAATAAAAATACTTTACATTAAATGATGTGAAACAATATAAAAATTTGAGACTTGGAGACAGGTTATGAATGATAATTTACATATACGATTTGGGGGATACTCTCCACCTGAAACTACCCATAGCCAAGCATCACTGTTTTTTCAAAAAGCAATCATAAAAGAATTTAAAGATTTTAGGGTCGATCTGTTCTGGAATATTTTAGACTTTGGGTATCGGGCAGAAGATCTTCTAAGTATGGTGGAATCTGGACTGTTAACAATGTGTTATTTTTCAACAAGTTACTTAACCAAAAGGGTAAAGAAATTAGGAATAATAGATCTTCCATTTATCTTTAAAGACCTCAACCATGCACATAAAAATCTAGATGGAAAACTAGGAGAAGTTCTTGCAAAAGAAATAGAAAACCAGACAAATTTTTTTGTTTTAGGTTTTTGGGATAACGGATTCAGGCATCTTTCTAATAGATTACATCCAGTTCATGAACCTTCTGATTGTAAAAATCTTAAAGTAAGACTTCAGCCAAATGATATCCATGTTCAGACATTTAAAGCGCTGAAAACTAAACCCGTACCTATTGATTTAAAACCTGGCATAAAAAAAATTCAACTTGGGGAAGTTGATGCACAGGAAAATCCTCTGGAGAATACAATAACGTACGGAATTGATAAGCATCACAAGTTCATTACTTTAACTAGTCATTTTTACGGAGCAAGAGGTATTTTTTGTAACAAGGATTTTTTCGAAGCGTTAGATAGAAATAAAAAAACCCTTGTAAAATTGTGTGTCCGAAAAGCTATAAAAAAACAACGTAAATTATCTGAGCAAAAAGAGCGCGAAGTAGAAAAAATACTCAAACAAAGGGGAATCGAAATCGTAAAACTCAATTCAACGAATAGAAGCAAATTCAAGAAAAAGGTATCTATTGTAATCGATAAGGCGAAAGAAACTTTAGGACCTGAAATTTTTAAATTGATAGAAGATTAACAATATTCAAACTCCTAATTTTTTTAGATCCAGTGATGATGAGGCATCAATAAGTTTCTTTTTTTTAATTAAGTTTTCCTTCATTTTATCAGAAAATCCTGAAACATCCATTAAATCAGGGATAAACGGAAAAACACCGATCAGAGGAACTGGACATAGCTCTTTAATCGCTTGAGGATTCCTCTCTTTAGCCGGTTCAGGAATTCCATCTAGATCATTTAGAATTATTCCTGAAACCTTAATACCTTTACTTTCTGCAATTTGTAAAGTTAATTGAGTATGGTTTATGCAACCAAGACCCAAAGAAGAAACTATTAAAAGATCCAATCCAGAGTCTTTAATCAAATCTATAACTTGATATTCAGAAGACAGTGGAACCAGTAGACCACCACAACCCTCGATAAGGATTGGTCCTTCATATTTCTTTAAATCACTAATCATTTTCAATAATTTATAATAATCAGGTGGGTTACCTTCAATTTCTGAAGCATGCAAAGGAGCGAGTGGTAACTTATAACGATAAGGACAAATATCATCTAGTGATCTTAAATCCGATGCGGCTTCTCCAAGTGCGATTGCATCACCTGGATTATTTAATCCAAAAGAGCAACCGCTTTCCAAAGGTTTCATGACACGTGGAAATAGGCCTAAACTAACCCAATAGGAAAGAATTGCGGATGCAACAACAGTTTTCCCAACTCCTGTTCCTGTTCCGGTAATAAAAAATGAAGGATAAGACATTTATCTTTTTGATGAACCTCCTACAAAACTTTAAACAATTTTATTTCTCACAGGAAATAAAAAAATTAAAACACCCAATAGGGCGAGTATTGAACTTACATGTAACAAAACATCATAACTATAATAATTAATAAACGCTCCAGCGCTAAGTACCCCTATAGTAGAACCAATTCCATAAGTGGAAGCACTGTAAAGGGATTGAACTGTATTCTTAGTTTCTTTAGTACTTTGCGTATCTATATATTGTATAGATGCAGGATGAAGTATTCCGAATGTCAATCCATGTAAAACTTGAGTTGAAATTAGAAAAAAAATGTCATCAATAATCGCAATCAACTCCCATCTAATCGCTGTAGCTAAAATACCTATGATTATCATTATTTTCACACCAATATAAGATCTTATCTTTCCAGCGAAAAAAAGAAAAAAGATTTCACTAACAACGCCCAAGATCCACGCAAATCCAATTAGAAAAGAACTTAGTCCTAAACTCTTAAGATGAATACTGAAATAAAGACCAAATGGTCCAGAGGTTGCCGACACTATAATGCTCACAAAGAAAAATCTTAATAAATTTTTATCTTTCCATATAGAAGCAAACAGGTGTGAAAAGAAAAAAGACTGCTTTTTCTCATTGTTTTTAGGGACAAGTAAAATGAAAAAACCTGAAACTAAACCTGAAATAGATACTAAAAGGAAAATATAATTTTCTTCAAAAATATCTATAACTTTTCCTGTCGTTAATGCGGCAACAATAAATCCTAGTGAACCCCACCACCTTATTTTTCCGTAATCAACTCCACTTTTTTTTGCTTCTTTTAAACATAAATTCTCAACAATGGGAACAACTGGACTTTTTAGACAATAGTAGAAAGTAATAAGGAAAAAAAGAAACCAAAATTCTCTAATATTCCACAAGAAAAAAGCTATGAATGATGCAAGTAAGGTACTAAAGAAAATAAGTCTTTTTTCGACTTTATATTTGTCTGCAATCGCGCCAAAAATAAACGGCATGATCATCGCTGCAACCCTCGGAGAAGCATTTAAAATTCCCAATCTAAAACCTTCAATCCCAACTGAGTCATAGAAAATATTGACAAAAGGAAGCATCACACCAACACCAAAGAAGTGAAGAAAATAGAATGCAGGCATTCGGAAAAAAATCATTTTTTTTTGGTAGAATTTTAGATTTATCAAAATAATCTTTTTAAAATTGAAATTATAATATTTTATATCGGCACAAAAAAAATGATTTGTCACATAGTAGATAAAATTGATTTACACTTTACAATATAGGCTGATATAATTTCCCCAATTAATAGCTCGTCTGCAAAATTTTTTTCAGGAGTAAAATATGGATCAAAAGGTCCTTATAACTACAGCGAATCAAATGGTTTCGAGTGGGAGGGGTATATTAGCTGCGGATGAAAGTTCCGGAACAATTAAGAAAAGACTGGACAACATTAACGTTGAATCAACTGAAGAGAATCGTAGAGACTACAGAGAGCTACTTTTTACTACTAAAGGTATAGAAAATTATATAAGTGGAGTTATTCTTTTTGACGAAACAATACGTCAAAGTTCTAGCAATAATGTCCCATTCCCAGAACTTCTTTCTACAAAAGGAATTGTACCAGGCATTAAAGTAGACATGGGTGCAAAAGATCTCGCGCTATCCCATGGAGAAAAGATTACAGAAGGACTAGATGGCCTTCGTGAAAGATTACTAGAATACGTGCAGCTTGGAGCAAAATTTACTAAATGGAGAGCTGTGATTGAAATTAAAGATGGTGGACTACCCTCGCAACTTTGTATTGAATTAAATGCACATGCCCTCGCTCGATATGCAGCTCTTTCACAGGAATCTGGTTTAGTGCCAATAGTTGAACCTGAAGTCTTAATGGATGGCAAACATACAATTGATCATTGCAAAGAGGTCACGGAAAGAACTTTAAAAACTGTTTTTCATGAACTTTTTAAACAAAATATTCTTTTAGAAGGAATGGTCCTAAAACCAAATATGGTTATTTCTGGCTCTGATTGTGCGGAGCAAGCAGATTCTAATGAAATTGCTGCTAAAACAGTTGGGACATTATTAAGATGCGTGCCATCTTCGGTTCCGGGAATTACTTTTCTATCCGGCGGACAAACTGACACATTTGCTACCCAAAATTTAAATGCAATGAATGCTCTTGATTCCCATCCTCATCCATGGGAATTAAGTTTTTCCTACGGAAGAGCACTTCAAGCAGCTTGTTTAAAAGCTTGGAATGGAAACTCCGATAATCTCGAAAATGCGCAGAAGGTTTTTTCTCATCGTTGTAAATGTAACAGCGCAGCTCGAGATGGATCGTATTCTGAAAAAACTGAACAAGAAATATCTGCAGCTTAAATTAAAAAGAAAATGGCTTCTTTTTCGTTTCAAACTAGATATTAATTGACTTTTCTCGCGGAAAAAAATGCAAACTCCAAACACAGAATTTGTTCGATTAGAAAAACACCTAAGTTCATGTGGTTTAGAAGAAGAAGTTGCGCAAATTCTTTGCGAAATCGCAAAATCTTCAAAAATTATAAACTCCAAAATTTTAAAAGCAGGTCTTATTGATATCTTGGGTACAACTGGAGGAAAAAACGTTCAAGGAGAAGTGGTACAGAAACTTGATGAATTTGCTAATAATGTATTAAAAGATAATTTCGAGAAAAAAAAACTGGTCGCAGGAATTGCAAGTGAGGAAATGGATAATTTTCAGTCAATAACTGAAACCAGAAATTATCTTCTATTATTTGATCCACTAGACGGTTCATCAAATATCGATGTCAATGTTAGTATCGGTACGATTTTTTCAATTTTAAAAAGAGATTCGTCTGAAAAACCTGTTTCCCTTCAAGATTTTCTTCAACCCGGGATCAATCAAATCTCTTCAGGATATGTAATTTATGGTTCTTCTACTATGTTCGTTTACACAGCAGGAAAAGGAGTTCATGGTTTTACGCTTGACCCATCTGAAGATGATTTTTTTCTGTCACACCCAGATATTTCTATTCCAGAAAAAGGAAAAACTTTTAGTATCAATGAAGGAAATAGCGTTAATTGGTTAGATGGTGTTTCAAGATATATTTCCCATCTTAAAATCAATGATTCTGCAAAAGGGACTCCTTACTCAGGAAGATACATCGGGTCATTAGTTGCAGATTTCCATAGAAATCTCCTAAAAGGGGGAATTTTCTTATATCCAAATGATAAAAAAAATCCAAATGGAAAACTCAGACTTCTTTATGAATGTAATCCCATGTCTTTTATAGTCGAACAAGCGGGAGGAGCGTCATCAAATGGCTCTAAAAGAATTTTAGAGATTATTCCAGAAGACCTACACGAAAGAACCTCATTTTTAATTGGGAGTAAGCAAGATGTACAAGAAGCAACTAAATTTCAGAATAATTAATTTTTCCTATAAAAAATTTAGTGTTCTGTTAACTCTACTTTTTTTAACAGGATGTGTTTCAATTGAAGATTTTGACAGAAAATCTAATGAAGCAATGAGTTTGAGGCGAAACGTAGAAAATTTACAAAACAAAATAAAGTCCTTACGAGCATTAAGATATTCCTTGGACAGAAAAATTAAAAAAAATAATCAGATAAATGAGGAACTTGAACAACAATTAACAATGTCTTGGAGAAAAAAACAAAAAGACACTGTTAAGATGTCAGATTTACGTTCAAGAATTTCAATTCAAAAAAAACTAGAAAATGAGACCAAAAATAAAATATCTGGTTTAAATTTTAAATTAGAAAATTTAAAAAAATCGAATCTACTTCTTGAAAGTCAACTCACTAAAATCAGGAAAAAACTAATTCGATTTGAAGATAAAATCCGGTTACAAAATCAAGTTTTCAAGGATTTAAAAAATCAATTTCGCTATGCAATCAAAAAAAAATCAGTCAAAGTACTTAGAAAAAAACAAAGAGTTGTAATAAGAATTGCAAGTAACAAACTTTTTCGCTCTGGAAGAGCAAAAGTAAAAAAGCAAGGAGAATCACTATTAAAAAAAATAGCATTAGCTATAAAACGTTATTCAAATCGTGAGATCCAGATTCAAGGTCACACTGACAATGTACAAATTAAGGGGCAGCTTGCAGAAAAATGGGAGACTAACTGGGAACTTTCCACTGCTCGTGCTACGAGTGTCCTAAGATACTTAGTCGAGGTCGGTGATGTGGACCCTAGAAACTCTTCAGCTGCTGGACTAGGAGAGTTCAATCCTATTGCTAGTAATAACTCCAAAAAAGGCAAAAGCCTAAACAGAAGAATAGAAATTATTATTTATCCACCAAATAGTCCATAAGTCAAAAACAAAATTGTTTAAATAAAGGGGTTTTTTTGCTAAGTATTGATTGTATTGTTGTGGGACCCTTTCAGGTAAATAGTTATCTTGTAGGATGTACAGAGACCATGCAAGGAATTTATATAGATCCTGGTTCAGAAATAGATAATGTAATAAGAATTGCAGAAGAAAAAAAAATTTCCATTCAAAAAATTATTGGGACTCACGCTCATATTGATCATGCAGAAGGTGTATTCAAGGTAAAAAAAGAAATGAATGTACCGTATTGGCTTCATCGAGAAGAATTGATGAATTTAGAAGCTATGCCAGAAACTGCAAGAGGATATGGACTACCAATTCCTGAGGTGCCTGAGGTTGATCATTTTCTCATTCCGAACGAAAAGATTGAAGTTGGAAACCTTAACTTTAAAATCTTACTTACAAATGGTCATTCCCCAGGAAACATAACTTTATATATACAAGATGAGAAAGCTAACAAATATTATGCTTTTGTTGGAGATAGTCTATTCGCTGGTTCTATAGGAAGAACTGACCTTCCCGGAGGAGACTTACCGATTCTTCTACACAGTATAAGATCTCAACTTTTCACTTTGCCACCTAACACTATCGTTTATCCAGGACATGGTCCATCGACAACAATTGAATTTGAAATAAAAAACAATCCGTTTTTAAATTAAGGAAAATTATAAAAATGAATCTTGAAAGTTGTAATTTTTATGATCATCCATATACAAAAAATAATATAAATTTTTGCGTAACTTGCGGATCAAAGCTCATATATCGTTCTTGGATTGAAGGAGATTCTAGCAAACAACTTTGTTGTAGCGATGAAAAATGTAATTATGTACATTTTTTAGATCCTAAACTTGCAACAGGAGTTCTAACACTTTTAGGAAATAAATTATTGCTACTTAAAAGAGCCTATAATCCAGGTAAAGACTATTGGACCTTTCCTGGAGGCTTTGTTAGTAGAGGAGAAATCGTAGAAGAAGCAGCTAAAAGAGAAGTTTTTGAAGAAATTGGGTTAGAGGTGAAAATAAAACAACTTCTCGGAGTTTATTCCTTCAGTGGAGAGTTTACAATTTTAATCGTATATGTCGGAGTCGTGATTGATGGAACTCCGATCATAAATAAAGAATCTTCAGAGTTTAAATTAGTTTCGATTTCAGAAATAGTGTTTGATGAACTTGCTTTTGAAACGACTAAAGCGGCTATTATGGATTGGAAAAAAATATCATAAGTATAACCTTCAATTACTTAATTAAAAATATTTAAAAATCCTTTAAATTTATGTAAAAAAATTACAATTTCTAATTTTTTTTATTTTAAATTGTATTTTCGCATACATAATGAATTGAAAATCATACAAAAAAAAGCAAAAATATTTTAAATAAAGATATATATATCAATCATTTACAGTCACAGATTAAAATTTTACTTGAACTAAGCTCTATTTCTGTTTATAATCAAAGACGTTTTAGAAATATTTCATTGTTTTTTGCATTCCGCCGCTAGAGAAAAACAAATGAAAAATTTAAAAAGGGATCTTTTTTCCCTACTTTCACTAGCAAGTAATGCAACGGAAGCCTATACAGCATGCCTATTCCTAGAGAACAGAAGAAAAGACAAATTTCAGTTAGTTTCAGTTCATAGTCTTAGCCCACATATTATAGTTGATGCATCAATAGAAACAGGACAAGGTTTTCTTGGATGGGTATTAGAGAATAATGAGCCACTAAGCGTAAATCAATTTGATAAAGACACTATAACACTAGGATATTACAGTCGTCACGAAAACATAAAATCATTTATGGCTACCCCTTTGATGAGTAAAAAAACAAGGGGGGCATTGGCTATAGACAGTAAAAAATCCTGGGTTTTCACAAATAAAACACAAAAGATCATTACAGGGTTCGCTCAACAATTTGCTTACATCGTAGAAGAAGCACTTTTATCTGCCGAAAAAGAAAAGAAAATGATAGATTTATTCTCTTTTTCAGATTATTTAAATACTCTCAGAATTTGCAGAACAGAAGAACAATTATTTGAAAACATATGTAGAGTACCAAGGGAAATAATCCCCTCCGATTCCTGCTTCCTCGTATTGGTTGACGGGGAAGCAGGACGACCTTACTTAGCAAACGCTTTTGGATTTGACGAACTTTTCTTAGGTAAAATTAAGATACACCCATATCGTAGCATCAGCGGACATGTCATGAAAAAAAACGAATCCTTACGTTTAACAGACATCAGGGGTGCAAAAGGGAACCAAGCACTTTTCGATCCAGACGAGCCCTCTTTAGATGCACGTTCTGTGATTGCGATACCGCTTTGCGATAATGACAAAACTTTTGGGGTATTAGGTTTTACAGGAAAAAGGAGAAATCAATTTCAGTCTTTTCTTGTTAAAAGATCAGAAATCATCGGAGAAATTATTTCTGATATGATAAAAAAAATTCAATTAGAAAAAAACATAAATACAAAAAAATCGTTTAATACTCAGGCTAATGAGGAAGATGAATTTAACTTGAGGAGACATTTAGAGGAAATACTTCCTGAACGAAAAAAAACCGGTAGACAAGTATCACTTTTAACGATTTCTGCAAAAACAGGTTTAGACTCTGATATGGAAGGAGATGAAATTAAAAGTGAAGATATATCACAACACTTGTGGTCTATTCTTAGCGCTTTCAATAAATCAGGAGATATTCTCATGAAGAAAGACAAAAACTGTTTGTTGCTCCTACTAGAAAACTCCTCTCAAGAGTACGCGGAAACAATCGTAAAAAGAATTACAAAAATAATAAATAGTTCTTTTTGTCAAGCTGGAGAAAACGACCATGAAGTGAAAGCTATAGTTGGAACTGCAACTTTTCCACACGATGCACAAGGCCCAGATTCACTAATTTCTGCATCAATTAGATCCTATGAACATTCGGAGATAGAACTTGATTAAAATATTTCAAGAAAAAATTTCAAATTCAAGCAAACTCACAAAAGTATTTGGCTCTTTAATCGGGGAAAAAATAGCTATGGACCTCGGTACCGCTAACACGCTTGTATACACAAAGGAAAAAGGGATAGTCGTAGACGAGCCATCTTTTGTAGCTCTGAATACCGAAAATGGAAATTCTATATTAGCAGTCGGGCAACGAGCAAAAGAAATGTTTGGAAGAACTGCTAGTAAAATTAAAACAATACGGCCAATGAAAGATGGAGTTATAGCAGATTTTGATGTTACAAAAGCAATGATTAAATATTTCATCAAGTCCGTAATCCCACAAAAAAAATTCACAAAACCAACTATTATGGTTTGCGTTCCTGCTGGCATAACAAGTGTCGAAATGAAAGCGGTTATAGATTCTGCACTTCAATGTGGCGCTGGGAAGGTACATCTTATAGAAGAACCAATGGCGGCGGCAATTGGGAGCAAGCTTCCAATCCATGATATTTCTGGTTCTATGATTATTGATATTGGCGGCGGGACAACTGAAGTAGCGGTAATAACCCAATATTCAATAGCGTATTCAGAATCTCTTAGAATTGCAGGTGATACAATGGATGAATGTATTCAGAAACATTTGAAAAGAGAGCACGGACTTCGAATAGGTCCATTTGAAGCTGAAAAGGTTAAAATATCGATTGGTTCTGCCGTTCCTCTTGCGAAAAAACTTGAATGTGAAGTCACTGGCAGTGATATTTCAACTGGAATACCTAAAACTGTTCTTATGAACGATGGAAATATTCGAGAGGCTTTAGGAAGCCCACTAAAAGCAATAGTGGATTCCATCAAAAAAGCATTATCAAAAACGAGCCCTGAACTTGCAACCGATATAAGAAGAAGGGGTGTTGTTCTTGCTGGCGGAGGTTCATTACTCAAAGGGCTAGGGACAAGACTTCACCAAGAAACAAATCTTCCAATCTATCGTGTCAAGGATCCTTTGACAGCAGTTGTTCGTGGCACAGGATTTGTTCTAGATAATTTTAAAAATTTAAATCAAGTTTGCTTGAATTAACTTCAATCCCCCCCATAGCCGGAGATTTACGTTATGATTAAGTGAGTTTCCGGCTCACATTATCTTAAAATTTTACTTCTTTAAAAAACAAAATTAGATTACCATCTAGCAACATGCATTAAAATGGAGACATATATGACTTTCAATATTCAAGAAAATAAAATATCTATGTTAGCTAGTTTAGACGAAATGAAACTAGTTTACAGAGTCCTTCACAAACATATCACAGAAAATCTAGAACTGATGGATTCTACGTTTTTGGAAAACTTGCAATCATCACTTCAAGAAAAAGCTCAAGAGGAAGGTATTGATATTGGACATCATATGGCCTGGGATCAGTGGTTGGGTAACGAATCCCCAATATCCTGTGAAGAGCGTGTAAAAAAAAGAAAACAATTTTAAGAAATTACCGGATTTTGACATACAATATTTCGAAACAAATGCCCATCCATATACCATTTTAAAGAACAAATAAACTTTTCATCTGCTAAAAACAATATAACTGCGGATCGAGACCATTCAGAATTATTGTCTGATCTAGACCATACCAAAAAACCGAAACAACCATTCAATTCAATTAAATCAAGGTGAAGAATTTTTCCAGATTTCTTCAAGAGTTCTAAGCAAGCTGTAGAAACAAATTCATTCCCTGTTCTTTTTTCTTCACTTACCACTAGTTCGACATCATTGAGAAAAATCTTTTCAAGAAGAACTCGATTTCTAGACCGTAGAGCACTTAGAAATTCCTTAATTAACTGATCAGTTTTTACACTTCCATTAGAGTCGGGGAAAGGGATATTTTTTTTCCACTTATTAAAGATTAAGGAATATTGTTTTTTGCTGTCTTCAAGAATTTCCAAAACCTTTCTTTCTTCAATTTCCAGAATCTCTGAAGAAAGAGAAATATAATCATTTTTAAAATAATTTTTAAGAACTAAAATTAGACGTTCTTCAAAATTCATATATTGCAAAAAAAACAAAAATTCAAAAGATGTTTCAATATTCAAATTTTTCATAGAGGAAACTTGTTCCTTATAGTCCTCTTGTAGAAAAGGAGCAAAATCAGGGAAATCAAATTCATAGAGAGGCAATGCAGTTTTATCCCTATTTCTTTTCCTTGAATGTTTAGCTATTTCTACCATAAACCACTTATAAATATCTAATTGTGAATCTGTTGAATTAGAATCTTCAATTGATAATAAAACAACTTCTTGGACAATATCTTCTGCATCAAAGAGGTTTAAGTTAAGAGTAAACGAAAATTCCCTCATTAAACTGTCATGAGAAGATAAAAATTCTTCCAAATCAAACATTTTAAAAGCTTTATGAATTTAAAAACATTGTTTTGATATCAGGATCAATTTTTAAAGTGGCGCTTGTTTTTTCTATAACCTCAGATTTATCAATCCCTGGAGCAAGTTCACGCAAAACAAGACCTTCCTTTTCTACTGTTATTAATGCCAAATCAGTCAAGATAATATCAACCACCCCTTTCCCTGTTAAAGGGAGAGTACATTGCTTAAGAATTTTTGGTGCGCCACGTTTTGTAATATGTTCCATGGTAACCATAACTTTCCTTGCTCCAACAACCAAGTCCATAGCTCCACCCATTCCAGAAATCATTTTCCCAGGAATCGCCCAGTTAGCAAGATCTCCGTTTTCTGCAACTTCCATTGCGCCAAGTATAGTAACATCAATATGTCCACCACGGACCATGGAAAACGAAAGGGAGCTATCAAAAAAAGAACCGCCTTCTTGAATCGTGACAGTTTCTTTACTTGCATTTATTAAATCAGGATCTTCCTCGCCAGAGATTGGTGATGGACCTAAATTTAGTATTCCATTTTCAGAATGTATTGTTATTTTTTGTAGATCTTTAAGGTAATTAGAAACAAGTGTAGGTATTCCCAGCCCTAAGTTAACGTAGCCTCCAACAGGTAATTCAGAAGCTGCTCTTTCTGCTATTTGTTCTCTAGTTAAAGGCATTAAATTTGCTCCTGTTTTTTTCTCTATTTTCTAATTTTTAAAATTTCAATTGGCTTCGTTGAATCCTCTCCCTTCACAATTCTGTCTACAAAAATACCAGGAGTATGTACTTCATCAGGATTAAAGCTTCCGACTGAAACTATTTCTTCTACTTCAACAATAGTGGTATTGGAAGCAGTTGCCATTATGGGATTAAAATTTCTTGCGCTTTGTCTATAAAGAAGATTGCCATTATGATCTGCCTTCCACGCTCTAATAAACGAATAGTCTGCTTTAATAGGCTCTTCAAATATATGCTCAACCCCATTTATCACTCTCGTTTCTTTATTCTCTGCGACAACCGTTCCCGCACCTGTTGGTGTAAAAAATCCACCAATCCCAGATCCTCCTGCACGAATCCTTTCAGCGAAAGTTCCCTGTGGACAAATTTCAATTTTAATCTCTTCGTTCATTACTTGTTCTTCATATGCCTTACAGGCAGGGCCAACTCTACTTGCTATAATAGAACTTACTTTCTTCTTTTCGAAAAGGAGACCTGCACCCCAATTATCCATTCCTCCTGCATTACTTATAAGATGAAAATTACCAACATTTTCTCTTTCACTAAGGGCAAAACATAAATTATGAGCCATTCCACAAATACCAAAACCTCCTATTAAAATAGACGCACCATCATGGATATCTGAAACAGCCTTAATCGAACTTTCAAAAACTTTAGACATGCACTCTCTCAATTTTTTTTAAAAGATCAACTGTCAAATATTCTCTTAAATAAACTTTTCACGGGAGAATATTGCTTAACAACAAAAACCGTTTTCTCAGAATTACGTGCAATTCTATCGGGTGTTGAACCAACAGTTCTCTTAAAAAAACTATCTCTCGATGCACCTATCATGATCGCATCATAGTTTTCTGATTCGTCAATAATCCCATAAGTAACAGAAGAATTTTTTATCATTTTTGCATCGACTAAAGGACCATTTAAATCTTGAATTCTAGCTTCCGCTTCCAAAAGATCGGAAAGTATTATATCTTCTTTTTCAACAGAAATGTTCGTACCTACAACAGTACATAGATGAATTAAACCTTTATCTTTTTCTAGCAACGATGAAGCATATTTTTCTGCCAAAACAGTGTTAACTCCTCCCGAGGTAGGAAGAATAATTTTTTCTAGATTCAAATCTCCTTCTATTTTTGCTAACAGAATATTAGCCCTAGCGTATTTCACCACATCATCTACAACTTCCCCCATAATGCGGTTCGCAGTCGAAGTATATCCCCTCCATCCAAGAAGAATAAGATCACACTGCCATTCTCTAGAAGTTTCTAAGATGGCTCTAGCTGGTTTGTGTGCAACACGGATTACTGAATTCATGCTAACACCTTTACTTGCAAGGATTTCATGAGCTTTTTCCATTAGTGCATGCTCTTTTTCTGCATCTACATCCTCTGCTCTTGGTGTTATCTGTTCTGGTACAGTTAAAACACGGAGTACAACTACTTCCCCTGGATGTTCGTTTTCATAATGATCATTAGCAATGGAAGAAGCTAAATTTAGCAATTTTTCCATATTTTCCGGATTTGATATAGGAACTAGTACCCTAAATCGATCTTCTTCATTAAAATTGCTTGACTCAGCAACTAAAGACGGATCCCCAGGAAGAGCCTCTTCGTCAACCTGAAAACCTTTCCAAGCGAAAAAACCTAAAACCCCAAACAGCAACCACATAACTGCAAAGAAAACAGTTTCTAAATATTGGAAAAGAAGAACTATTAAATAAAGATTGGCAAGTATTGCAATAATAGGAAAAATCGGGACGAAAGGAACACGAAATGGTCTTCTTACTTTAGGAAATTTTCTACGACTATAAATTAAAGCAAAGTTTACAAAAACCAAGCCAAGAAGAAGTATTAAGTCTGTAAAATGAGCAAGATTCTCAAGTTGAAAACTCCTCGAAATCTCCATAGTTAGTGCACCTACCAAAAGCAAAGAAATTATAGGAGTTCTGGTTCTAGGATTTATTGCACCTATCCCTTCAGGTAATTGTCCAAGTTGACTCATTGACAAAATTATTCTTGAACTTGCCAAAATAGATGCATTCGAGGCAGAAATCATTGAAAATAAAGATCCCAAAACAATCACCATCCCGCCTACTGGACCAAGTAATGTTTTCGCTACGCTCCCCATTGCTGCTTCTGTGTATTCGTTTAAGTCAGCAGCTACCAAAACCAAAATAACTAAAGTGTACAGCACAGTAACGATACCAAAAGACCAGAAAATAGCTCGAGGAATTGTCCTAATTGGCCTTCGAACCTCTCCTGCAGAAGCAGCAATAGCAGAAAATCCAAAAAAAGTGATAAAGACCAGGCCTGCTGTAGAACCAATCTTCATAAAATCACCACTCATCTTTTCTGCCATAATTTCAAAATTAACATCTTTAAATCCAAAAGAAACGAACCATAAAAGAAGGACGACCTTCCCGGCTGTTATGAAAATTTGGAACCTTGCGCTCTCTTTTGTGCCTTTAATATTTAAGAGTACAAGTGCGCCTAAAGATAGTAATCCTGCCATTCCTTCGAATGGAGAGTGCCAGACAAATTCCTGAAAATAACTCGAGAGACTGGTAATATAAAAAGCGCAAGAAGATGTATACCCGACAAGTAAAGTCCACCCAACAAAATACGCTAATGGTGGAGAAAACGTTCTCCTCGCATATAAATACCCACCACCAGATTCAGGGTACATAGTTGAAAACTCACAGTAAACCATAGCAGTTAGAAGTGCTACGAAAGCTGCAATCAAAAAAGCAAAAATTGCACCAGAACCTACATTTCTTATAGCAAGACCAGATAAGGTGAAAATACCTGCAGCAATCATCGTTCCGACACCGATAGATAAAGCAGATGCAAAACCCATATCTCTACTTAACTGTGGTTTTACTGATACTTTTGACTTAGAGGAATTGCTCATAAAATTTTAGTGCTCCATCCTTTTATTTAAACCAAGAATTTTTACAATGAATTTTTTAAGAGAATGACATTTTTTTTAAAAAATGCAAATAGGGATTTAAATTTTATGAGTTAGAAAACGATAAATTAACCTTTTGTACCTTGTAAGTACTATCTTGTGAATTAATTGGTTCGAAAACATGACATTCTTCTATTTCTTTTGGATATATATGGATTGAAACTGAAATATCGGCACTACGATTTGCAACCATGTGTATATCCGCACAACCACAAACATTATTTGGAGTATCTGCTTGGGGATTATGTGTCTCCTGTCCAGTTAAATAAACAAAATCCTTTTCAAGATTTTCTTCTTTATTTAAAAAATTTTTTACTACAAGTTCACCTTTCACCATTCCAACAATTCCCCATTGACCATCATGATCATGAATAGGAGTATCTTGTTCAGGTTTCCATACCATGGCAGCTATAGTAAAGTAATCATCTGGATGTCGAAAAATGAGGTGTCTCGCATAATTAGAATCATCTGTTTTAAAAGCGTAATCTGGCAAGAAATCTTTTTCCATTAAAAGTCTACGAAGTCCGGGTTCGCTAGCACTCATAAAATCACGACCTCGAAAGCCTTGCGTATATAAAAATTCTAAACTTTTTGAGAAACGATCTATAGATCCGCTAATTTTAATATTGGATGTATTCATAAATTACTCCATTAAAGAAATCACTAAATTAATTTCAACATATCGGAAAATTAATGTCGAGGGTATGAGAGTAAATATGAAAGATTAATCCCCTCGTAAATTTCGAGGGGATTAATTAATTAGGATGAATTATTTAGCTAATGTTAATTTTCTTTGGTTTAGACTTTTCGGACAAAGGAATAGTAATTAACAAAACACCATCTTTCAATTCTGCGTTGGTTTTATCCCCATCAACCGCATCAGGTAGTCGTAAACTCCTGTTAAATGAAGAATAATTTCTTTCTCTTTTTATATATTTATATTTAGAATCAATTTTATTTTCATTAAGAATTGACTTAATTGTTAAAACATTATCATGTACTTGAACATCCAAATCCTTTTTTTTACAACCTGGTAAAGAAGCTTTAATTATATATTCGTCATCACTTTTAGAAATGTCAATTGGTAAAAAATCATCTTCAGTTAAATTACTTCTGTAAAAAGATTCATCATTAAAAAAGTTATCTAAGGATGAATGAAACAAACTAAGCGGTGTTAAAGAAATCAGATTATTCATTTTTAATCCTCCAAATAAGCAAAAAAAATTAATTAAAATTCAAATGAAATTTAATATATGAGTCATTAATTGTCAAGTTATTTTATTATATTAACATCATATTATATGATATTAATATAATAAATCACGTTAATATAAATATTCTCAATTACTTAGAGTCTATTTTATTTGCAATAATTTTTTTATTATTCATTCAGGAAGGTAGTTTAGGGAGCATTTTTTAAAAAAAATTACGAAACGCTCCCTAAAAAATTTAAGCTGAAAAATACTCTTGATCTTCTGGCTTTTGCTTCCAATTTGGATTCGTAGGCCATTCTTTGTGACGTGAAACCTTATCACCACCATATCTAACCCTATAAAGAAGTGTTCTTTCATTTCCATTTGTATACTCATGGATTTCACCTGGAGGATGAACAATAAAAGCTCCTGGAGTAACATTTACATTGCCATCAAGAGTCTTCATAGAACCTCCACCCTGGAAACAAAAATAAATTTCAGTTGCATGAGGATGGCAATGATATGGACTCACCTGCCCAGGCTCCCAGCACGCTACAGTTACATCACCCTCGCCAAAAGTGCCAAGTATTTTCTCAACATGCTTTTCTTGATTAAATTCTTGTTCTTTCAATAAATCAAACACATGCATATATAAAACCTCCTTTTATAAAAATTAAAATTTTAAGCAAACTCTTCGCAGATTGCTGCCATATATTTAGCGCCATCAATTAGATCTTCAACTTTTAAATTCTCATTCGCACTATGGGTTCTTGAAGTGATTCTCCCTACCCCAGTTGATGCCAATGGGATCCCTAAATGACGCAAAACTATATAACAAGGAGTGCTTCCATTCCCAAATGGGTTTATTTCTGCATCCTCCCCATATAGTCGTTGTGATGCCCTCATACATGCTTTTACTACATCTGCTTCAGGATCACTTTTTGACGGATACGAACTAAACAATAGTTGCACTTTTATATCATCAAATCCATACTTTAATAAGTGCTTCTGTACACAGTCACGGATTTTAATAGGATCTTGATCTGGCACTAGACGACAGTCAATCTTGACTCTTCCCCTTCCAGAAACAATCGTTTTAACTCCTTCCCCAATATATCCTGCATCAAAACCTGCAACATTAAACGTTGGCTTCGTTAGATGTCTTCGAGGGAGTTCATCATTGTTCAAGTTCAGTAAAAATTTTCTTAGTTCAAATTTTTTCACCCTGTCTTTACCATCGTATGGCTTAATTTTTTCTACTAATTCATTTTCTATTTCTGTCAGATCTAAAACATCATCATAAAAACCATCTACCAAAATATTTTCATTTTCATCTTTCATCGATGCTAAAGCCCAAATTAATCTCCATGCCGCATTTTCATAAATTTGCCCAGATGAACTATGGAAATCTACATTGGCAGTTCTACAAGTTAACTCTAAATAACAAAGTCCTTTATTTCCAAGAGACAAAACTGGAATATCAACTCTCGTGGTATTATCTTCCCAAATGCAGCCGTCTGCGTTTAACAAATCTTTGTTATTAAGAACAAAACTTTCCAAAGAAGGGCTACCTATCTCTTCCTCTCCCTCAATTATATATTTTATGTTACAAGGGACCTCTCCTCTTACTGCCAGAAAAGCTTCAAATGCGGCAAGACGACTTATAATATTTCCTTTGTTATCGGTAGATCCGCGGGCAACGACATATTCTTCAACAATATTTGCTTCAAATGGTGGACTTGTCCATTCACTCTCTGGATCAGCAGGCTGAACATCATAATGATTATAAAAAAGAAGGGTTTTCTCTGAAGTGCCTTTTATATTTGCGGTAACTATAGGATTTCCATCGGTTTCATTAATGGTCGGGGAAAGACCTGTTTCTTGAATTCTAGAGTGCAACAAATTAGCCATTTCCAATATTCCAACATTGGTTGTAGAAATACTCGGTTGTCTACAAAGCTCTTGTAGATTTTCAACTGTTTTTTCTACGTTATTTTCAATGTATTTAAGAACCTCTTGGAAATCTTGCCCTTTAGCCACAATCATCTCCTTTTTTTAATAGTGAAAATAAAGCTCATGTACTTATTTGAAAATTTCAATAAGTACAAGATAATATGAAAAAATAATTTTATATGAAAATATTACTTCATAGCTTAGGAGATTAAAATGCCTGAAGCACCAGCAAACACAAATTGGTTTACCTATTTTCCAAAAGATTATCGTTGGTCGGCTGCTATATGTGGGATGATTTCAGCAGCGAGATGGGGAGCATCTGAAATTGGAGAAGTCGATCAGGTAGGCAGAAAACTTGAAAAGCATCTTGGCAACGATAATGCTTGGTTTAGAGAATGGGTTAAAATGGCTGATAAAATCCGCGGACTTGGAATTGCTGCAGAAAGGAAAGGTTATAATCTTACAGCGGCAGAACATCATAAAAGAGCTTGTTCGTATTATCAGATGGCAGAACGATTTAGGACCCCAAAAGATAAAAAAGCATTAAATGCATATAGAAAAGGGATGGACTCTTTTAAAAGATACACAAAGCTAATTGATCAACCAAAAATTGAATACGTAGAAGTTCCTTTTGAGGGGAAGAAGTCTCTTCCTGGCATGCTAGTACACGCACAAAACACAAAGAAATCAAAACCTCCAGTTGTAGTTTTTTTTGATGGACTAGATGTGACAAAAGAACTGCAATATATGCGCGGTGTTGAGGATTTAGTCCGAAGGGGAATGAGCTGCTTAGTTATGGACGGTCCAGGTACGGGAGAGGCAATTCGTATGCGAAAAATTTATTTACGTCACGATTATGAAGTAGCTGGTTCTGCCGCTCTAGATTATTTAGAAACTAGGAAAGATGTAAATGCTAAAAAAGCTGCAATTATGGCAATAAGTCTTGGAGGATATTACGCTCCTCGAATTGCGAGCATAGAAAAAAGATATAAGGCTTGTGTAGCTTGGGGTGCAATTTGGGATTATTACGATACATGGAAGAAAAGAATAGATTCCGCTTACAAAACTGAACTTTCAGTTCCAGGCCACCACATTACATGGATTCTAAATACAAAAACTGTCGAAGAAGCTCTTAAAAAACTTGACCCATTTAGGCTTGATGGAGTCGTACAAAAAATGAGATGCCCATTTCTACTTACACACGGGGCGGATGACAAACAACAACCTATGCACTATGCAAGATCATTGTTTAATGCGGTGGGCTCAAAAGACAAAACATTTAAAATCTTTACCGTAAAAGAAGGAGGGTCTCAACACTGTCAACGTGACAATCTTTCGATAGGGACAACTTACATTTACGATTGGCTTCAAGAAAAATTGAAAGCATAAATCATAATTCTATTTCTAAGGAGTGAATTAAATGAACGCGGTTAAAAAAGCTCCATGGTTCGCATATTTTCCTGAAGATTATAGATGGTCTGCAGCAGTAAGTATTACGTATTCATGCTCATATTGGGGTGCGTCCACAATGGGCGAAATTCACAGCGCATGTAAAAATTTACATAACAAATTAGGAAACGATAATGCCTGGTTTCGTGAATGGATAAAACTGGCCGACCGAATTCGTGGTTTAGGGCTAGATGCAGAAAAAAAGAAAAACAATTTAACCGCAGCAGCATTCCACAAAAGAGCCTGCATGTACTATCAGATTGGAGAGCGTTTTAGAACTCCTAAAGATGTAATGGCAAATGCCGCATATAGAAAATCAATCGATTCCTTCAAGCGTTATGCCAAACTAGTAGGGTCTCCAAAAATAGAGCATGTAGAAATTCCCTTTGAGAACAATAAAAAATTGCCTGCTATTTTCATACACGCACAAAACACAAGAAAAAAAAGACCCCCTGTAGTCGTATCCTTTGATGGTTTTGATATTTCTAAAGAAATACAATATCTGCTTGGTGTTGAGGATTTAGTAAAACGCGGAATAAGCGTTCTTGCTGTAGATGCTCCAGGAAACGGGGAGACTATTCGTTTTCGAAACCTTTATCTTAGACATGACCATGAGGTAGCAGGTTCTGCAGCTATCGATTACTTAGAAAAAAGAAAAGATGTAGACCCTAAAAAAGTAGGCGTAATGGCAATCAGTTTAGGAGGCTACTATGCTCCCAGGAATGCAAGTATGGAAAAGCGTTTTAAGGCTTGTGTTGCCTGGGGAGGTATCTGGGATTATCACGAAACATGGAAAAAACGTATTGAGGCAGAATACAAAACAGCTCTTTCCGTTCCTGGTCACCATTTAACTTGGATCTTAAATACTAAAACAGTAGATGAAGCGCTTCAAAAACTAGAACCATTTAAACTCGATGGTGTTGTTCAAAAAATGAGATGCCCATTTCTTTTGACCCATGGAGAAGGGGACCAACAAATCTCGATTAAAACAGCAAAAAAACTTTTAAATGCAGTTGGATCAAAAGACAAAACTCTTCGAATTTTTAAAACAAATGAAACAGGATCACAACACTGCCAAGCGGATAACTCTACAGTTGGGGCACACTATATTTACGACTGGTTGAAGCTAAAACTAAATGCATAACATCTTAAAAACAATAAAAAACCTCCCTGCTCTTAGAAGTGGGGAGGTCAGATATTGTTTGAGTTCTTAATCTACATTTCTTTTCATTCTAGGATCTAAAACATCTCTTACGTAATCTCCTAAAAGATTTACTGATAAAACTGTCAACATGAGAACTAGACCTGGGAAAAAAGTAATCCACCAAGAAGTATCGATATACCCTCTTCCATCTGCAAGAATTCCACCCCAAGTTGGAGTGGGTGGCGGAACACCTAAACCAAGAAACGACAATGATGCTTCAATGATAATCATTCTTCCAAGGTAAAGTGTAGCGATAACAATACAAGAAGAAACTACATTTGGAAGGAGGTATAAAAATAAAATTCTGAAAGTTTTACAGCCTACTGCTCTAGCACCCACGACAAATTCATTTTCTTTTAGAGCAAGAACTTCTCCTCTAACCACTCTGGCATAAACAATCCAGGTCCTAAGAGCAATGACTCCAACAATAACCTCAAGACTTGGGCCAAGGATAGCTACAACGCTAATAGCAAGAAGAATAAAAGGAATTGAAAGCAAGGTATCCAACGCCCTGCTACAAATAGTATCCACTATACCGCCAAAGAAACCAGCAACAATTCCAATCGTAATCCCAATCAATCCGCTAAAAAGAACTGCAGTTATTCCAACTATTAAGGAGATTCTCGACCCCCAGATGATTCTACTCAAAACATCTCTTCCTAGATGATCTGTACCAAGGGCAAAATAGTTTCCTTTAACAGTTGTACCTGGAGGAAGTAAATGTGTATCTAAATTCTGTAGAATTGGATTATGGGGAGAAAAAACCTGCGGGATAATTGCAAGAGTTATTACTGTAAAAATAATAATCAGGGCAATAATTGCCGGGGGTCTTCCTTTAAGTTCATGCATGGCCAACTGAAAATCAGTAGGCCCTCGAACATCTTCTTCTTCAACATTTGCTATTTCTTTCTCACTTGCACTTACAGTAGTCATTACAAATCCTTATTCTCTATGAATAGGTAATTCTCGGATCAAGCCATGCATATAGTATGTCCACAAACAAATTCACAAAAACAAAACTAAAAGATAACAAAGCAACCGCTGCCTGCACAACAGGAAAATCTTGGGTTGCAATAGCGTCCACGACTAGATAACCAACACCAGGAAAGGAAAAAATTGTTTCTGTAACAACCGTTCCTCCAAGCAAAATACCTAACTCTAAACCAATCAGGGTCACGATTGGGATAGAAGCATTCTTAAGTGCATGTAAAATAACAACTACCCATTCTACTAATCCTTTCGAACGGGCAGTCCTAACATAGTCCATTTCCAAAACATCTAGCATTTGGGATCGAACCATACGAGTAATTCTCGCAGTAGCGTATATACCAGCGGTTGCCGAAGGCAAAATTAAATAGGTCCAATTTTCGTATCCTGATGTTGGAAGGACTTTCCACCAAACAGCAAAAAAGAGTATTAAGAGGAGTCCAAACCAGAAATTCGGCATAGACTGACCAAACATCGCACACACGGAGCTTGAATAATCAATCCAGGTATTACGAAAGGTAGCGGATAAAACTCCAAGCGGAATCGACAAAATAACAGCAATACAAACCGCACAAACTGCTAAGGTAATAGTGTTAGGAAAGTGTTGTAGTACTAATTCTAAAGCGTCAATTTCGTGATTCGAAGAAATCCCAAAATCTCCTCGAATTAACCCCCCTGTTCCTTGATGAGGATTTCCAAATAAATAATATCCAAACTGGATGTACAAGGGCTGATCAAAACCCATCTCTTTACTGAGTTCATCAATGGCCTCTTGGTCTGCATCGACCGGCAAAAGAATTTCTGCAGGATTTCCTGTTAACCACAACATAGAGAAAATGATAACTAGGATCGCACAAAAAACTATTAGACTTTGAAGAGTCCTTCGAATGATATATGTTTTCATACAAAACCTAAAAATGGAAACTTGATAAATTAAATTTTAACAATAATTCTATGACTCTACCTCTCTTTCATCAAAAGTACAATCGTATACACGCACACAAATTTATAATACAATTTCTATATGGATTCTAATAAAAAAGAAAATTTTGTTGTCCAAATAGAAATGGACCACTTAGGCCTGTATGTGCAGGATCTGGAAAAAACTATCTCTTGGTATAATGAATACCTAGGATTCAGGCTTTCCGACTATTTACCAAAAGGAAATAAGGAAGAACCTGTCGCCCCAGACGGTATTGCTTGGATGAGATATGGGAAATGGCATCATGATTTAACACTAATTCAGGTGCCAGATGAAGCTATGAAACAAAATGAAGATAAACTCCTTTCAAATTTAAAAGAAATTTGCTTCTTCGCTAATTCAAAAAAATCTTTAGAAGGAATATACGATAAATTAACTTCCTCTCAAGTTATTAGCGAACTAAAGTTTGATTCGAGTTCTGAAACTTCTGAGTTTCTAACTCAAGATCCAGACAAAAATAAGATTAAAATTCTGCATGATCCTTCGGTAAAAAAATTAAAAGTAGAGAATTTTTTCTCTCAAATCAATTCTCTTTCACACGTAACCATTTGGTCTAAAAACACGGACATTGCAAGAAAATGGTATCAAAATAATTTAGATCTTAAGGAAAAAACCGGTTCAAAAATAGAATCAGTAAAAATGACAAATGCACAGGGCGAAACAAAACTTATTATTGACCAAACTCCGGAAGAGTGGCTTAACAGGTCACTTTCATTTAACGGTCGAGGTACACTTCAACAAATTGCGTTGAAGGTAAAAAGCGAAAAAAAACTCTTAGACTCCTATGATCTTCTTGTAAAAAATGAAGTCGAAATAGTCCAATCTCCTAGACCGCAAAATTGGAGTAGTGGCACTAAATTTTATTTTCTGGATACAGACAAAATAAAAATAGAAATTGAAACTGGAATGAAGTCTGTTGAAGATAGTTACGGTAGTGGCTATGAAATAATTAAAAAATTGAATTTACTTCACTGAAAAATTTTTAAGGAATATTGAATGGCCATAGAAGCTCAACTGGATCATTTTGGTCTCTTCACTGACAATCTTGAAAAAACGATAAGGTGGTATAACGAATTTCTCGGATTTAAAGTCTCTGACTATCTACCGCCAGGAAACGAAAAAGAAGCACTTGTTGCACCACACGGAATTTCGTGGATGCGATACAGTGCGCTGCATCACGATCTTACATTAGTACAATTACCTTCCGAAAAGAAAATTCTAAACTCAGATAAAACAAAATCAAATCTCCATAAAATTTCATTTCAAATATTTTCTGAAGAAAATTTTCAAAATTCTTATAAAAATTTAAAAAACCAAAACTCCATTTTTTTGGAAGAACTATCCACACATCCTTTTTTCGGATGTCCAGGGTTTACAATTTTGGATCATGATAGAAATCTAATAGAAATCTTAAATAGACCTAAAAAAACAGATGTAGAGTTTAAAATCGATAATAATAGGGCTGCCTACGTACCTGTAGACTCCTTGTCCCATTT
Organism: Nitrospinota bacterium; assembly: GCA_036231405.1. GTDB lineage: Bacteria > UBA8248 > UBA8248 > UBA8248 > UBA8248 > UBA3496. The sequence goes on from JAZAHK010000006.1 coordinate 194,761, forward strand.
GTCTATAAATTCTAAAGATATAAACAGTGCTGCAGATTGGTATGAAGATGTATTCGGCATGCAAAAACAAACTGATTATAAAGACACATCAGGTTCAAATAAAAAAATTGCGATGCTAGATGCGCAAGGAGAAATAAAGCTTGTTATTTGCGAATCTTTGAAAAAAGAAAAAATCGATGACCTGCAACAGATTGCATTTCGAGTAAAAGACAACGAAACAGTTTTATCCATACACGATTTTATTTCTGGTAAAAATATACCCGTTATACGAAAACCGTTTAGAGGTTGGACCGGTTGGTTAAGATATTATTTTGAAGATTTTGACGGAAATAAAATTGAAATTGAATCTGGCATGGATGTTGTTGAACCAAATTATGGTTTTGAAAATAAAATAATCAAAAAGCTTGACCTTCAACATATTTAAAAACTATAAGCTTTGCCATTAAGTTATAAATATATAACAAAAATAATCACTAAAAAGGATCTATTATGAAATTGGCTACATATCGAAATCTTTCATCAGGCTCTTCTGGAGATCGTTTAGGACTAGTTTTATCGGATGGGAAGATAGCGGATTTACGGCTTTGTTATGCAGGATACCTTAATACTCAAAACGAACCTCGCCCCTATCCTGTTGCAAATGCTCTTATCCCAAGGGATATGCGTGAGTTTTTGTGTGGAGAAAAAAAATCATTAAGTGTAGCAAGTTCGGCATTACAATACGCAGAAGAACAATTAGAAAAGAAAAGAGATGTCTTGGGGCCTGAACACGAAAATTGTATCGTTGATGCAAACATAGCACGCTTAAGACCACCTATTCCAAGACCAGGAAAATTCCTTCATACAGGGTTGAATTCAAATAAACACGTAGAAAACACAGGGAATAAGGTTCCAGAGAATGTTCCCGGAGCACCACGTTTTTCATCAACCCTTATAGGACATGAAGATCCGGTTTTATATCCAAAACAAACACAAAAATTAGATTACGAAATAGAAGTAGCGTTGATTATTGGGACAACCTGCAAAGATGTTCCTGCTGAAAACGCATTTGATGTAATTATGGGTTACACCGTTTACAATGACATAACCGCGAGAGAAGTCCAAAAAAGTAACGCTCTTGGAGGAGTATTTTTGGGGAAAAATTTTGATACAACAAATCCTATTGGGCCATATATTGTAACTGCAGATGAGGTTCCTAACCCAGAAAGTCTCCACGTGCAGTGCAGAGTTAATGGAGACATAAGACAAGATGAAAATTTAACAGATATGATTTTCAAAATCCCGGAACTTATCTCTTTTTACAGTCAAATGACTCTTGAGCCTGGAGATATGATTTCATCCGGAACTTTTTGCGGGGTAGCACATGAACACGAAGATCCTGCTCCTTATTTCCTAAAACCCGGAGATATTGTGGAATGTGAGGTAGAACACATAGGTATCTTACGGAACGAAATAATATCTCAAGAATAATTCAAAACATCTTTTACTGCAGAAATTATTTTTTCTGAATTGGGAAGAACGAGTTTTTCTAATTTAGTTTGTACGGGAATAGGAACATCAAGCGCTGCGACTCTTTCTATTGGAGCTTTCAAAGAAGAAAAACACTTAGATTGGATGGAGGCAAGAATTTCTGCACCAACCCCTCCGTGCTTATGTCCTTCCTCTGCAATCACACAATTTCTAGTCTTCACAACTGATGCTGACAGGCCATCGACATCTAAAGGGCTGATAGTTCTGGGATCTATTACTTCTGCACTTATTCCAATTTTTTCTAACTCCTCTGCTGCAGACATACAATTTTTAACCTGAGATCCAAGCCCTATAAGCGTGATATCTTGGCCTTCTTTTTTTGTGCTAGCAGAAGCAAAAGGAATCGTATAGTCTCCTTCTTGAGCGTCTTCTTTGTTTGAATATAGCTGGCGATATTCAATGAATAAAACTGGATTGTCATCCCGAATCGAAGTTTTTAATAATCCTTTCGCATCTTTTGGACCACTAGGAACAACTACCTTCAAACCTGGAACTTGCAAGAACCAAGATTCAAGACATTGACTATGAGTCGGACCATTTTGTATCCCCCCGCCTTCAGGGGCACGAATAACAAGAGGTATAGAAACTTGCCCTCCCAGCATATATCTCAGTTTAGCAGCCTGATTTGCTATTTGATCAATAGATAACATCATAAAATCAATTCTTCGCATATCTAAGATAGGACGATATCCTGCCATCGCTGCACCAACCGCTGCGCCCGTAAAACCAAGTTCACTGATAGGAGTATTTCTAACTCTTTCTGTTCCAAATCTTTCTGAAAGACCTGCGGTAGCAGGTGAGATTTCAGATAAAGCGACATCTTCTCCCATTAAGAAGACTTTTTCATCTCTCTCCATTTCTTCAAACATCGCCTGATTTAAAGCTTCTGCAAATGTTATTTCCATAACTTTAATTAATCCTTATGCATAAAGATCTTCAAAAACTTCTTCATCAGAAGGTTCTGGACTAGATTCAGCAAAAGCAACCGCCTCCGCAATTTGTTTTTCTACGATATCCCAATGTTTTATTTTTTCTTCTGGGGAAATCCCTAATTTTTCTTCTGCCACAAGAAGAGGATCACATTCTTTCCATTTTTCCCATTCACTTTCACTGCGATACAAACCAAAATTCGGGTCCGATCTTGAATGACCGTAAAAACGGTAAGTTTTTCCTTCTATTAAAGTCGGCCCTTCTCCCTTTCGAGCTCTTTCAATAGCTTCATTCGCAACTTCGCGAACTTCCAATACATCCATTCCATTTACAGTGACTCCTGGCACATTGTAACTCTGCGCACGAACACTGATATCCTCCACTGAACTAGCATATTCAACTTGAGTACTTGAGGCATAATGGTTATTCTCGCAAAAAAAGATGACTGGTAGCTTCCAAATAGAACATAGGTTCATAGATTCATGAAAGCTCCCTTGGTTAGCGGCTCCATCACCAAAGAAAACAACGACTACTTGCTGTTTTTTTTCAAAATGATATGCAAGACCAACTCCCGAGGCCATCGGCATATTCGAACCTACTATTGAGTGCGCTCCATAGTGCCCTTTCGAAACATCGGCAATATGCATCGAACCACCCTTAGATCTACAAAGACCGGTAGTTTTTCCATAAAGTTCAGCCATCATCTCAGGAAGACGTGTACCTTTTGCTATGGAATGTCCATGCCCTCGGTGTGTTGTTAAAATTCCATCGTTTTCATTTAATAAAGAACACACTCCAACAGAACATGCTTCCTGACCTACACTGACATGAATTCCACCAACAACTTTCCCAAGTTTAAATAGTTCATACGCTTTTTCCTCAAAACAACGTATTCGAACCATATCCTCGTAGATTTTTCCAAATTGTTCTTTTGTTATATTTAAGGGCATTCTCACACCTCTTCAAAAAACAGAATGTTAGGATTTCACATCAATAATCAAAAAATACAATTTTATCAACTCTAAAACTTAAACTTTTCAAAACTATTTCTCAGACTCTTCTTTTTGTTCATCATGGATCCTTTTTAACGCATATAAACCTTCCATTAAAACAGGAGCTCCTCCTCCAATGCTTGCAACTTCAAAAGCTTCTAATGCCTCTTCCATCGTGGCACCAAGACGTAGTGCTTTTTTCGTGTGAGTATAAACTTCGTGTTTCATTCCTTTGAAAGCTAATAAACCTATCTCTATCAATTCTCTAGTTTTAGGATCGAGATGTCGAGGCTCCTCTTTAAAGAACCCCCAGTGCATCTGCGAATAAACCTCAAAATAATCCGGATCTAATTCTGCACCAAAACCAAGCACATCATAGACAAAACCTCTGTCCCCATGAATTCTCTCTGTAATACGTTTGACTTTTTCCTCTCTGGTTTCTTCTGTCATTTTCTATCCCCATTTCGTAATTAAAATGAATTTAAAATATCTTCCGTTCTAAATCGGTCCATCCACCAATCAGAAATCCAATTCGATGCCATAGAAAGATTATCAACTACACAATGCTGACTTCCTCCGTCTTCCACTTTGAAAATTTTTAGAGCTTTATCCTTAGAACCACATGCCTCATACAGGCGATGAGCCATATCAACAGGAACGATATTGTCATCCTGCCCATGAGTTATCATGATAGGAATTTGTATCTTTTCGGCAACACCAGCTAAAGTATAGTTCTTGCATTTCTCCATCGCACTATCCATATCCGGAGTCCCTAATACCCAAGGTAACTGCCACATAGCAGAAGATGATATTGTTCCGCCTGATTCCAGGACTTTCCTTCTATGCACCCAAACTTCGTGGTAATCAAAGTGAGCTCCCCATGTCAAACATGCATTATAACGATGCTCAAAAGCCGCAATTCGAGGAGCATAATATCCACCCATACTCATGGCCATAACTCCTATCCTGGAAGAGTCTATTTCCTCTTTCTCGTCTAGATAATCAAATGCGGCACTTCCTGCGACTTCATAGTCATGCCTGCTTGGTATATTTTTTAATCGTAAGGTCTCTCCCTGACCAGGACCATCGACACACAAAACACCAATCCCACGTTCAATCAAAGATAATCCACCCCATAAAACTGTAAACTCTTTCGAACCATCTAATCCATCAAAAAAAGCTATTGCAGGATTGGTCTCATTTTTAGATTTTGGAGGAAGCCAGTATGCAGAAAGGCTAGTATCCTCATATGGAACTTCTACACGTTCAAAACCAGAAACAAGACATTTCATTCCCTTCTCATAATGGGGCAATAGGTCACGGTAGGATTGTACTTTTCTGGGATCATCTGGATGTATAAAACGTTCACAAGTATAACGGTAAATTGCGCTTCTTATATAAGCCCCGGCAGAGGTCCTTAAGTGTCCATTTTTCTCTTCCTCTTCCGCAAGTTCAAGAGTTTTATCTGCCATCCACAACCATGCTTCATGCCATGCTTCAGAATCTCCCACTTTTCCAGTTAATCTCTTTCCTATTTGGTCTATTTCATAAAAATTTGTTCCTCCCATAGGAGATAAATTAATTTCTCCGCTCATTAGCTGTGACCACAGATAATGATCAGGAAAATATCGAAACCAAGATCCTATTACTTTTTCTTCTGCCATAGGTACCTTCCTTTCATTTATAAAATTAAGGGGGGAAATTTTTATAAAAGAATTGTATATAAATTTCTAAGTGATTATTTGATGAGTACATGCTATCACAGAATACGAAAAAAATTGTCACGCAAAAATTCAATATTTAGAATTAAATTCCAAATATTGAATTTTAATTTTTAAAAAATGACGTATTGACTCATTTCCCAATGCAGACTATTATTCCGGAATACACATCAATTTTTTAATGCTTTATAAGTTTCTGGCTTTGTGTTGTTGCTGGAAACAATTCTTCAATTCAAATGGGAGGTAGAAAAGTGAAGAAGTTGTTTGTTTTAGCTATCCTGCTACTAAGCTTTGCGGTTGTTATGCCCGTGCAAACTGTGGATGCAGGCGGTAAAGTGACTATAGCGCTTAGGGGTGAGCCCCCAACAATGGATCCAAACAAAGTTTCCAACTACGTTGGAACTATGGTTTGGAGATGGGCATACGGCACTCTTCTAAACGTAAGAACTAAAGATGGGAAAAAAGAAGGTTGGTTAGCGCCAACCTGGCAGAAAAAAAGTGATAAAGAAGTAATTTTTAAATTGAGAAAGGGCGTAAGATTCTCAGACGGAAGTAAGTTTACCTGCGCCAATGTAAAGTTTGGACTAGAGAGAATTAAATCTTCGAAACGTCAGGCTTATTTCTTTAGACCTACTAAAGGAGTGGAGTGTATTGACGATTATACAGCCCGTTGGTTAAACCATAAAGCTGATAATGGTATTTACGTGCAATTGACCCGTCTTGGCCATCCAATGAGTCTTAAAATTAAGGAACTTGGACTAAAAGGCAGAAAACTTGCTGCGTATGTTTCCAGAAACACTCACGGAACAGGGCCTTATACCTTGGTAAGTAGTGACTGGCAGAAAAACCAAAAGATGGTATTTAGAATTAACCCTCTTTGGTGGAACAATAAAGCCTGGCCTAATCGCCCAGATACTGTTGTTCTTAGAAGAATTAAAGATGCTGCGGTTCGTACCAAAGCTATTCAGGCTGGTGACGTAGATATCGTAATGGGTATCCTTCCACAGTTTATTCCACAGCTTCAAAAAGATCCAAACACTAAGATCAAAGCAATTCCTGCTGTTCGTATCATGTTTATGAGTTTCTTCGGCAGACATGGCGGTCCTTTTTCTAAAGAAAAAGTCAGAAGAGCTGCTAACCTTGCTATCGACGCTGAGAAAATCAGAAAAACATTGCTAGGTGGTCGTGCAGACCTGTTTGGACAGATATATCATCCTTGGAACTACTCAGGATATGATCCAAATAGAAAACCTTGGCATGGATATAACCCTGCTAAATCAAAAGCTCTATTGAAAGAAGCTGGATACGGTAAAGGCTTTAAAATGGAACTTATTGCAACTAACGGTCGTTACCCAGCTGACAAACAAACCTGTGAAGCAAGTGCAGGTTATTTGAAAGCAGTTGGTATTGATGCTACTTGTAATGCACAGATCTTCCCTCTTTATAAAAAGAGCCACCGTGCATACAACAAGGGCAAGAAAAAGAACAACAAGTACAAAGGTGTGGCAGCGTTCTATATGGGTTATGGTAACGGTGCAGGAAACCCTGGTAACATCGCAAGAGGAACAGGTGGGTGTAAGGGTCCTTGGAGCGGAACTTGCATTAAAGAGCTAAACGATGCAATCGATGATGCTGCACTAGAGGCAGATCCAGCAACACAACACAAGAAATTTGTAAAAGTTACATCATTATTTAAAAAACATACTGCATATAAAGTTTTCTTTAAAATCCATGATGTGTTCGGCATGAGAAGTAACATTTCATGGACACCAAGGCATGATGAAGTTCTCTATCCTTGGGAGATTACAAAGAAGTAAATAGATTTAACGCTTAACGAAAAGCCCGCCTTGGCCACTGGCTGATGTGGGCTTTTTATTTTTTTAACGAGGGAAAAATGCAAAACGAAAAACTTTACCCTAGATTTTCTGATTTCGAATACAGGAGAAGATACCGAGAAATTAGAAAACACATGAAAAAGAGAGGTTTCAGCGCCCTTATTTTTTACGGCGATTCAGGAATGGCAGGAGGAAACCAAGCAAATATCAAATATGTAACGAATTATAAAGATCCTGTTAGCAGTTTTCTCTTCTTCCCCTTGAAGGGAAACCCTAGTCTTTTTATTTCTAATAGGCTTTATCTTCCTTACGCAAAAACGGCAAGCAATATTCCAGGCCAAACTGACGCAGTAGATTATGAGCCAGGAAAGAAAATTTCTGAGAAAATTAGACAGCTTGGACTTGAAAAATTTAAAATTGGATTAGTCGGTTTTCGCGGAATCTTAAAAGTTTCTATGCCATATAGTGTTATAGATGAACTAAGAACAAATTTTAAAAAAGCAACTTTTGATGACGCAACAGACATCCTTGCAGAAGTGAGGCTGGTAAAAAGCGATGAAGAAATGCGGTGGTTCCGTAAAGGAGCAGCATTAACTGATATGGCTTTTTATGCTTTGGAAAAAAAATCAAAAATTGGGATGTCCGAATTTGAGCTTGCATCTATTATTACCGGATCTTACATGCCTAGCGGAGGAGGTGCGCAACTTGTTTTTATCGGTTCTACGTCAATGAAAAAACCTCAATTGATTTTTCCAAATCAATTTCCATCTCACAGAAAAATAAAGAAAGGAGACATTGTTCTTACAGAGTTATCTGCTGATTTTGAAATGCATTCCGGACAGGCACATCGGCCTATTTCCGTAGGCACTAAACCTGAACCCATTTACAAAGAACTTTTTGAAGTAGGCGTAAAAACTTATCATAATATTCTTAAAGCTCTAAAACCCGGAGCAACGGAAAAAGATATTAAGCAAGCTGGGTCCGTTTTAACAGAAAGTGGATTCACTACTTTCGATACAACTTTTCATGGTTGGGGTTTGCTAATAGAAGATCCAAGAATTGATCTTGGTGGTTCCTTAATTACAAGACCTCAAAATCAAATCATATTTAAGAAGGGAATGTTAATGGTAATTCAACCTAATGTAGTAACTCCTGACGGGAAGTATGGGCTACAGGTTGGGAATCTTGTTGAGGTTACGGAAAAAGGTTCTAAATCTCTTCAAAAATTCCCTATGAAATTTATGAAAATTAAATAAAAAGGAAAATTAAAAAAATTATTTATCTAGAGATTTAAGGATTTTTTCTTTTAGTCCATCAGAAAGAGAAGATTTAAGAGAAAGAAGTTTTTTATAATCCTGCATGGCTTTTTCTCTCTTGCCAAGCTTAGCATATGCAATTGCACGGTACTCTAAAGCTTCTTCGTAGTTAGATTTAAGTGTCAGAGACCGATTATAAGCACCAATAGCTTCGGCAATTTTCCCTGATTGTCTTAATGAGTATCCAAGCATATTATATGCTTTGTGATCTTTTTTATCTTGCTGAATCGCTTTCTTAAAACTTTGAACTGCATTTAACCACTTTCCTTCCGAAATAAAATCTCTTCCTTGCTGATAAGAATTCTTAGAAATCTTTTTATTTTTTGGGGCAGGATCGCCTGCAGAAAAAGATAGAGATGGATTCAAAATGAACAAGAAAAGAAGAGTACCTAATAGCAAAGGACTCCTAATGAAACTTAAAACTTTTAAAAAATAAAAAGTGCGAATGAACATAATATATTCTTTTAGATCAGTGCAGACCGCTTTCACGGGCAACTGAAATTCTTGTAGTTGCACGCTTTATAGCAAGATCTGCGCGCTCATAATCAAAAGCAGATTCATCATCAGAAGAAACATTGTCATCTACAGACATCCTCTTTTTTGCCCTATCCAAAGCCTGTTCTGCTCTGTTTATATCCACATCTTCTGCGCGCTCGGCAACTTCAGCCAAAATTGTAACCTTATTGAGCCCCACTTCTGCATACCCGTGAATTATAGAAACAAAATAACTTGCACTGTTCATCCTATAAGAAAGTACTCCTATACCTAGTTGACAAAGGTACGTAGTGTGATCAGGCAAAACACCAAATTCTCCATAGAATCCTGGCGCAGTAACTTCATCTACTTCTGCAGACATGAGTTTTTTTTCAGGAGTTACAATATCTAAAAATATTTTACCGTTTGCCATTTTTATACCTTAGCTCCTAAAGAATCTGCTTTTTCTTTTGCAGATTCTAAATCGCCAACCATATAGAAAGCCTGTTCAGGAAGATGATCTACATTGCCGTCCGCTAATTCTTTAAATCCTTCAATAGTTTTTTCTAAAGGCACATAGACCCCGGGTGTTCCAGTGAATTGCTGTGCAACAAAGAAAGGTTGACTTAAAAAACGCTGTATCTTCCTGGCTCTTGAAACAGCTGTTTTATCGTCCTCTGACAATTCATCCATTCCCAGAATAGCAATAATGTCCTGCAATTCTTTATATTTTTGAAGAATCTGCTGTACATTTCGCGCTACACCATAATGCTCTTCTCCAAGAATTCTTGGATCCAGAATCCTGCTAGTCGAGTCCAAAGGATCCACGGAAGGATAAATACCTAGTTCTGCAATTTGACGAGAAAGAACTGTAGTTGCGTCTAAGTGAGCAAATGCGGTTGCAGGTGCGGGATCTGTCAAATCATCCGCAGGAACATATATAGCTTGAACAGAGGTAATGGAACCTTTTTTAGTAGAAGTGATTCGTTCTTGCAACTCCCCCATTTCAGAAGCAAGATTCGGCTGATAACCAACAGCGCTAGGCATTCTACCCAAAAGTGCAGAAACCTCTGAACCTGCTTGAGTGAATCGGAAAATATTGTCTACAAAGAACAAGACATCCTGACCTTCTACATCACGAAAGTATTCCGCTAAAGTTAATCCAGTAAGACCTACACGTAGTCTTGCGCCTGGAGGCTCCGTCATCTGGCCGTAAACTAGTCCCACACTATCCAAAACGCCAGACTCTTCCATTTCACGGTACAAATCATTTCCTTCCCTTGTTCTCTCTCCCACTCCGGTGAAAACACTTGTTCCTGAGTGCTCTGTAGATATATTGTGAATCAGTTCCATAATAAGAACTGTTTTGCCAACACCAGCACCTCCGAAAAGACCTGTTTTTCCACCTCTAGTATAAGGTTCGAGAAGATCTACAACTTTAATCCCGGTCTCAAGCATATCTGTATTAGGATTCTGATCTTCCAGGCTAGGAGCGGATCGATGGATGGGGTGTCGTTCCTCGGTCTGGACGGGACCCTTCCCATCAACAGGCTCGCCAATTACATTTAAAATTCTACCAAGAGCCTCTTTCCCAACAGGAACTTTAATTGGGGCGCCTGTATCAATAACTTTTAATCCACGAATCAATCCATCGGTTGGCTCCATGGAAACAGTACGAACGGTAGATTCACCAAGATGCAAAGAGACTTCTACAACCACTTCATCTCTCTCTCCTTCTTCGACCATGGCAGAATCTTTTTTAACAACGAGAGCATTTTTCAACTCAGGAAGATTTCCATCGTCAAACTCCACATCTATAACCGGTCCAATGATTTGCGTTACACGACCTTCACTCATTCTTGGCTCCTTTATGTTCCTAAAAAATCAATATTTTTTAAATTTATTTATAAAATTTTAACCAGCTAACGCATCAGCACCAGATACGACTTCCAGTAATTCTGTAGTAATCGATGCCTGACGAACACGATTCATTTGTAAAGTAAGTGTACCAATCATTTCTTCCGCATTCCTAGATGCATTATCCATTGCGATCATTCTAGAACCAAATTCACTCGCTTCTGCATCAAGAAGAGCACGATACACTTGGGCATTAATATGTTTTGGTAGAAGATCTATTAAAACTTCTTCTATAGAAGGTTCAAAGATATAGTCCGATACTACAGGCTCTCCATCTTTATCAATCCCTTCTGGAACTGGAGGGGAAAGAGGAAGGAGACGTGTTATTGTGGGCTGTTGGCTTATTACCGACTTAAATTCGGTAGTTAAAATGTGAACTTCGCCAATTTCATTGTCTAGAAAACTTTGAACAAGTAAGTCGCTCAAAGTTTCTGCTAAAGAGAAGTCAATTCGACCATATACATCAGGAAACTCATCTTTAAAAGAATACTCTCTTCTTGAAAGAAATTCCCTGCCCTTATTTCCAACTACAGTAATTAAAGTTTCCTTATTTTCTTCCTCGCGTTCTTCCAGAAATTGCATAGCAGTTCGAAGAAGATTCGTATTATAGCCACCGCAAAGACCTCTATCTGAAGTAATTACGATTAAAAGCACTTTCTGGTCATCTGTATCACTCTTTAAAAGAGGGTGCGCGTCCTGATCTACATGCAAAGACAAAGAATTTACAAGCTCGGTAATTTTATCACTATACGGTCTTGCATTTTCAATGCGCTCTTGACAACGCCTTACTTTAGAAGCAGCTACTAATTTCATCGCACGTGTAATTTGTTGTGTATTTTTTACACTACGTATTCGTTGTTTAAAATCTCTTGTAGAAGCCATGGAAAATCCTTAGGAAGAAGTCTCAACAGGAGCACTTTCTTCCTTCTTAATAGTTTTAACAAATTCTTTAATGGCAGATTTAAGAGCCTCTCTTATTTCATCCGTTAGTTCAGGTTGTTCTTTTAAGTCGTTTACAACCTTTGAGTGACTCGTCTCCATGAAAGTCAAGAAGTCATTATTAACCGTCTGTATATCTTCTAATGGAATTTCGTCTAAATAACCCTCAGTCCCTAGAAATATAGATATAATCTGACGATGCACTTCTTGGGGCTCATATTGAGGTTGCTTTAATAATTCTGTTAAACGAGAACCCCTTGCAAGTTGTGCCTGCGTAGTGGCATCCAATTCAGAACCAAACTGTGAGAATGCAGCCATTTCCCTGTACTGCGCTAAATCTAGTCGAAGAGTACCGGCGACTTTCTTCATTGCTTTGTTCTGAGCGGCTCCACCTACTCTAGAGACGGACAGTCCAACATTAATCGCGGGCCTTATTCCAGAGTGAAAGAGAGCGGACTCTAAATAGATCTGTCCATCAGTTATTGATATAACATTGGTTGGAATATATGCAGAAACGTCACCTGCTTGTGTCTCAATAATAGGCAAAGCGGTTAAGGAACCCCCACCTTTTTCATCACTCAGCTTAGCCGCTCTTTCAAGAAGTCTAGAATGAAGATAAAACACATCCCCTGGATAAGCCTCGCGACCAGGCGGTCGCCTTAACATAAGTGATAATTGTCTATAGGCAGCAGCCTGCTTAGTTAAATCATCATATATAACTAAGGCATGCATCCCATTATCCCTAAAATATTCACCAATTGCACAACCAGAATAAGGGGATATATATTGAAGTGGAGCAGGATCAGAGGCGGTAGCTGCCACGACAATCGTGTATTCCATAGCATCATACTCCTCTAAAGTACTTACAACTTGCGCTAAAGTTGAACGTTTCTGTCCTGTACAAACATAAATACAAAAAACATCCGTATTTTTTTGGTTAATGATCGCATCAATAGCAATCGCAGTCTTTCCAGTTTGCCTATCTCCAATAATAAGCTCTCTTTGACCACGTCCAATGGGAACCATGCCATCAATTGCCTTAATACCTGTCTGTAAAGGTTCCTCAACAGGTTGTCTGTCGATCACGCCAGGCGCAATTAATTCAATCTTTTTTGATTCATTTGTGTCAATTGGTCCTTTTCCATCTATAGGCTGACCAAGAGCATTCACAACTCTTCCAGCCATAGCCTTTCCTACCGGCACCTCTACAATTCTATTCGTTCGTCGAACCTCATCACCTTCTTTGATTGCACGATCATCACCAAGCAAAACGGCACCGACATTATCGGTTTCAAGATTTAGAGCCATTCCATATAGATCACCGGGAAACGAAAGAAGTTCCCCTGACATACATTTTTCAAGACCGTAGATACGCGCAATTCCATCACCAACTGAAATTACTGTGCCAGTCTCAGATAATTCTACGGAAGATTCGAACCCTTCAATTTGCTTTTGAATAATCTGACTTATTTCTTCTGCACGAATTTGCATTTATTATCCCCTCAATCCTTCATAAAAAAATAATGTAATTTTCACTTATGTGCTAGATCTTGACGAAGATTCCTTAACTGATTTTTTAAACTACCATCCATCATAACGCTACCCATCTTGCAAGAAACACCGCCAATCAACTCTTTATCTGTGACCACATTCAAAAGAACCTCACAATCAGCAACTTGTGCCAGTTTTTCATGAATTTTTTTCAAAATTTCTGGATCGAGTTCTTTGGCAGAACGAAGTTCCGCTCTAACACGACCTATTTTCTGGTCTGATATTTCTTGGTATTTAGAAGAAATAGCAGAGAGTTCGCTTATTCTGTCATTTTCAATTAAAACGCGTATAAAATTTTTAACCAAATCACTCGCACCAGAAGAGGTCAAAACCTCGTCCAACATTTCAAGTTGTTTGTCCTTAGCAAATTTAGGGTTTTTTAATAAAACCTGAAGTTCCTTGCTCCCTTCAAATGCATTTGAAAAAACAGATAGTTCCTCGCCAATTGGATCGAGTGAATTTTGTCTATCCGCTATATCCGCGAGCGCCTTAGCGTAACGCCTAGCGCTTTCACCACCTATCAATTTTAACTCCTGTCAACATCAGTAATTTTATCTAAATATTCTTGTGAAAGACGAGTTTGATCCTCGTCTTCTAAATTCTTTTTTAAAATATCCTCTGCAAGGTCTACAGCTATCTTGGAAGCCTCATCTTGTATTTCAGATAGTGCTTTGCTCATCTCCAATTCTATAGCATTACTAGCTTGATCCAGAAGTCGTTTTGCTTGAAGTTCTGAATCTTCCTCAAGTTTGACTCGTATTTTTTCGAGTTCTTTTTTCCCTTCCCCACGAATACTATTAAGCTCCGCTTCTAAATCTGCAACCTTAGAACGTTGTTCCTCTAACTGTTTTTCCGCTTCTACTCTTGCTTTTTCTGTATCCTCTAATGCTTTACGTATTCCCTCTCTTCTCTCATGAAAAAAATTCTTTAACGGTTTTGAAAGAAGTTTATAAAGTATTCCAATAACTATTAAAGTATTAACGAATTTAAAAATTTCTTCGGTAAGATTAAAAGCTTTATGGTGCGCATCTCCCTCTGCTTCTGCAAAACCAACCGACAAGAGAAAAAAGAAAAGACTTACACTGAAAATATTTAACAGCTTATATGCCATTTCTTTTAAATCCGTTTGCGCTTTTAACGCATGATTGTCAATTTTTGAGCGTGCGTTTCGCATATCTATTGAAGAATCTTTATTAAATTTATTGAAGGATTCATCGGTTGTGTCTTGCTGTAGTTTTTATTTTCTTTGATTTTCTTTTAAATTCATTATTAAATCCTAAGCAACATTTCTTCCAGCTAATCGATTTGCAATTTGAGAAGCAAGATCGTTAGCCATTTCTTTTAATTCAGAACGAGCTTTCGTAGCTTCTATAGAAATTCTAGAACGTGCTTCTTCTAGATCTTTAGAAGCGTTTTCTTTTATCTCGGTCTGTTTTTTTAAAGATTCATTTGTTATCTCTTGTTGTAAAGATACTATCCTTTCATTGTTTTCTCTTCTTATTTCAGCAAGTGAATCCTCATACTGTGTAATGTAGCCCATTGCTTCTTTTTGATCTCGCTCAGAAGAGGAAAGGTTGTTTTCAATCTTAGAATTTCTAGTTTCCATATGCGTTCTAAGAGGTTTGATAAGAATATAATTTAGTAAAATTAAAAAAACTATGAAGTTTGCCCATTGGATTAAAATAATCAGGGGATTTAAAACCAGAGCTCCTTTGCCAATATTAAAACTTCTAATCCAATCTCTTCCAACGTTTGTCCCCCCTTCAGCAGCGAAAACATCTGAAGCTAAAACAAGGAAAATAGATGAGATGAAAATAAATAAGGAAACCCTAACAATACAACGAGAAAATGTCATGGAATTCATCGAAACTCCCTAAAAAACATAAACATAGCTAGTAAGTTCATATATTTATAAGAAAAAAACTAGCTATGGAAAAGAGCCAAACTAACTTTACAGATTAAATAAGTCAAGTCTGTATGAAAACGAAGATAAAAAAATCAGACTGTTGTGTTTTTCCTCAAAAGTACAGAATGTTATATGATAATAAAGATGTGATTTTCAATACTAAACAACTTATAACTTGATTTATTTTCTCATCGAAAAATCATGCTAATTTGGAGATTAAAATGAAATTCATAACCTATGAAATTGATTCAAAAATATCAAAAATTTCTAGAATTGGTTTGCTTATCGATTTTGATGAAACAGAATTTGTATTAGACCTTAATTTATCATTTGCTTCACTTTTAAGAGAACAAGGGAAAGAACCTAAATATCTTGAATATGCAAACTTCCGGATCCCACAAACTATGTGTAGTTTTATGGCCGGTGGAGAACCATCACTTGAAGCAGCAAGAGAAACCTTAGAATACATAAAAATAACAGGGCAGACTGCTAAGGGGCCAGATGGAGAAGAAATAATTTGGTCTCCAGACCAAATTCATGTTTGCGCACCCGTTCCAAAACCCATTAGTTATAGGGATTTTTTAATACACGAAGGACACAAGGCTGCAGGGGCGAAAAGACGAAACACTACGATTGATCCTATATGGTACGAACTGCCTTCTTGTTATAAAGGGAACAGGCTGTCTATCCTTGGTCCAGGAGATAGCTTAAGATGGCCAAAATACACAGAGAAACTCGATTATGAACTTGAACTGGGGATGTTTATTGGGAAAAAGGGTAGAAATATAAAAGAAAAAGATGCAATGAACCATGTTTTCGGTTACACAATTTTAAACGACTTTAGTGCAAGAGATATTCAAATAAAAGAAATGCGAAATTGGCTTGGTCCACATAAAGGAAAAGATTTTGGTTCAGCAATTGGACCATGCATTGTAACTAAAGATGAATTTAATCCAAAAGATGCCATTATGATCGCTAGAATTAATGGGGAAGAGTGGAGTCGAGGAAATTCAGGGGATGCTTTCTATAGTTGGGAAAAAATGGTCGAGTATGCATCTATGGAAGAAGAACTTGTCCCTGGAGAAATGTTTGGTTCTGGGACCGTCGCAACTGGATGCGGTGCTGATTTAGATAAATGGATAAAACCAGGAGATATTGTAGAACTTGAGATCGAGGGAATTGGAGTACTTCAAAATAAGATTGTCGAATGAATTTAGGAATTGTTATAAAAACGATCATATATAACTACAAGAAAGGAAAAATATGCCGCTTGAAAATCTTGAGATTGAAACTTCCGATCAAATCGCAATCATTACAATAAACAGACCAGCAAAACATAACGCCATCTCTCTAAAAACCTTAGATGAGTTTCACGAAGTCTTAGAAAACTTCGAATATGACAGCTCAATTAAAGTTATTGTAATAACTGGTAAAGGAGAAAAAGCTTTTGCGTCAGGTTCTGACCTTGAAGAAGTCAAAAACCGAAATTTAAAAAAAGCTCTCCAGCCTTTAGTCCAAGGGTTAGCAGCAAAGCTTGAAAAAATGAGCAAACCATCGATAGCTGCTATAAACGGATTTTGTATGGGAGGTGGACTGGAAGTCGCCTTAGGTTGTGACTTAAGAGTGGCCACTCCATCATCAAAATTTGCTACACCTGAAGGTAAAATTGGAATAATCCCAGGTGGTGGTGCTACACAAAGACTGCCTAGACTTATAGGTAGAGGTTGGGCAATGGAAATGTTATTAATGGGAGAAATTTTTGATGCAAAAAAAGCACTTGAAATTGGTCTTATAACTAGATTAGTGGAATCCGAACAATTAATGGAAACGGTTTTAAATATGGGAAAAAAGATAGCTTCTTATGCTCCTTTAGTTCCACAGTTTATGAAAACTATGGTTCATTCTGGTATGGAAGGAAGTTTGGCTGCTGGATTAGCGTTAGAAAAATTTGCCCAAGGTGCTCTTTGTGAAACAGAAGACAAAAAAGAGGGTCTAAACGCTTTTCTTGAAAAAAGAAAACCTCAATGGAAAGGAAAGTAAAAATTTTCGAATAATAATTTCGAATGTTTGACTTGTATGTAAATTTTGTATTTGACAAAATAACTCCCTTTGTTGAGTACATCTTAATTTTTAAAACAAAAATTTAGGAAAAATTATGTCTGTGAATTCTTTTATCTGCCCATCTTGCGGAATAAATGAAGTATTTTTAGAAAACGAAGACCATATTCAACAATTATCATACGTTAAACTCGCTACCTATTGTGGTTGCGATCAGTCTAAAAATGGATCTTATATTTTTGGTGATGGTCACTGTAAAGGATTCGGAGGAATAATTTCAGATTTTACTGATGAAGGTGAATCAAGAAAAAGATTCGTGCCTCCTAGGGCGGTTATCTCCTATCATTTAATGAAAGCTACTGAAAGAATAGGTCATGCAGAACCAAACAATGGCTTTTATAACCAACCACTTTTTCGAAATTTAGTTGAAATAGACGGAAATGAAAATGTTTTTGTCTCCGTGACTTTCTTGCCTCACGGAGAAAACATGGATGCAGTAATGAGAAAATTAGGGGAACATCTAGCAAAAAATGCCCATTAGAGAATCAATCTAATGTTTCTTTAATCTTATCTGAAAGTGCAGATAAGATTTTTTCTTCAGCTTTTTCTATAGGACCTCTCATACGAACACCAGCAGCAAAGGCATGTCCACCACCACCAAACTTAATTGCCACGTCATGTATCTCAACTTTTCCTTTTGATCTTAAGCTTACACGAATTTTTCCATTTTCAAGTTCTGAACAAAATACAACAACTTCTATACTACTGATCCCTCTTGGGACAGAAATGAATTCATCCGTTTCCTCTTTCTTTACACCAAATTTTTTTAAATCATTCCGAGTAAGTTTAAAAGAAGCAAGACGATCATTGCATAATATTTTCAATTCGCTCATTAATTTCGCAAGTAATTTCACAGAACCAATACCATTAGATTCCCAAAAAATACTGTAAGCCTCTCCTGGATCAACTCCTAATTCGACAAATCGTTTTGCCCATTTTAGAGTTTTATTAGTTGTGTTTGAAAATCTAAACTGGCCTGTATCGTAAACTATAGCTGCATATAGTAGTCGGATTAATTTTAAGTTTTTAAAATCATATTTTTCTTCGTCAAGAAATTCCGCTAGAAGTTCCCCTATAGACGAGGCATTTTCGTCAATTATTTTAGGATAATCAGGATCGTCGTTTTCAGGAATATGATGATCCATAATCGTAATAGGAAGAGAACTTAATGAAACAGGATCTTCCAACTTGCCTAAACGAGATAATTTTCCTGCATCTAATAAAATAACAGAATCAAAATTTTTTTCCCAGTTTTTCTGTTTTAGCAGGTCACAACTTGACATCACAGTTTTGCCAATATTAAAAAACGAAACAAAATCAGGAATTTCATCTTCAGTAACTACGGTAGCACTTCCACCTTTTTCTATAAGATACAAAGCAAAAGCCAAGCAGGATAAAAGTCCATCTCCATCTGGACCCATATGAGTCACTAGTAAAAACCGATTATGATTTTGTATAAAATCCCTGAACTCAGAAAAGCGATCCGGTTTCGTTAATTTTTGATTTTTTGACATTTATTTCAGGTTGAGAGAAAGACGATCGATTTGTAAAAACACATAATTTTGTATTTCTTTCAAACTAGGCGAAGGGTCGATTCTGGTGCCATTTTCCATCGCTAGGGAAAGATGTTGTGACAATTCTCCGCCACAAAGATCACAATCTCCATAAGGTTTATCAATAGGAATAACTTCCTCTGCAAAACAATCAACGCACCTTAACAAATGTTTCCCACCAGAAAGTTTGCCCTTTTTAGAGATAGGTTTACCTTCCATTTCAACAATATCCATAGAAAAATCTATGACAGAAGCAGAACTAATGGACGTTCCTATTCCAAACCCTCCATCCACAAAATCTTTTATTTCAAGAATCTCATTTTCATCAATGCCACCGCTAACAAATAATTTTACTTTTTCAAATCCTGACTGATTTAGTTCCCATCGAACTTCAGAAAGAATTTCCGAAAGATTCCCACGCCTAGATTTAGGAGTGTCAATGCGAACAGCATCCAGCCGGTCATGTAAAGTGTTTGCGGCTTCTAAAGCTTCAAACTTTTCATCACCGAAGGTGTCGACAACAGCTACTCTAGGAACATCTTTTTCGATTATTTCATCGAACGCTTTTAGTGCAGGTGTTAGTCCTCCCATAATAATTACAAGCGAATGAGGAATTGTTCCAACAGCCGGAATTTGAAGAACTTCAGCACCCTTAACTAAAGCAACTCCATCACACCCTCCTATATAAGATGAGCGCTCAATCATAGGTGAAATAGCAGGATGCATTCTTCGTGATCCAAAACTGAAGAGCTTTAAGTTTCCCGCAGCAATTCTGCATCGAGCTGCTTTTGTAGCAATTCCACTTGATTGACACATGAGACCGAGTACAGCTGTTTCCATAAGATCAAAGTCATTGTATAAACCTTCAATTTCCATCACGGGCTGAAAAGGTGTAAAGATTGATCCTTCAGGTATAGAGCGAATATTAACAGGCATTCCTTCGAATAAATTAAGGATTTCCTCTAATCCTGTAAAAACACCCCAATCAGAGGAGAGAGTTTTGGCAGTAAATTCTGCACGAATTCTTTTTTTAATTTTTTTTGCTTCAAGGATACGGTGCGTGCGTTCAAAATACGCATCCGTAACTTTTCCTGAGCGGATATCTTTAAAATTCACGGTAAATAATTTCATTCGAGGATCAGTCAGGTTTTTTATCCTTCAGGATTTTCGGAAGATTTATTTTTTATTTGCGCCCTCGTGTTTGGGGCCACAAATTTTGTGACAGAACTTTTTTCTTCTCCAGAATTTTCAGAAGATTCAATTTGTGTGACAGGGCGTCTTTCTTCTTCGAGTTTCCTAAGACCAAAAAATTTACCCCATGCACGTGGGCCGTTATAGTTATTTTCCTTTTCCCAAACATCATAAAGATGATCTTTATCAAAAACGAGATCTTCTCTTTGGTAGCCAACGGTTTCGTACTGATGGGTGTGTACAATCGATTTAGGAGTCGTGGGGCAGGCTTCTTGACACAATCCACAGTACATACACCTCATATAATCAAGATAAAACTCTTTAGCGTACATCTCACGCCCCTTGCCAGCAGTCAAAATCGTTATACAATCAATAGGGCAAACTTTTTCACAATTCAAACAACCTATACAATTTTCTTCGCCTGTTTTGAAATCACGAGTTAATCCAAGGAACCCACGAAATCTTTCTGGGGGATCCCAACGTTCATTAGGATACTGAAGCGTCACAGGTTTTTTAAATAAATGTTGAATCGTAATGAACATCCCTTTTATGATATCTGTCATAAAGAAACGTCCTAGGGTTCTAGAAAACTGCATTTTATAATCGAATCTCCAAAATTATAATCTTCAAGATAAAGAGCTATTTTCCTTTTTTCTATTTTCAACTTGTACTTCTAAATATTTTTCTGCTGCCACAGCAGCTGTAGTAGCATCTCCACTTGCATTTGTAATCTGCCTTATAAGTTGGCTTCTACAATCACCCGCTACAAAGAGACCGGGGATATTCGTCTCCATATTTTGATTTGTGATTATAAAACCAAATTCATCTTTTTCAACAGGATCTTTGATAAGATCGGTGTTAGGAGTAAAGCCAACAAAAACAAATAGACCTGATGCATTTAATTCCTGTAACTCATTCGTTTTTACGTTACGTATTTTAAGTTTCGTCATTTCTTTACCATCACCAAATATCTCGTCCACAACGTGATCCAGAATAATTTCTACCTTCGGATTTTCTACTATCCTGTCAACAGTAATAGCGTGTGCTCTAAATTGATCTCTCCTATGAACCAAATAGACTTTTGATCCATATTTGGTAAGAAAATTACTTTCCTCAACAGCACTATTTCCACCTCCAACAACGGTAATAATTTCATCCTGAAAAAACGCTCCATCACAAAGCGCACAGTAACTTACACCTTTACCAGAATATTCAGTTTCTCCAGGAATTTCAAGCTTTCTAGGAATTCCACCGGGGGTATAGATAACTGCACCACATCTCCTCTCCCCCATATCAGTTTTCACTAAAAAGTCATCTAAATCCTTCCTGATCTCTAGAACTTCTTCCATTTCAATCTTTAACCCAAATTTGATGGCATGTTCCGTAAATTTTGCGGCTAGCTCAGGACCACCGATTAAATCAAATCCTGGGTAATCTTCTACAAATTCAGTATTTAAAATTTCACCACCAGGTGCCATTTTTTCAAAACAAACTACATTTAATTTTGATCGAGAAGCATAGAGACCGGCTGTCAAACCAGCAGGGCCTGCACCTACAATAATGACTTCATAATCTCTTTTGCCCAAAAAAACCTCAGAAAAAAAATCTTTTGACGTCAGCTCATAATAGAAAAGCCAGAAAATACTAACACCACTTTATCCTACTGCCAAGTCTATACAGAACAGCGAAAAGGTTTGAAAAACCTACCTTAATTTAAATCAAAAATAGTCTGAATCTTGCTTTTATCAAAACCAACGACTATTTCTTCTCCAGCAATCATAACAGGAGTACCACGAATACCAGTTTTTTCGACTAATTCCTTGAGTACTTCGGGATCCTGATCAATCAACTTTTCCTTAAAAACAATATTATTTAGAGAAAGAAACTCTTTCATTTGTTTGCAAGGAGGTCAGGTCGAAGAAGAGTATAATGTGATTTCATCAAAATTTTTCATTTTTTCCCTCAAATAAAAATTCATTAACAAAAACATTAATTTCATTTATTCATTTTAGAAAATAAATTCGTTAATTCTGTAATTTGAATTTCCTCTATACGAGAAACTGCATCAATAATTTCATCTTTTGTTTCTATGGATATGATATCGTCACAAAGTAATCCAAACTTTTTTGTAACAGAGGACCATCCCATTGGATTTGAATAATGCCCTTCGTAGGAAGATTTTTCTTTTTCAAAAACTTGATCCCCTTTGTTTTTAATTCGAATTATTACAGGAGATTCTTTAGGATATCGATCCGTAAGTTCTTGCGAATTCGAAACTTTCACACAACGAAGTAAACTTTGAACATCTTCTTTCAAAATTCGTTTTTCTTCAAATTGCTCCGGCATCACATTGTCGTCAATTAACGCTGCCGCTAAAACGTAGGGGAGGCTGTGATCTGCAGTTTCTTTATTTTTAACGTTATGTTTATCTCCGCCCTTTCCACCACCCATTATGAAATAGGCACGTTGATAAATTTCAATTTCAACCTCAGATATATCTTCTGGAATAAACCCATGTTCTTTTTTTAATTCAATAACACCTTCAATTGCTGTTTGAGAATGAATACCAGCATTAAATTTTTTCAAACTAATCTCAAGAATTTTTTGTAAAGAAACATCTCCCAAATTAATATCAAAGGGTCCAGTAATTGAGTCAAATAGACCAAGAGGGCCTTCAAAAATTTCAGGCGGTCCAGTAACTCCCCTCATAGCGAGAAATGTCGCGTGTAAAGCATTAGAACAAGTATTTGCAGTAGAAAAACCCTTCCAGTGAGAAATACGACCAGCACGAACAATAAGTAAGGGATTTTGTGAAACACCACTTAGCCCTATAGCATTAGCCGTTTTTTCTATATCTAAATTCAATGCTCTTGATACACCAGAAGCCACTGAGTACGAAATCGCAAGAGCTTGATCAAAACCCTTATCTTCGTAAGAACAAAAATCGCAAAAACGACATTGGATTTCGTATGCAAGAGCAAGTGCAGTCATAAAATCGCTACCACTGATATTGGCATACTCTGAAGCAGCCAATATAGCACCTAGTTGATCGCTCGGGTGAGAAGTTGCAAGTTTCCCCATATATCCATCGTTAAAATCGAGATATCTAACTAAAGCAGCATTAAAAAAAGCGGCGCGGTCAGGTGCAGTTTTTCCTCCACCAATCAAAGAACCTATCGAAGATCCTCCAAATTCTTGAACTTGTTCCCTTAAATATTGAATAGGTTCTGAGCGCAAAGAACCTATAGCGCAAGCTATTGAGTCTAAAAGCAATACTTTTATTCTTTCTCTTACTTCTTCAGACAAATCATCAAAACTAGTTTGTTGCGAAAATGACGCTAATTGATAAGACATTTCTTTCATTATTACATTCCTTGTCTGCTAACTTCCATTTAATTTTCGATATTCTTTTTGCATTAAAAGAGCATCATATTCCAAGGCCGGACTTTCACAAACGACTCTTCCTTCAACTTCAAAATCTATTAAGGCTCGAAATAAATCTTTGAAATTCATATCAGATTCCGATAATTCAAGATGATGTGCCTCTCCTTTATCACCATACGCGATTCCAGATAAATGAATATGCATTGATTTTAAGGCTTTCTTTCCTAGCTTATCTCCAATTAATTGCAATTGATTTGAAAATTCTTCATAAGAATTTTCTCTACCTCCTGTTCGAGCATGAATATGAGCAAAATCTATTGTTATTCCTATATTCTTTTTACTTAAAGAACTAGCCATTTCAGTTAACTCGGAAAGAGAACCAAATTGACTACCTTTTCCCGTTGTTTCAGGATCTAATCGACATGGACATCCTTGTTCTTCAAGAAAATCTAAAATTTCATCGATTTGCCTTAAAATAAATTTATAGACTTCATTTTCATCCCTTTTTTGATAAAAACCAGGATGAAAACATGCTCCGTCACCGCCACAAGAGTGAAGTGCTAGAGCTGTGTCGATGACACGTTTTTTACTTGCCTCTATTTTTTCTTCTTCCATAGAATATAAATTAATATAATATGGACCGTGTGCAGTTACTTGAAGCCCTGTATTTTCAACCTCTTTTTTAACTTCCTCACAGGTTTCTGTACGAATCCTTACGCCATGAACAAACTCCATTTCATAAACCGACAGCCCAAGTTCACTAAGCCTTTTAATCGCTGATGGATGTGTCCTATTTTTTGTAGAATGAGGAATGCCGCCAGTCCCAAAAAAAATACTATCTTTTTTTCTTGGTTTTCTGTTTTTTTTAACTGGGAGATCATAAACGCGATTTTCTGGTTTTATACTTGGGACCCCTGGTTTCCATCCCTTTAAATTTGATTTTACTTTACTCATAATTCCATCCTAACCTAGAATCAATGGTTCTGAATTAATTTATAGCCATGTTTCTATCTGATTAAAAATATTTTTTTTACCAACTTTATCACTCACGCTACTGAGGATAGGGCCGGAAAAATCCTTCCATTTTGACATGAATTTTTCTAAAGTCTGATCTTTCACAATTTTTATCTGTTCACTTCGTTTTAGTTTATCTATCTTTGTAAAGATAATGCATGCCTTAAGATTATATGCAACTAGCCATTCTAGCAAATTCATATCCATTTCTTGAATTCCTCGTCTTGAGTCAATAAGCAGGAAAATTCCTAGAAGTTCTTTTCTATTTTCAAGGAATTCCTCAATCATAACCTGCCACTGCTCTTTTTCCTTTACCGGTCCCTTAGCATAACCGTATCCAGGTAAATCTACTAATAAAAAATCTGAAGGATTGGCACTTATATCAAAAAAATTTATAAGTCTTGTTTTTCCAGGCGTATTACTAACTTTCACAAGATTTTTTCGACCCAAAACAAAGTTTATAAGTGAAGATTTTCCTACGTTACTCCTTCCCGTAAAAGCAATCTCAGGAAGCCTTGTTTGAGGCCATCCTGTTTTTTTTGATGCACTTTTTAAAAAGTTACTAGATTTGATCTTCATCTTAATCCGTCAATCAATCGCAGGGGAAGAAAAGGGATGAATAACTAGGCCTGTTCTTAGTTTGGGGTAGAAATAAGTAGACTTATGGGGCATTTTGCCACCTTTTTTAGCAATTTCACAAACTGAATCAATGGGGGTAGGATTAAGCAACAATACAGCCTTATACTCGCCAGCTCTTGCCAAAGAAAGAGCTACTTCTGGATCAGGGGTAAAACTCATATTTCCATCATCGTGACTTGCTTTCAAACCCGCATCTATAATCTCAGACTGTAGTAAAGTCACATCAAGTAAATCTAATGGATTTTTTAATTCTTTAGGCTCATTATTTTTTCTGATAAGATATCGAAGAGATTCTTTTCCATCAAAAAAACAAAAAACAGAAGAATTGTTTTCTTTAGCGTATTCTTTCAAATTCTCTGCAATAAGTGTCCCTCCATTTTCACCAGGATCTGGTTCTTCAATAACATCATAAAGTTCAGAAATAGAGTTCAAGAAATCAGGAACTGTAGTATTTATTTCTCGTAACATTCTATGTGTAGGTAAAATAATCATCCCAGGGTCTTTAAGATTAGCTAGACACATTAATGTGTAATTTGATTCTGTGTTGGTTTCTTCTCCTCGTTCATTCTCTTTTTGACGAAGATTTAAACTAGTTTCATAACGATGGTGCCCGTCTGCAATAAAAATATCTTTGTTTGCAAGAGAAGACTTTACTGAATCGATAACATTTGGATCATCACAGTACCACAGCTTATGTCGTACTCCATCCTCTTCAAAATCAGCCAAAATATTTTCGTCAGAAATAATTGAAGATAAAGAATTGATTGCAAAATCATCTACATCGTCATAAAAACTAAAAATCGGACCTAGATGAGCACCAGATTTTCCCCATAAATCAAGAAGGTATCCTTTTGGTTTTGGGAAAGTTTGTTCATGAGGGAAAATTTTTCCCTTTCCATATTCCTCAAGCTTAACTGTTGTAAAAAAAGAATTTCTTTCTAAATTTTTCCCACTCGGCAAAGTAAAAATTTGCTTATAAGGAAATAAACAAGGCTTTTCATCAACAACTAAAACTCCATTTTTTTTGCACCTCTTTAAAAATTCAATTGCACGAATAACTCTCGAATCATCATTATTTTCATTACCTTCTTTTCTTGCCTGTATCAATCGAACAATATTGTTAGGATGTTTTTCATAAAACAAATCTTGGAGTTCTCTATTAAAAACATCGTAGGGCGGAGAAGTTACATTCCCCATTTTTTCTGGAGAAATGCCAACATAACGAAGTGCACGAAATGGTTTTATATCAACCAATTTTTATCCTTTCCAATCACAGAAAAAAAAGATCGTAAATGTAAATCAAAAAATAAATTTCACAATATAAAAATATTTAGTTTAGTGATAGGTCTACATAAGAATTTCATTCAATGATAGAATTGTCTCTTGGAAGGATTTTAAACATACATTGAGTGTAGAAGAAGAAAATGGCCAAAGTTAAGTTTGGTATCAGTTCAAGCTTACACCCTGAAAAAATACCCGCTCCTGAAGAAATTTTCAATTTTGCCGAGCAGGCAGAGAAAAATGGATATGACTCTTTATGGATGGGGGACCATATCGCTTTTCATGGTCATTATACTGACAGCCTAACTACTCTCGCTGCATTCGCTGCCAGAACATCTAGAATAATAATAGGTTCTGCCGTTTTTTTAATTCCACTTCGGAGACCCGCGGTAGCTGCAAAAATTGCCGCGACCGTTGATTTTTTAAGCGGAGGCAATAGATTTATTTTTGGTGTAGGAATAGGTGGTGAGGGGGAAAAAGAATTTGAACTTTGCGGCGTCCCTGTTCGAGAAAGAGGAAAAAGAACCGATGAATCAATAGAAATAATAAAAAAACTTTGGACTGGGAGCAAGGTCGAACACGAAGGACAATTTTGGAATTTTAGTTCTGTAAGTCAAACTCCAGCACCCCTAACTAAAGGAGGTCCACCGATTTGGGTTGGTGGCAGGAGTGACGCTGCAAGAAAACGTGCAGTTATGAGAGGTAATGGATACATCTCATATCTTTATTCAGCTGAAAGATTTAAAGAAGGATTAACAAAAATGCATGATATGGCGCACAAAGCTGGGAAAATTCTTCAAATAGAAGAAGGCCTCTGGACACCTGCCCATCACTCATTTATATACTGCAATAAAGATGAAAAATATGCACTTAAAAGTGGAATTAAAAACCTTTCTTACAGATATAATATGGACTTTAATGGCATTGCAGAAAAATATCTTATTTTTGGACCCCCTGAAAAATGCATCGAAGATATTGAAAAATTTAAACATGCAGGAGTCAAACATTTTGTCTTTAAACATGCAGGGCCTCCAGAAGAAGAACTGGAACAACTTACTTTATTATCAGAAGAAGTTATTCAGAGGACAAAAAATTGAGCAAAAAAAAAGGAATGAAATGGCCTATTTGTTCGGTAATTATATTATCTGTTTTGTTTGGTCTGGGGTATGTTACATTCAACAAATATAAAAGTGTTCCTCCCGAAGTCAGGGTGGGAGGAAAAATAAGTTCCTCTACATCGAATCTAAAAAACAACTATCGTTCTTCTCTTTCAAAAGAATTTATTTTTATCTTCGGTATTATCATGCTAGTAATTATGTCAACAATTATCTACTTATGGTGGGCACTTAAAGACTGGGAAGGTGGAAAAAAATACGGGGAAGAAAATATAGAAGAAACAAGCAATGAAATATCTAAAAAGGTTTAATTCAAACCTGTTCAATAGCCGAAAGAAACCATGCATTGGGTCCCGTTTTTCTTGCCCAAGTCCAATGTTCGGTAAAGTGAATTGGAGCAGATGTGCTTCCTGATATGTGATCTCCTGTGTCTTCCTTTACTACATAATCTAGTAGACTGACCTCGTATCGAACCGTAACAAAATCATAACCATTTTCTTGCCATACTTCTACAAATTCACTTTTTCCTATGTTGATATTTTCAAGTTTGTTGATAGTTTTTTCACGTTGCATTTCTTCAATGTCGATTTCACAATTTTTAAGAATATCTCCATCAACCAAATCTTTAATTGAAGAGACATCTCGGTTTGAATAGGCTTCTTGAAAGCGTATAAAGTTTGTACGCATTTCTTTTGAGAAAGAATCAGCGGAAAAAGAATTATCTGCATTAGAGATATTTCTTAGACCCTCGTCAATTTCACGACCACTATAAGAATCCTCTTCTGACACACGACCACCGCTCTCATGCCCAGTATCATCATATCCATATCCTGTACCTACCTGAGAGGGATCTGTTTGGACTCCAACATTTCCATAAGAATAATTAGAATTTTTCGCAAATGTACGATTTCTTATAAATCTCATAAGAAGAAAAATGCCTACAAAAATCAAAATGATTTCTAAAAGCCCAAATCCTCCGCCAGCACCCATTCCAGGAAAAAGCATTCTCCCAAGCATGCTACCCAAAAAAAATCCTCCTATTCCTGCAAACATGCTTCTACCAAATCCACCAAAGGCAGGACGTCTAGAAAACCCTCTTCGACCAAAACCAGCTCTCCTTGAGCCAAAAGAACCAAAACGAGAACGTGAACCAAATGATCTTCTGCTAAAAAGTCCTCTAGAGCCTCTAAAACCAAAACTCCTCATCCCACCAAATCTTCTTGCTTCTGCTATTGATCCAATATACGGAGACAATTCTCTAGTGTTTTTCAAAAAATCAGAAAAAGCACCAGGAAAAGAAATAAAAAGAAAAATCATCGATGAGATTACGATTCGCATTCTTTCCTCAATTAGAAAACAAAAAGATAAAAAAACTTACAAACCATTGATCAAAGTCTATATCAAAGAGTTGTTTAACCACAATCATTATTAGATAAATATTGATTTTGAAAAATTAGCTCTGCTAAAATAGTTAAGAAATCTAACATATAAAAAATTTTCTTCGCTTGGAATTTCAATGGCAATTGAAAAATCTTTATGACCTCATTAATTTTTCATCCAAATTATCATGCTGAAATTGGAAAGCATGTCATGCAAATACGCAAGTATCAAAAGGTCTTTGATAGACTAAATGAGTTAGGGATCAAAAAAGAAATTTTTTGTGAACCTATAAAGGCAACGTTCGACGAACTAGCTTTAATTCACTCAACTGAATATATTAACGAATTTCTGTCCGCTAAACACACTTCAAAAACGATCTCGAGCGAGCTTCCTCTTAACAGTCAAATAGCAGATTTTTTCTTATATGCCACTGGAGGAACAATTCTTGCTGCAAAAGAAGCACTAAAAAACAAATATGCGATAAATTTAAATGGAGGATTTCATCATGCCTTCAGAAATAAAGCAGAAGGATTCTGTTATATAAATGATATAGCAGTCGCAATTGCAGTGCTACAAAATGAAAATAAAATTGACCGTGCCCTTGTTATAGATTGCGATCTACACCAAGGAAATGGAACCGCCAGGATTTTTAGAAAAGATGAAAGAGTTTTTACATTTTCAATTCATCAACAAAATATTTATCCAATCAAAGAAAAAAGTGATTTAGATATCGGACTTTATGATTTAGTTGGAGATGACGATTACTTAATACATTTAAAAGATAATATTGAAAAAATTCTTAAGACACATTGTCCTGAATTAGTTATATATCAAGCCGGGGCAGACCCATTTTCCGGTGATCAATTAGGTTCCCTTAAAATTACAAAAAAAGGTTTAAAGAAAAGAGATGATTTAATTTTAGAAAAATGTAAAGAATTATCTATTCCTATCGCTGGAACTTTAGGAGGTGGATACGCAGCAAATCCTGCAGACACTGTAGACATTCACTTGCAAACTTCGTTATCGTTTATTAACGCTTAAATTTGCTCTTATAATAAACTAAAGAGAACATTATGGCTCGAGATTTTAAGAGAAACAATTCTACTGCCCCTTCTTTTTATTACGGCTGGGTTATTGTTTGTCTCTCTCATTTCACTCTAGCATTTCATGTTGTGACCCGTTTTTCTTTTGGCATTTTCCAAGTACCTTTAATAGAAGAATTCCAATGGGGAAGGGGACTTCTTGGCGGAGCATTTGCTTTGTCAATGGCAACATATGCACTGGGAGCCCCTTTGGCTGGTTCTCTTCTAGATAGGTACGGCCCTAAAGCAATAATGCCTTGGGGTTCTGTGGTTTTAGGAATATCTTTGATCGCATCCTACTTTATTTCATCAATTCTTGAAGTTTATTTATTAATAGGTTTTTGTCTTGGAGGAGGATTAGCTTTGAGTGGTTTTGCTACTCACAGTGCAATTATGCCCCGTTGGTTTATCGAAAAAAGAGGACGTGCAACTGGAATTGCACTTTCCGGAATTGGCATTGGAATACTTTTCCTCGCACCAATTCTAGAACGCTTAATTGCCATTTTTGGATGGAGAATTGCTTATCTCATATTTGGCCTAGTTATCCTTTTTATTGTCTCACCAACTGGGTTTCTGCTTCTTAAAGACCATCCGGAGGACATAGGACAAGGTCCAGATGGAACACCCCCTCGCTCTCCAGAAGAATTTAAAAAAGTTTATGGAGAAAAGAACCAAAAGAAAGGAATTCGTGAAGTTTTTAAATTTGTTCGCCGTGACAAAAGGTTTTGGATTTTAATGACCATAGCTTTTGGGATTGGATTTAATAATAATACAATTATGAGTCAACTCGCTCTGTATCTGATAGACATAAAATATCTCCCGGTAACTGCTGCTATTATTTTTGGTTCCGTAGGATTTATAAGAACTTTAGGAAGTGTCGTTGGCGGATGGATAGGTGACCTAGTTGGTCGTTCTTACGGGGTTTCACTTGCTGGTTTTATAGTTGGCACAGGACTAGTTTTTTTAATTTTTCTTCCAAATTTCGGTTCAACCTTAGCTAATGGTTTTATATTTGCAATCATTTATGGGACAGGGACAGGCGCCATGAGTGGATGTTTCTCATCCCTTTGTGGAGATTGTTTTGAGGGACCTAATTATGGAACTATTGTGGGCTTCATGGAAATATTTTATGGATTTGGTGGTGTTTTAGGGGCACCGTTTGCGGGATTTTTCTATGATATAACAAAGAGTTATACCATTCCTTTTACAACTATAGCCTTTTTTATGTTTGGTGCTCTGTTTTTAGCATTGTACCTTCACAAGACCCTTAAAAAAGAAAACAAGTTCAGTTGAATTTAATCACTTTTTTCGATCTATTATAACGACACATTCTCCTTTTAATTTTCTCTTGTTTAATAATTGAGAAACCTGAAAGGCGGTTCCACGAATAAATTCTTCGTACACTTTAGTAAGTTCACGAGCTATAACAATCAGACGCTCAGGGTCTTCTGTTACAATTTCATTAACAAGCCTATTTATTCTATGAGGAGATTCAAAAAGAACAATAGTTCTTTTTTCATTTAGCAACATATGAATTTTTTTCTTTCTTTTTTCCCCTTTTTGTGGCAGAAAACCATCGAAAATAAAACTATCTGTTGGTAATCCAGAGGCCACGAGTGCGGCAATAATTGAACTAGGACCAGGAATAGGAATAATAGGAACTTCATTTCTTATCCCTTCTACTACCACTCTATAAGCAGGGTCTGAAATACCTGGAGTCCCGGCATCTGAAATCACCGCAATACTCTTTCCGTTTAAAACGTGTTCTACTAGGATACCAGACATATTTAACTCGTTATGTTCATGATAACTAATCAGGGGTTTTTTTATTTTTAATTTAAAAAGAAGAGTTTTTGATCTACGAGTATCCTCACATGCAATTAAATCACAATCATTAAGGACCTCAATCTGGCGTTCAGACAGATCTGCTAAATTTCCAATTGGAGTAGAAACAAGATAAATCCCAGGGTTAAGATCTGGCATTTAAAACTCCTGTTAATTAATCACATTCTTTTGTCGTAAATCTGAAATCTTTTCTTTGCTTAGCCCAAATTCGGAAAGAATTTCACCTGTATGCTCTCCAAGAACTGGAGACGGCTTACTGATTAAACCAGGCGTCAAAGATAGCTTCGGTGGAAAACCTAAAACTTTTATGAGACCTGCTTTCGGGTGCTCAATTTCAACACACATCTGACGTGCTTTAATTTGCGGATGTGAAAAAGTTTCTTGCATATTTAGTATAGGACCACATGGAACTTTTGCTTTATCAAGAATTTCAATCCACTCATCTCTATTTTTCTTAATAAATTCTATTTCAAGATCCTTGGCAAGTTGTTTATATTTCTCAGTTCGAGAAGAATTTTCTATATAGTCAGGATGGGTTAAAAACTCTTCCTTATCAATAGCCTTACATAACCTCTCCCAATTAATCTGATTAGCAGCACCTAAAACTAAAAATCCGTCTTTACATTTAAATGCTTGGTAAGGAGCCGTCATCTCATGAGCGGAACCACGCGGGACAGGAATTTCATTACTAGCAAAGAACTGAGAAGCCGCCCAAAAAGTATATCCCAGTCCTGAATCAACAAGAGAAGTATCAATAAACTGACCAAATCCCGTTTTTTGCTTATATATATATGCTGACAAAATAGAAAATGCCGTATACATTCCTGCATTCAAATCACATATAGGAATTGGTATTTTAGAAGGGTTCCCTCCTGGCTCACCGGTGAAACTCATGAGACTTGAAAATCCCTGCGCAACTAAATCAAAACCTCCTTTTTCAGAAAAGGGACCAGTTACACCATATCCAGAAATTGTGGCATAGATAATTGAAGGGTTTATTTTCTTCAATTCATCGTAACTCAACCCCATTTTATTAATAGTCCCTGGTCTCAAATTTTCTATAAATACGTCACTCTTTTTAATTAAATCTTTCAAAAGTTTGATTCCTAGTTTTTCCTTAAGATTAATCGCTATACTTCGTTTGTTACGGTTTAGATTCATAAAACCATGTCCTTCCCCGCCATCAAAATAACGACCCAAAGTTCTTGCTGTGTCTCCTCCCTCTGGATTTTCTACTTTAAGGACATCGGCTCCCATATCTCCTAATAAGGATCCACAAAAAGGACCTGCCATAACTTGGCAAACTTCTACTACCTTCATCTCGCTTAAAGCACCTTCTTTCATTTAGTTTTATCTCCCTCTAAACTCCGGTTTTCTCTTTTCAAGAAATGCAGCGACCCCTTCTTTAAAATCATCTGTATTGAAACATTCAAACTCTTCATCTAAATCTTCTTCTGAAAGTTCGCTAAAACCCGGATCTTTCAAAATACGATTAATAAAACTCTTGTGCCATTTGTGAGCCATTGGAGATAAAGAAACAATTCTTTCAGCAATTTCATACGTAGTTTTTTCAACATCTGTATCGGGTACAACTTGTGTTAAAAAACCAGCAGCCAACATTTCTTCCGCCGAAAAAAGTCTCCCTGTAAAAAGCATTTCCTTAGTTTTAGCAGGCCCAATTGTTTGGATAAAGTATCGTAATTCCGAGTGTCCAGCTACTAAACCTAGTTTTGCAGCTGGAATTCCAAATTTACAACTTTCTCCAGCAATTCTAAGATCAGTAGATGCAGCCAACTCTATCCCCCCACCTATGCAAAAACCTTGTATTAAAGAAAGAACGGGTTTTGGAAAACTACTAACTGCTTTCAATCCTTCCCAAAATCCAGAAGATGCATAGTTCTTGGCTTGCTTTGAATTAAAGCGTTCTTGTGCAAATCTTGAAATATCAGCTCCAGAAGAAAACGCTTTATTACCCTCTCCTTTAAAAACAACAACACGTATAGAATTTTCTTTTGACAACCTAGACATGATTTTATGTATTTCTGCCCACATTTCCAATTCTATTGCGTTCATTTTATCAGGGGCATTTATTGTTATCGTTGCAACTGACTCTTTCTCTTCGCAAATAATTTTATTATTTGAATTAAAACCCATTTATTTAGTGCCCTCCACAGTTGAACTTTAATCATTTCTGGTAGGAATCTTAAAAGTAAATCGTATAAATTTGTTTAGATAAAAACTATAGCGCGTTTTGGATAGTGAGAAAATATGAAGGTTTTAATCACTCTTTGATTGCAAAGAAAAGCGTTTTTTTATACAAAAAACTAATTCGTAGAATCATTAAATTCTTCTAACCATGCCATTTGTATGGATTCAAGCTTCCCTTCGGTAGATTTCATTGCATCATCATTAAAATTTTCAAGTTCGCAAACCCAATCATGCAAATCTGTAAAACGGACAGTGAGCGGATCTATATTTGGCATTTTTTCAAAAAGCGCTATCGCTATGTCCTCAGCATCTTCCCAACTAAATTGTTCCAAATTAAAAACTCTCCTCTTTAAGCATGGGCTGCATCTGGTCCTTCTTGCACTAAATTTACATTCCAAAATGGAATTTCCACCTTTATTAGATCCGTCGTTTCTTCCCGTAAAACGGCCTGGCAAGCTAATCTGCTACAAAGTTCCAAGTCTCTAGCATCATCCAATTGATCTTCTTCATCTTCACTTGCTTCGCTAAAATAATCTATTCCTTCACGAATTTTAACGTGACATGTAGAACACGCACAAACGCCACCGCACGCATGATCTAGATCCAATCCATTTCCTAAAGCAGCTTCTAAAATATTTTCCCCAACTTTTATTTCAATTGTTTTTTCTTCATCTTCTATAAAAAGTTTTGCCACTTGATCCCCTTTTGCCCAATGAAAGATAAAATATTCAATTAATCCCTAAGAGCTTCACTTAATTTTTTGTTTTCAAGCGCAGACTTAAGAACATCGCCCATAATTTGATCCGCAAACGGCATAGTTATCTTATTCAACAAATCAATTTTTTCGCGAATAGCGTTAGGATCGTTTCCCTTACATTCCTTCTCAAGATCTGAAATTGCATCTTTGATTTTATTTATTTCTTCCTTAGTTATTTTAATTTTGCCTAAATTATCAAGTGCGCGTATTGTGGCAACAAGAATAATATGTGCTTCGTTCTTAGATTCTAATAATTGCCGGATATGTATATCTTCTTCGGCAAATTCAAAAGATTCTAATAAGATATTTTCTACTTTTTCATCGGTTAAACCATATGATGGCTGAACCTCTATAGTAGTCGCTTTCCCACTTCTTAAGTCTCGC
Organism: Nitrospinota bacterium; assembly: GCA_036231405.1. GTDB lineage: Bacteria > UBA8248 > UBA8248 > UBA8248 > UBA8248 > UBA3496. The sequence continues at coordinate 229,823 of JAZAHK010000006.1, forward strand.
GCAGTAACATTAAGAATTCCATTTGCATCAATTAAAAAAGTCACCTCAATTCTTGGAATACCAGCTGCAACAGGATCAATCTTTAAATGGAATCGGGATAAGGATCGGTTATCTTTTACTAATTCTCGCTCGCCCTGAAGTACGTGTATATCTACTCCTGTCTGGTTATCTTCAGAAGTAGTATACATTTCCTTAGCATTCGCAGGAATTGTCGTATTCCTAGGTAAAATCCACCCCATTGTTCCACCCATGGTTTCGATACCTAATGAAAGAGGAGTTACGTCAAGTAGAAGCATATCCTTCCTATCACCAGATAGAATTTGGCCTTGCACAGCAGCTCCTAAAGCCACGACTTCGTCAGGGTTAATATCAGAGTGTGATTTAATTTCAAAAAATTTCTCGGCTGCATTTTTTACTATGGGCATACGTGTGGAACCACCAACTAAAATCAATTCATTGATATCTTTTTTAGCCAGATTTCCGTCCGCAAGAACTTTTTCACAAGCATGCAAGGTGCGTTGAATAATTGGAGCAAAAATCAATTCTATTTCTTCGCGAGTAATTTTAATTTCATACTGTTCGTTTATACTTGGCAGATTGTCAATTATTACTATCTTAGAATTGATTTTCATGTTTGAAAAAGAAACCTTTGTTTCCTCAGCCAAAAGAATTAACTTTGAGATTCCTTCTGGAGTATCATATAGATCCACAGAATATGTTTTTTTTACTTTCTCATTTAACAACTCTGATAACGATCTATCAAAATCATCCCCGCCCAAATGCGTATCGCCACCAGTAGACAATACTTCAAAAACACCATTTTTTACACGTAAAATTGAGATGTCAAAAGTGCCACCACCCAAGTCGTAAACAGCAATAGTGCCGCGATTTTTTTCATGAAGACCGTAAGCAAGAGATGCAGCAGTAGGCTCATTTAAAATTCGGAGAACATCAAGTCCTGCTAATCTTCCCGCATCTTTTGTCGCCTGTCTTTCAGAATCATTGAAATACGCAGGAACCGTAATTACAGCTCTTGTAAATGTTCTGCCTAAGGATTTTTCAGCTCTAGATTTTAAAGACCGTAAAATTATAGAACTTATTTCAGGACCACTATACGATCTGCCCATCGCTTTCACATGAACAACCTCTTTTTCGTTAGCATCAATTTCAAAGGGGATAAATGTAAGTTCATTTTTAACATCGTCAAATCCTTTTCCCATAAATCGTTTCACTGAAAAAACTGTGCAACGACTGTTAGTTTTACGAGATTCTAAAGCTTCATCTCCACATAGAACACGGTCATTAAAAAAAGAGACTACTGAGGGGAAAATATTAGATTCACCATCAGGAGAGACAATAAAAGGGTCATTGTTTTCAACGAAAGCTACCAAACTGTTTGTAGTGCCTAAATCAATACCAATTATATCATTCACTTTAAGCACCCATTGCTCTATCTAGACTGGATAAAATATTTTCAATATAATTTCTAAGGCTTAGTAGCAATCTAATTTTACTAACTAATTCCTGGGAGGGTGTAGAATCACGTTCTACGTTATCGTCCCAAGCTTTAGAACATTTATCTAGATTCTCATTCTGCGATTTTTTAAAAGTTTCGAAACAATCTTTAGCAGCTAGAATTCGACATTTCAATTCTTGCGCTTTCTCCTCTTCAAGACAACACTCAAGCTCAGCAGCAGTTTCCTGTGCATCTAAAATATCTTCTAGTAGATCTGCGGGAGGATTTGAGTCATTTTCTTTTAATTTCCCACTTTCAAGTTCTACCAAATATACCATTCGGAGAATTCGATCTTCTAAAATTCTCTTTGCTTCATTTATTCTTGCAATAGCATCTAAGCTTCTTATTTTTTCCGTCGTAGTCGCATTTTGAAAAAAATCCGGGTGTAATTTCTTACTTAAATCAAAATATCTCTGTTCTAGAAGTTTAAAATCTAAATCCATTTTCTTCGGTACACCTAAAAGAGTGAAATGATCTACCTCATTAGGAATAGATTGTATTGATCTATTCTTATCGAAAAAATCAAAAAAATTAGTTTCCAAAAAGAAAATCTCCCTATAAATTTCTTTTCTAAACCTGCTACAGGCTAAGTAAAAAACGCGCCGCGTTAAAAAACAATGAGCGCGCCGCGTTAATCGAAAAGTATCTTTATGCTGAAAAACTCTCTCCACAACCACAAGATTGTCGCGCATTTGGATTTTTAAAAGTGAACCCTTGTCCAGTTAATCCATCTTCAAAATCCAGTACTGTCCCAGCTAAGAAGATAAGACTTTTTTTATCAAAAACAAAGGTAACATCCTTATTTTCTAAAACTTGATCAATCAGTGGATTTATTTTTTCTTTTTCTTCAAATCTAAGAACATAAGATAAACCAGAACATCCACCACCCTTCACACCAACTCTTACAACTTGATCAGATTCGCCTGCTTTTTCCATCAATCGCCTGGCATTAGAGATTGCTTTATCTGTTACTTCTATTGTTTTATTTCTTCCAGCAACTCTCAAATGAACCCCTTTTAAATAAATCTATTTTATTAATGATGACCTTCGTGTTCGATTTCTTCCATTTCATTTTTAGAACGATAATCATTCAATGCAGTTTTAATTGCATCTTCAGCTAAAACTGAGCAATGTATCTTCACTGGAGGAAGATTTAATTCTTCAACAATTTGTGTATTTTGTATTTCATGAGCTTCATCTAAGTTTTTACCTTTCAACCATTCAGTTGCAAGAGAACTAGAAGCAATTGCACTCCCACATCCAAACGTTTTAAATTTCGCATCCTCTATTACACCGCTATCGTTCACTTTTATTTGTAATTTCATAACATCACCGCATTCTGGCGCACCAACAATTCCTGTACCAACGGTTTTGTCAGCTTTGTCTAGAGACCCAACATTCCTTGGGTTATTGTAATGATCTACGACTTTGTCACTATAAGCCATTTTGTAAAATCTCCTGTCTTAGATTTAATTTTTTAATGAGATTGCCATTCCACCTTTGATAAATCCACACCTTCTTTCACCATTTCATAAAGAGGACTCATTTCTCTAAGTCTTTTAACTATAGAGGATGTTTTTTCTGCAACATAATCTATTTCCTCCTCGGTAGAGAAACGCCCAAAACCATATCTTATGGATGAATGCGCCAACTCATCACCTTTACCCATAGACTTTAGAACATAACTCGGCTCTAAACTCGCAGAAGTACAAGCAGAACCAGAGGAAACTGCAACATCACTTAGTCCCATTATAAGAGATTCTCCTTCCACATACGGGAAACTAATATTTAGATTTCCTGGTAAACGATTTTTCTCGTGTCCATTTACATAGACCTCTTCTAAACTCTCGAAAATTGTAGCCCGGAATTTTTCTCGCAAGTTAGTTAGGCGAATCGTTTCGCTCTCCATTTCCTCAGCACATAACTCCGCAGCTTTTCCAAAACCAACAATCCCTGAAACATTTAATGTTCCAGAACGCATACCTCGTTCGTGTCCACCTCCATCAATAATAGCAGAGAGACGAACTCGGGGTTTTCGTCTTCTAACATAAAGCATACCAATCCCTTTTGGTCCATATATTTTATGAGCTGAGGCAGAGAGAAGGTCAATACACATCTCATTTACATCAATTGGGACTTTACCGAATCCCTGTGTAGCATCTGTATGAAAGAGTATTCCTTTTTCATGACAAAAGTTCCCTATCTCCCCAATCGGGTTAATCACTCCCACTTCATTATTTGCATGCATAATAGAAACCAAAATTGTATCTTCTCTTATTGCATCCTCTACCATTTTAAGAGAAGTAACCCCATCATCAGGGGGATTGATGTAAGTTACATCAAAACCCCATGTTTCAAGCCTCTTCGCAGAATCAATAATAGCCTTGTGTTCTATAGAAGACGTAACTATATGGTTGCCTTTACTTTTGTACATTTCAGCAACCCCTTTAAGAGCCATATTATCGGATTCAGTAGCACCGCTTGTAAAAACTACCTCTCTTGGATCCGCATTAATAACACTCGCAATTTGCTCACGAGCTTTATCAACTGCTTTCTCGGCATCCCACCCATAACTATGGTTTCTGCTAGCTGCGTTACCAAATGTATCAGTAAAATAGGGCGTCATCGCCTCAAGTACTTTTGGATCCATTGGTGTGGTTGCTTGGTAGTCCATGTAAATTGGGAACTTCAGGCTCATTTTATTTCTCCCGCCGGCGTGCCGGCCATATCAAAAATAGTCATCCCTTCGAGTAATTCGTTTATTCTCCCTTGAAGTTGCCCCATAGGATGAAAAATAGAGCAATTTCTATATTGTTCACAATCACTCGCATCCGTAATTTGACAACTTGCTACAGCAATGGGTCCTTCAATCGCCCTTACAACTTCTGCTACGGTTATTGAATCAGGACCTTTGGCTAAAACATATCCTCCCTTTGGACCATTTTTTGATTCAACAAGACCCTTTTTAGCCAATAACTGCATTGTCTTAGCAAGCAATTCCGATGGTAGAGCACATTCCTGAGCTATAGTCTTCGCATTTGTTGCCCTGTCTTCGTAAAACCTCGATGCCAGAAAATGCAAAGCGATCAAACCATAATCTGTCTGTTTTGTAAAAGCAATCAAGAGTGTCCCCAACATTAGTACGACTAAATCAGTCGCATTTATGCCTATAATAGAAAATTTGTCAAGTAATTAATACTTTTAAATAGAATTTAATAAAAATTATTCAAACGATTCTAAATTCCATTTTCCATTTTGAAAATGAGCTATAGCATAAGCATTTTTAATTCCATGATTTTTGTTTTTCGTAAAATCAAAATACCCAGTAAGGCCACGATATTTTGCAGTTTTTTTTAAGTACGTCCGAATAAGTTTTCTATTTCCTGAAGCTTGAAAAATAGCAGATGACAAAATTTTTACTGCATCAACAGATCTCGCCGCAAAAATTGTTGGTTCACGACGAAATTGAAATTTAAAATCTTTACGAAAGTATGCAACTCTTTTTTTGTATTCATAAAAATCAGGCAATAAGAATACAGTGAAAAATTTAGGAATAACAAAAAAAATCGGCCTAGTTACATTAATACTTTTAAAATCTTTCTTAATAAAAAAATTTTTCCCAAGTATAAAAAATGGTTGTTTGCCATTGTAAGTTAAACTTGCTTGTACAAGATCAGAACTTGAGGAATTAGCGGCCCAATGAACAACTGCTTGAGAAGATTGAATTCTATTTGAGTTCAAATAAGAGAGAAAATTATATTCTTTTAATCCAAAAACCTCATCTGATAAAATTGAAATTCCTCTTTTAGAAGAACTGGAGAAAATTTGTTTTCTCGCTTCCAGTGCGTTTTTTTTTGGAAAAGTTAACAATGATATTTTCTTTAGTTTTTTTTCTTGTAAAAAATCGAGAAGCAAACCAACCTCTAAAGCAACAGAAGGCGCTACTGAGAAAGCCCATTTTCGTAAAACATCTGTTAAGGCATCCGAAGAAGAGAGAGATATAAATGGAACTCCTAAATTTTCCGCGGCTTTTGCAGAGGAAATAGCCTGGCTTATCTCTGGTGGGCCAATTATTGCCAAAACTTTATGTTTAAGATAAAGCAATTGCACCGATTCGGCTGCAGATTCAGGAGATTTCCCTCCGCTAATAAAAATAAGGGAGATTTGTTTCTTTGATTCAAGCTTTTGATTTAATCTTCGCATTTGTAAAATTACGGAATCTCGAATATCCAAGCTATATTTTTTTTGATCAGCGTTCATGCTCATAATGATACCAATAACTCTCCTTTTTGCTCCTTCAGATGAAGAAAAAAAAGAACCCACAAAAAACAAAAAAAAGAAAATTAAAATCAAAAAGAGAATTTTTTTAGTTTGAAACATTATCTCTCCGTAAGGTAGTCTTAAAAAATTATATTTATTATAAAGTAAAAAATGGACAAAAAAAATTAATACATTTATAAATCATGCTTTAATTAGAAAAAAAATTTTACACTGGTACGACCAAAACAAAAGGGATTTGCCTTGGAGGAAAGACAAAAATCCCTATCGTATTTGGATATCTGAAATAATGCTTCAACAAACCAGAGTAAAATTTATAGAAGTTAGGTATGTCCAATTTTTAAAGCGGTTTCCGTCTGTAAAATCTATAGCAGAATCCTCAATTGGCGAAGTGTTAAACGAATGGCAGGGAATTGGGTATTATAGCCGTGCAAGAAATCTCCATCTTGCCGCAAAAAAAATAATTTCAGAATATAATGGTATAATTCCACAAAAACAAGAATTATTAATAAGATTGCCGGGTGTTGGATTATATACAGCCGCTGCTATTGGAAGCATTGCATTTGATCAAAAAATACCAGCTATTGACGCAAATTGGTTAAGAGTAGTTTCTAGAATTTTAAATTATCAAGAGCTAGTTGATACAAAAAAATCTTTATCATACCTTGAAGAATTCGCCAAAAAAATCATTTCAAAAAAACGCCCTGGGGATTTCAACCAAGCCATAATGGACATAGGGTCTAAAGTTTGTATGCCCAACAAAATTCATTGTGAATTTTGTCCATTGATGAGCAATTGTGTATCCTATAAAAATAAAACATCTTTACAAATTCCCTTAAAAAGAAAAAAGAAGAACAAAAGACCTATTACCTTTTTTCAGTTTTTTGCTGAATCTAATGGCAAGTTTGTAATGGTAAAAAGAAAAGGGATTGGTCTTTTTCAAAACCTATGGGAATTGCCAAGCTGGCAGGCTGATGGTCATCTACATGATTGTTCAGAAGAGAAGAAAAAACAAAACTGGGAATCTTTTTTTGAAATGAAATACAGGCCAGTTAAAAAAATTTTTGAAAAAAAAATACAACTCACACATTTAGAGATCTTGTTCGTGGTTTTTGGAATCTCTGTAAAATCAACGAAGACAAAAATATCTGGTGCAACATGGGTCAAAAAAGAAGGTTCTTCGCAAGAAGGTATATCGAGTGCCCAACGTGAAATTATTTCTAAGATACAAGAACAAAATTTGTTGTAAAATTTTAGATTTTTGTCCCAAATTTCTTTTCTAGATAAGCGATCATCGAAAGAGGTTGGATGTTAAAAACTTCTTTCATTTCCGAAGAATCGCAAACGTTATCTTCTTTTAACATTGTGATCTGGTCTTCCGTAAACGGAGGTTTTATGGGAAGTAATTTGAAAAATTTTGCTTGCGCTGTCGCGATTGGAAATGGGAGCGGAGCAAGAAATCTTTTCTTGCCTATAGATTTAACAACCAATTCAATTAGTTCTTTTAATGAGAAAACATGATTGCCACCTTGGTCGTAGGTTTTTCCAAAAGTTTCAGGCATATCTAGTGATTTAACAAAACAATGACAAACATCTTCTACCCATATTGGCTGTAATTTACTATGACCACCGCCTATTAACGGCAAAACTGGCAGCAATCGTGCCATCCCTGCGAAAACATTTAGGAATTCATCTTCTTGTCCAAAAACTATTGATGGGCGAAAAATTGTCCAATTAAAGTCCATGGTTCTTACAAATGATTCTGCTTCCCATTTCGTCTGGTGATATTTAGAAACAGCACTTTCTCTTGTCCCTAATGCGCTCATTTGGACAAACCTATTTACACCAGCCTGCTCCGAAGCGAGCGAGAGCCGACGAGTTCCTTCTGTATGAATTTTTTCAAATCCAGCTGTTCCCTTTTCTGTAATGATTCCAACCAAATTAATCAACGCATCACTTTTTCCGATCAATTGTGCAAGTTGATTAGTTGAATAATCTACTATATCTCCTCTTACAGGGTATATATTCTTTTCTCCAACTAAACGCTGTCTTTCTAATTCGGGATTTCTACACATAACTCTGCACTCATGACCAGCTAAAGAAAGTTGACGTACCAAAACTCTGCCTATATATCCACTTCCACCTGCAATAAAAACTTTCATGAAAACCCTCTTTAAACAAAATTTTATGTATTTAATACAAAACATTCTATCGAATCGATTACACCTTCATTACTTCCTTCAAGACCTCAGTAGCAAATGCCCCTTTTGAAAGTTCAAAATTTAAAAAGAGATCTCTGTTAGATGAATGAATTTCAACATTTGACACATCAACTCCATAAGACCTTCTCCCACCTTTTAATCCAAGTTTCGTAAGATTTTCTGTAAAATTTTCTAATATTAAATCATATTCCAACAAAACTGCATTTTCAATATCCAATTCTATTCCATAAGGTTTTTGCATCCTTTCCCCATAAATAGGACCAGAAGGGCTTACTGTATTCTCCGGATATAACTTATCAAACTCTTCTATATTTCTTACTAATTGAGGTCTTGTCATACCATCCGACACAACTATATCACCTTGTAACACGGTATTGAAATGTCCTGATTTCAGTCGAAATAAAAGGCATTCGTTAAACAGTTGGGATTGAAATGCAGACCCAAAAAAATTGCGCTCTTGAAAAGGAATGGAATTTATTGCTTTTTCATTAGAATTGTCTTTTGCTAAACAACTCAGAACTCGTTGCTCTGCCAACCAGGAATTAGGCCAAAGTTTTTTAGCTCCAATAAAATCTAAGTTTTCAAATCTATCAATAGCTTCATAAACTTTAGGTTGATCAATTTTTTTGATAGTTTTAAGTCTTTGCTCACCAACCAGGGAAGAAACGGCTAAATCATAATCTTGAGACAATAAAAATCTTCCAACATTTGCCACATTACCATCAATCCCAAATCTTTGGGGTCCGAAGAAGTTTGGTAACTTATGTGAGACCAAAAATTGCATTATCTGATTTGTTTTTTCTAATGCATTAGGGGAAACCTCCCTAATTCTAACTTTAAATTTATTTCCCTTTAAAGCACCTTTTCGTAATTTCTTAAGTCCTTTTGTAAAACCCAAAAAAAGACAATTTTTTTTATTTAGTTTCTCTAATTCAAGTTTTTTTTGAAAAAATTTTTCCTGAGAACACGCTACAGAAAACCATTGCCGTGAAAAACTAAAACTATCTTTTCTTCCAGCATAACCAATTTCCCACTCACGAACACAAAATAATTTCGCTAGGATTCGTACTAAATCTACGGTATTCATTCTAACTTTTTGAAAAAATAAATAAAAATGATTTCCTTCACCAACAGGTGGATCTATTAAGATTTCTTCAACAATAAAGTCTTCCTCAACAGATTTAATCTTCCCGCCAATCCCAGGAAGTTTTGAAGTGAAATACTTTGTTTCGAAAAAACCTTTTTCTTTTGTCTTTAGTGAGGAACTTAGTTTTAGCATCAATAATAAGGCTTATCGTTTAGGAGTAATTATAGGCAAATCTTTTCTATCTCCCCATTCTTTCCATGATCCAATATAATTTCTTACCCTTGTATAACCAAGCAATCTATATATAAGATAGGCATAAGCTGAACGATAACCTCCTTGGCATAACGGAATAATTTCTTTCTCATTTGTTAAGTTTTTCTCCTCTAACATTACACGCAGTTCCTCAGGCGGTTTCACAAAACCATCATCAGAAACAAAATCAACCCACTCTAAGTGTATTGAATTGGGGATAGCGCCACCTCGTGCTGCTCGAACTGTTTCCCCGTAAAACTCCCCTTCTGAACGAGTGTCATGTATTGCTATATCGCTACGCCCCATGTTTTCTAAAATATATTCAGCCGAAGCTACTTTTGAATGATCTGCTTCTTTTAGATGATCAGTAAAAGAAGTTCTAACAATAGCTTTTATGTTATTTGAATCCTGATCGTGGTAGCTTCCTGTTAATGGCCAAGGTTCTGTAGTTACTGGATACCCTTCTTTTTTCCAAGCAGTGATTCCGACATCTAAAATATGAACGTTTTCATGACAAAGATATTCAAGAAACCAGAAACCTCTTGCAGATCTCATTCCAGAATTTTCTTCATAAAAAACTACCGTTTTATCATAATCTACACCTCTTATTTCCATCAAGTACGCTAGCATCCAAGTAAATGCCTTTAATGGCTTAGGTGAAGTGTCGTTCAGAGAAATACCATAAAGATCTAGATGAGCAGCACCTTCTACATGGCCATTACAAAATTCCGGAGTCGATCTTGTGTCAATAATCACAAGATTGGGGGGTTTTTGACCTCCAATTAATTCACGAAGTTTCTTAGGGCTTAATAAAATTTCTGGATTTTCGAAGGTGTTACTCGACATGTTTTTGCCTTTTTAAAAAAGTATGAACTAACGATATTCCATAGGATCTAAAGGATTCAATGGTTTTTTTAATTCTTTACTGAGTGGAGACGACTGAAGAACCTTCACGATAACTTTTTCACGACCTTTCTCCGTAATAAATTGATAACTTAATTTAGAAATTAGATCGTAATTATACCAAACATGAGTTTTTCCACTTTTATGGGAGCTTAAAACTAAATGTATCATATCAATCTCGCCATCCTCGTGTGAGATGATCTCCATCTTGTCAATTCTAGAACCAAAAGTTTCAAGTTTGCCTGATGGCATAGTTATTGTGACTACCAAATGTAAATTGTCATTAATTTGCTTTCTTGTTTCTTGAATTTTTTTTAAAGCACTGTTCTTTGTGTTCGTGTCTTCGGCAAAACTAGCACCCTGAATTACAAAAAAAACAAAAAAAATAATCAGCAATAATTTCATTACGTGCTCCTTTAAAAAACTTTAATCTTTTTTGCTTTTTACACACCTAAAACCATAAACAGGCAATTTCCTATTCGCAAAATCCCCGGTTCGATTAAAGTTTTTTAAAGCCCATGAGCCATTTGCCCATGAACCACCCTTCAACACTCTAAAAGCCGACTGATTAATCGCGTTGGAATAGATATTCCTATTTCCCATCTTATACTTTTCCTGAACCCATTCCCAAACATTCCCTGCTAAATCTTCTACCCCATGTATGCTAGCCCCTTGTGGTCTTCTTCCTACAGCCTTCGGTCCTCCAGAAATTAAATCTAGACCAAAAATAGCATTTCTTTGTTTTAATTTCATGCCCCAGGGAAATAATCTTTCTCTTAGCCCAGCCTGTGCTGCATATGACCACTCTACTTCGGTTGGCAAACGTTTCTTTGCCCATGAACAAAAAGCTTTCGCCTCAAACCAAGAAACTCCAACGACAGGAAGTTGTGCACCTGCAAATTGTTCACTATCCCAAAAAGGGGGTTCTGGATATCTTGATGATTTTACAAACATAGCATACTGAGAATTTGTAACTTCAAATTTATCCATTAAAAAAGTTTTTACTTTGATTTTCGTTCTTTTTTTCTTCGCTAATCGACTTGGTGGGGTAATATATAATTTCCCTCCTGAAATCAGCACCATATTTAGTTCAGTTGGACTTGCTAATTCCATGAATTTTTTGAAATTATTTTTTCCAACAGCCAATCCTTCATATTTTAATAAACCTTTTCTTTTAGAAAAAAAATTTTTCAGATCAAGATTTTTATTTTTTTTTGTAAAATAAAGCTTATTTTCTAAATCTATTTGTGCTAACTCTGGCCATTTATTTCTATCAAGTTTCCCTAGTACTTTTTTAGCCTCTTCAAACTCGCCATTACGATAAAAGAGATAAGCAAGTCCTCGCTTTGCACTTCCATCTTTAGGATATTTTTTATTTGCTTTTTTAAAAAAAACTAGAGATTTTTTGAATTGTCTTGAATCATAAAGTGTCCAACCAATTCCTGTTAGCGCGTGAAGGTTTTCTGGATCTGTCCTTAAGGCTTTCCTGAATAGATTTTCTGCAGATTTATAATTTTTTCTCCTGTATTCCTTTTCACCTTCAGAACTTAGGGTTTGAACTATTTTTGGTTTTTGTAGAATTTCTTTTTTTTCTTTAAAAGGGATTTTAGTTTTAGAGATTGTTTGTTTTTTAGAGATTGTTTGTTTTTCTTTGGGGAGTGGTATTACAGGAAATTTATCTTCAATAGCACAACCGAAAACATAAAACACAAGAAATATAAAGAAGAAAAAATAGGAAATAGATTTCATTTTTAGTCAGAAATGACAACCTTAGAGATTGTTATCCTCTTCAATTCTAGCAAGACCTGAAACATGATCCTCATCTTTAACTCTAATCAATCGTACGCCTTGTGTAGCACGTCCAATAACCGAAACATCTTTCGAACGTAAACGAATAAGTTGTCCACCTGTGGTAATAAGCATAAATTCGTCGTTTTCAGTAACTTTTCTTATTCCAATAACCTGTCCATTTTTTTCTGTTACCTTAATATTGATAACTCCCTTCCCGCCTCTATTTGTCACTCTATAATCATCTATGCGTCCTCGTTTACCGAAACCTTGCACAGTAACTGTTAAAATTATTTCCCCAGGAGAGACTACTTCCATACCAACAACATTATCTCCTTCTGTAAGAGAAATCCCTCGCACCCCTCGACCTGTCCTTCCTATTGGTCTAGCTTTTTCTTCAGTAAATCTTATTGCTTTTCCGTTTTGGGTTCCAATAAAAATTTCCTGACTCCCGTTCGTTTGCCCGACACTAACCAATTCATCTCCATCGTCTAGATTTAAAGCAATTATTCCGGAGGATCTGGGTCTACTGTAAGCGGCAAGCTGCGTCTTCTTCAGCACCCCTTTTTTCGTAGCCATTACAATATATTTATCAAGTTCAAATTCTCTTATGGGTAAAATAGCCGTAGTCTCTTCGTCTGGAGAAAGACTTAATACGTTTACAATAGATTTTCCTCTTGCAGTTCTTCCAGCTTGTGGCACCTCGTGTACTTTGAGCCAATAACATTTCCCTTTGTTTGTAAAGAAAAGTAAGTAATCATGTGTCGAGGCAACAAAAAGGCTCTCAACAAAATCTTCTTCTTTTGTTCCCATTCCAACTATGCCCTTCCCCCCTCTATGTTGAGATCTATAAAGTGCAATAGGATTTCGTTTAATATATCCAGTGTTTGAAATAGTAACGACCATATCTTCTTTGGCTATCATATCTTCTACAGATATTTCACCTATCTCTTCTTGTATTTGAGTTCTTCTTTCATCAGAAAATTTATTTTTTATCTCAATCAATTCATCTTTTATAATCTTGGTTTGTTTTTTCTTGTCAGCAAGAATTTTCCCTAACTCTTTAATAAATGTAATTAATTCCTTAAACTCTTTTTCAATTTTTTCCTGTTCAAGACCAGTAAGCCTCTGAAGACGCATCTCAAGAATAGCCTGAGCTTGTATTTCCGTTAATGAAAATTTATCTATCAACCCACTTTTCGCGTCCTCTGGAGTCTGACTTGCGCGAATAAGTTTAATCACCGCGTCAATATTCTTAAGTGCTATTAAAAAACCTTCAAGAACATGGGCTCTATTTTCTGCTTTCTTTAGCTCAAATCTAGTTCTTCTTAAGATTATTTCTCTTCTAAAACGGAGAAAATGTGTAAGAACTTCTTTAACATTCATTACCTTGGGTTGATTGTTCACTAGAGCAAGAAGTATGACGCCAAAAGACATTTGCATTTGAGTAGATTTATAAAGCTGATTTAAGACAACTTTCCCAATTGTTCCCTTTTTCAGTTCAACAACGACCCTCATTCCATCCCGGTCACTTTCATCTCGAATATCTGATATCTCCTTCACCTTTTGTTCTCTCACGAGATCTGCAATTTTTTCGATAAGTCTTGCTTTATTTACAGTGTAGGGAATCTCGGTAATAATTATGGCCTCTCTATCAGATCGTTCATCTTCTTCAATAAACGCTTTAGCCCTTAATTGCAAAGATCCTCTTCCCGTTGAATAATAGTTTTCTATTCCTTTTTTCCCATTTAAGATCGCGCCTGTAGGAAAATCAGGTCCTGGCATAGCTTTTAAGATTTTTGAGATATCTATGTTTTCATTCTCTAGAACTAACACAAGAGCATCACAGAGTTCGCTAAGGTTGTGTGGAGGTATGTTAGTCGCCATGCCTACAGCTATTCCCGTAGACCCATTCAATAGCAAATTTGGCACTCTTGAAGGAAGCACGGAAGGTTCAGTCCTAGTATTATCGTAGTTAGGGACATAATCTACAGTTTCTTTTTCGATATCAGATAGCATCTTCTCTGCTAATTCTGTCATTCTAGCTTCGGTATAACGCATGGCTGCTGGAGGATCCCCGTCTACAGAGCCAAAATTCCCCTGTCCATCTACTAACAACCCTCTAAGTGAAAAATCTTGAGCCATTCTCGCGAGTGCAGGATAAACAACAGCTTCGCCATGGGGATGATAGTTTCCGCTTACATCTCCTGAAATTTTTGCGCACTTTCTGTAAGCTTTATTATGAGAAAGACCAAGATCGTTCAGAGTCGTTAATATTCTTCTATGTACGGGCTTTAATCCGTCACGTACATCCGGCAAAGCACGAGAAACAATTACGCTCATTGCATAATCCATAAAGGATGTGCTCATTTCGTCTTCTATATTTACGACTTCTTTTTTTTCTTTGTCTCGTGACAAAATTAGTTCCTTAAGGCGATGTTGTTAGATTAAATATCTAAATTTTCAACATCTAAGGCGTGTTTTTCTATAAATTCTTTCCTTGGTTCAACGTTATCACCCATAAGGGTTGAAAAAACTACTTCTACTTCAGCAAGAGTTTCGTCTTGAAGATTAACCTGCCTGAATATACGAGTATCTGGATCCATTGTCGTGTCCCAGAGTTGATCTGGATTCATTTCACCCAAACCCTTATATCTTTGTATGCTCAATCCCTTTTTACCTAAGGATCGAAATCCTTCCAAGATCTCTGTGTTTTCTTTTATTTCTATTTTAGATTCACCATTTTTTATTTCAAACGGTCCTATTCCCAGCTCTGTTAAATTAATATATGCATCAAGAACCCTCTTGAAATTCTTACTTTCAATAGTTAAGGGTTCTATTTTTGTTGTTAGCTCCCTATCTGAGACCCTAGTTCGTAGTATTACTCCTTTCTCGTTACCTTCTTCGTCTTTTTCCACAATAGCTTCTGGTTTTCTTTCATCACCGAATTCGTTCAACAGAAAACTTAAAATTTTCTTTTTTGTTTTTTCTAAACCCTTTTTGTTATGTAAATCTGAAGCTTGCATCTCCGGTTTTTCTGCAATTAATTCTCTTGCAATAAAATCTATAACTCTTATATCCATTCCTTGCCTCAAATATATTCCCATGGCTTCTTCTGCTTCTGAAAGCTTTATTAGCAAAGTGTGCAGTTTCTTTTTGTCTAAACTTGTCTGTTTCCCGTTAGAAGAATTCTTAGACTTTCTTATAGTTTTTTTATGATCGCCGTTCATTCCATTTTGTATAAGCAGATCTGCGTCTTCAATCGCAGAAGAAAGTATAAATTCATCGAACATTTTTTCGTCGTTTAGATATAATTCTTTTCTTCCACGTTTAACCTTATACAAAGGGGGTTGTGCTATGTATAAATGCCCATTTGTTATCAGTGCTCTCATATGCTTAAAGAAAAACGTAAGTAAAAGACTTCGTATATGGGAACCATCTACATCAGCATCGGTCATAATAACAATTTTGTTATATCTCAGTTTCGTGATATCAAAATCCTCTTCCCCTATACCAGTCCCTATTGCGGTGATAATGTGTCTTATTTCTTCATGGTTTAACATTTTATCTAATCGGGCTTTTTCAACATTTAAAATCTTACCCTTTAAAGGAAGAATTGCCTGGTAGGCCCTGTCCCTTCCTTGCTTAGCAGAACCGCCTGCAGAGTCACCTTCCACTAAATAAAGTTCACAAACTTCCGGGTCCTTCTCAGAACAATCTGCTAGTTTCCCTGGTAGTGAACCACTCTCTAGGGCACTTTTTCTTCTAGTTAAGTCTCTAGCTTTTCTTGCGGCCTCTCTTGCTATCGATGCTTGAATGGATTTTTCTACAACCCTTTTCGCTACACTAGGATTTTCTTCAAAAAAACTCGAAAGACCCTCATTAAGAGCCTGTTCCACAAGACCCTTCATCTCTGAATTTCCCAACTTTCCCTTCGTCTGCCCTTCAAATTGAGGATCTGCCAATTTCACACTTAAAATAGCAGTGAGTCCTTCTCTCACATCATCACCACTAGGTGCGGGTGAGTTTTTTAATAAGTTATTTTCTTTCGCATATTTATTAATAGTCCTTGTCAAAGCACTCCTAAAACCTATTAAATGAGTACCACCCTCGTTAGTATTAATGTTGTTTGCGAAAGAGAATAAAGTTTCGTTGTACCCGTCATGGTACTGTAAAGATGTCTCTATAATTGTTCCGTCTTTTTTAGAAACAACATATATAGGTTTTTTGTGGACAACTTCTCTAGAGGAATTTAAATGCTCAACATACGAAACAATTCCGCCTTTATAAAAATACTCTTCTTTTTTTCCTTCTCTCCTATCCTCTAAAACTATTTTTAAGCCGCTATTTAAATAAGCAAGTTCCTTTAATCTGGCAGACAAAATACTAAAACTATATTCAACTGTTTCAAAAATTTCAGGATCTGGTTTAAAAGTTATTATTGTTCCAGTTTTTTTTGAGTTTCCAATTTTCTTTATTTTTCTTTCAGGCAAACCTTTTTTAAAAGAAAGTTGATATACACCTCCCCCCCTTTTTATTTCTGCTATTAAGCTTTCTGAAAGAGCATTTACACAAGAGACTCCAACCCCGTGCAATCCTCCCGAAACCTTGTAAACATTATTTTCAAATTTTCCACCCGCATGTAATTTAGTTAAAACAACTTCTGCAGCAGAAATTTTTTCCGTGGGGTGTTTGTCTATAGGTATCCCCCTGCCATTATCTTCGACCGTGATGGAATCATCTGAGTTTATATAAACATGTATAAAGGAACAAAAACCAGCCATAGCTTCGTCTACGCTATTATCAACAACCTCATAAACCAAATGATGTAACCCAGGGGACCCAGTAGTTCCGATATACATCGCTGGTCTTTTGCGTACAGCTTCTAATCCTTCTAGAACTTTAATATCGTCTGCTTGATACTTTGTTCTTGAAATCTTTTGTTTTGGTGAGGCCATTAATCTATCCTAAAAAATGGGGGGTTAACGAAGCACTCCTGTCTTTGAGTCTAAATCAAACAAGGAGTAAGTTTGGGGCGGGTTTTTTGTCTCTGGTTTCTCTGTTGTGGTAATAAAAACTTGTGAATTACCAGACATTAGATATTCTACCACACTTTGTCTTTTTTCTCGATCTAGTTCGGAACTCATATCATCAAAAAGGTAAATGGAATTTTCTCCGGTAAACTCTCTACAAACTTCCGAGGCTGCCAATAAAACCAAAATTATAAGTAGCCTCTGTTCTCCTTGAGAGGCATTCTCTTTGGCATTCTTTCCATTGAAATATACAATAAAATCGTCTAAATGTGGACCCAAGCAGGTCTGTTTTTTTATTTTTTCCTCCGTTGTTTTTGTTTTGTGTTCCTTTTTAATTTCCTCGAAAATCTCTTCTTCTTTTGTCTTTATATATTTTTTTGAATATATAATGTTGATTTTTTTGTTTATATTGAGATTCTCTCTCAAGGGTTTTATCTTTTCTTTTAAAAGTTTAAGGAAAACTAATCTTTTAGAAGATATTTTTGATGCGTACTCGAAAAAGCGTTGGTTCCAAACATGTAATAAATTATGATCTAAGTCGTTTTTCAGAATTCTATTTCTCTCTTTTAGTAGTCTTATATATTCTTTGCTTTCTAATAAATAAGATGCGTCCGTTGCTGATATTGCCCTGTCAAAAAAATTTCTTCTAAACGAAGGGCCGTCTTTTACAGTTCGTAAGCTGTCTGGGTAAAAAACAGTTGTATGTACGGATTGTAAATAGTTCACTAAATTAAGTTCTGTTTTTCCGTTTAATTTATAAACTCTTTTTTTTTCATGATATGCGGCTTCTAGTTTGATGTTTTTTTCATCGTCGTCATTACAAAAATTTCCTCCTACATACATACTTCCACTTCCGCTTTTTAATAAATTAACCCTTTTTCTTGTCCTAAAAGAATTAAGGTTAGCTAAAAAATAAACAGACTCTATAAGGTTCGTTTTACCTGAACCGTTTTTTCCATAGATATAATTTAGTTTTGGATGAAATTCTATTTCTGTAGATTTATAACTTCTAAAATTTACGAGTTTAATATTTTTTATTTTCAGGTTTATCCCCAATATAAGTTATTTACTTATTTGTATATATATTATTAGTAGTA
>JAZAHK010000007.1:0-5954 GCA_036231405.1 Nitrospinota bacterium
CAATGGGAATTTAATGCAAAAAGCGTAAGCGGAGCAGGAACCGAAATGCATTTTCAGATAGAGTGTTTTATGAACAATGACGAAATTGCCTACCCTTATTCTCAGGAAGATTTATTAAAACATTATGAAACTACAAAAGACGAAGAGAAAGAGGAAACTCTTGAATGGAAATATTTCCTGAAATTTGTAAAAGAATTCCAGAATTTTAAACCATATAGAACTGAATGGTTGATTTACGACGAGGATTTAAAATTGTCTGGCTCCATAGATATGGTTTATGAAAATCCTGATGGAACTCTAACTATTTATGATTGGAAACGCAGTAAAGGAATTTCTCCAGTCAATTCATTTAATAAATATGCAGAAACAGAATGTATAAATTACATGCCCGATTCAAATTTCTGGCATTATTCACTACAACTTAACACCTATAAGGCGATATTAGAAAGAAAATACAATAAGAAAGTAACTTGTCTTCGCCTTGTGCGCATTCATCCTAATTGTGAAGACGAAACATATGAACTGATCAATGTTCCTGATTTGAAAAGAGACGTGGAAAAATTGTTTGCGCTACGTGAAAGTGAATTACGAGGAGAAACCAGCATTCCAGAAAAGACTCCAAAGACAGAACAAGTCAAGCAATCTCAGATTAATGCATTTTTCGGCGCTAGTAAATAATAAAGAAAAACTTTAAAAATAAAAAAAAGACTTAACATACAATTATCTTTAATGGAAATCATATATGTTATTTTTTTAACGTTTTTTTCGGCATTGTTTGCTGTATCAACTGATGTCGACATTAGCATTTTATGGTTTGATCCCAGTAAATTTGTAGCTTATATTTTAGGTATTCCTCAAAAGAAGAATATTGAAATCGATGATGATGAAGAAGATGAAATAGAAGAAGACAAACAAATAAAGAGAGAAGAAGTGTACGACGATAAATATAAAATTGAATTTAGAAATATGTCCGATTCAGAACCTGAAAATGAAGATAATAAATCGTGGGAATCTACTTACGTAGTTGAACATACACCTCTTGGAAACGTTTTTATGAGCTACGACTCTAAGAGAGAAACATTTGTGTATTATGCTGATCATATAATCCCTTTTCGTTTTTTAGAAGTAGTCAGTAGAAAATTTGCTCTAAGCTATCATTGCAAGCATTTAGTTGTTGATGTTGAATTAGAAGAGCAAAAAACGATGGAAGAAGAAACAGAGAAAAAAACAGAAAATGAAGATAAACAAGAAAAAAAAGTAGAAAAAGAAATAACAGCTATTCGTGAACCTAGTGGAAAGGTCTTTGCCAAATTCAAGAGTTATAATCAACAACAATCTGGTCCAAGTGCAGTAGGTGTTAAAGAAACGAATAATTTCAATAATAAAAAACCTGCTATTGTTGTGGAAAAGTCAAACCGATATTCATGCCAAGGAAAGATAGCCAATATGCTTTTTTTAAAAAAACCCAAAAAAGATATTAACGACCGCCATAAAATGTCCTTTGCTGAATTCAAAAAAACCTTATTATAATATAACAGAGTATGGCCAAAATAACAAAATCTGGTTCCCGCAAAGGGTCTAGAAAGAAAATGCATGTAAAAAAGAAAAAGTCACAACACAATCGAAGGAAAAAAATTCGTGGAGGAGCTCCCGGAGTCGACTCAAACAAAGACTTTAAGCCTATTGGTGGCATTATGTATTGGATCAAGAACACCATTGCTACTAAGGTATCTTATATTCTTAATAGTCAAGTGACAAGAAGAGTTGAAGATTATTTTCTTAACTCAATTCCACCTGAAGTTAGTTTTATTGAAGAAAGACTTAGACAAAAAATAGATGATGTAGCAAACAAGATTGTTTCAGATATGACCATGAAAGGTCTAAGTGTAGCAGAGAATGGAGTTAAAGCTGTTCCTGGAATAGGAAACGCACTTTCGGTATTTGTTATGGTTGATAAAGCAATTGCAGGAGTAAGGAACGTAGCTAATGCTGTGAATAAAATAGCTGAAGATGTTGCAAATACAAAATTTGAAATGTTACAAAATGGTGTGCCAAGAGAAATTGTTGATAAGCTTCCAGATCTACCTACCGCACCAACATCGCTAGGAGAAGTCTTGCCCGCTTCGGCTATGCAGCAATTAAACAAAGTGCCTGGTCTTGGAAATCAACAGGGACCTGCAGTGTCTGTGCCACAAATACCTACTGCTCCTAATATGCCACAAGTTCCACAAATGTCTCAAATGCCTAACGTTCCTAATATGCAGCAAATGCCGCAAATGCCGCAAATGCCACAAATTCCAACCGCACCCAATATGCAGGAAATGCAAAACCAAATGACACAGAATGTAAACAATCAAGTAAATCAATTAGCTCAACGTGGAGGAAAAAAATCTCGCAACCAGCGAGATAAAATTCTTTACAGAACAAATCAAACTATTAAACGTTTTCGGAATGGGCAATTAGGAGGAACTCGCAGACTCCTTCTTCCTGGCTAACCATGCCCTGAACCCGTTACTTTTAATTATATCAAATGAACTACCAAGATGTTCCTCTGCTATTTTTACAGCATCTTTATGAATTTCTGAAAGCTCGGATAGATATTGCTGTATATCATCATCAGCAGTCTCACTAACTGGTTTCTTAATTGCAGCAGGTTTAATATGAGTTGAAGATTTTTCCATTTTATTATAAATGATGAAGAGAGTATTCTTTGCATCATTTTTATTTGTTTTTATTAACCATCAAAAGTTACAAATGTTAGTGTTTGTTTTCCGCCTGTGTCATTTTTTTGCAGGATTTTGGTAATACTTTTGTTTGGTGAATAATTGTTTTCTACTAGATAGGACATCAACTCTGGTAGCTCGTCAATGGTCATAAGACCACACCGATATGGTGATCGTAATCCCAAAACACACATTTGAGTTCGAGAACAGGGACCCTCCTGTTTGAATTCACTAAGTGGTGGAAGACGCACACTGACAACCAAATCTTTGAGTGGCCCCATCGGCATATTGTTCAAGGTAATTAAATCAAGGTAACATTGGTTTATGCGGTCTAAATACGGCTGAGAAAATAGTGTAAAGGTCTTTACAGGCATTAGTTGTATTATTTGTATACATATCAGATATTTGATTATTATTTGGTTAGTATTTATAAAAAAAATGAAATAAGTTATCGTGACTATGCCTATGTAGTAAAAATAAAAAAGCATAGTAAAATGGAAGCTTCTAAAATTTTCAGATTTGAATTCTCAGAGTCTCTAGTTGAAAAGCTAGGTGCATTCTCCAAACAAAATGAGATGGTGGATAGAGAAACTTATAAGGACGAGTGGAAGAAGTGGCTTGATGAAAACCAAAGTATTGTAGAGGAAGAGGATACTAGACTCAAGAGTCTAGGGTATCAAGGTAACATTCAAGATAAGATGTATAAAAGTTCAAGATATTACTTTCGAAAAAAGAGCACTGCAAAAAAGGCACCAGTCGAGAGGAAGAAGTATGTTTCCTTAGATAAGTCAATTCTACTTGAAATTGATAGACATATTCTGAATAACATTGGTCGTGAAGACTTTAAACCCTCTATTGGGTTTGCCGAATTCTGCGAGAGTTCCAAGGAATCTGTTGATGAATGTTCAACTTATCTAGAAGGAAAAGGAGTAACTAGCGCAGAGAGTGTGCGCGAGAAAATAAAGAAAACCTACAAGAACCGCTATTTCGTTCATAGCAAGAAATCTCAAACTCCCGATGAGGAGCAAGATAAATCGGTCGATTTCCCTGATGAAAAGGAAGATACGCGTGTTGAAACTCAAGATGTAATTGATTGATTGTAATCTGTAAAGATAATAAAAAGATACTTTTCTTTTTAGTTAAACAAATGAATCCAAAATTAACTCAAAATAGTTTTCAATATTCTTTCAAATGTCAAAGTAATGACTCTGAAAATCACACAAGGGAACCAAAAATTGTAAAATAACTAGCAGATATTTCAATATTTACTCGTCATTGTGCTCGTAGCCAATATGATGTTCATGAAAAAGTTAAATCTATATCGCAAAGTTTTCTTTTTTTTTCTCCTATTTTACATTCAGAACCTATACTAGGAACAGACACACACAAATTGGTGTATAGACAAGAACTTCAACCTTTATCTGAATTCTTTTCGTCTAGGTCTGGTAACGACAAAATTTTGCATTTTATTTCTATGTTTCGACACTTGATTATTGGTTTGGACCTTCTCAATCAACATAAAATAACCCAAGTCAATTATTCAAGCATTGGGTTTCTTCCTAATGAAACGCCTGTCTTTTATGATTTCGATGATATATGCTATAAACCAATGAACGTTCCTGAAAAATATTTACCGCTTGAATTGTATATATTGGAACATAGTATGCTAATAGCTGGTCATAAACGAAGTATCACCAGTAGAATGAGATTATCAGATTCAATGATACGTGCATGTATAAAACGTTTTTTTAAAGCTCAAAATCAAAGTTCACAAGTATTTAAACATGATGAGGATTTACTGGCAGAGGAATTTTCTTTCTTGATTAATAAACCCTGTTCTTTTATTCTTGGTTTGTTAGAAAAAAATACAGAGAAACGAATGGTATTTGGTCTTGGTTGTGCTTTGTCTGAGATAGTTTCACAAGATGGGTTTGAACTGATTCCTGACAAATTAATCTTTTTAATTAATCGATGTAAATTAGCGTCTCTCAAACAGCGCCCATCCTTTCAAGATATACTAATGGAGTTGGATCGTTTTGGTTAATCTAATACATGCTAAAGATACAATCATCTAGCATGTATGTAATATAATATTTTTATTTAAGTGCTTATTTTTTGGACTTCTTGCCCCTACTCTTCTTATTCTTTCTTGTCTTTTTCTTGGAAGATTTCTTCTTGGAAGACTTCTTTCTCATTTTCTTGCTCTTTTTGGATTTCTTGACAACAGGACCACTTTTGTCCTTGTTACCGCTCCATTCATGCTTGCGTTTGCTTGCCTCCTTCATGGCAGATGCTAACGAATCATGATTTCCTTCTTTCTTAATGCGTGCGACAAACTGGAACCACTTTTCTCCCATATATACTATCTAAACAAAATAACATTTCCCAAATAAAAATGAAATAAATCTAATACTTTGTTTCAATTTAAACGCAAACAATAACAACAATTATATCATGGTAACTTTTACGCGCTACTTGTATTCTAAAGACGACGTCGAGATCGCTATCATCGGTTCTCTGTTACAGAAAGACAAAGATGCTGCTTTGTTTTGGGTGTATGAATTGTATTTCAGTGGATTCTGGGAAGATGTAAAACTGATTTTATGGAAGATTTACTACTCGATTTATTCTGTAAATAATGCATCGTTAGAAAACTATATGAAAAAAAAGGAGGAAAAAATAGAAACCGATAAAGATAAAGAAATGTTCCTTCTAACATTCGTTTCCAATATGATTAAACGTAAAAGTAACACTGATGTTTTTATCCTTGCTGGTGTATGCACAAAAATTGAGCAAGACGAGGATATGTTAGGGAAGAGTCTTTGGGAAATGCTTCATTTGAAAGACTATGAGGCAATCTGTCAAGAAATGGAACGTATCATCAGCTCAGATGATGATTCAGGAACTGAATCCAAGAAACTTGTGCAAGACTTAACACGATTCTTCAAAGAAAAGGGATGTACCAAACTTGCCCCTTTGAAAAAATATAAGTATGATGGTGTAAGCAATTTACTTATTCTCATCTCACGTGTAATGACTCTCTTCACTGAACTATCTAACAAAAAAGAGGAAGAAGATGCTCCTAAAAAGAACACATACGTTGTGTGCAAAGAAAAGGACATCGAACCATACCGCACTCGTGAAGTAGAACTAGGGAAAGAAAAACCTCGAGATATCTTTCCACAATTGGCAAGTAAAACTCCATTTGCTGATGGAGTCCTTTCAGTATTC
>JAZAHK010000008.1:0-20344 GCA_036231405.1 Nitrospinota bacterium
AAAAGAAGCATGGATTCCTCCAGTTCTGAAAGCACAGGCACTTGAAGGAATTGGCATTGATATTGTTATTGATAAAATACAACAATATCAAAACTTTATGAATAATAATCTAGAAATAAAATTAAATAAAGAAAAAAAGAAAATAGAAAATATTCTTTTGGAAATATGCAAAGAAGTAGCTGCCGAGAAACTATTTGAAAGTGTAGAAACTCATTTAGATGAAAATGACATAAATTTGATTCTTGATAGAAAAAAAGATCCTTATTCCGTTGGTAGAGATGTGATATTCTAAAATTAAATTTTTATAAATGGATATGATAATTGGAAAAAGCTGATAATTTCTCCGTCGTTTTCGTAACTGTTCCCACAAAGGAAGAGGGTGAAAGCATTGCGCGCGCTTTAGTAGAAAGAGATCTGGCGGCATGTGTTAATATCATTCCTTCTGTGCAGAGTGTGTATAAATGGGACGGAAAATTGAATATAGATGATGAACTTTTACTTGTCATTAAAGGAAGTTCCAGTGAACTGGAGACCATAGAAAAAAAGGTTCTCCAATTACATAGTTATGACACCCCTGAGGTGATTTCTTTTGCTTTAGATAAAGGAAACAAGGAATATCTGGATTGGATGAGTAATACGCAAGAAAAATAAATAAATTCATATCGTTGTTTTGGAGGAGACATGATCAAGATTTATAGTAGCGTTATCATCCGCTTCTTAGTTGTCTTTTCGTTTTCAATAATTTTCCACATAAATGTATTTGCCTATGATGCAGAAGATCTGGCGAGATTTAAAAGTTCTCAAACGTGTCCAAGATGCGATTTGAGTAATGCGGACTTGGAAGGTTTTAGAGAATAGTGAGATAATTATCTAGCTCAAAATCCGTTACCTGCCTTCTTGATCGCTCCCATTCAAGCTTTTTATTGCCTATAATCTTGGAGTGCAGTTCTTCTCCGAAAGTTTTCTTCATAAGTTCGCTATCTTCAGCTAGTTTGATTGCCTCGTTCAAATCAGAGGGCAGGGTGGCTATCCCTCTTGATCCACGATCTTCATCAGTTAGTTCGTGTACGTTTTCTTCCACAGCATCTACCGGATCATAATTCTTTTCAATACCTTCAAGACCTGCAGCTAACATACATGCAAAGGAAAGATAAGGGTTACATGCGGAGTCAGGAGAACGAATTTCAATTCTGGTATCAGAATCTCTTCCTTTTCGTATGCTGGGGATTCGTATTAGGTCACTTCTGTTTTTATGAGCCCAAGAAACATAGATTGGGGCCTCAAAGCCAGGAACCAGTCTCTTATAACTATTCAACCATTGATTAAAAATTAACGTCATTTCGGGAGTATGTTTTAGCAATCCAGCAATAAAAGATTGGCAAACATCTGATAGTCCATCTTTTTTGTTTTCATCGAAGAAAATATTCTGTGAACCCTTGAAAAGAGATAGATGGGTATGCATTCCATTGCCGTTAGAATCACTTAGGGGTTTTGGCATAAAAGTTGCGTAAACGTTATGTCTTAATCCAACTTCTTTCACAACAAGACGATAAGTCATTGCATTGTCTGCCATGGCAAGAGCATCGCTGTATCTGAGATCGATTTCGTGCTGACTTGGACCCACTTCATGGTGACTGTATTCCACTCCTATTCCCATTTTCTCAAGAGTAATAACCGTCTCTCTCCGAATATCACTAGCGACATCAAGAGGGGTAAGATCAAAGTATCCACCTTTATCAAGTGGTTCTAATGGCAATTCAGAAGATTTAAAATAGTAATGTTCGAATTCCATACCAGTATAAAATGTGTAGCCTTTTTCGTTTGCCTTCTGAAGAGTTTTCCGAAGAACGTTTCTAGGATCTCCGTCGTAAGAGGTGCCATCCGGTAATCTGATGTCGCAGAACATCCTCGCTACTGTCCCACCATCTTTTGGGCGCCAAGGTAGTACACAGAAAGTCGTGGGATCTGGATGTGCGAACATGTCGCTTTCTTCAATACGACTAAATCCTTCGATGGATGAACCGTCAAAAAGATGTCCATCATATAGCGCAGTTTCAAGTTCTTCTTTTGTGATAGCAAAACTTTTAAGAAAACCGAGAATGTCCGTAAACCACAAACGTATAAATCTTACCTCCAATTCCCTGGCTTGTTTAAGAACAAATTCTCTATCTAGATTAGCATCTTTATTGTTCACAGTTGCTCCCACTTTTATTTTAGGTATTTAATCTCAGAAGGTTTTATCCCTCTTCATCTTTTATAAATTTATACCCAACATTTCTGATGGTTTTAATATAATTTTTTCCTTTTGCCTCTATCTTCGAACGTATCCTTCTCACATGCACATCGACAGTCCTAGGACCACCAAAATAATCAAATCCCCATACCAGATTCAAAAGTTGTTCTCTATCGAATACTCTTTCGGGATTTTGAATCAAATGTTTTAAAAGTTCAAATTCTCGGAAAGTTAAATCAACAATTTCTCCATCTAATCTAATCTCATATCGGTCTTCATCTACCGTCAACCCTTCATTATTATAACCATTTTCTATGGGATTGTTCAGTTCGTGGTCTTTTTGTATACAAAGATTTTTGACACGTAGGATTAATTCCTCTTCACGGATAGGTTTTGTAATAATATCATCGGGCTCAAAAGGAGTTCCTATATTGGAGAGACGTCCAGTTTCAGATAAAAGAAGGATTGGAAGTGTAGTCCATTTTCTGATTTCAGAAACTTTAGGCAGAGCAGGAGCGTCATCAAGAAGAACAAGAGAAAGGCCGTGAGTTTTAATGCCAGAAAGAGCAGATTCCTCTTCCACCACTGTGCTGCAAAAATGACCTTCTCTGCGTAATGCTCTTTCTAGAGCATCTCCGAGTGATTCATCTGCAGTGTAAATTAATAATTTTGCCATGATTTGTTATCTTTTTTTAAATTTGTGCAATTTTATTTGTCATCACTATAAGACTATCAAGATTGTGTGCTGACATAAATTCATCACAGTAGGGTAGAGCAGTTCTCATGCCGCGGTCAATTGGTCTATATCCTGGACTGCCAAGAAGTGGGTTAAGCCAAATTAATTTATGACATTTTTTTCTCAGACGATCCATCTCTTCTGACAGCAGATCTGTATCGCCTCGGTCCCAACCGTCTGAAATAATGATGGCAATTGTTCTGCTATTTAAAATTGTTCGACCATATTCAAAATTAAATGTTTTAAGACAGTTTCCTATTTGTGTTCCGCCGCTCCAGTCATGTACTTCAAGAGCAAGACGTTTTAAAGCTTGATTCACATCCTTATGTCGAAGATAAGGGGTTGCATCTGATAGTCTTGTGCTAAAAACAAAAGTTCTCAAAGACTTTATTTCACTTTGTAAACTATACAAAAATTGAATAAGAAATTGACTGTAACTATCCATAGAACCTGAAACATCACAAATTAAAATGATTTGTGTTTTTTGGACTTTTCTTTTTTTTCGATACAATTGCAAGACTTCACCACCTGTTCGTACACTTTTCTTTACACTTCTTCTCATGTCAACTTCACTTGCTCTCATATCAGGTTTTCTGCGTCTGCTTATTTTTGTAGCAAGCTTTGGGATCAATTGTGCGATGAGTCTTCTAAGTTGTGCGATTTGATTTATTTCGAGTGATGAGAAATCTTTATTGGATAATGTTTCTGAAGGGCTATAGGATGCAATGCCATCATCTTCTTCCCCAGCCTCTCCAGGTTCTCCTCCTTCTTCGGAGTCATCTTCTTGTGGGAGTCCTGGGTTTTCGTTGCTTTGACCCTCAGCTTCTGCGTCGCCTTCTTCTCCTTGACTGGAACCTTCACCAGAATCTCCTTCTCCTTCATCTTCAAACTGTGAATCAACTTCAGCAGATTCTGCATCTGAGTTTGAGTTTCCTTTTTCGTCAAACCAGTACTGTCGAAAAATTGCCTCAAAAATTGCAGATTCATCTTGGCTGGCAATGAGATTTGATTTGCTTGCAATGTAGACATCTTCTATGCTGGTTATGTCAAGATTATCTAAGCTTCTGAATAGATCTATGATGTGACCGGAAGTTATTTTCATGCCACTTCTTCGTAGGACTCTACAGAATCCTACTACCTCACCTCGAAAACCTTTTCCGGGAATTCGTATTCGTCTTTTTTTTAGTGAACCTGTAATAACTGGTTTTATTACGGGCATAAATTAACTATCTGATGAAGATTGAGATAACGATACCATTCTCTCTAGACCGCCTTCTTCTTCATTGATACGTTTGATGTCATCTTGATATTTGAGTATACATCCGATTGTTTCTGTAACGGCTATTTCATCTAATTGTGTTTTTTCTAATGCTAGTAGAGCTTGTGCCCAGTCTAAAGTTTCTGCAACACCGGGTCTTTTATAAAAATCCATTTGACGGGCCTGTCCCATGAATCTCGTGATTTGTTCAGCTAAACTAGTAGATATTTCAGGTACTTTTGTGGAAATAATTTCTACTTCTTTATCAAAAGATGGATAGTCTACCCAAAGATATAAACATCTTCTTTTTAAGGCGTCATGAATTTCGCGTGTTCTATTACTTGTTAAAATGACGAGAGGTTTGTTTTCTGCTTTTATAGTTCCCATCTCTGGAATCGTTATCTGAAAATCAGATAGAATCTCTAGTAAAAAGGCTTCGAACTCTTCATCGGATCTGTCTATTTCGTCTATAAGAAGCACGACCGGTTTTTCTTTAGATTTAATTAAAGCTCTTAGAAGAGGGCGTTCTATCAAATAATCTTGACTGAAGATGTCTCTTTCTACTTTTTGTGAGGAAGAGTTCTCCTGTCCTTCTTCCATTTTTATATGAAGCAATTGTTTTGCATAATTCCATTCATAGAGAGCAGAATTTGAATCTAGCCCTTCATAACATTGTAGGCGAATGAGTTCTGTGTCTAATGAGGCAGCGAGTACTTTCGCAAGTTCGGTTTTTCCAACCCCAGCCTCTCCTTCTAAGAAAAGAGGTTTTTGGAGTTGTGAAGACAAAAAAAGTGTAGTGGATAAAGTTTTATCTGCTATATAGTCAAGTTTTTTGAGAGAATGTTCTACGGATTGAACGTTTGGAAAATTTGAAGTTTTCTTCTTTTTTCTTTTTATTCCCTTAGTTGAATTTGTAGTCAAGTTCATTTGCCCTTCTTTGATGGTTTTCTTTTAGATGCAGCCTCAATCGCATCTATGATTTTTACGTATCCTGTACAACGGCATAGGTTTCCTGCAATTCCTGCCTTGATTTCGTCTCTTGTTGGTTTGGGGTTTTTGTCTAGTAACTCTTTCGCAGAAACAATCATTCCAGGGGTGCAGAAACCGCACTGGATGGCACCATGTTCTATGAATTTTTCCTGAATTGGATGAAGATTGTCTATAGTGCCAATTCCTTTTACAGTCTCTATTTCTCTTCTATCAGCTTGCACACCTAAAATACAACAAGCATTTGCAGCAACGTTATCAAGAAGAATTGTGCATGCACCGCAGTCGCCTGCTTCACAACCATTTTTCACTTCTGTAAAACCAAGATCTCGAAGTAGATAAAGTAGGCTAGTATGTGCAAATGTTTCTGTTTCTACTTTTTCCCCGTTCACATTGAAAGAAATTGGATATTTCTTAGGTAGTCTGAACTTAGTTGCCTTTGATTTCTTGTTTTTAGAAGATGCCGAGGACTTTGTCCTTTTTGCGGTTGTTGGCATTCTTTGATCTCCTTGTAACTAAAAAATATTTTTCACAGTTTCTAAAAGTTATTTTTCCATTTTAATTTTGAGTGCTTGACATAGAAGTCTTCTTGGCAGCACTTCACACATTAATTTTCTATATTTTGCAGAAGCTCTGATATCGTCTATAGGGCTTGAAATTTCCATACATAATTCAGAAGCTTCTTGTACTATATTTAAGTCTGCTTTCTCTCCCTCTAGCAATTTTTCGGCATCATAACATCTGATTGGAGACTCATTCACAGAACCTAGTGAAATTGACGCTTTTTTAATCGTCTTCCCGCTTGTTTCTAGAATGACGGCGACACCTACTACGGTAATCGCCATAGCATTTCTTCTTGCTAATTTATAGTATCCCCATTTGTGATTTTTAGGAGGTGTTGGAAAGGAGATCCGAGTTATTAATTCACCACTCTTAATAGCAGTTTTTCTATAACCCAATAAAAATTTATCGAGAGGAACAGTTCTTTTCCCTCTTGGTCCCGCTAAATTTACTATGGCTCTTAATGCAAGAAGTGGTGGTATTGCGTCTGCAGCGGGTCCACCATCTACAATATTCCCTGCGATGGTAGCGCGGTTCCTAATCATAGGCCCAGCAAACTTTTTGGCCATTGCTGCCAAAATTGGAACGTTTTTATTTAAATCTTTATTTTCAATTAAGTCTGTGATGGTAGTAAGTGCACCTAAACTCGTAGTTTTTTTAGAAACGGTTACTCCTCGTAAGGCATTTACCCTCATTAAGTCAATCACAAGATCAGCGGGTCCATCATGTTGATGGCGTAACTCTGGAAGAAAATTTGTACCACCAGCAATGTATTTTACTTTTTTTGATTTTTTCGCAGTACTTAAAACTTCGTTTATTGTTTTTGGGGCTACAAAATCAAAACCCTTCATCGCCAGTTTTCTCCTCGTTATGAAATAAGTCAAGATTCTAGGCTATATACAATAAAATAGCCTGCATCAAAATGTATATTTACAATGGCATGAAACAGACCAAGAACATTATCAATACGAATTGTGATCGTCAAGTCGTGACACACTTGCAGTTTGGTTTAAATAAGTCAAATATTAGTAACTTAATATTTAATCGAAAATAGCTAGGATATCGTAATTTGAAAGATTCGGCACAACTATTAAAAAGAAAACGACTTGCCCTTGTCAGTCTTGGTTGTAAATTAAATCATGCTGAAGGGGAGGCTATGCGTCATAAGTGTTCTCAGGCTGGTTTTGATTTGGTCCCGTTTAATGAAGAGGCAGACATATATGTTGTAAATTCATGTACCGTGACTTCTGAAGCAGACAGAGAAACTAAGAAACTTGCCAGAAGGGCTAGGAGAATGGGTAAAAAACGTGCGTCAGTAGTTATTGCAGGGTGTTCTCCTCAAGCAAATGTAAAGGCAATGTCTATACCTGAAGTTGATTTACTTCTTGGAAATACAGAAAAATTAGATCTCCCTAATCAATTATCTCGTGAATTTAGTTCGAATTCTTTTCCTGAGATATGCGTTGGAGAGATTCCGAAGGAGATGAAAGCTGAGGATTCTTCATTCCCTTATTTTGACAGTCAAACTAGAGCGTTTATGAAAGTTCAGGATGGGTGTGATTTTTCTTGTTCATTTTGTGCCACGACTATTGCTCGTGGTCCAAGTCGTTCCCTTAGTTTGGAGAATTGTTTAGATAATGCAAAGCAATTTGCTTCTAATGGCCATAGAGAAATAGTACTTACAGGGATTCATTTAGGCGCGTATGGAAAAGATTTTAGACCTAGATTAAGCTTAAGTAAGCTTTCTGAGGCGCTATTAGATTTGGATGATCTTGTAAGGATTCGTTTTTCTTCAGTAGAACCAGGGGAAGTGACGCGTGAATTAGTTAAAGTGGTTGCTAGGAATACGTTTCAAAAAAAAGAGGGAAAATTTTATCCTTATTTTTGTAGACATTTTCATATCCCTGTTCAAAGTGGAGATGATTTTGTTTTGAAATCTATGAAACGGAATTATAAAATAGATAGATGTACGAGAAGGTTTCATGAAATCTCTTCTTCTATCCGTGGAGTGTGTCTTGGTGGTGATTTTATTGTAGGGTTCCCTGAAGAAACTCGTTCTGCTTTTAATAAAACTTTAGATTGGGTAAGGGAAAGCCCAATTTCCTATCTTCACGTTTTCCCATATTCTGAGAGGAAAGGGACAGATTCTTCTCTGATCAATTTTGCCGTAGATCCTAAGGAGAAAAAAAGAAGAGCAGATGAACTCCGAGTTCTTGGACAGAGGAAATGGTCCGCATTTGTTGCCTCACAAATAGGAACAGAGGCAGAAGTGTTGTTTGAATCAAGAAACAAAGAAGGATTGCTTTCAGGACTGACCGATAATTACATTAGAGTAGTTTGTGATGCTCGAGACTCTTTGATTGGGCAGCATGTAAAAGCGCAACTTGAACCTATGCCAACTCGATTTTCTTCCGTTCATGGAAAATTTCGTTCCGATTACCTTTGGGCTAGATTAAAAGATTAGAAGATTTTTGTTTTTACATATTTGGAGATGAAAATGGACAATTCTAAAATATTTTTCACGGTATATAGTGATTTTTTGTGACCTTGGTGTTTTAATTCAGCCGTTCGGTTGAACAATCTAAATAAAGAGTACGGAGATAAACTCGATATACAATATCGAGTTTTCATGTTACGCCCTCAGCCTGATCCTACTGCAGTTTTCAACGAATATAGAGTTACAGGATGGACGAACGCTACCACACAAGAGGAGTCAGGAGATTTCCGTCTTTGGGAATCTGAGGAAGAGTTTCCGAACTGTTCCATGCCATCTGCGAAAGCTGGGATTGCCGCACGTATTCAAGGCGCGGATATATGGAATATTTTTCATATGAACCTATTGTCCGCTTTTTTTTCTGAAAGCAGGAATATTTCAAACGAAAAAGTTGTACATGAAGTTGCCGAAATGAGTGGTTTAGATATGGATAGATATCATGACGATATGCAGGGCGATGGTCTTCAGGAGAAGGCAAATAGAGAATTTCTTGACGCAACTAATAGGGGAATAACAGGAATTCCTTCTGTAGTAGCAAATGACCGAATGTTGATCGTTGGTGCTGTACCATCAGATCATTATAGGCAGGTAATAGATACTTACTTAGAGACGGGTTCATTGCCTCAAAGTATTCCTCTATAGAAAGAAGGGATCCGATTGGAAGAAAGATTATTTTCAGGATGTGTAACAGATGTAGAAGAATTTCGTTTAGGTCATGCTTCTGATCTTGAAGCATATACCGGGGTAAGTGTAATTCTTTGTCCTGAAGGAACTGTTGGGTCCTGTGAATTGAGAGGAACTGCTACTGCCACAAGAGGGATTGATGCACTACGTGTTCAACATCTTGTTGGGAATATTGATGCAGTTGTTTTGACGGGTGGAAGCGCATACGGATTGGCCTCGTCAGAAGGAGTTATGCAATTTTTAGAAGAAGAGGGAAGCGGATTTCAAGCTGGAAACTACACTGTTCCAACAGTGGCATCGAGTGTGCTTTTTGATCTCAATTTTGGAAATGGCAAAGTGAGACCAACTTCTGGAATGGGTTATTTGGCTTGTAAAACATCTTTTTCTAAAGAAGGTCCTCAGGGCAGTGTAGGGGCAGGTACGGGTGCTACTGTAGCAAAACTTCTGGGAAAAAAAGGTGCTATGAAAGGGGGACTAGGTACAGCAAGTTGTCCTCTTCCTTCGGGTGGTACAGTTGGAGCAATTGCTGTCGTGAATGCATATGGTTCTGTTTACGACTACACAACCAATACAAGAATTGCCTCTCCTTTGAAAAGCGCAAAGAGCAGGGAATTTGTTGATACTGAAGAGTATTTGAGATTGAAGGGTCGACCCATAAAAGGATTTGGAACTTCGGGTGAAAATACTACTTTGGTCGCTGTAACGACGAATGTGAATTTAAATAAAAACGAAACGCATAAACTTTCTCAGATGGCAGCCAATGGATTGATTCTTTCTGTACGTCCTTCCTATACAACGGTAGATGGTGACGTTGTTTTTGCTCTCTCTTACGGCAAGTTCGAAGAGTCGTTGGATGTAGTAGGGGAAGCTGCAAAATATGTAGTAGGTCAAGCTATTTGCAGGGGAGTTAAAGAGGCAAACGGATTCGGTATGATTCCCTCTTGGAAAGACTTGAATTGACAAAGGATATTACTACAAAAAGAGTTTTGAGAAATTGGAAAATTAGAGACACCTTCGATCTAGGTTTGATTAGTTCTGCACATGGAATGAGCGATGGTTTCGCTAACTTGATGGTTCCAGTTCTGGTTATGATTGTTGCAGAATTTAGTCTTTCTCCTATACAGTCGGGAATGTTAATTGGTTCTCTTAGCCTTTCCGTTATGTTATTTCAGTATCCTCTTTCTATTTATTCTGATTTTTCTGGGAAAAGAAAACCAATTCTTTTGGCTGGAATGTTCTTAGCTACTATGTCTTTTCTCTGTGTGGGGCTCGTTTCAAGCTTCCATTTTTTGCTATTACTTACATTTTTGGCTGGTGCAGGGAACTCAGTTTATCATCCATGTGGAACTTCCATGGTTGCAAAAAGATTTGAAGAGAATCGCGCGTTCGCAATTTCGGTTCATGGATTAGGTGGGAATGTGGGAATGGGTATTCTTCCAATTCTCCTTACTTTTTTTGCTGCTTATTTAGGATGGCGTTCCGCTGTAGTTATTTGTGTGTTTCCTACTCTTATATTTTTATTTTTAATCTATCATCGCTTCTCTGACGTTGTAGATAAACGGTCAGTTGAGAATCAAAAAGTAAAAGTAATTTTGCGGGATGTTTTTAGAAACAACAAAGTAGTAATTTTGGCAATTGCATATATGCTTCGAGGTATGTGTACTAAAGGGACAGTTGGTTTCTTCCCTCTCATTGCAGCTTCTAGGAATGTTGACATATCTCTAATTGGGGTTGCCATTTCCATACATTTTATACTAGGTGCAATTACGAAACCTATAATGGGTTATCTTTACGATAGGTTAGGAGCAAAGTTCGCTCTAATGGTTCCTTTCTTTATCACTGGGGTCTTGGTTTTTGCAATTCCATTTACTAGATCCACCATAGAACTTTTAACTGTTTTTGCTTTAGTTGGTGCATTTAGTCACGTAAGTCCTATTATACTTACTGCAACTGCAGATTTTGCAGACAAAAATGTTTTAACTTCTTCTGTAGGGTTTATTTATACTTGTCATGGATTGAATTTTCTTTCTCCTCTCATAGGCGGAGTAATCGCTAACGAAGTAGGAATCGATGCGAGCTATTTCTTCTACAGTTTTTCTGCTTTGCTAGGACTTTGGTTTGTTCTTAAAATGGAGAAATAAGATACTTATATATACGACTAACTCAGATTCTTTGAAAGGAAGTTAAATGAATCGTGAATATTTTAAAGGTACGTGGCAAGAAAACAGATCTTTCTCTCCAGCAGTTGTGACCCAAGGCGGGAAACAAATTTGGTTAGCAGGAGTTGGGATGTGGCAGGACGAGGATGGGAATTCCCTAGACGGCAATTTTGAAGCACAAGTACATGCTACCTTTCGCCAAATAGAGAGGAATCTTGCAACTGCAGGTGGAAAATTGTCGGATATTGTGACTATGACAGTTTTTATAAAGGATGTTAGAAATGGAGATAAACTAACAGAGCTAAGAAAGCAATATTTTCAGGATGGTTATCCAGGTAGTGCTCTTATTACAGTAAGTGCTTTTGCGAGACCTGAAATGATGGTTGAAATTCAAGCTATTGCTGTTGTAACCGATTAATTTCATGCTTTATGGCTTGACTAGAAGGTTTAATATGTAGTTTCCTAGGGGTCTGTATTTTGTGTGCGGGAATAGCTCAGTGGTAGAGCATCACGTTGCCAACGTGAGGGTCGGGAGTTCGAATCTCCTTTCCCGCTCCAAATTAGATTGGTTTGGAAATTTCTTTTAAAGTATTGTATGGTGTTTTGGAGTAAGCTTTATTTTTTTTGGAGGTATTCCTATGTCAATGATTTACTGTTCAGGTTGTGGTTCTGAAATACATAGTACCGCGAAAAATTGTCCATCATGTGGTGCGGCTCAACCAGGAATAGAGGGGGGCAATAGTGAAGCTAGTCCTAAAAAAAGATTAGTTGCATTAGTCTTAAACTTTCTTTTGGGAATTTTGGGTGTACACAGATTTTACGTTGGGAAGGTCGGAACAGGTGTTTTGCAGTTCTTTACCTTGGGAGGTTTATTTATTTGGTCTTTCATAGATTTCATCTTAATTCTTTGTGGAACTTTCAAAGATATTGATGGGAAGAGATTGACCAATTGGTAAATTATTTTTAATTTTTCCTATTTTCTGGTCTTAAAAATGCCATCTAGTGCTCTGGAAGATTTCGTACGTGATTTGAAGAAAAAATTTCTATTTTGGGTTAAAAATCAAGACCGATTTGTACTTATAGGTCTTATTTTTTCTATGATACCGATTCCTCCATCATTTTTAATTGGGTTGTTCATCGGTTCAATAAACCTTTTCCTCTTTCTAACAGGAAAATTGGAAAGAAGACATTTTAATTTAATCCTTTTGACTATTTTTATTTCAATTTTTAATTTATTGTTAACGGGCTATATTTATTTTTCTATATACAAGACTTTCTGGATGCTGGATATTTTCAGGGTTGGTGTGATAGGTTTCACAAAAAATTATTTTTCGTTAATTGAACGATTTCTTTTTTGGGTGCTTGACTTTGTGAGAAATTTTTTTCTAGGGCACGATAAAATGGCTCAGACTGTATAAAGGGATATGATATGGAAGAGAACCGAAGGAGTGACGAAAAGTATTGTTTTTCTTGCGGGAAAGTTCTACATGATAGTGCCGATTCCTGCCCCCATTGTGGTGCAAATTTAAATACAGAGATTCAATCCGTTGCACCTTCTTCCCAAAGTAAAATGCCTCAAAATGTAATTAGCGATGAGGTTTTTTGCAGACATTGCGGTTCTGCGATTCATAAGAGTGCTCCTACATGTCCTAAATGTGGAGGGATGAATATGTCTACCACTAGTTCGGGCATGATCAAAAGTAAGACTACTGCTGGTATTTTAGCTCTTCTTTTAGGTGGTTTTGGAGTACATAAATTCTATTGTGGGAAGGTTGGTTTGGGCTTCTTATATTTAATCTTTTTTTGGACCTTTATCCCAGGAATCATTGCCTTTGTTGAAGGAATAATATACTTAACACAAAAATCTGACGTTGAATTTACTCGAAGATATTGTGCATAAACGAGCGTTTTTTTTCGAAACTTTTTGTTTCATCATCTTATAAGAACAATTGCAATTAATAGTCATAAAATGGTGTTGCTTTATATCTAAACCATTTGATATTATTTTGGTTGAATCTGAATCTCCTTTACTGTGCTGCTTTTCTTGTCTAAGGTCCGAAAGGTTTTAAAATGAAGAAAATATTTGTTTTGATAATACTTTTACTTTCTATTTCCCTAGTGACTACTTCTGCTTTTGCTGGAAGAAGGCATAGACATCATCACTATCGTCATAATAATGGGATTGTAGTTGGTCTCTTGGGTGGAATACTTCTTGGGAATATGCTTGTTCATCACCATAGGCCCTATAACAGGAATTATTACCGCTACAGAAAAATTTGTACCTACGAAAGAGAAGTATATGAAATTGACGAATACGGTGATAGGTACTATTTGGGAACGGAGACTATTCAGCGTTACTGTAGATGATGTTTTAATATAATAAAGCGTCTTTTTTATGTACCATTATACTTTATCTGCCCTAATTTAAATTCATTTCTTGAAAACTCTGTGCTGGTAAATCTTCAAATTTTGGAGGAATTTATGGGTGTCTTCGCGAAAATTCTGGATGGTATAAATAGTTTCACAGATAAGTCAATAGAATTTATTGGGAAAAAAATAAGTGGAAAAGTTTGTGATTTCCTTCTATTGCAACTTAACAAATTCTATGCACCTTTAATATTAATTACGATCGTATTGTTCCTTCTCAATACTCTTAAATTAGGGTTTATATACTTTTTACTGTCTCTTATTTTTGCTGTGCCAATCCTTTTGATTTTCAATTATATAGGAGAGAAGTTTCATGGGGCTTGTAATAACTTGATTTCTGCTAATAAAACAGGTCTCAGCGATGATGCGATTTTGAGATTACTTTCAATTTCTTATATTTTGGGAGGAATTTTCTTTTTTCTTCTTTCTGTGCTACTAAGTGCGAATTCGAGCCTCCTATATGCTTCTGATTTTGGTTTTGGAGGATATATACTTCCATTCCTGTTAGTCGGTTTGTGGATATTGTCTCTTATTCATTTTCTCGCAACCGTTCCCATTGCCAATCCAGACCTTATTAATGTTGAAATATCTAAGGATAATACGTCTGCAGAAGATGCTATCTGTATTCTTACTCTTCCATTAAAGATAATGTTGTATTTTGAGGAATTGACCTCTAGGCTTTTAATTGTTTCTTCAGCATTTCTTTTTATTCGTTTTTTATTATCCTCTAGTGCTTTTTCTGATTTTATGATGCTGGGTTATGCATTTACATTTCTCTGTCTGGGCTTAGCTTATCCTCTGGTGATTTATTTCGTTTTTTTAATGTTTAATTTTTGGTTTTCTTTTATGCTTTCTATATTGGGGGTGGCAAAAAATATTTCATCTGGGATTGCAGGTAAATAGAATGATTTAAAAAATATTTATTGCCTTTAATTTTACAAACAGTTTTAAGGATTTGCTTTGCAAGAAATTGAGCATTTTTTTCATTGCCCTTATTGCCTACAAAAAATCTCGATGCTTTTGGATCTTTCATCAAACATCCAAGAATACATAGAGGATTGCGAGGTTTGCTGTCAGGGAATACATATCTCTTATCATTCATCTAACGAAGAAGTGAAGGATTTTAGAGTTTTAAGACTAGATTCTGTCTGATAAATTAGGATGGATTTTTATTCAAGAAGCAGACTTATGGAGGGCAATACCTTTTCAGACGTGAAGGGTAAATAGGTGTCTTCACTGAAGATGGGCATGCCTATCGATGAAGGGTTAATGAAAATTATTTTAGCACTGTTTCTTCTCGCTTCTGCGACTAATTCTACTGCAGAAGAAATTTTTAATTGCGTCCCAATGATTATAAGAGAATCACAAGTTTTGAATTTTTCCTTAGACTGTTCCCAATCTTTGACATTTAAATTTTCTCCGATTGCGATTACGGAAGGTTTTAAGAATCCATTGCAAATCTCGCAAATCATTTCTGCATTTTCCCAGATAGTGTTCTGAGGCCAATTTGTTTCATTTTGACAATTTAGACACTTGACTTTTTGGATATTTCCATGCAGTTCAATTACATTTATAGAACCTGCTTTCTGATGGAGCCCGTCCACGTTTTGAGTGACGATACTATTTATCCAACCTTTCTTCTCCAAATCTGCTAGGACATTGTGAGAAATATTAGGGGTTGCTTTAGTGGATATATTTCTGAAATTTGAACAGGCAGACCAATATTTTTTTCTAGAGAGAGGTGAAGTTAAGAAATTGCCATATTCATATTCTGCAACTGAATCCCCACGTGGTAACCAGATACCTGACGCATAATCAGGTATTCCAGAAGCTGTGCTAATTCCCGCTCCAGAAAGAACGATAGTTTTTCCTTTGTATTTTTTGGTTTCTTTTATTTTTTTTACTGCATCCCATACAAGCGGATTTAAGGAGAGTCTCGATTTATCTTTATTTTTTAGCGTGATAAGTATAGATATCCACGTTCCCAAAATAAACGGCATCATTAAAGGTTCGGGTACCCATTTGAAATTCAAGTAATAATAAACAATCCAAATAAGGCTTGAAGAGATAGTTGCAAGAATTCCAGTTTGGACGCCAATTTTAGAATTAGGAAGAAAAATCGCAAAACAACAAAAAAATGCAGGTGCAACAGTAAATCCCCAAAGTGAAACTGGTCCAATCCAAGAGTTGAAAAGAAGTTGTCCTGACATTGATGAAAAGATAGCAACAATTACAAAAGATGATAATGCAGGGAGTGGTGCTTCCAAAAATAAGACCAATCCAACGAGGAATACACAGATAATAGCTCCTATATTACCGAAAGAAATTAAATTAGAACTTATCCAAAATGAATCTCCGAACATTAAGAAGATCGTCTCGAAGATCCATGCAGTAATCAGGGATGAAAATGCAAGTGGCGGAATCTTGAGACTTTCGAAATAGGGTCTTGTGAATCGATCTATTGCTATGCATAAAAAAACTGATGGCAAAAAGAGAAAACTCTTTGAATCAAGTCTAGATAGAGTGGCTCCCCAAATAATTCCAAGTATTGCCGGATTGTAACCAAGAATTCCTAATAACCAGTAAGGGTTATTAGATCTGCGTTTTGGTCTAATGGATTCTACGGCAATAGATGCGCCGATCAATGCACCTGCAGCGCCAAATGGAGAAACAAAGAAAATAGCTAAGAGAATTAAAAGACCATTGATGGGTTTATTAGAGAACGCAATTTGAGCTAGACTCGAAAAAATAGCGTTGATAGATTTTTTAAAATTCATGTCCAGGTTGGCGTAGTCGTTTCGGTACAAAATCTAATGCAAAAACGTCCTCCCATATTTCCTTCCTACGAATCGTTTCAGGACCTTGAGGCCCAAGGAGCACTACAGGAGGTCTTGTCTGAATGAACTGCATCGATTGTGTAAGACAATACGCTCCCACATTAGCGAAGAGCAGGGGAGACCCTACTTTTAATTCTGGAAGAAGAACACGATCTCTTAGAATGTCAATTTGCATACATAGTGGCCCGTAAATCCGGACAGGGTGAAGATTTTCGACTAACTCTTCTGTTTCCTGAGGTGTTTCAACGTTATGGTTATACCAGTATGCAGTAGGAAGTATATTTACTCCAGCATCCACTACGACCGCAGTTCCTTGATTAAGAATTTCTTTTTTTGATATGACAGTGCAAATTAGGAAACAAGGAGGATCTATAATAGCTCTTCCCGGTTCTAGAATAAGAGTAGGCTTTTCTTTGAAAAGATTTTTTTCGTTTTTGATCTGATTTAAAATTATTTCAGCATAAGGTGCAAAGGTTATTTTCTGATTTGGTATTTTTTGTTGCCCATTAAATTCTGGTTTGAGTTGATTTCCGGAGGGAAAGCCACCACCGAGATCAATAGAATTAGGATGTAATCCTAGTTTCTTTGCCTCTCCTACTGTTGCAAGCAATTTTGCGGCACCATATTTGTATACGTTGGGGTCCATTACATATGTTCCCCCATGAAAATGTAAAGTATCTAGTCTAAGTTTAGGGTTAGATGCAATTATTTCTAATGCTTTTTGGCAGTCTCCATTTTCTATATTGAAACCAAATTTAGTCCATGAATTTGTATCGTAGAAAAAATTGATTCGTATCCCAACTCCAATTGGATTTTTGTATTTTGATACGATTTGTATGATCCTGTTTAGTTCTTCGAAATTGTCAATATTAACTAAGGCCCCTTCTTTAAGTGCTATTTCTAATTCTGAATTCGTTTTGTGAGGCCCGTTAAAAATTATATTTTCTGGTGATACTCCAAGTGATTTAGCAAGAGAATATTCCATTCCAGAAACTACTTCTGCGAGAGCACCTTCTTCATGAAGAATCGAGCATACTGCAGGTAAATAATTGGTTTTATAGGAGTATGCTATTTTAGTATTTATTTCAGATGTTGTAAAAGTGTCTCTAAAGAGTCGGAATTGAGATCGTAAGGTACTTTCCGAAATAATAAATACTGGGGAGCCAAATTCTTCAATTATTTGATTGAGGTTATACGGTTCTGGGAGAGAAGAGACCTCATTCGCTTCCCGGATTTGATCTGATACTTCAAGAAGTCGATGTTTTCCAATTGAATTTACAGAAAGGTACTCAAGTAATGGTGGTTCGTACTTCTTAAGATTGCTCATGGTGTAAAATTCCTCTAGAAGCGTATAAAGCAAATCTTTCCGCTTCGACTTTATATTCATGACAAGTTCGTAGAAAAATTAAATCCTCTTTTCGTTCTTTTGGAAGTGTGTCTATTCCAAAAAGAGAGAGCACGGTAGTTAGTGGTAAGTTTACACCGAGATCAGATGTAAACCCAATCCAAGCTGGAAAGCGGGGATTAATTTCGATTAAATTCAAAGTCTCTTTTGTTATGTCTCTTATAAATTCAAGTTCAAAGGGGCCTTTCCATTGTAGTTTTGAAAGATAAGGGGCTAAGTTTTCTGTTAGACCAGGTAATGATACTTTTATTGCACCCCAAGTATTTCCCTTTTCACATTGAAGAAGCTTTTTTACCCCAACCACTTGCAATAAATTAGAATTATGGTCACATACCCCTGCAACTGTAAATTCATCTCCAGCAATAAATTTTTGCACTATAATTTCTTCATGTCCGTTATTTTTCATTTCCAGCCATACGGCGTGAGCGTGTTGGTAGTTATACACTTTCTCTGATCCTCCATTAATACCCTTTATAACAAGAGGAAAGCCAAGAGTCTTTAACGACCTAGAAAGCTGACTATCATTATTCACCATCATACTTTCAGGAATTCTAAAAGCCGTCCAATTTTTTTGCTTCATGTTGTGCAGATGTTTTTTTGAACGATTTTCGTAAGTTTTTAAAGAAGGTAATAACATTTTAACATCTATTTTCTTAAGATTATCTTCTATTCTAATAAATTTTTCTATTTCATGATCTAGACATGGAAGGATGACATCAAGACCTA
The DNA here is from genome assembly GCA_036231405.1 of Nitrospinota bacterium. GTDB lineage: Bacteria > UBA8248 > UBA8248 > UBA8248 > UBA8248 > UBA3496. The sequence continues at coordinate 18,508 of JAZAHK010000008.1, forward strand.
AATTTTCCTTGATTTGTTTTATACATTTCGTGAGATCGGCTTCGTTATCTGTATCAGGGAGCCTATAAATAGAGTCAAAAAGAGAAGGGTTGTGTGCACCCGAATCGTACGGACCATATCCTAGGCCATATAGTTTTTCTATTTCAGCTTCATTACGTAACGCCCTAGCTACACCAAGACCAGGCATGACTACATCAAACGAGCTTATTCCTGTGACAGCAATTTTGTATCCATTCTTGGTAGATTTTATTCTTTTGTGATTATTAGAAAGTGGTGCAGAGATCTCTCCAAAGCGTCCAAATTTATCAATCAAATCAGCGGGTAGGGAAAATTCGTATGTATCGCGAACGTAAGCGGTGCCTGCTCTTGGTTTTGGAATTCTGCGACGACGTGGTTCTAAAATCTCACGAAGGAGGAGCCCAGGTAGGTTACAACCTGCAAATTCAGAGACGACGATCCAATTCGGGAATCTACAATTTATTTCTATTAGGTAGAATCGTCCAGCTTCTTGTTGTTGGCTAATAAATTCCAATTCTAATGGTCCACGCCAGTGGAGTTTCTTTATTATTGTACGTGCATGTTTCTCCAATTGAGGGTCCTCAATAACTGAGCCAACAACCCCTTTTCCTCTTTCATTGATTCCTAATTTCCTTACTGGAGTCATACCAAGTATTGAATTATCTTGACGGCAGACGACAGCAACAACGTACTCGTCTCCTTCTATGAACGGTTGAAGAAGAACCCCACCTCCCCATTTTGCGTTTAAGCGAGAAGCCTCGTAAATTACACTTTCTCTAGAATGAACTTTTTTAGAGTCTGCGACGGTTCCTTTTACGATCAGTGGGTATCCGATTTGATCTGCATAAAAAGGTACGTTTGCTATATTGGGTACATGAATCGTATTGGGAGTTAAAATATCGTTTCGGTAACAAAAATAGGGTAGAAATATCTTTTTTACAGCATCCAAATCTTCTTGATTTGGAAGCAATGTTTTAATTCCATTTCTTTCAAGTTGTCTTGAAAGTCTGGAGTAAGTTTCCACTTCAAGGTCAAGACACGGAATGATTGCATCTATTGGTCGTTTGGCGTGTATTTCGAGAATTCTGTTTAACGTAGTCTGATCACCAGAAGAGAGAGGTGGCATAAGATGGAGTCGGTCTATTAACCCTGAAGGCCAAGCTCCAGAAGACCAAACATCGTAGGTTAACCCTTCAATTTCTATGCTGTTCCCAAAGTCATATCTTAGCGTTCTTGCTACTGCATTTCCGGGTTCAGGATTGTCTAAGCCTGAAAATCCAGAGACAGCGACCCTTATTTTACTTTTCTTCTTTCGCACTATCTATCAATCCCATGTATTCAAGTTGTTTTAATAAATTTTGAATATCTTGATCTGCGTCTTTTTTGGATACTTCATATTCGTTTATTAGTGCCAAAGACAATTTTTGTAGTGTCGACCCTGAAGAAAGAAGTTTTAAAAGAGTCCAAGCAGAAGAGTTGCATGTCAAAAGGGCAGCAGTGTATGTGTCAAACAATATTCCTCCACCATTCCCATTTGTGCCGTTAACGGCGCTACTGTCTAGTCGCGCTCTTACATGTAGTTTCCAAATAGTGTTTTTCTTTTTTTGTGTTTTCACTTCTTTCCCTTTATCGATTGCATGCCACGTTTAGCATCAGGATAATAAGGATTAGTTTTCAAAGCATCTTGGAAGTATTTTTTTGCTTTGTCAGTTTTTTTCAATTTCAAAGACACATATCCTAATCCAGTCAAAGCATCTAAAGAGAAAGGATTTTTTTGTATAATTTTCTGAAATTGCTTTTCAGCTTTTTCGGTTTTTCC
>JAZAHK010000009.1:0-23268 GCA_036231405.1 Nitrospinota bacterium
TAAGATTCGTCTCTTAGAAAAAAATCGTGATCCCAGGTCTACCCACCTTTAAGCTGGATAGACTCGGGCGGAGGGACCACAATCAAAGTTTTCAAAATTTGGAACTGTAACTTATACTACAGGATTCTTTTTTTTGCAATAATTAATTTATAGTATTTTAAATTCATTTTGGATATATGTAAATTTTTAAAAATAAATAAGAATTTTAAATTCAATTAGATGAAGGGCAATCTTAATGAAAGATATTAATGTGGGAGTTGTTGGTCTAGGTAATATGGGCAGTGGTGTAGCTCATAATTTCATGAAAAAGGGTGTTTCCTTAAAGGTTTGGGACACAAATGAGGTATTGCATAAGAATTACGTGAAGAAGAAAAATGTTGAAGTTATGCATCCGACTAGTATGTCAGAGAGGTGTCATGTTGTTTTTTTCGTTGTTCCTAGTTGTGTAGAAGTAGGGACGTATTTAACGGGCAGAAGTTCTATGCTATCTAAACCAAGTAAAAGTCTAATCATTTACGATCTTACAAGTTCAGATCCTAAAGAGTCCAGCAAGCTAGCTAGAAAAGCAAAGAAAAAAGGTGTGGAATATTTGGATGCAGGAATGAGTGGCGGTGCCACTGGTGCAAAGACTGGGACTTTGACATTGATGATTGGTGGGGACAGGAAAGCATTTAACAAAAGTAAAAAAGTTCTCACTTTTTTTGCAAAAAATTCATTCTATCTAGGTGAAAGTGGCTCCGGTCATGTTATGAAATTAATTCACAATATGGTTTGTCATTCAATTTTCCTTTCAACTTGTGAAGGTGGGAAAATGGCAGAAAGAGCCGGAATTAGTCTCAAGGATATGATTGATATATTCAATGTTGCAAATGCGAGAAGTTATGCCAGTCAATTTAGATTTCCTTTGCATATTTTATCTGGAAAATGGGATGCAAAATCCAGAGTTTATAATTTGCATAAAGATGTTGGTATGGCTGTAGAATTAGGAAAAAGTTTAAATGCACAAGTAGATTTAGGTGAATCAACTCTGAGATTTCTTAAGAAGGCGATGAGTTTTGGCATGAAGGACACAGATTATTCTCTTCTCTATAAGGACTTTGAGGAGATACGAAAGAAAAAATAAGATAGTTTAGTATTTTCCTGATCCATTAAATTGCTGATAATAAAAATTTTACATAGGAATATTTGATGAAACTTGTAGTTGGAATGACAGGAGCTTCTGGTTCGATTTACGGAGTACGAATGATGGAAATTCTCCATGATTCATTCGCTAATGTTGAAACGCACTTTGTTATTTCTAAAGCTGGATTAAGAGTGTTGAAGCATGAAACAGAGCTCACAGATAAAGACGTTTCTAAGTATGCTTTTGTGACGCATTCCGATACGAATATAGGAGCAGTTCCAGCAAGTGGAAGTTCTGGAATGGATGCAATGGTTATTATTCCTTGTTCGGTGAAAACACTTGGTCAAATAGCATGTGGCACGGGAGATAATCTTATCTGTCGTTCCGCAGACGTTTTTTTGAAGGAAAATAAGAAATTAATTTTAGTTATTCGTGAAATGCCACTTTCAGCGATACATTTAGAGAACATGTTGAAACTTTCTAGACTTGGAGTTTCTATCATTCCAGCGTCTCCTGGTTTTTATCATGAACCTAAAAAAATGGATGACCTCATCAATCATGTAGTGGGGAAGACTCTGGATGCACTGGGATTAGAACATGATATTTTTAAAAGATGGACTGGACAGAAAAAACAGGATTAATCTTTCTTCAGTATGTAAATTTAATTCATTGGTGCTCTTTTTATAGTTGATCTTAAATAGAAGATTGTCTATCATTTTGTCCAACCAAAAAGTGTACTTATTTTGCCTGTGAATTTTAACGGGTGTGCTACTGATCTGAATCTTATAGGAGGAATTATTGTGAATTTAGGAAGAAAAGTGTTTTTGCTTGTTTTGGTTTTGGTGTTTGCTTTTAGTTTCACCGCTTCGGGTGTTTATGCTGCTAAAAGGGTGAAGACTGCTGTTGCAACTGCAGGTCCAGGTGCTGCAGCGTATGTTATTTGGGGTGGATTGGCTGCTTTAATTTCTAAAGAATCTAAAACAGTTGAAATGAATAATTTGACCACAAGAGGTGCAGTTGAAGATATTCGTTTAGTAGAATCAGGGAAGGCAGAATTTGGTTTAGGTGTTGCTACACTTCTTCGCTTGGCTTTTGCCGGGAAGAAAATGTTCAAAAAGAAATACACAAACAATTGTGGTCTTGGACCAGCTACTGCTTCTAAATTTCATATTGGTGTTAAGAAGAGTTCGGGAATCAAAAAAGTTGCTGATCTAAAAGGAAAAAGAGTTAGTTATGCTAAAAAAGGTAGTAGTACTCACTTTATGACGAGAACTATTATTAAGTTGGCAGGACTAAAAGGAAAAGTCAGAGAAGAGAACCTTAACTGGAATGTAGCTGCAGATGCTATTAAAGATGGTAGATTAGATGCATTCACAATTCCAAATCCAGTTCCATCACCTGCTTTTATAAAATTCTCTACAGCTCAACCTATCACTCTTTTGCCTGTTGAAGGTAAGATTTTAAAAACAATGTTGAAAATGAATCCTGCCTATTTTCCAATTACTATTGAAGGTGGGGCATATGATGGTGTAGATAAGCCAGTTCAAACTATTGGATATACAGCATGGACTATCGTTGGTTGTAATGTTCCTAATGACGTGGTGTATGAAGTAACTCGTTTAAACTATTCTAAAGCAGGGAAATCTTTCTTGTTGAAAGTTCATAAAGGATGGAATACTGGTTTCACAATTATGCCTGCCTTAGATCAAATGGCTGCAATCAAGATGAAACTTCATCCTGGTGCTGCTCGATATTGGAAAGAACAAGGACATAAGATTCCTGCAGCGATACAATAACTACTTTTATAATTCCCCCCCCCCAAGTTTTTTATGGGGGGAATTATTTTTCCCTCTAAATTTAAGAAATTGAATACTTCCATTAAGTTTTTCAATATCTTTTGTGAGAAAATCTATGTCGCAAATTAGTGCTTTTTTTGAAAAAATTAGAGGAGTATTGGGTGCGGGTTTACCTGAGACTAGGGAACTAAGTGGTGCTTATCTATGGCTTTTTCGAGTATTAGGTTTTATCTTTGCAGTTTATTTTTTGTTTGGGGCCGTGAACGGTAGTTTTACTCTATTTGGACCTAGAACCTGGTCTGGGTTGCAAGATTTGCGAACACTTGAATTTCCATATTTAGTTGAAGTGGGAATGTATGAATTTAGTAAGAACTTATATGGGGAACAGTTCATGCTTCCTCTCTTTATATTTTTCACTTGTGCTCTGACTTTTATGATTTATCCTGCAAGAGAAAACTCTCCAAAACAAAGACCTTCTTCTGTTGATCTGACCTTCATTGTTTTGTCTTTTCTTGTCCTTTGCGATTTTATATATTTCTATGAACTAAGGGGTGATAGGGCAGGAATCGTAGTAGACACCGGTTTCTGGGGTAATGATGTTTTGTTCGGTTTTGTCGCTGCAGTTCTTGTTTGGGAATGTTGTAGACGCGTGCTTGGCATGGTTTTGCCCGTCGTAGCATTCGTTTTTCTGTTTTATGACTGGGCTGGGAACTGGTTCCCTGGAATTATTGCACATAAAGGTAATGACTTCGGATATGTAATGAGTTATTTGTATAGTCAAGAAGGTATCTATGGAATTATCACTAGAGTTTATGCTCAGGTAGTTTTCATCTTTATGATTTTTGGTGCTCTGCTTGAGGCTACTCGCGTTGGAGATGTTTTTGTGAACCTTTCTTTTGCGTTGGTGGGCCGTTATAAAGGTGGTGCTGCTAAAGCATCCGTAGTTTCAAGTGGACTTGTTGGTTCTATTGTCGGAAGTGGTGCTGCTAATATCGTTATAACAGGAACTTTCACGATACCCTTAATGAAAAAAGGTGGTTTTAGACCAACCTTTGCTGCTGCGACGGAGGCAGTCGCAAGTATTGGAGGGCATTTAATGCCTCCAATCATGGCCTCAACTGCTTTTATTCTTGCCGCGATGACGGAGACCCCATATTGGAGAATTGCACTTATTAGTCTTGTTCCCGCACTTTTGTACTATCTCTCTGTTTTTATGTCGGTGCATTTTTATGCTACTCGACATGGATTGCGTGGTCTTGAAAAAGAAGAACTTCCCGATTTTTGGAAGATTATGAGAGAAGATGGAATTCTTCTTGTTCCCGTTGCCATTTTGATTGGACTTCTTATCCTGCAATTTTCTCCATTTTTTGCTGGTTTTTGGGCAATAGTTTCCGCAATTGTTTTTAGCACTATTAGAGAAAAATGTTGGTATCTTTTAGGGGTGCAAGCTTTAGTTTTTCTAGCGAGTCTAATCAAGGGCGGTAATATGCTTTATGTTTATACAGCCATTGCATGTCTCCTAGCATTGAGACAGAAGCAATCCAAAGAAATTATGACTAGGATAGCTGGGGCTTTCGTGCAGGGGTCAAAAAATTCTCTTGTAATAGGAGCTACAGCAGGAGTGATGGGGTTGGTATTAACTGGTGTTACACACCCTGACCTAGCACAAAAAATGACATTGATTATTTTGTCGTATTCGTACGATATGATTTGGCTAGCCGTTATTCTAGTCGCACTTGCCAGCTATATCCTTGGTATGGGGATGACTATTACAGCAAGTTATATACTAATCATTATTTTGGCAGGTCCTGCGTTACAAGAACTTGGCCTTAAGATGTTGACTTCTCATATGATCGTTTTATGGCTTAGCCAAGACGCAGCATTAACACCACCCTTTGCGTTAGGAGCATTTGTTGCCGCGGGAATTGCAAAATGTGATCCAATGAGAACGGGATTTACTTCTTTGAAGTTGGCAAAACCTCTTTATGTTGTACCTCTCCTAATGGCTTATACTCCTATTTTGATGGATAGTCCAAATCCAAAAATGACTGTTGAATGGACAGCTGTTTTGTTGGTATGGCTAGGAGCTAGTTTAGGGTTTATATGTTCTGCTGCAGTTCTAGAAGGGCAGTTTATAAGAAAATTGACTGCTTTAGATCGAGTTTTATTGTCAATTGCTTCCCTTCTACTTTTCTGGGAACAATTGGGTGGTTGGGGTAGGATATGGTTTAATTCTTTAGGACTAATATTTATGGTTGTTTCACTTTTAATTCAAAAATATAGTAATTCCGATGAATTGCAAGAAAACTCCAGGCTATCTCTAGGATAGTAGTCATAGTTTCGTGTTGGTTTTTTATTGCTAGTCTGTCCAGAATCCTCCGTTAACGTCGAGTCCTTCTCCATTGATGTGTGCTGATTCTTCGCTTGCAAGGTATAGCACTGAGGACCATACATCTTCTGGTGTGGTAAGTCTTCCCATTGGATGAGATTGTTCAGCTTTTTCTAACATACCGGGTGGAGATTCAAAATGCAGTCCTGTGTCAGCGGGGCCAGGCATGATGCAATTTACAGTTACTCCTGTTTTTGCTAATTCTCTTGCTAGGTTAAATGTCATAGCGAGAAGACCAGCTTTTGCAGCAGAATAGGTAAGATTTGGTCCAATTCCTCCCATTTTCCCTGCAATAGATGCAAAGCTAATTATCCTTCCGCTTCCAGAAGATTTAAGTGCTTCTATTGTCTCTTGAATGCAAAAATAAGGAGCCAAAAGATTTACGCTTAACACAGGGTCCCAATCTTTTTTTGTTAATTCTAAAGGAGGTCTTATAGGCATGTACCCAGCAATATTACAAAGTACGTCACAACCGCCAAGCCACGTAAGTGCGTCCTTCATAGTTGTTCTTAGATCTTCTGTTTTGGTTAGGTCACACGCAACTTTTTTTATGTTTTCTGTATCAGGCAAAGAGGAATCAAGAAGAGATTGTTTGATGTCGGTGGCAAATACTTTTGCCCCTGAGTCTAAGAAGGCTTCAGTAATTCTAACTCCCATTCCACCTGTTGCCCCTGTAAGTATTATTTTTCTGTTACTGAAATCAAAATGAATCGGCATTTTTTACTCCGAAAGTTAAAGTGAAATAGTTTTATTTAGGCAATGAAAGTTTTATCATGAGATTTTGGTAGTTACAATTCAATAAAGTGCTAAATTTTTTATAAATTTTCTTCCTCAAGTTTCAATAATGTTTTTGTTAGAAGCGTTAAGATTTTCCCTCGATGTTCAGATTTCGAATCCACTTCTTCGCTATCTGGAATAATAGGGTCGCCGAAATTTAATGAGAGTCTTGTTCTATCTGTAAGGAAAGTTTTGATATTGAATAGGGAGTCTGAACCTTTTATTGAAACTGGTAAAATAGGAGTATTGTTTAGAGTAGATAACATGCTAATTCCTGGTTTTAAAGTAGTTTCATTTCTTGTTTCTGGGATACCTCCTTCAGGAAAAATCACTAAACATTCTTTAGATCTTAGAATCTCACTCCCTTTTTCGAGACTTTTTTTAGAAAATCCTTCGCGTTCAATCGGAATAGCTCCAAATTTAGTTATAAGCTTAGAAAAAAGAAAATTTCTAAACAATTCTTTTTTTGCTAAAAAAAACAAATCTCTAGGGATGAATGCACTTAATATTATTGGGTCAAGATAACTTAAATGATTGGAAGCAATTATAAAGGAACCTCTAGCTGGGATGTTTTCTATCCCTTTTGTCTTATATCCCGAATAGGCGATCCATAGAGCCATACGTATTAATTTTTTTGCCCAAAAGGGATGTTTGTTTTTAGATATACTAATTTCAGATATTTTGGATTTATTTAAATCATTCATTTCCTAGTAAAGCTCTTCTATAGTTACTATCCTTTTTTCTCTAGAGGAGAGAATGATGGCTTCCAAAACAGCGCTATTTCTTAAGCCGACAACTCCGTCTACCTCAGGAGTGTAATCTTTAATAATAGATTGTGCGAAATCTGATATTTCTGCAACCAGTGGAGCAGTTACTGGATCTCCTGAAACTTCAAATTCTTCTACTAATTCGCTATTGTCTTTTCCCCACAGAGTAATTCTTGTCCCCTCATTTTCAGCGATTGCATTTCCTTCGGTTCCGTAGACTATAGCGTAAAAAACTTTTGGAGTTAACATATTAGAGCCGAGATATCCAAATGAGCCTGACTCGAATTCTAGCAATGTTACGGTCACATCTTCTAGATCTGTGTCTGGTTTTACAGACTTGCTATAGGAAAAAACATTTTTTACAGGTCCTAAAAAATATTGAAGATTGTCAACTTGATGAATTCCTAGTCCTGTCATAGCGCCTGCAGGACTTTCATCTGGATTTGATCTCCAACTATCAGGAGAAAGAGTAGAAGCAAATCCATAGGAAAAATTTGCTTCTGCTTGGACAATAGTCCCTAGTTTTCCAGATTGAATCCAATCTTTTAATTTCCTGTGTGCTGGCTGAAAACGTCTTTGGTGACCAACAGCTAGTTTTACATTAGCCTTTGAACACGCATCTAAAGCAGTTATTCCTTCTGCTACGTTAAGAACAAAAGGTTTTTCTACTAAGATATGTTTTTTTGCATTTGCAGCATCTACGATCATACTTGCATGTGTGGAATGTGGTGTTGCAAGAAAAATGGCATCTATCTCGGTATCATTTAGAACTCCTTCCCAACTGCCAATTGGTCTGCAATTATGTTTCTTTGCAAATTCATTTCTTGTAGATTCCGTTCTTACAAAACAAGCTTCTATTTCCACTCCATTTACTTTTTTTGAAGCATTTACTAGTTCATTCCCCCACCAGCCCAAACCAACGATGCATGTTTTTACTTTTTCCTTTGCCATTATTTTACTCCTTGGTTCTGTTCCTTATCTCTTTGAATTTTTACTTTTCCGAACGCTAATATTACATCTTCAGATGTGATAATGCCAAGCAATTCCGTTGGATCTTCTCTACTAACGACTGGCAAGCGGGAGATACGTCTCGATCCAAGTTTTGCCATAACAGAGTCAAGAGATTGATCTGGGTGAGCGTGAAGTACGTATTTTGTTGTTGCAAATTCAGTTATTCTGTTATCCTCTTTTTGTATTGCTTGAGCTTGTCTAAAATCATAGCGACTTATCATTCCTTCTAGTTTATTGTTTTCGTCTAAAATCGGATATCCAGAGTATGCTAGATTTCTCGTTTCTTCGATTGCCTCTGTTATGGTTAATTTGTTCGATAATGTTTTGACATTTGTTACCATTGCGTCTTCCACATGTATCTCGTGTAAAATGTGATCGGTTTCGTAATTAGGAAGGGCAATTCCATCTTGATGGGAAAGAGAGGCGTAAATCGAGTCTGGTTGCCAATATTTTGATAATGAAAAAGAAATAGTATTCGCTATCATCAAAGCTAAAATAACATTGTAGTCTTGAGTAAGTTCGAAAATGATAAGTACCGATGTCATCGGTGCACGTATAACTGATGCAAAAGCCGCACCCATACCTACAAGAGCATAACTTCCAGAATTGCCTATAATAGATGGAAAAAAAACTTCCATTATAGAAGCAACTGTCCCTCCAGCCATTGCACCTAAAAATAAAGTAGGTGCAAAAATTCCCCCGCATGATCCTGTGCCGTACGAGATAGAAGTTGCTATTAATTTTAAAATTAGCAATATGGATAGAATGTAAAATGTGTAACTACCAGATAACGCTTTGTTTACAAAGGGATATCCTACACCAAAAATCTGAGGAAATTGTAATCCAATGATCCCTATACATAATCCTCCTAGAGTAGTAAGTAAAATAGATTTCCAGCCAGTAATATTTATCCATTTTGATCTTGTATATAAGAGAGTCTTGCAAAAGATTGTCCCTACTAATGCACAAAAACCCCCAACTAAGGCATAAATGAAGAGTTCCATTGGATTTTCAAGCGAATATTCTGGAACCAGGAATACAGGTTGATTCCCTAGGATAGATCTTTCAACTACTGCTGCAGTTACGGATGCTAAAACGATAGATCCTAAAACACGAGCATTTAAATCTCCAACGATTTCTTCAAGGGTGAAAGTGATTGCAGCAAGGGGAGTATTGAATGCAGCCGCTATTCCTGCAGCAGCGCCAACTGGAATGAGAGATTTTATGTGCTGCCTTTTCATAGAAAATGTCTCTCCAATCCAGCTCGCCATTCCAGAGCATATTTGAACGGTTGGTCCTTCTCTTCCTAAACTAGAACCAGAGCCTATATTGATTAGTCCTATAAAGAATTTTCCAATCCAGACTTTTTTAGGGATATGACCGTTGTGAACTGCATAGGCAATTTTAGTTTGTGGAATTCCACTACCTCTGGCGTCTGGAACTATGTATTGGAGTGAGATAGCCGCTATTAATGCACCAAGAGCAGGAATGAGTATAATTAAGAACCAAGAGAGAGAACTTTGCGAAGTTAAATGAGAAGAGCCAAAAAGAAATTCTTGAAGCCATGCTATCGACAGATGAAAAGAAACTGCCGTTAGTCCAGCTAATAATCCAACAAAAATTGTTACTACGTAAAATATGCCATCTCTTGCAAATCCGAAGTGCAAAAGCCAACTGAGCAGATTAATTCTGAATTTTTGTTTTTTCATGATGGTTCCGTTTGTTTTGCTTTTATGTGCGTAATTATTTCAAAGAAATGTGAGAGTTCTAAATGAATTTAGAATCCTTCTCTTTTAAGACGAGCACTGTTCCAAGATGCATTAATAGTGTTTGTTTTTTCATCGAGTTCTGCCATATCACAAAATATCTCAATCCGATGCCCATCAGGGTCGCAAAAATACATCGCTCTGTTTTCACCCCATGTCCCATCACCTTCAGGGTGAGTGGGGCTGTGAACAACAGGTCCTCTGACAATTTCAATATTGTTTTCTGTAATCCATTCTTCCCATTCATGAAATTCTTGGAGGGATTCAACTTGAAAAGCAAAATGATGCACGCCTAAATCTACAGTCGAGCCTTGGTCGGTTTTTGGGATTTTGGCAAGTTCTTCTTTTTCTGTTTCTGGGAAAAAAACGAGATTGAGATCATGGTGTAGTGGTCCGCATCTGAGAAAGCAAAGACCTGATTTGAAAATAGGGTGTTCTCCTGGGTCATGTCTTTCAGAAACAGTGAAACCTAAGACGTTTAGATAAAAGTCTAAAGAAATATCTATATTTGAAACTTTTATGGCTATATGTTGAAGGCCTTTGAAACCATTTGAGGGTATTGGCATCTTGTATCCTTTATTTTTATGATGCTTCTAACTGTAAAGATGATATTATCTCAACTTCATTCTCGGTCAAGTGTTTTTTGTCTTCTGTTCAATTTAGTCTTTTGAGCTTTACCGAGAATTTGCTATAGGATAGGTTGTATGAAAAATTCACATAGAGGAGCTGAGTATGAGTTTGAAAACAGGTGTTGTTGGTTTAGGAGTAATGGGTGGTGCTTTTGCGGGTCATATGCTCGATTTAGAATTCCAAGTGCAGGGTTTTGATCCTTCTGAAGAGGTTTATGAAAAGTTTGAAGGGAAAGAGTTAATTCGTTCTGGTTCTCCTTCTGAAGCTGCTTCAAATGTTGATTTGGTCATGCTTTCACTCCCTAATTATAAAATTGTAGAACAAGCAGTAAGTGGAGACGAAGGTGTTTTTGCAGGTTGCTCTGTAGGAACTATTATTGCCGATATGAGTACTGTACCTCCTAAGTTTTCACAGGAAATGGCAAAGATTGCTGAAGAAAAAGGATTGACATGGTTAGATTGTCCTGTCAGCGGTGTTGGGAAACAGGCTGCTGTAAAGGATTTAGTCGTAATGGTTGCTGGTCCAAAAGAATCTTTTGATAAAGCAAAACCTGCATTTGATGCAATAGGAAAAAAGACAGTATATGTGAGTGAAAAAAATGGACTCGCTGCTCAGTTGAAATTAGTCGTTAATTTAGTCTTATTTGTTACTATGGCCGGAGCTGCTGAAGGATTAACTCTAGGTCTAAAATCTGGGTTAGACCCTGATATTATGTTAGATGTACTTTGTTCAGGTGCTGCAGGTTCAAATGTTTTAGAGGTAAGGGGGAAGGATATGCTCTCAAATCATTATCCTCCTTCGGGTCCCATCCATATAGTGTTAAAGGATTTAGAATGTGCCATACAATCTGCTAAGGACCAAGATGTCCCTGTGCCACTAGCGGGCCTGCTTGAGCAAATCTATATGTCTCAAAGAAGTAAGGGAAGAGGAAATGAAGATGGAAGTTCTATTTTTAGAATTTTCCAAGAATTAGCTAATTATCAAAACTGACAATTTGCCTGACTTTTAGATTCCCTTAATAGTGGAACGAATTACTTTTTCGAGTTCTTCATCGTTAAGTGTTCTTAGTTGTTCGAATGTCACAACGGCTTGTGTATCTAGATCTCCTCGTTCACCCCACCACAGAAGAAAACTCTCGTCCTGATACCCATATTTTATTGCTTCTTCTAGATCTGTGAATTTATTTGCTATTATATAACTAATACGTTCTGCAAATTCCTTGCTTTTTTTTCTTATTTCATCAATTTCTTGCATGTCTATACCTTTTTCTTTCTAAGATTTTAAAAGAATTTATATTCCTACTAAAAATAAAACCATTTCCCACTTTTTTCACGTCTTCTTTTTCCAAAATCGTCCATCTTCAAAAGTTCAGTACCTTTGAAGACTGGCCCATCTACGCAGACTCTCCAGCCAGAACAGGAACATTGTCCGCATAATCCAACGGCACACTTCATATATCTTTCGATAGCAAAAAAAGATTTTTCAGGCGGTAGTTTTTTTAAGCACGCTTTCATCATCATTTCTGGTCCGCAAATTACGTAGTTGTCTGATTCATGAGGAAGTAACTTAGTAATGATTCCTTTTTCCCCAAGCGAGCCATCATCGGTTGTTACATGTACGTCTCCTATTTTTTTAAATTCTTCTAGATATAAAATCTCATTTGCAGTTCTACCCCCAAGAAGAAATGTTGGATTTTCCGAAGACAGTGCTAGCATTCTTAACTCGGCGATTCCCACTCCGCCACCAATAAGTGTGGGACTTTTGAGTTTTGGATATCCTTTTCCTAAAGGGCCTCTTACTCCTAATTGATCTCCAGGTTTTAATTTAGATAATGACTTAGTGAACTCTCCGGCTATTTTTATAGTAATTGCATTTGAATAAGAAAGTGTAAATGGTTTTTCTCCAATATTTGGTATCCATATCATAAAAAACTGCCCTGGTGTTGAATTTGGTTTAAAGTCAAAAAAGATTGTATGGATAAGTTCACTTTCACTTTTATTCTCTAAGACTTTAACTATTTCTCTCATTTTTATTCCTGAGCTTTTCCTATTATGTTGTGAAAGTCTTCCCCGTCTAAATACGTTTGAATACCAGACCATATATCTTTGGTTGTTTTAATTGATTCCTCTGTTGATTTTCCGAGAAAAACAGTGCCAAGACCTAAGACAGACGCCCCAGCTAAAAGATATTCCACTCCATCTTCCCACGTCGAAATACCTCCGTAAGCAATGATAGGACAGGCAAATCTAGCAAATGCTTCAAAGGTCATTAGTAAATTGATTGGTTTGAGGGCTTGCCCGCTTATTCCACCAGAGGTTCCTGCAAGTATTACTTCCCTCGTTGTAATGTCAATTGAGAGTCCAGGTCCAAGAGTATTAGCACAACCTAATCCATCAGCACCGGAATCTAAACATTTCTCAGCGACGGATAAATAGTCGCTGTTAGGTGATAATTTGGCAATTATGGGTTTGTCGGTGATTTCACGTACCCTGGAAGTTATCTCTCCTGAAAGAGAGGGGTTTTGCCCGATACTCTCCATAATAGTTTTTTCCCCAGGTTCTTTGTTTGGACAACCTAAATTTATTTCTATGATATCTGCAAAGGGAGATATTTTTTCTGCAACAAATGAAAATTCCTTTGGGTTGCCAGCATATATAGAAGCAATTAAAAGTGAGTCTTTGAGTTTTATATTTGAGAGTTCTTCTGCCCAATCATTGAGATTTTGGGTTGGTAGGGCGAGTGAGTTTAGGGTAGGTCCACTAAAGGTGTCACCGTAAATGATTACTGGATTTTCATTTCCCTTTTTTTCGTTAGGACCAATAGATTTTGTTACATATGCTCCGATCGAAGCTCCTTGTTTCTCAAATGTTTGAAAAACTTCAGGATAACTTAAGATGCCACTAGCATTTACAATAGGAGGTGATATTGGAGGGAATGATCTCAAAATTCGTATCCATATTTGATAATCAAAAAAAATCTGCTCTAAGTATAAGAATGATTGGCGTTGACTGCAAAGACTTATTTTTATTTCTTTAATTATTTCATTGTTCTATTTGATTATAATATGTTTCACTTGAGTTTGTTTTTTCTGTTCATTTTTTGAGAGGAAGAGATTTCAGATGCTGGCGTTAGTTATTTTTTTATATTTGGTTTCTTCTATTGGTCATCTATACGTAATGTTGACTGGGAAAAGAAGATTGTTCAGTTTTGTTCTTGTATGTCTAATTTCGGGTTTTATCATCCATGGCATCTTGTTGACTTCTGTCCTTTCTTTGTTTGAAACAAAAGAAATAGGGTTTTGGTTTAGCGGTGTTTCTTGGGTCATTCTCTTATTTTATCTCCTACTTTACGCAAAATATAAAGAAATTGCTTTTGGAAGTTTTGCCGTCCCAGTGGCTTTCATTATAGAAGGATATGCTTCTACTTTTCCTGGACTTTTGGGAGGTGGCTCTTCTGAGATAGAGGGTTATTTGCTCAAAGGGCACGCATACTTGGCAGTCTTGGGGATGGCTGCTTTTTTTCTTCTTTTATTTACTTCTGTTATGTATATAATTCAGTCATCTCAATTAAAATCACGTCGTCCTGGTGCATGGCTTCATCGACTGCCCGCATTAAACGTTTTAGATGATTTGGGTCACAAAATTTTATATTTTGGTTTTACGTTTTTAACTTTTAGTTTGTTGCTCGGATCAATGTGGGCTCGTTCCAAACACGGAACTTTTTGGAGTTTAGATCCTCTTTCACTCATTCGGACTTGGCCATTAGTTTTGACATGGTTGGCTTATGGATTACTTCTGGTTTGTAGAATAACAAGAAGTTGGAAAGGAATGTGGTCTGCTATTTTCTCTATGTTCTGTTTTGTATGTGTTATTTTTTCTTTATTGAGTCATTTCTAGGAGACTAAGTGACAGAGAAAAATTCTTTAATTTTAGTCGGAATAAGTCACCATAGGACTCCCATAGATATAAGGGAACGTTTGTTTATTTCAGAAAGTTCACTCCTTGAATCTCTAAAAAAACTGAATACATTCAATTCTTTGGAAGAATGTCTGATTTTATCAACTTGCAATCGTGTTGAAGTTTATGCTTCGACACAAAACTATGAAAAATGTGTGAGTGCCATTCACGATTTTTTTGTTGAAGTTCAAAATATTGATCCTGGAGTATTAAAAAAACATTTATATGTTCTCAGAGGTGAACAGGTTATTGAACACCTTTATAAAGTATCTGGGAGTTTGGATTCGATGGTTATAGGTGAGCCTCAAATACTAGGGCAAGTTCGTAATTCTTTTCGAATTGCCTCTGAAAATCAATTTATCGGGAAAAATCTGCTATCACTTTTCAGTTCAGCATTTAGAGTTGCAAAAAAAATTCGAGAACTGACTAAAATTGGAACCGAGCCGGTTTCCGTTAGTTCTGTCGCACTTGATTTGGCAAAAAAGATTTTTCGTACTTTTGAAGATAAAACTGTCTTGTTTGTTGGTTCAGGGGAAATGGCTGAGTCAGCAATGCAGACTATTATTTCACAAAAGCCTCAGAAAATTCTTATTGCAAATAGGACTTACGCCCATGCTCAAGCACTAGCTTCTAAATATTCTGGTTGGGCAGTGGATTTTGAGAATCTAGAAGATGAAATAAATGAAGCAGATATTATCCTTACTTCTACGAGTTTTTCTGGTTTTATAATAGATTCGTCAATGGTAACCCTAGCACTTGAAATTCGAAAAGATAGACCAATGTTGTTTCTTGATGTGTCTGTTCCTAGAAATATTGATCCCTTAGTGAACGAAATAGAGAATATTTTTCTTTTTGACGTAGATGATCTTCAGAAAATTGCATCAGACAATATGAAAGGAAGAGAGGAAGAATCTCTAGAAGCAAATTCTATAGTAAATAGGGAAGTTCAATCTTTTTTGAATTCAAAAATTGTTGAAAATTCTTCAGATATTTTCATTGAAATAAGACGATTGGCAGAGGAATTTAGAAGTGAAGAGGTGAAGAGAACATTGTCTAGTTTTCCTGAATTAGACGAAAGAGTGATTGATGGAATTGATATGATGACACGTGCAATTATTAAAAAAATTCTTCATAACCCTTCGGTGGCAATAAAAGAAATATTGGAAGAGGGTGCCGACGGAGAATCCATTCACCTTGTGAGACGTTTATTTGGACTTGAAGATACTTCTTCTAAGAAACCTTTTCTTTCCTCAGAAGAAGAATCCGAAAGTATTTCTTGAGAAAATTGGAGTGAAATTGAAAGACAAATTAGTCATAGGAACCAGAGGAAGCCTTCTCGCTTTGACTCAAGCGAGACTGGTTGAGAGAGAATTGAATAAGATCGTTCCCACTGTGAAAATAGATTTGAAAATCATTAAGACAAAAGGGGACATGTTATCTTCATCTGTTGTTGAAGTAATAGACAAATCTTTTTTCATAAAAGAATTGGAGGATTCTCTCTTAAAAGAAGAAATCGATATTGCAGTTCATAGTTTAAAAGATATGCCAAGTGATCTTCCAGATGGATTAGAAATCATAGCTGTGCCAGAAAGAGACGACCCCTATGATGTTCTAGTTTCTAAGGAAGGGGATTCAATTCGAAGCCTCTCTCCAGAAAGCAAGGTAGGTACCAGTAGTTTACGTCGTTCTTCTCAGTTAAAAAGGTATCGCAATGATCTGAGAGTCGTTCCGATACGAGGAAACGTAGATACTAGATTGGAAAAGCTGGCGAGGGGGGAGGTAGATGCTTTGATTTTGGCTTCCGCTGGTTTAAAGAGGTTAGGAAAAGAGGAAGAAATAATTGAAGTTCTATCTCCGGAAATCATGCTACCGTCTCCTGCTCAAGGTGCACTTGGAATAGAGGCGAGGACAGGAGATTTTTTTGTTTCGGAGTGTTTGCGTCCATTAGATCATTTTATTACCCGTTCTTTGGTGTCTGTCGAGAGGAACGTAATGAGAGCAGTAGAAGGCGGTTGTAGAGTTCCTTTAGCGGCTTTCGCTGAGATGAGAAACGATAAAATTTTCTTAAGAACTTTGTTGGTAAGCTTAGACGGAAAGAAAATAGCCTATTCCGAAGGGTTAGGGGAATTGTCAGATTCAGAGGAATTTGGTGGTAACTTAGCTTCCGAACTCCTTAATTCCGGCGGTGATGAGATTCTTTCCAATTTGTTGGAGAACTAATTTTGCCAAAAATGGATACCCCTTTAGGTTCCCGTCGAATTATGATCACAAGACAGACTAATCAGAGTGGTGATTTCGAGCTACTTCTTCAGGAAAATGGAGCAGAAACAGTTTCTTTTCCGCTTATCTCTATATCCCCTCCAGAAAGTTGGGATGAATTGGATTCTTCTATACAAAAAATTGAAGGATACGATTGGCTTATTTTTACAAGTGTTAATGGTGTTTCGTTTTTCGAGCAGCGCATGATTTTTTTAGGGAAAAAAGAACAGTTCCAATTGTCCAAATGCAAGATACTATCAGTTGGTCCTGTTACATCAAGGGCAGTTGAAAATACTCTAAAGAAAAAAATATATGCATGCCCCAACGAATTTACTTCTGAGGGAATCATAGATTTGCTGAAAGACATAGAAATTAAAGGAGATAGTTTCTTGATACCCAGAGCAACTGTAGCTAGACAATATCTTCCCACGGAACTGAAACTCCGAGGTGCTGAGGTCGACGTTGTTCCAGCATATCAGACTAACTGCCTGAAACTTTCAGAATCTTCTCACTTTTTCCCTTTGTTACTCGAAGGGAAGATAGATATGGTTACTTTTTTAAGTTCTTCTTCTGTAAATGCTTTTGTCGATTGCTTTACAGAAAAGCAACTTAAGGAGATATGTAAGAACACTAATTTTGCATGTATAGGACCTATAACAGCGTCTACTGCATTAGAACATGGCCTTCCACTCAGTGTGGAGTCTGATGTTTCTACCTCTGCTGGTTTGACTCAGAAGATAGTTGAGTTTTACGATAGAAATTAATTCAATTTAAGTAGCTAAACTTAGAGGTTCGATTGCAAAACGAATTTTCAAAATCAGTGAGAGAAGACGGGATTTCATTCGTTCGAACACGCAGAACGAGGAATTCTAGTGCTATAAGGAATTTGGTTCGTGAGACTCGTCTATATCCAGAGAACTTCGTCTATCCCTTTTTTGTTGTAGAAGGGGAAGGTGTTAGACATGAAATTCCATCGATGCCAGGACAATTTCAACTGTCTGTGGACATGCTCCTTGAGGATTGTGTCGAAATAATCGATTGTAAAATTCCTGCAATTATTCTTTTTGGTATTCCTGATTCAAAAGATGATAGAGCTACGCAAGCCTATTCTGAGACTGGCATTATTCAGATCGCAACAAAGGCGATTAAGGAAAGATTTTCCGAACTATGTGTAATTACCGATGTTTGTCTTTGTGAATATATGGATCACGGGCATTGTGGAGTAGTAGAGGATGATAAAATATTGAATGATCCAACTTTAGAATTGCTCTCTCAAACAGCCCTCAGTCATGTTGTCGCAGGTGCAGATATTGTTGCTCCTTCAGATATGATGGATGGGAGAGTGGCCAATATTAGGAAAATTCTTGATGGCAATGGATATTCCGAAACCCCAATAATGTCGTATGCCTCAAAATATGCAAGTGCGTTTTACGGGCCTTTTCGTGTTGCGGCTGAAAGTACCCCATCTTTTGGAGATCGCTCCACTTATCAGATGGATCCTTCAAATTTAAAAGAAGCGTTAAGAGAAGTTGAAATTGATATAAAAGAAGGTGCAGATATTATTTTGGTGAAGCCTGCTTTACCTTATCTTGATGTTCTTTCAAAAGTGAGTTCAAGTTTCAATCTTCCTGTTGCTGCTTATAATGTATCTGGAGAATACTCCATGTTGGTTGCGGCAATGAAAGAAGGTTGGTTAGATCCGGAAAAAGCATTTATGGAGTCTTTGCTTTCTATTCGGAGAGCGGGCGCTGATTTTATCATAACCTACTTTGCAAAAGATGCTTCTAAACGTTTGCTTGGCGATTTCGATACCCCACTCAGTTGGATGTAATATAAATTTTAGTCTGTTGAACTTTTATATTTTAGGAGAGGAAAATGCCTTCCAATGAAATAGTTTTTTTAGATGGTGCTCGAACTCCATTTGGAACCTTTCTCGGAACTCTGAAAGATTTGTCCGCTACAGAATTAGGAACTATAGCTGCAAAAGAGGCGATGGAGCGTTCAAATGTGACTCCTGACTTGATTGACCACACCGTTGTAGGAAATGTGATGCAATCTAATCCTGATGGTGTGTATATAGGTAGACATGTTGCTTTAGCTGCGGGGGTCCCACAAGATAAACCAGGCTACTGTGTAAATAGAATGTGTGCATCTGGATTTCAGTCTGTTTTAAGTGGTGCTAAAGAGATCTTGACCGGAGATGCAGATTTCGTTTTATGCGTTGGTACTGAGAATATGAGTCTAGCACCACATGTAATAAGAAACTCTAGAACCGGCATAGGTCTTTTTCAAACTTCTATGGAAGATTCTTTGCAATCTGCCTTAACGGATATGCAAGCGGATGTTCCGATGGGAATTACTGCGGAGAATCTTGCAAAAAAATACGATCTTCACCGTGAAGAAATTGATGAATTTGCAGCCCTCAGCCAGAAACGTGCTCACGATGCTTGGGAGAATGGAAGGTTGTCAGAAGAGTGTGTTGCAGTAGAGATCACAGAACGTAAGAAAACATTTCTTTTTGAGTCCGATGAACATATTAGAGTAGATAGTACGGCAGATAAATTGTCTAAACTGCGTCCTGTTTTTAAAGAAGATGGAGTTGTAACAGCAGGAAATGCAAGCGGTATTAATGATGGCGCTGCGTCAATTGTCCTTTCCTCTAATGAAGCTGCAAATAAAAATGGTCTCAAGCCAATTGGCAAACTGGTTTCATGGGGTGTTTCCGGGTGCGATCCGCTTATCATGGGTATTGGTCCTGCTCAGAGTAGCAGAATTGCGTTAGAAAAGGCTGGACTAACTTTAGATGATATGGATTTAGTTGAGATTAATGAGGCATTTTCTGCGCAATACTTAGCAGTTGAGAAGGAACTCGGATTAGATAGAGAAAAAACAAATGTAAATGGTGGTGCCATTGCTATAGGGCATCCAGTTGGAGCAAGCGGAACTCGACTTACGCTCACCATATTGAAGGAATTGCAAAGACGTGGTGCCAAATATGGTCTTGCGGGTGCTTGTATCGGAGGAGGGATGGGTCTTTCCTTGATAGTAGAGTCTCTTGCATCTAGTTAATCTTAGAGGAATCAGCAGGCTCTTATGTATGAAAATATTTTATTAGATATTCAGGAAAAAGATAGGATAGCGACTCTTACTTTTAATCGACCAGAATCTCTAAATGCATTGAATAGGAAGACACTGGAAGAATTTGGGAGTGCTTTGGATAAGATTAAAGAAGATCCTGTTTCTAAAGTGATTGTTGTTACAGGTTCCGGAGACAAATCATTTATTGCAGGCGCAGATATTAAAGAAATGCAAGGATTAGGAAAGCAAGGAGGAAAAGATTTTTCAGTTAGGGGTCAGAATGTCTTGAATAAATTAGAAAGGTTAGGGAAGCCTTCTATTGCCGCAATTAATGGTTTTGCTCTAGGTGGAGGATGTGAAGTTGCATTGGCATGTTCCATCCGTATAGCCTCTGAGAATGCGAAATTTGGTCAGCCAGAAATAAATCTTGGTATTGTTCCTGGTTATGGAGCTACTCAAAGACTGCCTAGGATAGTTGGATTGGGAAGATCTATAGAAATAATGACTACTGGAGAAACGATATCTGCTGAAACTGCGAGGGAAATTGGCCTGGTTAATGCAGTTGTTCCTGAAGAGCAACTTTTAGAGAAAGCCATGGAATTGGCTCGAGTTATCGCATCCAAGAGTGCACCGGTAATAAAGTTAATCTTAGATTCTGTTTACAAAGGTATCGATGGAGATTTTCAAAAGGGGCTGAGTGTCGAAAGTGATTCCATTGCCTCTAGTTTTGCTACGAAGGATGCGCAAGAAGGGATTCAGGCTTTTATTGAAAAGAGAAAAGCAAATTTTCAAGATCTCTAATAATTTTTCAGTAGGATAGATTTTATGAAGAGAAGGAAGGAAAGAAGTAAGAAAATATTCTCAAATAGTTTTCATGCGTCTTCTGTGAATTCACTTCCGCTTCATAAATCAGATCGTGAACTTAGAAAGTTGCAGATTAAAGAGTGGATGGATGTAAACCTTCCTCCGGTAGGAACTAAGGAATGGGAGGAACTATGCACAGGATGTGGAAAATGTTGTTGCAATAAAGAGTGGAGAGGCAAAAAACTAGTTGCTTTAAAAAGTTTCTGTAAGTTTTTAAATTTGACAACCAACCAGTGTAGTGTCTATGAGAGCCGTTTTTCTTGTGAACCGCTCTGTTCTCAGATTGACTGTGATATTATAGAAATGGGAGCTTTGCCCGAAGATTGTCCCTATGTTGTCGATCTCCCTGGTTACAAAGGACCGCTTTTGGTCGACAACTAGTAGACGAATTCTAGTTCATCTCTTGCAGAAATTCACTTTGAAGGGTTGGTGATGCTTGCTTGATTTTATTCATCCAAATCTCCTAGCGTTAATTGCCGCAACGAATGTAGCTATTTCACGTATCCTTTATAGAACCGCAATTACAAAATTAAGTACTTTTTACATTACCTTTATATGGTGTTCAGTGTCCGTAGTTACTTCGATTTCTTTCTATCTCGTGGATAAAAAAATCGATATTTGGCCAGTAGAAGCTATCATGTTTTTTCTTCTCGTAGGGATACTGGGCGGTTTTATAGCTCGCTATGCTTTAATTACGTCTATTAAGTATGTTGGTCTTGCGAGAACTTCTGTGCTTAATCAGACTAGTCTGGCATGGTCTTCTACATTTGGAGTTTTTATTTTTTTAGAAGATATGAATGTTTGGCTTTTTTGTGGAACTTTTTCGATTATGCTTGGTTCTATTTTGCTCGTTTACGATCCTAAAGGAAAGCTGAAAGTGGTTTCTAAGTACGTCTATCTCATTCCTCTTGGGAATTCGTTCATTATCGCAATATCACATATTTTGAGAAAAGATGGACTAATGCTTCTACCTTCAGGTTCTTTCGGAGTTGCTGTCTCCAGCGTGATGGCTTTGTTTTGTATGTTCCTTGTTATGCCTTTCTCCAAAGGAACGAAAATTAAGTCGCTTGATGGAAGGTCTGTTGTTCTAGTTATGATTGGCGCTTTTTTTAATTCTGTGTCTGCTATTTTCTTTTGGACTGCAGTAATGAATGGTCGATTGGTTGAAGTAGTTCCAGTCAATAGACTCTCTGTTCTTATGATTATATTTTTGTCTTGGCTTTTTTTTAGAAAGCAAGAGTTTATTAATACAAGAGTAGTTCTAGGAGGTGTTATGGCTGTTACAGGAGCCTTGCTTGTCGTTCTTGGTAAATAGATTAAGGGAGTTACAACATCGAATTTTTGGATCCACGGGTTTCTGCATTTATTGCAGCAATATTTATCTCTTTTGCGAGAATTTTGTATAGGGCTGCATTGCAATATGTAGGTGTAGGTGTGTCTACCGTCATAATGAGTTTGGTATCTGTGATAGTGGGATACATTTTTTTGAAGATTGAAGGGAAGGTGGAAATATTTCCATTATACGCAACCTTGTTGTTTATGGGAGTGGGCATTAGTGCGAACCTAGTGGGTCGTTATTTTAGTCTTGTGTCAATTAATTTAGTTGGATTGTCGAGAACTTCAATTCTGATGCAAACAAGTTTGGTTTGGTCCGCTGCCTTTGCTATTTTATTCTTAAACGAAGAAGTGAGTGTATATGTCTTTTGGGGGACACTTGCAGTTATGTTTGGTTCAATTTTGCTAGTCTATGAAAAGGATACAAATTACTCTAACGTTCCTTTTACTCATTTTCTTGTTCCTGTAGTCACTGCTATTACTTTTGCTTTAGCTCATATACTTGGAAAGACTGGACTCCGAATTGTAGATTCAGCTCCATTTGCGCAGACCGTTTCTAATGCAACGTCTTTCGTCGCAATGTTTCTGATTTTTTTGTCTTCCAAAGAATTTAAAGTAGGAGGGTGGAAGAAAATGAATCCTATTTGCATGGTAAGTTTAGGAGCTCTCTTAAACGCTATGGCAGCGTTTTTTTTTCTGGACTGCTCTGCGTACAGGAGATATTGTTCAAGTGCTTCCAATAAACAGACTGAATGTTTTGATGATAATTTTCCTTTCCTGGTTCTTTTTTCGAAAACAAGAAAGTATTTCGAAGCAAGTTGTAGTTGGGGGTATAATGGCTGTAGTAGGAGCATTTTTTGTGGCTCTCGGTAAATAATTCTTTTGGTAAAAAAAATGGATATTAAAATGCAGGCATGCGTAGACGGAGTTTTAGAGGGAAATGTTCGTATTGCTTCAAGGGCGATAACTCTCATAGAGAATCGTGATCCCCTATCTCGAGATATTGTTCGTGCACTTTTTCCATATGGTGGAAAAGTTCCAGTTGTAGGAATTACAGGTCCTCCCGGAGTCGGGAAGAGTACTTTGGTTAGTGCTATGATCTCTAGTTATAGAGAGAAAAAACAAAAGGTAGGGGTTCTTGCAGTAGATCCTAGCAGTCCTTTCACAGGAGGTGCAATTTTAGGGGATAGGGTAAGAATGTCTACTCATTTTACCGATGAAAATGTTTTTATCCGATCAATGGCCTCAAGGAATAGTCTTGGTGGTCTTGCTTATGCTTCTAGAGAAGCGTTGTATGTCATGGAAGCGATGTCTTTTGATGTGATTTTGTTAGAGACAATTGGCGTAGGTCAAGGAGAAGTAGATATAATGAAAATAGCGGATATAGTTGTTTTGGTCCAAGAGCCCGGTGTAGGAGACGATGTACAGGCCGTAAAAGCAGGAATTTTGGAAATTGGAGATATTTTCGTAGTTAATAAGGCGGATAGATTTTGTGTTGATTTTAGTGTTTGTAATGT
>JAZAHK010000010.1:0-14508 GCA_036231405.1 Nitrospinota bacterium
ACCATATTTATCAGCAAGTGGTTTGAACTTCGTATTATACAATTCTAATTTTTTTTCAGTTGTATAGGGTGCAAATGGTTTTCCAGGAGGTCTGCCTTCCCAAGAAACCCATTCGATTTGAATATCGGGATCTTCTTCAAGAACCGGAGTTCCACCCACGGTGGCAACATAACAAAAAGGTCATGTAAAGTCTGAATATTTTGTGATTATGATGGGTTCTTCTAAGATACTCATAACTTCTCCTTAGTAACATAAAAACAATAAAAGTTAATGGCTAAACTACTTCTGCTCTGTCGTGATCTATTTTTCCATATCCCCCTTCGTCTACCCAAATCCCACGACTCCTAAGATAATTGACAACTGATTTAATCTCTTCGTCATCTCCCTTGAATTCACATACCTGCCATCCTGAATTAGTATTTACTTCACCCCTTATGATATTTACCTCTAATTTGAAATTCTTTCCAAGTTCCCATAATACAGGAAGACTTACTTGTGTGGATGGAAAAGTGAGGACAAATCTTCTAGTTTCGCTTGGGATGTCAAATCCGTGGATACCTATTTCCTTTTTCAGTTCAATACGATTAAGAAAATTGTGAACTATATGCGTAAGTTTGTCATATTGAACTAAAAACGCATCATGTCCATAAGTAGATTCAACGGTATGGAGTTCAACTTTTTTATTTATTTCCTGCATAGTTTCAGCTATTTCAGTACTGCACTCAGTCGGGAAAAGCCAGTCAGAAATAAAACTAATTAAACAACAATTAGTATTTAATGTTTCTAGTGCATCCTTCAAGGAAGGAGCATTAGATTTCATGTCATAAAGATCCATCATTCTGGAAAGGTAAATGTAGGAGTTTGCATCAAAACGATTTGAAAATTTTTCTCCTTGATAATCTAGATATCTTTCTACTTCATATCGCGCGGTTACATCTTCAAGAAGATTTTCATTTTCTTTAGCCCTTCTTCCAAACTTTTCCCACATTATCCTGTTGCTTAAATAAGTTATGTGCGCAATCATGCGTGCAGTCATAAGTCCTTTGAAAGGATTTTTTGATTCATCATAATCGCCATTATTCCAATTTTGATCAGTCATGATTGCGTGACGACCAATCTTGTTCCATGCGATTCCCATAGGGTTGAGATAAGCAGCGGCAGCAACTGGGATGATCGATTCACAGAAATCACTATATCGAATACCCCATTCAAGAGTTTGCATTCCAGCAAGAGAACCACCGATGACAGTCTTAAGACCTTTTACTCCGAGTGATTGCATAGTTTTCATTTGCAATCGAACCGTATCCTCTACGGTTACTACAGGAAAGTTCATTCCATACGGTTTTCCGCTTGAAGGATTAATTGATGTTGGTCCTGTTGTTCCAGAACATCCTCCTAGATTATTTGTGCAAATTATGTAATATTTTCTAGTGTCAAGTGCTTTTCCAGGACCAATCATGGGGTCCCACCAACCTGGGCGTTCATCTTCTTTACTATTAAATCCAGCAGCATGTGCATCCCCTGTAAGGGCATGAATGACTAGTATTGCGTTATCTTTATTTTCATTTAGGTTGCCGTAGGCTTCGTAAGCAACCTGCAACTTCTCTAATGTATGGCCGGAGGATGTTTCGAAGGGTTCTTCGAAATTGACATACTCAGTTTCAACGAATTCTTGAGATTGTTTTTCATTTTGTTTGTTCATAATCATCTCTTTGAAGAATAACTTGTCTCATACATAATAAAATTATATTTTAACGATCTTTTAAAGCTTTGGTAATATAAAATTACATTTTTATCATTTTTTTATTCTGAGAATTAAATGATAGTTTCTAGTTTTGATCAAAGTATAAGATTAACTACACAGCATGATCATGCTCGTGTTGCAGGTACGATAGCGAGGAGTTGGAAGGGGAATGAAATCATTCCAGAGGTTGATGACCTTCTTAAGCGGTCAACATTTTTTGCAATCGACAACCATGATATCGGTTGGTATGAATTAGATTTAAATCCTATCCTAGATCGAAAAATTCAAATACCATCTAGTTTTTTTTCTACTACTTCTGAGGACGCAGTTGAACTATGGAACAATAGTATCGAAATATGCCAAAGGTTTTCGGTTTTTTCTGGGTTTTTAGTGAGTAATCATTTTTATATGCTTGCAAAAGTAGGGATGGATAATGCTCCTGCATCACAGTATAAAACATTAAATAATTTTGTGATTCAGGAAGAAAAACGCCAAAGGGAGTTAAAAAAAGGTATGAAAGAATTTGAAAACCTTCATGCAGAAAGTATTGGAGAACTTTTAAGGTTATCTGATACCCTTTCACTTTTTCTCTGTGGGGCTCCAGAGATAACCCCAAAGCCACTCGTAGTTAGTTCTCTTTTGAAGGGTTCTATTAGAGTGAAAGTTTTTGAGAATTTCGAGAAAATGGAATTATCTCCATGGCCTTTTAAGAATGAATCTCTAATAGTTCATGTTCCTTCATTAACGATTCCAAGAATGGATTTTAAAAATGATGATGATTTGCAAGATGCAATTTCACTTGGGAAGGTTAGTATCTATGAGACGGTTATAGTTCCTATGACACCTTAGTGTTTGGATTACATATGGTATCAAAAATAGCAAAAATAAAAGTGGTGGCTGGGGTAATCTTCAACCAAGGAAAGATATTGATAACAAAACGCCCTTACAATGTTCACCAGGGAGGGAAGTGGGAATTCCCAGGTGGAAAAGTAAATTTAGACGAAGCGGAGGAGCAAGCTTTAAAGAGAGAATTATTTGAGGAACTTTCTGTAGACGTCGATGTGGCTAATCTTATTTTAGAAACCAATCATTTTTATGAAAATTTAGAGGTGAATTTGTTGTTTTATGAATGTACAATTAATTCTAACAAGGTAACCAATTTATCAGTTTTACAGCATAAATGGATCACACTTCCCGAACTTTTAGATTATTCTTTTCCTCCTGCAAATGAAAAACTAATATCTTTGTTACTTGAAAGATTCTAGCTCGATGTTTTTTTAATCGCACTAATTACCAACCTTCTTCCATAAAGCGATTGAGGGGAACCACTCATTTTCCAAAAATTCTTTTCCTCTTCGCTTTTGCTTTTTTTAAATTTAGATTTGCAATAAAATTTTTGTGGTATTCCAAAAATTTTTTCAATGAAATGTTTAGGTTTTTTTTCGTCTACTTCGTGTATTCTAACATCTTCAAATTTTGCTATTCTTAAGAATGTGTAAAGCCAGGGGAACGACCACGGCATTATGTGCATATGTGCACCAGGTTTCATCCTTCCTATTAAATTCGAAAAACTTGGGAAGAAACCACAAAAAAAATATTTCAATTTTGCAAGTGGATACCAAATATTTGGAGTGGTGACGATGAGAACACCTTCATTTTCAAGGTGTTTGAAGATAGATTCTAGAAAAAGTGTTGGGTTTCCTATGTGTTCTATGCCTTCGCATGAAACTATCGCATCATATTTTGGCAGTTCTTCAGGGATGCCAAGTTCTAGGTTGGCGGAATAAAAATTCCTATAGCCCTCTGGTTTTTCTTCAAACAAATCTATCCCATCTATTTCATCTGTTGAAGTTTGTCTTGATTTTAACCATCCATTTCCAGATGGTGCATCTAGTATTGTAGATGGTTTTTTCTCTTCCAAAATTTTCAAGACAGTTGGCATATATGATTTTGTTGGGAACATAAAAAAACCTAAAGGAATTCTGTATCAGAAGTTAAAAACTTTTATTTTATGCATCCGTCACACAACCTTCGGAAGCAGATGAGACACATTTCGCGTATTTATATAGTGTGCCTTTTGTAAACTTGAGGGGTGGTTCAGTCCATTCCGCTCTTCTTTTTTTAATTTCTTCATCTGATATCTTTAACTCCATTACTCTTTTAATTGCATCTATTAATATGGGGTCTCCATCTTCTATCAAAGCAATCAATCCACCAGCCTGTGCTTCAGGAGTAACGTGTCCCACAACAAATCCGTGGGTTCCTCCAGAGAATCGGCCATCAGTTATCAGGGCCAAATCATTTCCTAATCCGGCGCCCATTATAGCGGAAGTGACAGTGAGCATTTCCCTCATGCCAGGACCTCCTTTGGGGCCTTCGTATCTTATAATGACTACGTCACCTTTATTAATTGAATTTTGTTCTAGTCCTTTCAAGGCATCTTCTTCAGAGTCAAAAACCCTAGCAGGTCCTTCAAATTTTTCGCCTTCTTTTCCCGTAATTTTCGCGACTGCCCCTTCTTCTGCCAAGTTTCCATAAAGGATCTGTATATGCCCCGAACTTTTAATAGGTTCACTGGCGGGAAAGATTATTTTTTGTCCTTTGGATAATCCAGGTAAACTGTCAACATTTTCTGCGAGTGTTTTTCCCGTTACGGTTAGACAGTTCCCTTCTAAGAATCCTTCTTCAAGGAGCAATTTTTGTACTCCAGGAACTCCACCGACATTGTGAAGGTCTTCCATTACGTATTTTCCGCTTGGTTTAAGATCCGCTATATAAGGTGTTTTATCGCTTATCCTCTGAAAGTCATCAATAGTGAGTTCGACATTAATAGCTTTTGCAATTGCGATCATATGCATCACAGCGTTAGTCGAACCACCTAGAGCCATAATTACTGTTATGGCATTTTCGAAGGCTTGTTTAGTCATGATGTGACTGGGCAAAATATTTTTTTCAAGAAGATTATACATAGCGTCACCAATATTTGAGCATTCTATCTTTTTGTCTTCGCTCATAGCAGGGTTCGATGCACTAAAAGGGAGACTCATTCCAAGAGATTCAATTGCAGAGGACATTGTATTCGCAGTATACATACCACCGCAGGCACCACCACTTGGGCAAGAATGGCGGATAATTTTGTCTAAATCATTTCTCTCAATTTTACCGCTGAAAAATTCTCCATATGCTTGGAAGGCAGAAACTACATCTAGTTTTTTCCCGTCTAAGGATCCAGGGCTAATTGTTCCTCCATATACCATCAAACTGGGTCTGTTTAATCTTGCCATTGCGATCAGAGATCCGGGCATATTTTTATCACATCCTGGTAAAGTAACTAGGCCATCGTACCACTGTGCACTTACTACGGTTTCAATGGAATCTGCGATTATATCTCTTGATTGGAGAGAATATTTCATTCCTTCTGTTCCCATAGAAATCCCGTCACTCACCCCTATAGTATTGAAAATTAACCCTATCATTTTTTTATTTTCAGAAATGCTATGTTTTATTATTTCTGCCAGTCGGTTAAGATGAAAATTGCATGAATTTCCTTCCCACCACATACTAGCTATGCCAATTTGTGGATTTTTCATATCTGTTTCATCTAATCCAGCTCCATAAAGCATAGCTTGCGAAGCAGCCTGGGATGCGGGTTCAGTCACTCTTTTGCTGTAAATATTTAGCTTTTTCCCCCCGTTTTCCATTCTCTAATCTCCAAAAAAATTGTTTATCTAGAAATTTTATGTTTGGTCACAGTTCCATTACATTTTGCCCATGGACCCTTGAAACGTTTTGTCTCTAATGGCTGAGAACATTCATTCAATGGGTCTGAGCCCGATTTTACCTCTAAACCATCAGAATATCCATCTAAATCGGTATCGCGATTGGTAGGGTCTAACCTGAGAATGACTTCATATCCGTCATTTAAAAAATCCTTGTCTGTATCCCTTAAAACGGGGTTTGTCCGAAATTTTTTGATCTCGTCTTTGTCCGACAGACCATCGCCGTCAGTATCTGCTTTCTTAGGATCTGTAAAGAACTTTTTTTCTTCGTCAATATCCATTAATCCATCACCGTCTCTGTCTACACAGTTTTTTCTGTAAAGTTCCTGTTTTGCGATTTTTATTCTTCTCAGGGATTTGTTGATGAGATCTATGATGAGATTCTCGTTCTCTTCGTCTTTCATGCTAGCAATTTGAAAAATCAGGAAACGAATCATTTGAAATTTAACGGGGACACAGAGTGCGAGATTGCCTTCAGTATCGAGTTTTACAAACACTTCCTTTAATAATTGATGTTCCTTGTATATAGAATCCTTTAAAGATTTAATTCTCTTTTCTGTGACCTCAGGTGTAAGAAAACGTGTGCAAGAAACTATGGATAAAATAAACATCGTTGTTATGCAAAATATTCGAAACATTTTTTGCCCAATAAATAAATAAACTTTAATTGTCCAATAATATTTGATTCAAAATAAGTGATTGATCTTATTTGATTAATATATTCCAAAATAGTTTTTGTGTTGTCTTTTTTGCCATACTTTTATCCATCACTCAAAATATTAGAATTTAACTTCAAGTTTTGCTATTGTACTTGATATTAATAACTTTTACTTCTTAGGATTTGAAGATGTCTAAACACGAACTTATAGCCGATCATACTAATATTCATTGGGGATTTTACGATGCTTCTTTGAGTCCTGTTCTCACTATTGATGATGGCGATACAGTTGTATTTTATACAGAGTCCGGAAGAAAAGATCTCGTTTCAATTCTAGAGGAAAAAGTTTCTTCGCAGTTGAGGAATATTTTTTTGCATCATGAACAAGGTTTTGGTGCCCATATTATGACAGGTCCTGTTTTTATTAATGGTGCTAAAGAAGGTGATGTTTTGGAAGTCAATATAAAAGATATTCAAGTACGTTATGACTGGGGTTACAATGGGTTCCGACCACTTGTAGGCGGTCTTCCTGAAGATTTTCCCTATTCCAGAGTTGTTGTCATAGATGTAGACAAGGATAAAGGAATTGCAGATTGGGGAGCAGGAGTTAAAGTGCCTATAAGGCCTTTCTTTGGGAATTTTGGAGTTGCCCCTCCAAGATCATATGGAAAAGTACCATCAACTCCACCAGCTGCCTGGGGAGGGAATACTGATAACAAGGAGTTTGTACCGGGAACTAAAATATTTTTCCCGATTTTCAATGACGGGGCTTTGTTTTCAATCGGCGATGGTCATGGTTGTCAAGGTGATGGAGAGGCTAATATTAATGGTATAGAAATGGGTTTGGTAGGAACCTTTGAGTTTAAGGTGAGAAAGGATTTAACGATTAACCTCCCTATTGCTCAAACAGAAACGCATCATATTTTTATGGGATTTGACCCGATTCTAGATAACGCAGCGAAAATAGCACTTCGTGAAACTATTGATTTTTTGGTTAATTCTAAAGAAATGCATCCTGATGATGCTTATACTTTGTGTAGTCTTGCGGTAGACCTTCGGGTAACCCAGATAGTGAATGGATTCAAAGGGGTGCATGCTATGCTGCCCAAGTCAATTTTCTAATTTTTGGAGTTCGGTATCCATAAAATAATTGCCAATTCAAGTTCAGTCCAGTGGGGCTATTATGATCCTGAAGCAAAACCTTTGTTCAATGTTTCTTCTGGAGAGATTGTAGAAGTCTTTACAGAACCGGGAATGAGGGAAATTGACTCTGAAATGAAAGAGATGGTTTCTTCTGAACTACTAGATATTGTTGAGAACGGAAAACGTATACTCGGTGGGCATATCCTGAATGGCCCAATAGGGATAAAAGATGCGTTGGCAGGAGATGTGCTGGAAGTAAAGATGTTAGAAATTCGTCCTAGGTATAATTGGGGTTTCAACAGGTTTCGTCCATTGTATGGTGGATTGCCTGAAGACTTTCCTTATGAAAGAAGGATTGTTATTGATATAGATAAGGAAAGTAATGTTTGCCATTGGAATACTGAAGTTGCCATTCCTCTTTCTCCGTTTTTTGGAAATATGGGAGTTGCGCCACCTTTAAAAATGGGGAAAGTGCCGTCTACTGTTCCGGGTCCCTGGGGTGGTAATATGGATAATAAAGAATTCACGGTGGGAACGAGTGTTTTTTTTCCAGTATTTATCGACGGTGCGCAGTTCTCAATTGGTGACGGTCATGGTTGTCAGGGAGATGGAGAAAGCTGTCTTTCCGCTTTGGAATGCGGTTTGGTCGGGAAGGTACAATTTTTTCTTCACAAAAATTCTAATCTAGACATTCCCATGGCAGAATCTTCTACTGATTTTATTTTCATGGGTTTTGATCCTATCTTAGATAATGCGGTTAAGGATGTTATAAGGGAGACAATAAAATTTTTAGATGAACGTTTTCAAATACCGAAAGATGACGCATATACATTGTGCAGTCTTTCGTTGAACTTGCGTGTCACCCAAATTGTGAATGGGACAAAAGGAGTACATGGTCTTTTGTCTAAATCTTTATTTAAGGATCTGACCTAGTATGGAATATGAACTATTTGCGAAACCAGACAATGTGAATCGTGGTTTTTATGATGCCAGTTCTTCACCAGTTCTTTCTATTCAGTCAGGAGACACTCTCCGAGTTCATACAGAATCTGGTTTAGAAGAGCATTTAGAACTCGTTGGAGAACGTGCCTCGGATGAGTTTCGTGCAATTATAGAAAAACTTCCAATTGGACCTGGCCCTCACATCCTGATAGGTCCTATTGCTATTGAGGATGCTTCACCGGGGGATGTACTTGAAGTGCAACTGGAAGATATTTCTCCTAGATATGATTGGGGATACAATGGGTTTAGACCACTCATGGGTGGATTGCCTGAAGATTTTCCTTATCGCAAAACGGTAATTGTTGAGATCGACAAAGAACTTGGAGTAGCGGATTGGGGAGCAGGAATTCAAGTTCCATTATCCCCTTATTTTGGCAATTTTGGAGTTGCTCCCCCAGCCTCTATGGGCAAAATTGGCAGTTATCCACCTGGTGCTTGGGGTGGGAATATGGATAACAAAGAATTAGTTTCAGGTTCTAAAGTGTTTTTCCCTGTTTTTAATGAAAAAGCTCTTTTCTCAATAGGCGATGGTCATGGGTGTCAGGGGGATGGAGAAGTTTGTCTTACTGCCTTGGAGTGTGCGATGTCAGGGACGTTGAAATTTAAACTCCATAAAGATTTGTTTCTAATTCTCCCAAGAGCCGAAACTCCTACTCACCATATCTTCATGGGTTTTGATCCGCTTATTGATAATGCCGTGAAAATTGCACTTAGGGAGACGATAAAGTTTATGAGGAGTGAATACGATATTCATCGTGACGATGGATACACAATATGTAGTTTGGCAGTTGATCTAAGAGTGACCCAGATAGTCAACGGAGTGAAAGGGGTGCATGCTATGCTCCCTAAAAATATTTTTGTTTAATTAATTTTAATAGCTTTATGGAGAATTTTATGACCGGTGACGAAAATAATCTGCGTCCAATTGGTTTGGCTATAGTTGGTTGCGGTAAAATTGGAAGAATCAGGGGGGAATTTGCGCGGACTTATCCAGGTGTTGAGTGGATTGGTTTATGCGATGTCAACGAGAAAGTGGGTCGTCAATTGGCTGACGACGTAAATGCAGATTTTTATACAAATGACTACAAGGAATTATTGAATCGTCCAGAAGTGACTGCAACTATCATTGCTACAGATGAAACCGAACATGTCGACCCTACAATGCTTTCTATAGAGAAAAAGCACGACTTATTTATTGAGAAACCTCTGGCTACAAATGCAAAAGAATCACAGATGATTCTCGATGCAATTGAAGAGAATGATATTGATGCTGTTGTGGGTTACACACAGCGTTTTAGAAGAAGATTTCTTGTAGCAAAAGAAAAAGTTAGGACAGGACAGCTTGGTGAGGTGACTACTGTTGTTACTAGGGCGTTTATGAATCGACTCGTTCCTATTGCTACAGTCGAAAAAACCGAATATCGAGCCAAACTTACCCCTATGGTCGTTTCTGGTACGCATAGTCTAGATATTTGTATGTGGCTGATGGAAGGGAAGAAACCCGTTGAGGTCTATTCGAAAACTACAGATAAAACACTGGGAGCATCTTATGGCACGAAGGATGCAACACTTGGAATTTTCACATTTGACGATGGTACCATCTGGAGTATGAACATTAGTTGGGCGTTGCCGATTGTATGGCCAGGTTCTGTTTATAGTCTCGAAATAGGAATAGTGGGAACAGAAGGTGTCTTGACGATAGATGACACTCACAGAGATCTTGTTCTTGCGACAGAGAATCCGCAGCCTGCAGGTTATACTCCCGAAGTGAAAAGAAATGTCGATTTTCTCACTAGTTACCCCCCTGGTGATGTGGTTTTGAATCAGTTGTGGGGTCCTATGAGAGAGGAAACTAATGCATGGTTTGCGAGGGTACATTCAGGTTTGGATACCCCTCACGCCACAGCAGAAGACGGTCATAATAATTTGATTCTTACCATGGCGATGGATCTTTCTTCCAAATTAGGGAAAGCCTTGCCTTTGCCTGTGGATTTAGAAGATCTAGAACAACTTAATTAAAAATCATTATCGAATGAGGAGAGTTTAAGAATGCCTTTTTATCAGATTGCCGAAATGGTCAAAAACAATAGTGAAATCAACCCTTCTATCACAGCAAAAAGTGTCCCTGGTGAATATATGAAAGCAGGTATTGTAACAAAACCGGAAGGGGAGGGTCCTCCTCTCCATATGCATCCTAACGAAGAGCAGTTCACATTGATTCTGGAAGGTAATCTTCATTATATATTGGGAGATGAAGATAAAATTGTTGGTCCTGGAGATATGATTCATATTCCGCGTTTTACAAATCATAGAAGCAGGGCAGTTAATGGAGAGGCTACTTTTTTTACTGTGAAAAGCCCGGCAGGTTCTGGAGAACTCGATCAGGATTATAATATGGTGGATGATGCAGAAGACGCTGAAAATCTTTATCCAGGTGAAAAACAAAGCGATAATTAAAGGGAAAAATGTATGGGCGTTCGTTTTTTTGAAGACTTTGAGGTTGGTCAAACTTTTACTGCTGGTGGAATTGAACTAACTCAAGATGAAATCATGGAATTTGCCCGTAATTACGATCCGCAGCCTTTTCATGTGGATATAGATTATGCAGAAAAGTTTCAGTATGGAGGAATTATTGCCAGTGGATTTCATACCATGGCGGTTACGATGCGTTTATTTGTAGATACAGGATTTTTGGGGACTTCTAGCCTTGGTTCCCCTGGAATAGAGTCGATCAAATGGCCGAATCCTGTAAGGCCTGGCGATGTGCTATCCCTCAGTGTTAGTCTTGTAAGTAAACGTGTTTCAAAGTCTGACCCTTCGCGAGGTGTGATGATTCTGGATTATACAACTACAAATCAGGAAGAAGAAGTGAAACTCAAGATGACTGGTGCGGTACTTATGAAATGCAGTCCCAGTTAAATTTTAACCGAAAGGGTTAGGAAAATGGGTTTGGATGAAATAAAGGAAGAAATAAAAAATTATCCTACTCCTATAGCTGGATGTGATGTGTATTTTAACTGGCTACTCGAAGAAAGAGATAGACTTCTTTCTGGAATAGAAGAAGATGAGATTGTAAAAAGAGATCATCTGACAGGTAAGTTTTGACTAGATTCTTTAAAACCTTCTTCTATTCTCTGTGAAACGATATCTATAATCTTTTCGTGGAATCCAAGATGCGGTCCTAGGTGAATTTTCACATTAGGATTTCTGGAGGCACCTATATCTACAAGATTTGGAAGATCTTTCCTAACATGATTCCCCATGTGTAGAAAGTAGGGTGTCAAAAGAATCTCTTCTGCTCCTTTGTTTGCACAAGAATCGATACATTTAGGAATAGAAGGATCATTAATTTCCAAAAAAGCAGCAGTCACAATTCTGTCCGGCCATTTTTTCTGGATGATATCTACTACCTTGTACATATCGCGGTTAGCACCTTCTGCCCGGCTTCCATGGCCAAGAAGAATAATTGCTTTTAGAGAGTTTGAGGAATTTTCGGCTATGCCATGCATTCACCTTCTCCTCTTTCAAGAACGTAGCTTTCTTTCTTTCCCCAGTCTACAAAAATTTCTTCTTTTTCTTCTTCATTAAATTGGCCGTTAATATGAAATTCCTGAAGAAGTTTTTCAAAGGACTGATTGCCCATTCTTTCAAAGAAATCGTTGAACTTTTCGTTCTCATTCCTGTTTTCTTTGTAGAAGGTGAGTATGCGTTTCACGGCATTGGGAACTCTTTTAGCAGGGATTCTTATTCTTAAACGTTCTCCAAGTTTAGTTAAACCGTTAGTGTTTTGATGCTGTCCACCTATAAATAATTCATAGGCAGGTAGCATTTTGCCTCCAGAACGAAGAGTGCCTCCGTGAAACCCGATATTCGCAATGTGATGTTGCCCGCAGGAGTTCGGACAGCCGCTCATTTTAATCTGGAGTTCTTTCGTTAAGGTGTCTTCTATCGCTTCTTCTTCCAAAGTGTTTCGTATGGCAGTTGCCAGACCCATTGAGGAAGTAATTCCTAGTTTACAGGAATCTGTTCCAGGACAAGAGACAATATCCGTAATTTCTTGGGCTCCATTACTGGAGAGACCTATTTTTTTGAGTTCGACCCATACCCTTTTTAAATCATTCTTTTTAATCCACCTTAAGACTATATTTTGCTGGTAACTTGTTCTCGCCCTGCTTCCAGCATATTTTCTGGAAATTTCAGCCAGAGCAAAAAATTGATCTGCAGTGATATCACCAAGGGGAAGTTTTATTTCAGCAGCATAAAATCCAGATTGAAGTTGCTCCCTTACATTTGTAGATTCCCATGCAGTATATTCGTCATGATCTCCATTCAACTCTACTTCGTCTGCAGTACTAAGAAATTCTTCGTCTGTGTCTAAATCTTCGTACTCGTTATCTTCCCATAAATATTCATCAATATTGATTGGATTTGTGGCCCATTTCCCTGTCAACTCTTTTTCTACTCTTTCTCTTAATCCGTCTATTCCTATCCAGCCTACGAGAAATTTAATTCTTGCCTTAAATCTGCTTTTTCTAAGTTCTTTTGATTTGTTGAATACTCTTACTATCGCTTCGCTTACGCGCAGAAACTCGGTTGCAGGAATAAACTCGTACAGTGTTTCTGCCACGCGGGGAAACGTTGCCAGTCCTCCTCCTACGAGCATTTTAAAACCCTTAGTGACGACACCTTCTATCTCTTTAATGACGGGGATAAATCCAATATCGTGTATCCCTGCAACGACACAATCAGAACTGCAACTTGAAAAAGCAGCTTTAAATTTCCTAGGTAGGTTTTGTATGAAATCTTTTCTAGCAAAATAACGCGCAAAAGCACCTGCGTAAGGAGTAGAATCGAAAACCTGATCTTTACAAACACCTGCAAATGCACAGCCGGTAACATTTCTAACAGTATTTCCACATGCTTCCCGAGTGGTTAGACCAACTTTCGCAATCAAACGCATTAAGTCGGCAGCATCTTCTAGCCTTATAAAGTGAAACTGGAAGTTTTCTCTTGTTGTTACATGGCCCTTTTTGAGAGGGGTATAGTCGCGGGCAACTACTCCGAGAGTTTCAAGCTGATCTGCAGTCATTCCGCCAAAAGGAATTTTGATTCTAAACATTTGAGAATCAGCTTGTCTTTGCCCATAGACTCCTCTCAAAAGTCTCCACCCTGTGAATTCGTTTTCGGCAAGTTCACCGTCATGAAACTTCGTAACTTCTGTTTCGAAGTCATCAAACTCTTCTTCTAAGATAGGGATAACAGGTAAAGAAACGTTTGCTGATGATTTTGAATGACTTGCACACATTTTTAGTCTCCTATACACAATTGCGTAACTATATCGATAATTGCAATTTTTTATTTTCAAGAAGAGGGTTGGATTTATGAGATTCTGACTGAAAAGAATTAGAATCTGTTTTTCTGCCTTTTTTAAACCAATCTAGTTTTTCGCTAAGTTTTGCTACTTCTCCTACTACAAAAATTGCAGGAGAAGAAATTTCTTCTCTTTCTGCGAGTT
Organism: Nitrospinota bacterium; assembly: GCA_036231405.1. Taxonomy (GTDB): domain Bacteria; phylum UBA8248; class UBA8248; order UBA8248; family UBA8248; genus UBA3496. The sequence goes on from JAZAHK010000010.1 coordinate 13,842, forward strand.
TTACAGCGTTGCCCAATGTGTCTGTGAAGTTCCTCTGATTCTCTTTTGTGGCATTTTCAACAATAGCAATTGTTGTTTCTTTCGCCATCCCGTTTTTGATAAGTGTAAAAGAAATACGACCAATAGAACGTGCAGACATTAAAAAGACTAGAGTTCCTTTATCTTTTGCTAAATGGATGTAATCGAGATTGTCGGATTCTTTATTTGGGTCTTCATGGCCAGTAATGAATGTTACGCTTGAAGAAATTCCTCTGTGTGTTACAGGTATACCAGCAAAAGCAGGTGCAGAGATTGCGGAGGTTACACCTGGAACAATTTCAAAAGGAATATTTTCTTTTTTTAGTTCTAGTGCTTCCTCTCCACCTCTGCCAAAAACAAAGGGGTCGCCACCTTTGAGACGAACAATAGTTTTATTGTCTTTTGCAAAATCTATCATTAGTTTATTGATATTGTTCTGTGAAATTGTGTGATGGTCAGCAGATTTTCCTGCATAAATAAGTTCACAATCTGAATGACAGAAATTAAGAATTTCAGGATTAAGCAATTTGTCGTAAATTACGACGTCCGCAATTCTTAAAAGTTTTAATGCCTTTACTGTAATCAGATCAGGATCTCCAGGTCCTGCACCTACTATATAGACCACACCTTTTGTATGTTCTTCTCTCAT
>JAZAHK010000011.1:0-9279 GCA_036231405.1 Nitrospinota bacterium
CGTATTTCTTTTTCTTTAAGAATTTTGTCGCAGGTATTGTGAAAGAAGTAAGAGGTTGATATGGATTTTTTTCAAGTGATGCCCTTAATTCTTTTAGTGCGGTATCAAAATCTTCTTTTTCAAGTGCTATAAAGCCTAATCCTTTTTGTGAGAGATATGCTCCAGGTTTGTCTTTCAAGACTTTATTGAAAACTTTTTTTGCTTTTTCATAATCTTTTTTGTAATAGGCAAGCCAGCCCAATCCCTCTTCAATTAGCCATAGCAGTTGTTTCGAAGCTTCTTTTTTTGCAATTTTGAAGTTTTTTTCTGATTCTTTAAATTTCCCTAAGTTCGCCTGTATCCAAGCTTTGTTGTAACTTGTAAAAGAAGCTCTTTGTGCCGCTATCAATCCACTTCTGGAGTAAAAGAATCGTTTGTCAATTTTTAAAGCGGCTCGGAATGCTTTTAGGGCTTCTTTTGGTTTATCTAATGCGAGAAGTGTCCATCCTCTACCATCTTCTGCAGCAGGGTTTCGGTTCTTCATTGCTTCGTTTCTCTTGGCATCAAACTTCTTGAGCGCTTCTTCATAATTCTTTTTTGAATATTCGATCCAAGCGTCTTTTACGATACGTGTTTTGCGGTACTGTATTCGTGCCAGACCAGCACTAGCAGAGTAATGTCCAGGAATTCGTTTTAAAACCGCACGGAAAGTTTTCTCTGCTTCTTTTACCTTGTCGGATTTTAATTGGGCCCATCCGGTCCAGAGTTGGGCAGTAATGTATCTGTTATCTCCTAGCGCTTTCTTAAAAGTCTTTTCTGCATCTTTTGACTTTCCAAGTGCAAGTTGAGATCTTCCTTTGCCAATTAATGCGCTAACATTCTTGCCACCTTCAGAGAAATATTTTTCAAATCGTTTGATTGCTTCCTCACTTTTCCCTGCATAATAAAGAACCCAACACATCGCGTTGTATGCTTCTTTTATTTTCTTAGGGTCTAGTTTCAATTCGTCAAATTTTGGATGTATATACGCTGGAGCAAGAATCGCTGCTACGTATCCTTTCTGGGTAGCTTTCTTTTCATTTCCAAGTCCTTTATAGGCTTTGGCTAATAGGAATTGAATATCTGCAGAACGTGGATACGTTCTTTCTCCAAGAGTGAGAAGTTCTTTGATTTTTACATATTTCTTTTTCTTTAGAAATTTTGATGCTGGTATTGTGAACGAACTGAGTGGTTGATATGGATTTTTCTCAAGTGAAGATGTTAGGTGTTTAAGGGCAGTGTCGAAATCTCCTTTTTGTAATGCAACAAAACCTAATCCTTTCTGTGAGAGATATGCCTCAGGTTTATTTTCAAGGATTTTAGAGAAAATTCCCTCCGCTTTTTCATAATCTTTTTTGTAATAGGCAAGCCAAGCAAGACCATCATCTACTAGCCATTGCAGTTGTGCTGATGTTTCTTTCCTTGCTTTTTGAAACAATTTTGTAGCTTCTTTAAATCTTCCAATCTTGAGCAATCCCCATGCCTGGCTGTAGCTGACAAGTGATTTCCTTTGGGCAGCAATCAATCCACTTCTGGAGTAGAAGAATTGTTTGTCAATTTTTAATGCAGCACGAAATGCTTTGATAGCTTTTTTGGGTTTATCCAATGCCAGAAGAGTCCAGCCTCGACCATCTTCTGCTGCTGGATTATTGGCTTCTTCAGCGTCTTCTCTTTTAGTATCAAATTTCTTAAGTGCTTCTTCATAATTCTTTTTTGAATATTCGGTCCAAGCGTCTTTTACGATACGTGTTTTGCGGTACTGTATTCGTGCCAGACCAGCACTTGCAGAGTAGTGTCCAGGAATTCGTTTTAAAACCGCACGGAAAGTTTCCTCTGCTTCTTCAACATTGTCAGATTTTAGTTTTGCCCAACCGATCCCTAGTAGAGCTGAAATATTCTTTTTCTCTCCATCGCCTAATGATTCTTCAAATAATTCGATCGCTTCTTCTGTTTTTTTCAAAGAAACAAGTACCCAGGCTTTTCCTAGTTTTGCTGAAGAATCTTCTCCATCTGCAGAGAAATATTCATCGAAACGCTTGAGCGCTTCTTTGCTTTTCCCAGCATAGTAAAGTCCCCAACCCATTGCTTTGTATGCGTCTTTCACTGTTTCTGGGTCTAATCCTAAATCATTGAATTTTGGATGGACGTATGCTGGTGCGAGTGTAACTGCTTTTAACGCTTTTTGTGTGGCAGTAGCTGGATCTTTCAACCCTTTATAAGCTCTTGCAAGAAGAAATTGAATGTCAGCTGAAAATTTATAGGTACGCTCTCCCATTGAGAGGAGTTCCTTTGCTTTCAAAAACTGTTTTGCTTTTAGAAATTTTTGTGCTGGAAGTATGTAAGTAGAAATAATTTGCGAAGGATTGCTACCAAGAGAAGTCATAAGCTCTTTTTCTGCCTTCTCAAAATCATCATTCTCTAATGCTACATAAGCCAACCCTTTATGAGAAAGGAATGCATCCTTCTCTTTTTTGATCGAATTGTTAAAAGCTTTCTCTGCGGCGGAGTAGTCTTTTTTATAGTAGTGAATCCACCCAAGACCTTCATCTATAAGCCAATTATATTTTTTTGGTATTTCTTTCTTGGCTTTTTCAAATGTTTTTATGGCTTCTTTAAATTTTCCGTAATTTGTAAGTCTCCATGCAGCGTTGTAGGTTGGAAAGGATAAACGCTGTGATGCGATGAGCCCACTATAAGAAAAGAAAAATCTCTTGTCTATTTTTAGTGCTGTTTGGAATGCATCATATGCCTTTTTTGGTTTTTCGAGTGCTAGTAATGTCCATCCGCGTCCGTCTTCAGCAGCAGGATTTCCTTTTTTCTTTGCTTCTTCTCTTTTAGCATTGAATTTTTTTAATGCTTCTTCAAATTCTCCTCTTGAATACTCTTTCCAGGCATCTTCAACTATTTTTTTCTTTTGGTATTGTATTCTTGAAAGTCCAATTCGAGCTAGATAGTTTCCTGAATCCTTTTTTAAAATGAGTTGAAAAATCTCTTCAGCTTCTTTTGTTTTTCCAACACTCATTTGTACGTACGCTAAGCGACTTACGTACAAGTATTTTGGGTCGTCAGGATGAGTGTCTATTAATTCTTTTAATATTTTAATTTTTTTGTCTGTATTTTTGATTTGCAAAAAAACTGTATCGAGCAGAGAAAGGAGTCCGTTGTTAAAGTGAACTATTTTTAGGCCTTTTACTGTTTGTGCCAGTGCTTCTTCATAATTTTTCGACTGCAATGCGATTCGAGCTAATCCGTCATGGCAGAAGAAACAATTGTCGTCCCGATCTAGTCCTTCTTTGAATTCTTCCGCTGCTTTTGCGTATTTTTTTTCTTTCATGAAAGCCCAAGCGAGACCAACACGGCCGTCCGCAGGCATTTTGTCCTCTTGCCAATCCTCAAGAACTCCATCCTCGTTTCCAAACATTTCCTTTGCTTCTTTTAATTTTCCGAGCTTTGCGGTAAGCCATCCTTCTGCATCTAAAACCATATAAGCTTGCCAGTTCTCTGCAGCATCTTTTGCAGTTTGTAGAAATGGTTTTGCCTTTTTGTAGTTGCCTAACTTGATGTGTGTCCATGCCATACCTAATTGTCCATCAAAATTTCCATTGTCTTTATTTGCAATTTTTCGGAAAATATTTTGTGCCGCGACATGATTGTCGAGCATGAATTCACACCAAGCTAGCATTCCTTTGTAGTCTAGGTCGTCAGGATCTTTCTTCACCAATTTCTTAAAAGCTTCTCTCGCTTTAAGGTATTTCTTCTTTGAAAATAATTCAGTGGCATCTTCAGAGGAAATTTCTTCAGTTTCTTTCTTTTCTTTATTTTGCTTTCCCTTGAAAATATCTAGGAAGGCTTCTGCCGATAAAGGAGTAAGCATACAAAATAAGGCTGCAGACAATGAAAATGCAATCAATTTTGTCTTATTTAAATTTCTCAATTTGGTTCCTCCCCATTTTTTGTTTAAGGAAAAAATAAATTTAAGTATCCTTATATTCTTCTCTAAGTAAAGAGAGTAATTTTCTATTGACCCATTTCCCTTCTCTCCAGCAATCTTTTCTCAAAGTACCTTCAATTTTGAAGCCGTTTTGTTCATGTATCTTTTGAGAGGCTATATTTGGTTCCAAATAGTCCGAATTAATTTTTCTCAATCCCATACTATCGAATCCTAACTTAAGTACTTCTTTCAGTATATTTGTCCCTAAATTTTCCCCCCACAGACTTGTTTCTCCAATTACTATAAAAAAACGTGCTATTCCTCTGCTCAGGTCTGGGTCAGTAAGTGCCGTTAATCCTACAAATTTGTTTTCACATTCTATAGCCCACCTGCACCAAGAATCTTGATGAAAGAGTCCTTCAACTTGTACGCGAGTAATAGGTTTTTGAAAGAAATCGTCAAGCCAAATCGTAACATCAGGATTGGATAGGAATAGAGTATATGGTTCTATATCCTCTATTCTAGTTGGCCTTAACAAGAAATCAGGGGATGCTTTTTTGCTATTCAAAAAAATTGCTCCTTATTTTACTTATTTTTAAAAAATTAGATTAATATTTATTATAATCTTTTAACTAATCTTTGCAAAATTATTGTTTTATAGAAAGTTGCACCTTCTTTTAATAAGCTTTATTTTGTCCTGAAAATTTCATTATTTCAAATGTTTTAAAGTTTTTAAAAAATAAGTAGTTGTGTTTTAGTTTTTTGTATATTTTAATTTGTGGTTAAAATGAACAAAGGTAAGAATAGTATTTATTGTGTTGAGACTACAGTCTATTTGATAGGAGAACATGAGAATTACAGCCATTTTGATACTTTCTCTTTTTTTCATTTACGGATGCGCAAATGTAAACTTGCACGAAGGTACTAATTTAAAAATGAAGAAAGAGGAAAAAGAAAATTGCCAACTTAAAATCATAGACGTAATTTTTAAAAAGGGAGGCTTTAAATCCTTGCCCGAATGTCTTTAGTGAAGGGACTATACACTTAATCTCCCGCCATCAAGTAGTATGATAGCTCCGTTCATATAATCCGCTTCGTCTGAAACAATAAATGCAGCGCAGTCTGCTACTTCTTCTACTGTGCCAAATCTTCCAGAGGGAATAGTTGCTATCAGTTGTTTTTCTTTTTCTTTGTCTTTTTCAACAAAGCTTCCAACTGTTTCACTAAGGATAGTTCCGGGTGCAAGAGCGTTAACTCTTATCCCTTGAGGCCCTAATTCAACAGCCATGCCTTTAGTCATAAGATGCATTGCACCTTTGGTAGAACAGTAAAGAGTGAAATTCGCTACACCCGCTTCTCCTGCAGTTGAGCCAATATTTAAGATTTGACCTTTCCCTTTTTTGAGCATTATCTTTGCAGAAAGACTAGATAGATAAAAAGCACTCATTGAATTAATCTTGAAGAGTTTTTCAATTTCTTCTTTCGTAAAATTACCCACAGCGCTGAATGATCGTAATCCTGCACAGTTAATGAGTATGTCCAATCCTCCTAGAAACCTCTCAGCGTTGTTTAGTAATGGGGGAACTGTGTCTAAATTTGATAGGTCTACACATTCTCCAGATGCGTTTACGTCATTGTTTTTACAAGCTTCGATGGTTTTGTCTAAAGAAATTTGATTTTTCCCGCCAGCCAAATAAAGATTTGCTCCGTCTTTTGAAAGGCGAACTGCTATGGCAGCCCCGATTCCAGTTGATGCGCCGGTGATAAAAACTTTTTTGTCTTTTAATTTCATTAAGAAATCTCCTTGAAATTTTTGCAGGAAATACAATCTCAATATTAAATATTTTCCCAGACAGGGTCTCTTCGATTATTAATATCTCCTGAAGGGTGCATTTCTAAATAATCAAAAATGTTGGCTAGCCCGCCCTTTCTTAACATGATCAACCTCTCTCCTAAGTGAGAGTTGCTTTCATGTTCGTTCTCGTAAAACTCAAAGACTTTTTCTTGGACTTCTTCCTTGTTTAGACCATTTTCTTTAGCATTTCTGACTTTGTTAATTAAGTCATGCATCTTTTCCCTTTGTTCTGGAAATTCGTCTTTTTTGCAAGGTTTGCCGTGACCCGGGATAAACCAATCTACATCCAGTGCTTCAAGAATACCTAAAGAACGAAACCAACCCCAAACATCGGCGGAGTGAAAAGCCACATTATACGCAGGGGTAAGATTGTCGGCCACAAATACAACTCTATCGTCTGGAACATGAACGATAGTTTGACCTCTAGTGTGACCGGGAAGATTCATAAGATGTATTGTCTTTCCACCCATTCGAATTGTCATTCTTTCTTTGTAAGTAATGTCTGGTGGTCTTAGTTCATATCCTTTTGTGAGCGGTTCTGCGTCGGGATCGTACTTTAACATGCGTTCAATTCCCTCATTTGCATTCGCGATAGATGTCCAGAAATCTGCATAAGTTACCTCACTGCAAATGATTTTTTCTGGTTGTAAATACCAGTTCGCCGCAATGTGATCTTGGTGATGTTCCATATTTATCAAATAACGAAGTGGTCCTTTGGACTGAATAAATTCACGCCATTTTATTGCTTCAGAAGGCCTCATCGGTCCATCGATGGCAATCACCCCATCGTCAGTAACTATCATTCCAACCGTTGGGTAACAGTCATAGAAATAGATATTTTCTGTAAGTTGTTCCATTTTAGATCTCCAAGTTTTTTTAAGAGAATTGCTCAAATTTTGATTGTAATTTTGCAGTGATTACATCTGCATTTTCCGCATCGTTATGATCTTGTGCGAGATTCCCATTTCCTACAGGACTTTTCGCAGCAAACATGACTGTTTTTTCGTCAATAATGACACCCGCATGGATCGTATTTCTGGGAATATGAACAAGATCACCAGGTCCAATGATTCCCTCATCTTCACCAAGAATCATGTATTGTCGACCTTCGATGATATAAATGAATTGTTCTTCGTTGGGATGAAAATGTGGTCTCGAGAGTTTCCCTTGAAGATAGGTAACGAAACCTATTTTCATAAGATCTCCGGCAAGACCTTTAAATATTCCCATAGGTTGCTCGGGTAAAGAAGTTTCTTCCATATCTGATTGTTTATAAAAAGGCATTTTTTTTCTTTTTTTAATAATTTGATATTAATTCTTTATATTTTTCCTTTAAGCGAAAAATTAACTCTTCTGCGTTTTCTGCTTCTTTGAAATCTTGTGCCATATTTCCATCTCCAGCTGGACTCTTTGTTACGAACATAACAGTTTTCTCTGCTACAATAATGCCACTATGGACAGTTCCCTTAGGAGTATGTACGAGGTCACCTTCTTCTACTAGAGCCTCTTCTTCTCCGAGAATCATGAACTGGCTTCCTTCGATTATATATGTAAACTCTTCTTCATTTACATGGTAATGAGGAGTTCTTATGTTCCCCTTTGTATAGGTAACGAAGCCGACTTTGATAAGTTCACCAGATAGATTTTGAAAAACGGCAGTTGGTTGTTCTGGAAGGGAGATTTCTTTTATTTCAGAACGTTTGTAAAAAGGCATAGTTTTGAATCCTTTCAATTTGAGATTTAGTTCTAGGAGAGTTCTTTGTATTTTTTCTGTAAATATTCGATCGTCTCTCCAGTGTTTTCGACTCCTTGGTAATCTTGTGCGAGACCTCCATCACCACAAGGACTTTTTACAACAAACATAAGAGTTTTCTCATCAAGGATAATTCCGCAATGGACTGTATTCTTTGGTGTATGTATAAGATCACCAGGTCTTACCACTGCTTCTTCATTTCCAAGTATCATGAATTGTCTTCCTTCTATAATGTACGCAAACTGCTCTTCGTTTGGATGAAGGTGAGGGATCGTGAGATTGCTTTTATAATAGGTCACAAAACCTACTTTCATAAGTTCCCCGGGTAGGCTTTGAAAAGTTCCCATGGGTTGTTCAGGAAGTGAGATTTCTTCCATTTCTGTCTGTTTATAGAATGGCATAGATAGTTCCTTATAATTTAATTGCGAAGTCGTTAATTTTTTAAAAATGTTTAAATGATAAGGTGTAAAGAAAGATATTATTTAATATGATTATTTTCAAACGTTTAACAAGTTATTTTTGCAATTAATCACTCTGGATCGAGGAAATGGTATTAAATAAATCAAAAATAAAACATGGTATAGCAATGCTTCCTCCTGATCCTGCTACATATTCAAATTGGTGTGGTTTGGCAGAGAATCATGGTTTTGAAATGATTTGGATTCCCGATTCACAATCTTTGTACAGGGAATTATATGTTTCGGCAACTATATGTTCTTACAGTACAAACAATATTTTATTTGGACCTTGTGTAACTAATCCTGTAACTAGACATCCAGCCGTTGCTGCAAGTGGAATGTCTACTTTGAATGAGTTGTCTGGAGGTAGGGCAGTATTTGGTATTGCGACAGGAGATAGTGCTTTGCTGAACCTAGGGCTGAGACCATCGTTGGTGGAGGAATTGCGAGAGTATATTATTTCGTTTCGTGAACTTGTAGAAAAAGGGAGTACGGTTTTTGAAGGAAATTCTACAACTTTAAGCTGGAATAAAAGTAAAGTTCCAGTTTATATGGCAGCAGAAGGAATTAAAACCCTGCGTCTTGCTGGAGAGGTAGCTGACGGAGTAATAATTGGAACTGGATTTGTGCCTGAAATGGTTGCAGACTCACTTACTTGGATTGAGGAAGGGGCCCGCAAGTCAGGCAGAAAATTAGAAGATTTGGATTTGTGGTGGATTGTGAAAGTCAATGTGAACGATGATGGAGAGCAAGCAAAGAGAGAAATTCGTATGGCTTTAGCAGGAAGTGCTAATCATGCATTTCGTTTCACTAAAGAAAACAAGCATATTCCTACAGAATTTTTAAAACCTATTCGAATACTTGAGGAAAAATATTTACATGCAGAACATGAAATGGTAGACAAACGTTCAAATGCCGATCTTGTAGATGAACTAGGACTACGTGAATATTTATTAGATCGTTTTTCTGTTGCGGGTACCCCATCTGAGTGTCAGCAGAGGCTAAAGGAACTTGAGAAGATGGGAGTGCAGCACTTAAGGATTACAGCGCATGTCCCCGATCGTCCTCTCTTTATTAAGAATTGGAGTGAGGCGGTAAGAAAGATAAAAAGTTGAATTCATGTCTTGCCTTTTAAAGTTCGATAAGATTTAGCCAATCACAGAAAATTTTTTTTCCTCGAGAATTGGTTTCTTCTATGTGTTGTCTAGTATCTTTTAATATTTTTTCTCTTGATGTGTCGGATCTTGTAGATTCTAGATCCTCT
>JAZAHK010000012.1:0-121979 GCA_036231405.1 Nitrospinota bacterium
ATAGTCATATAAGATTCGAGAATTTTATGCCTGCCAATATTGATTCTATATTCCCGAAAGGGAAAAAAGGGACTCAAAAATCTTATCCATCAAAAAGAATTACTTTAGAAATAAAAGGAAATAACAATGCTAGAGAATTCCAAGGAAAAGTTCGATATACAGTACGACGGAAAAGAGTAAATTTCCCTTACGATAGAGATTTTCCGAAAATAAATTTATCTAGCACACAAATAAATGAAATTTTCGGATCTTCTTACTCAATAAAATGTTTTATATCAACTGCAAAAGAGAAGAAAAATAAGTCTGACAACCCGAAAATGCAATCTCCCAAAAAAATAGGAGATTTAGAACTTGCAGAATTGGCTCAAAAGAAAATTGAAGAGAAAAAATTTAAAGAAGCTCAGATTTATATCAAAAGGATAAAAGATAAAACAATACGTTCACTTTTTCTGAAATTTCTTGAAAATAAAAAGAGCAATTGAAAATATAAAATCATCAAACATGCATTTTCATTTCTAAATCACTTACTTTTTATTTATGGAACATTAGATACATGGGAAAAAGTATTCAATTTTCATCTCCTTTCTGTATCCTACCTACAACATGCAACTAACCAAATACTCTTTTCAGATAAGGAGCAAAAACAAAAAGAGAAACTCCTACCCAAACGATAATTCGTAGAGACGTTAATTTCAATTCTACTTTTTTTAATCTTACTTCTTGTTTCTCAATCACTCCTTTAATGATTTCAATCTTGTCCGCATCAGTTGGTTCTTCTATGTTTTCTTCCATAATTCCTCCAAAATAACAAAATAAAAAGGATCCTCTCTGGACACTACAGCAAAAAGGGGTTCAGAAAATATACAATCCCCCGAAACCCCTGTACTTTTTTGGTGCCGAGGGGGGGACTCGAACCCCCATGAGGGTTAACCTCGCTGGATTTTGAATCCAGTGCGTCTACCAATTCCGCCACCCCGGCATTTTTTTCATCCGAGAAATTTATCATATTTGCCATAAAATCGCATTCATTGTAACTAGACATTCAAAAACTAGAACTAAAGGGGTAATATACAAGTTGTCTAAATAAACTCAAATTTTTCGATTAATTTGAAGTGAATTTTTAGAGGAAAAAATGAAAATTGTAAAAACAAACGTATGGGCCATGAAAAGTAAAGTAGAACAAAAATCACGTAACCGGTACGGCGCTGTAAATCTTTTAGAAAGAACTCTCCTTCGTATAGAGGATGAAATTGGAAACGAAGGATGGGGAGAAATGATGCCAGTAATTTTTACAAGCGAAAAAGCGGATAATGCGACCAAAGCCATTCAGATCACCGCAGAGTTTCTCAAAGAAAGCACAGAAGTTGAATCTTTATCAAATTCGAATTTCGTGGATTCTATCCTTGATTTTTCGGAGTTGAAAGCATCACGCTCCTGTATCGAATGTGCCTTACTGGATCTCGAATCTAAAAGAGAACAAAAAACTTTCCTAAACAAACTAGGAGGAAATCGTTCCCATGTACTTTTGGATGGTCCTATCGGTCTAGAATCTCCCGAAGATGCCATAAAGAAAGCAACACAGTATCTTTCAGAAGGCATATCAACGGTGAAAGTAAAAATTGGTGTAAATGTCAAGCAAGACGCAGCTCGCGTGACAGCAATAAGAGAAAAATTCGGCGATAAAATTAATATCAGAATGGATGCGAATGGTGGGTATAGCGATGATGAGGTTTTTAAATTTTGCGACTTGATTTTACCGTTAAAAGTCGAACATTTCGAACAACCTGTCCTGCCATCCAATAAACGTTGTTTTGAAATCTTGAGAAAAATAAGAGCTATGGGAATACCTGTTGCGGTAGATGAATCGCTATTCTCTCTCCAAGATGCAAAAACATTAATTCAAGAAGACGCTCTGGATATAGGCGTAATTAAAATTTCAAAGTTTGGCGGTCTACTCCTCGCAAAGAAGATAACAAACCTTCTTGAAAACGCTGGGAAAAAATGTATTGTTAGCGCATCTTATGAATCCTTAATAGGGAAATCTATGGCTCTTTCTCTTGCACTGTCTTTAAAAGAAAATAATCTTGCACATGAAGTAGGTCACTTTGCCAAAGAACCTATCATAAGCAAGTGGGAACACGACATCTCAAACGGTATTTTGTCCTATGGAGACTGCGTAGGACATGGTGCGGAAGGTGACCTAGAGAAAATAAACTCTATCGCTACGATATCCTTCTAAGAGTCTGACTGTTTATCATCAAATAAGCTTTATTTTGAGGAGATAACAATCAAAGAAATTATCTTAATTTTAGCCGGAGCATATACTCTCTATGCAGCATGGATGTATTTCGAAAGAAGCCTAAAATTTTATAAAAACATGATTGCGCGTATGGATAAGTTGATCGAAGTATTAGACAAGGGGGATGACCCATCAAGTTAAAATAAAATTTATCTTTCCCTGTAATTATATGCTAAAGGAATTTATTTCAAAAATTAGGAGACAAAACATTGAATGACCAACCGCTAGACCCACGTAAAGATAGTGAAGTTCCAGGGGAAAGAACGATCGACAAACCTGAACTGCCATCCCAGGGCTATGCTTTCACAATGACTGCAAGCACTGAAACTGTCGAAGGGAAGGGACAACTCAAAATTGGATATCACCGGCACTTTGAAGTTCTTTGCGACGAACCACCCAGAATAGGGGGAGAAGATTCGTACCCACAACCACTTTGTTATATTGCAATGGGAGTTGGGTTTTGACTACTCACGCAACTAGCGCGGTACGCGCATATGATGAAACTTTCAGTTGGCAAAGCAATTGTAAATGTAGATTTTGATTATTTCTTAAAAGGATCGGTTTTAAAAAACACAGTTGAATCAGGATGTAATGCAGTAAGGACCCATTTCGTTGTAAATTCAGATGAACCAAAAGAGAAAATAAAGCAATTGATCAAAAATGCAAAACAAGGGTGTTTTGCAGAAAAGATGATACAATCGGCAGTACCTCTTGAAAGCACTATTGAGTTAAACGGCGAAAATATTTCTATTTAGAAACTCTGGAGAAAAAAATGACACCTGACAGTTCTGTGAATTTTACTCCACTTAGTCCTTTGAGTTTTTTAGAAAGAAACCAATGGGTTTACAAAGATAAAGAGGCAGTAATATATGGATCTCGAAAATATACTTACAGCGAGTTTTCTGATCGAATTCAACGTTGTGCCTCTGCTTTGAAAAAAGCAGGGATTGAACCGGGGGACAGAGTCGCGTACCTGTGTCCAAACATTCCCCCTATGCTTGAAGCCCATTTTGCTGTGCCACTACTAGGCGCACTATTAGTAGCAATTAATATTCGTCTTTCTCCAGATGAGATTGCATACATTTGTGACCACTCTGGTGCAAAAATCTTAGTAGCGGATACAGAATTAGCTACCCCCTTAAGTGACCACAAAGCGAAGTTTTCTAAAATTGAGACTTTTGTAAATGTCATTGACGAACAAGCAGGTTTTAGTGAAACAGATGCCGTGTTTGAAGGACCTGAATACGAAAGTTTTATAAATTCAGCAGAAAACGAAGGAATCCCATGGAAGATAGAAGATGAACTTACTCCGATTTCGATAAATTACACGAGCGGAACTACAGGAAAGCCAAAGGGAGTTATCTACACACATCGTGGAGCCTATTTGAATGCGTTATCGGGAATACTCGAAGCTACGGGATCTGTATATATGAATTATTTATGGACTCTGCCTATGTTTCACTGTAATGGATGGTGCTATCCATGGGGCGTTACGTCCGTGGGAGGAAGACACATTTGTCTCCGAGCAAATGAACCGGAGAAAATTTTTCGATTAATAAGAGAAGAAAAAGTTTCACACTTTTGTGCTGCACCTACGATCCTAACAGGATTAAGCAATCATCCTGCAGCAAAAGACGGTCCTTTCCCGCAACCTGTCAAAATCATGACAGGAGGAGCTCCACCTTCCCCAACTATTATTTCGGTAATAGAAGAAGAACTAGGGGCAAAAATAATTCACGTTTATGGATTAACCGAAACTTATGGGCCATATACAGTTTGCACATGGAATCCTGACTGGGACTCTCTGAGCAATGAAGAGCACGCACATTTAAAATCTAGACAGGGCGTACCGTTTGTCATCACGGGAGAATGTGATGTAAAAGACGACAAAATGCAAAGTGTACCTTGGGACAGAAAAACACAGGGAGAAGTAATGATGAAGGGAAATGCCATAATGGCTGGATATTATAAAAATCCAGAAGCAACTGAAGAAGCATTTAAGGGTGGCTGGTTTCATAGCGGGGATATTGCCATTACCTATGAAGATGGATATATCGATCTGCAAGATAGAGCAAAAGATATCATTATTTCAGGTGGAGAAAACATTTCTACCATTGAAATAGAGAAAGCAATAGCTTCTCATGAGTCTGTTCTGGAAGTTGCAGTAGTAGCAGTTCCAGATGAAAAATGGGGAGAAGTGCCAAAAGCATTCGTTGTCAAAAAAGATAAGGCGGAAGTTACAAGCGAAGAAATTATAGATCATGTAAAATCTAAAATCGCTAGATTTAAAGCGCCAAAACATGTGGAATTTGGGGAATTGCCAAAAACTTCCACAGGGAAAATACAAAAATACAAACTTCGTGACCGGGAATGGTCCGGCAAAGAGAAACGAGTAAACTAAAGTGTGCCTTTTACTTTAATCAACGAGACTCAATTGCTTTTTTTGCAGCGCGTAGAGCATGATTTGTCTTTGGAAAACCTATATAAGGGCATAAAGAGACAATTGCTTCTATTACCTCTCCAGATGATACCCCTTGATTGAGCAAACCACGCGTGTGTGTTTCCACTTCTTCAGAAAGATCTTGAGCCGCAGCAGCCGCAACGATAATCATTTCCCTTGTTTTATGATCAAGAAGGTCCTGATCCCAACAAGTTCCAAAACAGTATTCGACAATCGACTTTGAATGGTTCGGAGCTATTGCTTCAAATTCTGTAAAGGACCCAGCGAGCCCATCTTCCCCGTATACTCCCAATGACTTACGTATTTCAAGACCTTTATCATAACGTTTGTTTTCCATTTCACATCCTCTAAAAATTATTAAGGGAAAAAGTAGAAATCGTGTTCTTAATTCTTTTGTGAACGTTGAGAAAGACCAGCCATAACCCTCTGCACTTCATGGAAAGCAACAGGATCAAGTTCAGAGAAACCAAGTTCACAACCTGCTTGTACTAATTGATTCCACAAACTGGCAAGGAACATAGGACTTCCAAATCGGGCCCCTTGTTCAAGCATTAATCGGGGTGTTTTAGTGGACATCCTTCCTTCGGGGCTATAATCGCCCTGTATCATTTTAGGACCTTTGTCAGACATCGTCTTTGAGCCACAGGCTCCATCTTCGAGCACTGTGAGAAGTTCTAAAGGATTCATTCCCGCCTTAGTCCCTAAAGTCAAACCTTCTCCAAGTGCAACTCTATTCCCAGCAAGAACGAGATTAATTATAAGTTTTGTTAATGCTCCTGAACCAAATGGGCCCATATAATATGCTGCCCTACTAAAACTCTGCAGATAAGGAAGACATATTTCAAAACCACTCCTTTCTCCACCAGCAACTACAATTAAATCTTTGTCCCAGGCCATAGCACTCGTACCACTTACACAAGTATCTAAGAATTTCACATTCCTTAGTGCCAATTCTTTTCCCAGATTTCCTGAGTCTTCGGGACGTGAGGTAGAAGCATCACATATAATTAACCCCTCCCTATCCTTATCTAATATTCCTTTCTCACCAAAAACCACGTCATTGACTACGTTACTATCGGGAAGTGACAAAATCATCCACTTCACTCCATTTGCAACTTCCGATGGAGAACGAACCGGGGTTCCTCCTCTTTCTGCAAATTCATCTAGCCTGAGAGGATCAACATCATAACCCTGCACATTAAAACCAGATTGAATCAAATTATGAGAAATTGCGGAACCCATCAATCCGATGCCAACAATTCCTATTGTTTCAGACATTTCTAATCACCATAGTTTGAATTTGGAAGAAAAAAGATAGGGTACTTTAGAATGCCAGAAAATAAAAACTAGTAAAAACAAAAAAAGACAGAGAGAACTCTGCCTTCGTCGCAAGAAAATTACTAGAATACTTCTATTAACAGAACTAACGTGAATAGAATTCCACAACCTTTGACTCGTCTATATCTAAATTTAGCTCTGTTCTTTTTGGCAACCTGGTAAAAGTACCTTTCATCTCTTCTTGAAGAACTTCTACCCAATCACAAATGCCTCTTGAAAAATTCGTATTCAATGATTCGATAATTCTTTCCTGCTTCTTTGCTTTCTCACGAACCTGAACATTGTCTCCCTCTTTCACCGTGGAAGAAGGAACATTCACTACTACACCATTAACCATTATTGCTTTATGAGAGACAAGTTGTCTTGCTTCTGCTCTTGTGGTAGCGAAACCCATCCTGTAAATCACATTATCCAAACGAGACTCTAAAATAACAAATAGGTTCTCTCCAGTTACTCCTTTAGAAGCAGCAGCTTTCTTATAATAACTTCTAAATTGTTTTTCTTGAATGCCATACATATATCTCAAACGTTGCTTTTCACGGAGTTGCTCTCCATATTCAGTAAGCTTACCCCTTTGATTGGGATGTTGTCCGGGTCTCTGATCAATTTTACATTTATCCGCGATAGGTCGCGAACCACTCTTTAAAGAAAGGTCCATGGCAACACGTCTCATTCTTTTACATTTTGGTCCAACATACCTACTCACGGCAATTCCTTTTAAAAACTATCCTAAAATTAAAAACGAAGAGTATCCTTCTTTACAAAATTGGTCAACTATTAAAAGAACTTAACTTCTGATGATTTAAAAAGTGTTAAGTACTTGATTTTACTTTATCAACCTTGGTGCTCTTTGTTTTTTCTTTGCTTGAATTTTTAGATTCTTTGGTTGATGTTGTATCTTTAGCTTTTGAATCAGACGCTGTTTTATCTGATTCCTTTGATTCATTTTCTTTGCCAGTATTCGCATAATCTGTGACATACCAACCATCACCTTTAAGATGGAAGGCAGATCGGGAAATTTTTCGTCGTAACTTAAGAGAGTTACATGAGGGACATTTTCTCAAAGCACCAGCTGTTATCTTTTGAACAATCTCTAACTCATGTTCACATTTAAGACATATATACTCGTAAATCGGCAAAACTATTTCCCCTATCTTTATTTTAGGAACGTGAGCCAAGCATGCCTACTTTCATCTTCAGCATTAACAATTGAAAAAAATGAGGATTGAACTTTTTTAGTTATTTCTCCTGGTTCACCAGCACCAATAACACTGCCATCAACCTCTCGAATTGGTGTCACTTCAGCGGCTGTCCCCGTAAAAAAAGCCTCATCTGCAATATAGATTTCATCACGCGCAAAAGAACTAATTTCTACTGGAATATCCAATTCCTCTGCAATTCTAAGAACAGTTTCACGAGTTATTCCAGCTAGAACACCATGCAAAGGAGGAGTACGTAAAACCCCATCCCTTACCAAGAAAATATTTTCACCAGAACCCTGGGTAACAAAACCTTCAGGATCTAACATAAGAGCTTCATCATAACCAGCTCTAACTGCTTCCATTTTTGACAATTGACTGACCACATAATTTCCAGTCGTCTTAGCCTTTGTCATATAACTATTAGGATGATGGCTTGTATAGGAAGAAATTTTTACACGAATTCCTTTCTGCAAACCCTCTTCACCAAGATAAGCACCCCATTTCCATACCGCAATCATAGAATGCACAGGAGCACCCGCAGGATTGACACCCATGGAACCATACCCTAGCCATATTAAAGGCCGTATATAACAAGCATCCAATTCGTTACGAAGAACTGTTTCCTTAATTGCACCAGATATGGTTTCCTTAGTAATAGAAGTTTTTAATCCAACTATTTTAGCTGAGTCAAATAATCTCCTTACATGTTCCTCTAACCTAAATATTCCAGGTCCTTTCACTGTTTCATAACATCTAATTCCCTCAAAAACACCCAATCCATAATGTAAAGAATGAGTAAGAACGTGCACCTTGGCCTCATCCCATGGGATGAACTCACCATCCATCCATATATGATCAGTGGCACCTTCCAATTTTTTCTCCTTAAAAAACAAACTAAAAAAAACTAAGGGGGTTAAATTACATAAAAATTCAATCTATTTCAAACTCCACACTAATATACCTCAGGATTAAGCAAAGTATATTTTAAAACCTGTTTTCCCTGAATAACCAATTCAATGTTTTGAAAAACTATTTCGTTGATTTTTTCTCGAGCCTCATTTGTTGCACCAGCAAGATGAGGTGTAGCTACTACATTTGGCAACGTAAAAATTGGATTTAAAAGATTTGGTGGTTCTATCTCAAAAACATCCAGCCCTGCAGCAGCAATTTTTTTACTTTTCAAAGCATCAAACAATGACTTTTCATGAATCACTGGACCTCTAGCACAATTGATTATTATAGCACTTGGCTTCATTTGCCTAAATGAGGATTCATTAAATAGATATCTGGTTTCATCGGTCAAACTACAGTGAATAGTAATAAAATCAGATTCCGCTAAAAGATCCTCAAATGTAGAAGAAACAACCCCGAGAGAATCAAACTTATCTAAAGACACATACGGATCATAGGCAAGAATTTTTCCATCAAAACCTATCAACATCTTTGCTACCTTGGTACCAATATTTCCTAGACCTACAATACCAAAAGTTGCTCCTGTCATTTCATTGCCTATGTGGATACTGTTACGCCATTCTCCATCCATTAATTTATTGACTCCTTCAGGAATGCGTCGACTAGAAGCTAGCATTAAACCTATAGCAGTTTCTGCAACTGCTATAGCATTTGCCCCTGGACAATTTGCTACGGGAATTTTCTTTTTAGTTGCCGCATTGATATCAATATTTTCTACCCCTACCCCAATTTTCAAGATTGCCTTAAGCTTGGTTGCAGCATCTATTACTTTAGATGTAATTATTTCCCTCGAGGTAACGATGATAAAATCCCACTCGTGGGCGGCACTAATCAATTGATCCTCGGTCCATTTTTCCCCACCGCCTTCTCGAAACTCTCCATAAACTTCAAGCTTATTTTTAAGATTCTCAATAGGCTTTCGAGCCTCTGGTGCGAAAAAAACATATTCAAAATTCAAAAAGAATATCCTCAACAGAAAATCTAATAAAAGTGAAATACTTTAAGAGGGAAGAACATATAACCACACTTCGATTAATCGAATCTATCTTTTTGACTCATCAACCAATGGTCAACGAGAACAATAGCAACCATAGCTTCCCCTATAGGGACGGCTCTCGTTGCAACACAAGGGTCATGCCTTCCCTCAACTTTAATTTTTGTTTTCTTGCCGTCCAAAGTAACCGTATCTTGCTCAATTAGAATAGACGAAGTCGGCTTTACAGCGAATCTAAGCTTAATAGGGGCACCTGTAGAAATTCCTCCGAGGATACCACCAGAATTGTTCGTCTTAAAAACCGTTTCTCCTTTGGAACTAAGAAGGGGGTCGTTATTCTGAGAGCCTCTCATCTCTATAGTTTTGAATCCTGACCCAATTTCTACACCCTTCACTGCATTGATACTCATAATTGCAGAGGCTAGGTCTGAATCTAATCTCCCATAGAGCGGCCTTCCCAATCCAGAGGGAACATTTTCAGCTAAAATCGTAATACCACCACCAACAGAATCTCCATCTTTCCTCGCTCTCAATATTGCATCTTCCATTAACTTTGCAGCTTTTTTGTCTGGACACCGAACATTATTTTTCTCGATTTCATTTTTATCAAAATTGCTCTCATCAAATACAATATCCTCTATTTGATCAACAAAACCAAAAATAGAAATTCCGATCGTGCCAAGTATTTTCTTTGCAACTGCACCTGCAGCAACTCTACACAAAGTCTCCCTAGCACTTGACCGTCCACCTCCTCTATGGTCTCTCCTCCCCCACTTCGCATGATACGCAAAATCCGCATGTCCGGGACGAAAAACCTGCCTTAGAGATTCGTACTTAGAAGAATCCGCATCCCTATTTTTAACAACAATTGAAATTGGGGCACCCGTAATAAATCCTTCGAAAACGCCTGACAAAATCTCAGCATGATCAGACTCTTTCCTCTGTGTTGTGACGCGACTTTGCCCTGGTCTTCTCCTATCAAGTTCCTCTTGAATATCTCCCTGATCCAATCGCATTCCAGCCGGACAACCATCAACTACAACACCAAGAGAATGACCATGAGATTCTCCCCACGTAGTAAATCGGAACAAACGACCAAAAGTATTAGACAAAAAAGTCTCCTTTAATTTTAATTACTTTCATTATTCTGCATCAAATTTGATATTTTTCTAGATGAATCTAAAATTAATTTTTCAAAATCGATTGAATTTGGATTATCTATAACTAAATGAGAAATCTCCTCATAAATCGACTTTCGAATAGAAAATAAACTACGCAACTCTTTTTCAGGGTCATCTGAACTATCGAGATAGGAAGGGTATCCTATTTTTTCAATTCGAACCAAAAGATCCTCTATAGGAACACGAACATAGACAATGCAACAGTCACCAAGTAACTCTCTATTCCTTCCCTCGTCAAGAGTTCCTCCTCCGAGAGAAATTATACAAGAATCTAAAGAAATATATTCTTCAAGCAATCTGTTCTCTAGATTTCTGAAGTTACTCTCTCCAATTCTACGAAAAATCTCTCGAAAAGAAATTATTTCTCCGTTATCATGAGAATATTTTTTTTCTATCAATTCGTCTAGGTCAAAAAATTCAACGGATAGATTTTTAGAAATAGAACGTCCAAGCGTTGTTTTTCCCGAACTTTTAAAACCTATTAATATAAATCTCAACAGTTTTCCTTTTCATGATAAAATTACATTAGAATCTAAATATTCCTTAATTGTTGATGCTAAATTCTGAACAAGTACATCTTCATCAAATTTGCTGATATCGAACCAATTTACCCGCGGAATCTTTTCAAACCAGGTCCTCTGTCTTTTTGCATATTGCCTATGTGAAATAGTAATTTTTTCAACCGCGGTTTCAAAATCTATTTCTTTTCTACTTAACATTGAAGCTTCAGAAAAACCTAATCCCTCAAAAATTCGGGAATTTTGTAAAGAATAGTCTACTAAAAAATCTGCCTCCTCGACCATCCCTGAGCAAAGCATGTTTCTAACTCTTTTTTCTATTTCAGAATCCAAGATCTCCTTAGGTAAACTAAGTCCGATATAAAGTGGATTCTCAAATCTTGGTTTAGAGGTATCGCTATGATAAGAACTTAGAGGACGACCTGACATTTCATAGACTTCTAAAGCTCGAATCAAACGTTTTTTGTCATTCTGATGTATACGCGTTGCAGATAATGGGTCTATATTATTAAGCCTTTTATGCATATAAGCAGCGCCTTTTTTCTCGTAATCCATCATTAAATTCTCTCTTATGTAAGAATTGGAATCAGGTCCATCAAATATCCCATTTACCAAAGATTGAATATATAAACCACTCCCACCAACTAAAACGGGGAATACACCTCCACTATAAATATCGGGAAGTATATCCATACAATCTAGAGCATACTGAGAAGCGTTATAGGTTTCATGAGGACTCAAAAAATCAATCATATGATGCTTTATCAAATTTCTCTCATGCATTGTAGGTTTTGCAGTTCCTACTGAAATTTCCTTGAAAATTTGTCTTGCATCAGCGCCTATAATTTCTAAACCAAAACCCTTTTCTTTCAGATATCTAGAAATGCGGATCGAAAATTTTGTCTTTCCCGTTCCAGTGCACCCTAGAATGACAATTAGAGGTTTATTGGAAAAATCAAACATTTTCATTCAACCTGATTAAATAGTATCTAAAACTCTTTAGAAAAATTTCAGAAAAAATGATGCAGAAGATATTTAATTTGAAAGGATTAGAAATCTAAAAAAATAATTTATTGAAAGTTCTTTAATTCTTCTTCAAAATCTAGAGAGCTTTGATCATCTGGAAAGTAACCTTCATTAACTATTTTTCTTAAGTCTTTTCCAGCTTTAAAAAATGGGATATTTTTAGGTGGAACGGACACAGACTCTCCTGTTCTTGGATTTCTTCCATTCCTACTTTTCCTTTGTCTTGACCGAAAGCTTCCAAAACCTCTTAACTCTACCTTGTCGCCTTCAGCAAGGGAGTTGACTATACTACCCAGAACTATGTTTACAATACGTTCAGAATCTTTTTTTGTAAGATTAATTTTAGCAGACAACCTATCAATGAGCTCAGCTTTTGTCATGAAAACCTCAAGAAAATATTAGTTCCACACATAATGTAAAACATTACTATTGTTTAACAGAAGATTTTCCCCAAGCCAAGAGGAAAACGTATTTATTATTCTAGAAAAAGATGGGAAAAACCCTTTGTTGATTTTCAATTCAATCACGTTAGGCTCTCCAATAATTCCAGACAATTTCGCGGCTTCAAGTACGGCTTCATTTCTAGTCCCTAAAATATCAACCAGCCCAAGTTTTTTTGCCCTCTCTCCACTGAAAACCCTACCATCTGCAATTTTAAAAACATCACTCTTGCTTAACTTTCTTCCAATACTTACTTCCTCTACAAATTGTTTATAAATATCATCTACAAGATCTTTAAGAATCGCTCGATCTTTCTCAGTTATAGTTCTAAAAGGGGAAGTCATATCCTTGTGAGTAGAACTTTTAATTATGTTCATTTTAACACCAACCTTATTTAGTAATCCCTCTGCATTAGGAAGCATCATTAAAACTCCTATGCTTCCAACTATCGAACCAGGATAGGCGTATATTTTATCAGTAACACTAGCAATATAATATCCTCCAGAAGTCGCTACCGAGCCAAGAGAAGCAATAATTCGCTTCCCTGATTTCTTGAAACGTTTAATCGCACTAACAATTTCTTGGGTGGGACCAACTCCTCCTCCTCTACTCTGCACGAATATCACCAAAACTTTGACTTTTGGATTTTTTCGAAAAAGGTCAATCCTTGAAACTATTTCCTGTGATTTATTTATAAAACCCTCTATCTTAACTAAACCAACAGAATTATAACTGGCGGGAACGCTAGGATAAAAACTCTTTTGATTCTCATCAGGAGAAAGAAAATAAGATAAGCATACGGCTATAAAAATGAAGAGGAACAAGTACCTGCTAAAACGATTCTGGAAAAATAATTTAATCAATCTCTTAAATCGTTATTTAGATTCGTCGTCAGTTGTGGGTGAATCATCGGTAGCAGCATCTTCCTCATCTGATTCAGGTTCTGCTTCTGGACTCTCGACCATATTTACAACTGATTCTTCAGGAATGGGAGCCTGGTTAATCAAAGCATCTTCTCCTGTGGCTTCCACAAATTCCTTGATACTCAGACCAAGCCTTCTTTGGTCTGCCTCAATTTTTACAATTCTCATATTAAAAACATCACCAACCCTTACGACCTCTTCAGGTTTATTCACTTTCTCTTTGCTGAGTTCAGAAATATGTACAAGACCTTCTAATTCAGCCTCAGGAGATGCAAAAACACCAAAATTTGTTATTTTTGTTATCTCCGCCTTAATATTATCGCCAACTGAATATTTCTCTTCTATTCCTATCCATGGGTCAAGAGTGAGTTGTTTCATCCCCAAAGAAAGTCTTTCTTTATCAATATCGATACTTAGAACTACGGCCTTTACTTCTTGACCATTATCTAATATTTCAGATGGATGCTTAAACCTTTGCGTCCAAGAAATATCAGAAATATGGATTAACCCATCAATTCCGTCTTCTAAAGAAACAAAAGCACCAAACTCAGTTAGGTTCCTGACCTGACCTTTCACATGAGTTCCTACTGCAAATCTGTCATGGACATTTTCCCAAGGATTGTCCTCAATTTGTTTCATCCCAAGAGAAATCCTACGAGAATCTACTTGAACATCTAACACAACAGCATCAATTATATCATTCATAGAAACGATCTTTGAAGGATGTCGTATTCGGCGAGTCCAAGACATTTCGGAAACATGAACGAGGCCTTCTATTCCATGTTCTAATTCAAGGAAAACACCATAGTCAGTAATAGAAACTACCCTACCTCTAACTCTTCCTTTAGTAGGATATTTTATACTTACATTATCCCAAGGATCAGGAGTGATCTGTTTATGACCAAGAGAGACTCTCTCTTTTTCCTTGTCATAGTTGAGTATGAGGACCTTAATTGTATCTCCAAGGCTCACAACTTCTGAAGGATGATTTACCCTTCCCCAAGACATATCTGTAATATGTAATAAACCGTCGATTCCACCCAAGTCAATAAATGCACCATAGTCAGTAATGTTTTTAACAATCCCAACGGCTTGCTGACCTTCTTTAATAGTTTTGAGAGTTTCTCGTTTCATCTCAGCTCTCGCACCTTCGAGTAAGACTCTACGAGATAAAACAATATTTCCTCTCTTCCTACTCAACTTGATAATTTTGAGTTCAAGTTGTTTGCCAATAAATTGGTCCAGATCTCTTACAGGTCTAAGATCAACCTGTGAGCCAGGCAAGAAAGCTTTAAGTCCAACATCCACAGTTAAACCACCTTTAATTCGGGCAGTTATCCTACCTTTAATATTTTCTTCTTTTTCATAAGCGAGAGTAAGTTCATCCCAAATTTTTATCCTATTTGCTTTTTCCTTCGAAAGGACTAAAACGCCATCTTCGTCTTCACAGTTTTCGACAAACACCTCTACAGGATCACCAACATTCAGTTCGCCGCCTCTCGATGGAAATTCTAACTTAGGGACTAGACCTTCGGATTTGTAACCAACATCAACAAGGATGTAATCACTTTCAAAACCTACTACCGTACCGTTTACAATTTCCCCATCTTTAATCTGAAAAGTTGACGCATAAACGTCTTCCATGCTCTCGGCACTTAAAGACTCAAAATCATCTACCCCATCCATAAGTTCGGCAAAAGTTTTAACAGTGCTTACCTTTTCTTCGGTAGATCCGGTTCGGGATGTATCATCCATAAATTTAGACAAACCTCTATTAGTTAATTGAAACACTTAAACTTAAATATAACAGGTCACGAATGCTACTTTAAGGAAAAGAAATCGTCAACAGGTTTAGAGACTGTTATTGAGAAAAACTAAATGTTTTTTCACTTTACCAAAAACAAATTTGAACACTTCGTCTAATGTTTTTTCTGTAGTATCAACCAGAATAGAATCTTCGGATCTTCTTAAAGGCGAATCTACTCTTGTTCTATCGCGGTCATCTCTATTTTTTAGTTGCAGAGAAACATATTGAAGATCTTGCTCCTGATTATTCTCCTCTAATTCTTTTAACCTTCTCTGAATACGAACGTCTTCATCAGCATCAAAATAGAATTTAAGCTGGGCACTGGGGAAAACTACTGTTCCAATATCTCTCCCTTCTAAAACAGCCCCCTTGTCCCTTCCAAACTTCCTCTGATAATCCAAGAGTACTGATCTAAGACTTTTATCTGCAGAAATTAACGAGGCGAGTTCAGAAATTTTCTCCTGACGGAGGAGATCCGTGACATCTTCTTCATTTATGAAGTTCTTCCAGCCTAGACTTGTGAGTCTACTATCAAACTTCATTCTCAATGCACTTGAGACAGCAGAACTTTTATTGTGGCCTAGCCCTTCTCTTTCCATTAAAAGTGCAACACCCCTATATAGAGCACCCGTTTCAAGGTAGTCCCAATCTAGTGTCGTTGCAAGTTTTTTTGCAATACTACTCTTCCCAGTACCAGCTGAACCGTCAATAGCAATAATACCCGCACTCTTTTCAATAGGATTGCCTGTCATTCTAGTCCCTTTTGATTCAACCAAGAATCTCTTCCATTCTTCGCATTTTCGAACAATTTTTGAAGTGAACCCACATCTACACTTTCAATTAGTTCATAAATAGAATTCAAATGAGAACGGAAGTCATTAATAGAATCTAGAATAGATTCTCTATTTTGAACACAAATTTCACTCCACATCTCTGGATTACTGGATGCTATACGGGTAGAATCTTTGAAACCACCTGCTGCATAAGAAATACCGCCACCACCCAAAACCGAATTAACCAAAGCATACGCCACTACATGCGGCAAATGACTTATATCTGATAAAATTCGGTCATGTTTTTCTGCATCTAAAAATTCTACTTTTGCGCCTAAAGCAATCCAAAACATTTTTAAACGTTCAATTGCCATTTTTGAATTTCTTTCAATAGGCGTAAGAATAGTTATATGGTTATGAAATAAACTGGAGAAACTCGCCTCAACACCTGAAGATTCCGTTCCCGCTATAGGATGCCCTCCTATAAATTCAGCTTCTGTGTTTGTAATTTGACGGAAAACATCAACCACTTTACCTTTAACACTTCCTACGTCAGTCAAAATCGTATCAGGACCTAATCTTGGCAAAAGATAAGAAATAATTTCTACCGACTTCTCTACAGGAGTCGCAATAACCACTAAATCTGATCCATCAACGGCTTTCATGAGATCAGACTCAAAACGGTCGATCACGCCAAGAGAAACAGCACTTTCTAAATTTTTTCTCGTACGACCAAATCCAACAAACTTTTCAACTAACCCTTCTTCTCTAGCCTTTCTCGCCATAGAGCCACCAATAAGACCTACTCCTACGACTGTCATCTGTTCGAAAAGTTGTGACATTTATAGAACTTCCTTTAAATCTTTAATAAACTTCTGATTCTCATCCATCGTTCCAATCGAAACCCTAATATGTCTTGGGAAACCATAGCCCGCAATTGGCCGTACTATCACGCCGCGTTTTAAAAGTAGATCATATACTCGATTGCCATCAGAAACATCAACCATTAGAAAATTTCCTTGCGTAGGAACATACGAAATTCCAAGAGAAGATAGTTCCCTGATCAAAAAATCTCGACCTTCTATATTTAAGGCTATAGTTTTTTTCACATGTTCAACATCTTTAAGTGCATGTTCTGCAGCAAGCAAGGCAAGTGAATTTACATTGAAAGGTTCTCGTACTTTGCTAAGTGCTCCTATTATGTCTGGCTGAGCTATTCCATAACCTATACGTAAAGCAGCAAGGCCATAAACTTTTGAAAATGTTCTAAGAACAATAAGATTTTTATATTGATCCATCAATTCAAGAGTATCAGGATAATTTTCATCTGTAACAAAATGACAATATGCCTCATCAACGACAACCAGAACATTTTTTGGTATTTCGCTCAACAGCTTTGAAAGTGATGTTTCATCAAAAGAAGTTCCAGTAGGATTATTAGGATTAGCCAAGAAGATTATCTTAGTCTTTTCGTTAACTCTCTTCGAAATATCTTGCAAATCATGTGTAAAATCTTTCATCAAAGAAATATTCATTTCACAACAACTTAGTTGTGAAACTATTTGATAGACAATAAAGGCACCTTCTGAAAATACAACAGAATCATGTGGATCTAAAAATGCATGTGCTATAATTTCTAGAATTTCGTTAGTTCCATTGCCCAAAATAAAACAGTCATCATGTAAACCATGAAAATCCGATAAAGCTTTTTTCAGATAAAAACCACTCCCATCCGGATATCGATTGAGATTAGCAAATCCGCTCTTTATCGCCTCAACGGCAAGAGGAGAAGGTCCAAGGGGATTCTCATTAGACGCAAGCTTAACGGTTGTTTTTAGCCCAAGTTCCCTCTCCAACTCTTCTACAGGTTTCCCAGGAAGGTATACAGTAATATTTTCAATGCAATTTGATGTTCTTGAAATTAACTCCAAAATCATCTCCGACTATTAATTTATCCAGAAAAAATATCCTTGGGATAAGAACCCAAAATCCGAAAAAAACTCACTTCATTTTTTAACTCATTTATCGTTTCAACTAGAACTGGATCCTCAGAATGACCTTCTACATCAACAAAAAAAACATAATCCCATGCTTGTCTTTTTGAGGGTCTAGATTCTATTTTTGTCAAATTTAATTTCCTCTCAGCAATAGGTTTTAAAAACCTATATAGGGCACCAGGCTGGTTCTTTAAAACAAACAAGAAGCTTGTTTTAGATTCTTTGTCTGTTTGTTTAGCTCTTTTGCCAATAACAAAAAAACGTGTTGAATTGCTCTCAGATGTATCTAATTTTTCGACAACTATATTAAGCCCGTACACTTCAGCTGCTATTGCGCTACTAAGGGCACCTAAACTTGGATCTTCTGAAGTATATTTAGCTGCAAGAGAAGTACTACTAACTTCCTGGAAATCTATTTCAGGAGCATTCTCCCTAAACCAATTCCTACACTGAGCGATAGCATGAGGATGGCTCAGCACTTTTTTTATATTTTCCAAATTGCTGGATTTAGATAATAAATGAATATCAATCGGAAGGTAAATTTCACCTACAACCAAGACAGTTGACTCGATAAGTAAGTCCAAAGTGATATTAACAGTGCCTTCCAATGCGTTTTCTATAGGAACAATCCCATACATAGCTTCATCATTTTCTACACTCTTAAAGATAGAGATGATATCTATCTCAGGTTTAAATGTAATAGTCCCCTGTCCAGAAAAAAAACGTAAAGCCGCTTCATGTGTAAAAGTAGCCTCAGGTCCAAGATAGCTTACCCTATATGATTTCTCATCATCTTTAACCATTTCCTGCATAACGAATCCTTTTCAATACAAATCAACAATTCTAAGGGACCAAATCCTATAAGTCAGGAAATATCAACTCCCTCTAAGTTCTTTAACTAACTCTTCAGGACAAGAGGATTTCATCAGAGATTCACCAACAAGAATCGCATCTATTCCTGCATGAACAAGTGGTTCTACATCCACCCAACCATTTATCCCGCTTTCAGAAACAAGAACAAAATCTTTCTTGTCTGATGGTGAAATATTAGAAAAGATTCTTAATGTATTTCCAGTATCCACCTTGAAAGTTTTTAAATCTCTATTGTTAACTCCAATTATTTTAGATCCAGCATCTAGTGCTCGCTCTAAATCCTCTTCAGAATAAACTTCAACAAGGGAGTCCATCCCATATTCTTCAGCTAACAATCGTAAATCAGCAAGGAGATTAGTTTCGAGAATTGTAGTTATTAACAAAATCGCATCTGCACCAGAAGCCCTAGCTTCAAAAATTTGATAAGGATCAAAAATAAATTCTTTTCTCATAACTGGAATTTTGACACTGGAAGATACTTCAGAAAGATCGGAAAGGCTACCCATAAATTTTCTTTTTTCTGTCAGAACTGAAACAGCAGAGACTCCTGACTTTTCATACGTAGTCGCAATCCTAGAAGGAGAAAATTCATTCACCAAAATACCTTTGGATGGAGAAGCTTGTTTGACCTCTGCAATCACGTTAATTCTATGACTTTTACGACTACTTGTTGAAGTCGGATTTTTCAAGGCATCTACCATACTTCGAGTAGATGGCAAACCACTCAATGATTTCCTTAAATCGCTTTCACCCATTTTTAATTTACTTGAAGCGAGATCTTCTTTGACTCCATTTACAATTTCATCAAGAATTGTTTTTGTTGAAAGTATCACGAATTAGTAACCTCAACTAATTGATCTAATTTTCTATTTGCGTCGCCATTATCTAAAACTTCACCCGCTAAATTAACTCCCTCCTCAAAATTATCCACTTTTCCAGAAACTAAAAGAGCAGCCGAAGCATTCATAAGTACAATATCCCTTTTTGCTCCTTTTTCTCCACCTAGGATACTTCTAGTTATTTCTGCATTTTCTTTAGGATTCCCTCCAAACAATTCCTTGCTTTCTACTTCTTGCAAACCAAAATCTACGGGCTTTAGTGTATACGTACTAACCTCTTTCCCGTTCCATTCTGACACTTGAGTGGAACCACATAGTGTAATTTCATCCATACCATCAGAACCGTGAACAACAAAAGCTCTCTCACAATCAAGCTTTGACAACACCTCAGCTATCAACTCAGTAAGAGACTCTGAATACACTCCTACCAAAAGAGTTTCCGCATTTGCAGGATTAGTCAAAGGCCCCATCACATTGAAAATACTCCTCATAGCAAGTTCTCTCCTAGGACCAATCGCGTGTTTCATTGCCCCATGTAGTAATGGAGCAAAAAGGAAAGCAATTCCAACTTCATCTAAACAATCACCAATTTTTTCTGGAGTTATTTCAATATTCACACCTAAGTCCCTTAATACGTCAGCAGAACCCGAATTACTAGAAACTGAACGGTTCCCATGCTTAGCTACAGGTTGCCCAGTAGCAGACACAACTAAGGCAGTTGTAGTACTGATATTAAAAGTATTGATTCCATCTCCTCCAGTTCCAACCACATCAACTACATGAGGATGACTAGTGTTAATTTTTGTAGATTTACTTCGCATAGAACGAACACTCCCTACTATTTCATCTGGAGATTCTCCAAGCATCCTTAAAGCAACAAGATACCCACCAATTTGCGCTTCTGTCGCCTCACCACTCATAATCTGTTCCATAACCTCTTCAGCTTCAACAGCAGTCAGATGAATATTTTCCACCAGCTTACCTATTGCTTTTTCGATCATAGAATCTTCCTTATGAAATTTAGAATTGATGAAAAAACCATCAAAAACTACTCATATCTAACGCATTCTTAAGTAAAAGTTTTCCATCAACAGATAAAATAGACTCAGGGTGAAATTGAACGCCAAAGACTAAAGTGTTTTTTACATGAATACCCATAATTTCGTCTCTTTCTGTCCTAGCAGAAACTGTTATTCTTTCAGGTAAAGTTTCATTTTCTAGGATAAGACTATGATAACGAGTTGCAGTTACTGGATTCGAAACTCCTTTAAATAAATCCTTGCCATCATGAAAAACTTCTGATGTCTTTCCATGCATAATACGTTCTGCACGTATTACTTTAGCACCAAAAACCGCGCCTATAACCTGATGACCAAGACAAACCCCAAGGATCGGATACTTTTCAGAAAATGTTTGAACAACTTCCATCGAAAGTCCTGCATTCTCGGGTCTACTAGGGCCAGGAGAAATTACAATTAAATCAGGATTATAATTTTCAATATCCTCAAGATTAAATGAATCATTTCTCCAAACGTGTACGTCTGATCCGAGTTCAGAAAAATACTGAAATAAATTGTAAGTAAACGAATCGTAATTATCTACCATCAAAATCTTAGACAATTACTTTTCCTCACAATCTTCATCGATTGAGACCCCCTTTGCTACCTGAATCGCCCGTAACATTCCCTTTGCTTTATTAATAGTTTCTTCAAATTCAAAATCCGGCTTTGAGTCTGAAACAATACCCGCACCTACTTGCAGATATATCTTGCTATTCTTTATATAAACAGTTCTGATTGCTATACACGTATCCATGTTTCCATCAAAACCGAAGTAACCTACAGCGCCTGCGTATGGCCCTCTCCTCACGGGCTCTATTTCTTCTATAATCTCCATAGCCCTTACTTTAGGTGCACCAGAAACAGTACCGGCTGGAAATGTAGCACGAATCACATCAAATGCATCCTTCCCATTAACAAGTTTTCCTACAACATTGCTAACAATATGCATCACATGACTATAACGTTCTATAACCATTTTTTCGGTCACACAAACTGTTCCAGGCTTACAGATTCGTCCAATATCGTTTCTCCCAAGATCGAGCAACATAATATGCTCCGCAATTTCCTTTTCATCTGAGAGGAGTTCTTTTTCTAATTCAAGATCTTCTTTTTCATCTTTTCCCCTCTTCCTTGTCCCTGCAATAGGACGAACTTCTACAGTGTCATTCTCAAGTCTAACAAGGACTTCAGGAGAAGCTCCTACTAAAGTAATTTCATCAAGTACAAGAAAAAACATATAAGGTGAAGGATTAACTCTTCGAAGAGAACAATAAAGAGAGAATGGGTCTACATGCAGTTCCCTTTCAAGACGCTGCGACAGAACTACTTGAATAGCTTCACCTTCATTAATCATTTCAACAATTTTACTCACAGAATCTTTAAAGTGAGAAGAAGTAAAGGAAGAGGTAAATTCACCCTCTACACCTAATTCTCCATCTTTTACAAACTTGTCATTTTTCTTGAATTTAACAGCATACGATTTTTCTACTAAAAGGCGATCAATCAAATAATCGATGGATTCAATTGCATTTGCATAAGAATTTTCCGATCGATCATTAAGAAATGCATTAACAACTACCTTCATCGAATTATTCAAATTATCAAATATTACCATCGACTGAGTAAGCATAAAAAAGAGGTCAGGTAAATTAAGATCATCTATTGAGTTTTCTGGAAGTGTTTCTACAAAACGTATCGCATCGTAGGAAATATACCCTACAGCACCACCACAAAAACGTGGTAATTCTCCTACTCTTACAGGATTATAGGAAGACATAAAATCTTTCATGAATTCGAAAGGATCAGAAACCTCTAACAATTCTTTCTGACCCGCTCGTATCACTTCCATTTGAGCACCCTTGCCCCTCAAAATCAATAAGGGGTCATTTCCGAAAAAAGAATATCTTGCCCACTTTTCTCCGCCCTCAACACTTTCAAATAAAAACGAATATTTTCCTTCTCTAATTTTCATATAAGCAGAAACAGGATCGTCCTTAAGCGCTGGAATTTCTCTATAAACAGGAACGACATCGCCTATTTCAGACAATTTTCGAAAATTTTCTATGTCAGGAAAATATTCTTGCATATATAAACATTCCCACTTAAATAACAAATGAAAGAAAAAATATAAAAGGCTAAGATCAAAATGTTAAAGATCGAACATAACGAATTGATACAGAAACCGTCAACTCTTTTCAATCCAAACTAATCAGTTTAATCTTCGAAAATCTCTTTCTTATAATCAACCTTGACTAGAGAAAGACCATGAGATGGTGCAGTCGGACCAGCCATTTCTCTATCTCTCGATTCAATCAATAGAGGCAAAGAATCAACGGGACGTTCCCTCCTCCCAACCTCAACCAGGGTTCCCACAATATTCCTAACCATATGTCTCAAAAAACCGTCTGCAGTAACTCTCAAAACAATTTCATCAGAACATCTTTCAATATTAAAAGCACTTATTGTTCTCATTGGACATGAGACAATGCTTTTTTTCTTACACAAACTTGTAAAATCTAGTTTACCTAAAAGATGTTGAGAAGCTTTCTTCATCAGATTTATGTCTAATTCACTTCTGATGTGCCAAGCACGCAACTGGCGCAAAGCACTTTCTGCTCGTCGATTTAAAATCCTGTATTCATAGGTCTTACATTTTGCGTCATGCTGAGCGTGAAAACTTTTTTTTACCTCTACACATTGCAAAACAACTATATCACCGCTCATTAAAGAATTAAGAGCTAACCGTATCTTGTCAGGCAAAATTTCTCTGTGTATATCGAAATGGGCAACTTGAGCTAAAGCATGGACACCCGCATCAGTCCTCCCTGAAGCAACAATTCTAATCAATCTTCCTGAAATTTTCTGAAGTGCATTTTCTATTTCCGATTGCACTGTTCTTTGATTTGGCTGATCCTGCCAACCCATAAAATTAGTTCCATCATATTCTATTTTTATAGCAAATCTTTTTGGACTGGATATTTTCAAATTGGAATTATCCATATTAGAGACTAGACCGTAACAAAAGGCCCGTGGATGAATCATTTGCTAGAGAAATCTGTTCAGGAGGTCCCTCAGCAACTAAATATCCTCCCTCATCTCCACCCTCAGGACCTAAATCGATCACATTGTCTGAAAAACGTACAACATCCATATTGTGTTCTATGACAATAACTGTATTCCCCTGGTCAACGAGCAAACGCAAGACTGCTAAAAGCTTTTCTACATCCGAAAAATGTAAACCCGTAGTGGGTTCATCCAGAATATAAAGAGTTTTTCCCGTACCTCTCTTAGAAAGCTCTCTTGCAAGCTTGATTCTTTGTGCTTCCCCACCACTAAGTGTAGTAGCAGGTTGACCTAACTTAATATACCCCAATCCTACGTCAAGCAAAGTGGATAATTTTTCCCTGATCACCTTAATATTTTCAAAAAGGTCATGTGCTTCACGAACAGTCATATTTAGAACATCAGAAATCGACACCGCTTTATAACGGATTTGGAGAGTTTCTTGATTAAATCTCCTCCCCAAACAATCTGTGCATTTAACATATATATCAGGAAGAAAGTGCATTTCGACTTTCAAAGAACCTCCGCCTTCACAAGTTTCACATCGTCCTCCTTTCACATTAAAGCTAAACCTTCCGCTTTGGTATCCACGACTGAGAGAATCCGTTGTTCTTGAGAATATTTCTCTGATTGGCGTAAAAACTCCTGTATAGGTAGCAGGATTGCTCCGCGGTGTTCTTCCAATCGGGGACTGATCTATATTCACAACTTTGTCAAGATTTTCTACCCCATCTATTACATCGAATTTTCCTGGTTCCAAGTTTGAGTTATAGAAAATCTTTGATAAAGCACGATAAAGGATACTATCAACTAATGTACTCTTACCGCTTCCGCTAACCCCAGTAACACAATTAAGAACTCCTAATGGGATTGAAACATCAATTCCCTTTAAGTTGTTTTCTGATGCTCCTTTTATTCTAAGGAATTGATCTTTTTGAACTTCATTAGATTTAGAAATTGGAATACTCATTCGTCCGGAAAGATACTTGCCGGTTATAGTATCAGAAGATGCGATTTCATCTGGACTACCGACACAAACGATATGCCCACCTTTTTCTCCAGCGCCTGGCCCCATATCAACTACATAATCAGCATTTTCTATAGTGTCTCTATCATGCTCAACAACTATTATTGAATTTCCCATGTCTCTTAAATTTACGAGTGTCGATAACAAGCGATGATTATCTCTAGGATGAAGCCCAATACTCGGTTCATCCAATATATATAGAACTCCAGACAAATTGACTCCAACTTGACTCGCAAGCCTAATCCTTTGGCCTTCTCCCCCTGAAAGTGTTCTTGTAGAACGGTCTAATGTAAGATAACCAAGTCCAACAGAATCAATAAACCCTAATCTTCCCTCAATTTCTTTAGTAATACGTCCAGCAATAAAATCATCTTTCACGCTTTCAGGAAGTTTACTAAAGAAGTCCTTCAATTTAGAAATAGGAAGTTCAACCATTTCTTGTAATTTCTTTTGCTGGAAGGTTACTGCCAAACTCTCCTTTTTCAACCTTCCACCCGAACATGATTCACACGGAAAAACACTCATGAAGTTTTCTAAGTCTGAACGAGTTTTTTCACTACTTGTTTTTTCGTGCAAAACTAACAACTCTTCAAAAATCCCTAAAAATTCTCTTTTCCTTCGAAGCGTACGCTTTGAAGTCTTATGGATTACTTTAATTTTTCGTCCTTTAGATCCATAAAACAATGACTTCTTCTGTTTCTCAGAAAGTTCTTCAAAAGGAATATTGTCAGGGATCCCTAGGATTTCCATAAAAGCATCTAGCGAAGATGAAAGGAGGTTATTTCTTTCTGCGAAAGGTAGGATAGCACCCTCATTTATAGTTTTTGTAGAATCTGGAACAATTTTTCTAGGGTCCATATTATGTTCTATTCCTAATCCCTTGCAATTTTCGCATGCACCATGAGGGCTATTGAATGAAAACATCCTTGGCTCCATCTCTGGAATAGTTATTCTACATTCAGCACATCCAAAAAACTCACTTAGTAGAAACTCTTTTTCCATATCAACCACAAATAAAATAAGGCCCTTTGAAAGAGAACAAGCAGTCTCTATTGAAGATGCTAATCTTGATTCTGAACCTTGCCTAATCACTAATGTATCTACAACGACTTCTATGTCATGGTTTTGATTTCTATTTAATTGAATTTCATCAGAAAGTTGATAAAAATTCCTGTCAACTCGAACCTGTGTAAACCCTTTTGCTTCTAACTCATCAAATTCTTTTTGATATATTCCCTTTCTGCTACGAACAATGGGAGACAAAATTAAAAGATTAGATCCTTTCTTAAACTCCATGGCTCTTTCAACCATTTTTTCTACACCCATAGCATTTAAGGATCGACCACAACTAGGACAATGAGGTGTCCCTGATTTTGCATAGAGCAGTCTAAGATAGTCATAAATCCCTGTAACTGTCCCTACAGTGGATCTAGGATTTTTGCTAACTGTCTTCTGGTCTATGGAAATAGTTGGAGACAACCCTTCTATTAGGTCAACATCAGGTCTGTCTAATTGGTCTATGAACTGCCTTGCATATGCAGAAAGAGATTCAATATAACGGCGCTGCCCTTCTGCATAAATTGTATCAAAAGCTAAACTACTTTTTCCGGAACCACTCAAGCCAGTAAATACAACAAGTTGATCTCTTGGAATCACCAAGTCAAGATTTTTTAGATTATGTTCTCTAGCGCCTCGAATAGAAATTATTTTTTTAGAAGGCATCAAAGACTCTCAGAAAAACCGGAAAGAAAATCGAAGAAAAAAGAAATATTAAGACAAAAAATATTCAAATCAATACCAAATCAAACCACCTGTAAGATTTATATCTTGACCTGTCATGCGCACAGAATCTTCAGAAGCCAAAAAAACACAAAGAGCTGCATGATCTTCTGGAGTTACAAGAGTTTTTAGTGCCGATGGATCAGTAAATGTCTTTTTAGCTTCTTCAAATGTTATCTGGAAACTTTCCGACATATTTTGAATCACACTATCAATGCGTGGGCCTGCAGTTGCACCAGGACAAATAGAATTAACTGTAATACCAAACTCTCCTAATTCAAAAGCAAGAGTTCTTGTAAAACCAATAACGGCCATTTTTGATGAAGTATAAGGAGTTCTATTTGGCAATGGTCGTTTTCCACTCATAGAACTAACATTAATTATGCGACCATAACGTTTTTCCTTCATCAAGGGTATTACATATTTCGTAACTAAAAACATCCCCTTCATATTCACAGAGAAACAGTCTTCCCATTCCTCTAAAGTAACATCCTCACAGGGTTTTGTAGGTCCAGCAACTCCAGAATTATTCACAAGAATATCGACAGATCCAAGTTCTGAACTTACTTTCCCAATTAAATTCCGTACTGAAATTTCATCACTTACGTCAGTTTGCACAACCAAAGAACTTGAACCAATCTCTGACGCAGTTACTTTTAAATTATTAAGATTCCTAGAAGCCAAAACCGTCCTAGCACCATCTTCTGATAGTGCCTTCGCTATTGATTTTCCTATACCTTGTCCAGCGCCCGTTACTAGAGCTATCTTCCCATCTAATTTTCCCAAACGAAACCCTCGCTGAATGCATGAGAACTAAACATTAAACTTCAAATCCAGAAAACCAATAGGCAATTTCTTCTGAAGCAGTTTCAAGCGCATCAGAGCCGTGAGTAGAATTTCGTTCTATGCTTTCTCCAAATTCTTTTCTCAAAGTTCCAGAATTAGCCTCTTCTGGATTCGTTGCTCCCATCACAACTCGCCAGTGAGAAATTGCTTCCTCTCTTTCTAGCACCATCACTACTGTCCTTCCTGAGGACATATAACTCGTGAGATCATCAAAAAAAGGTCGTTCAGAATGAACAGCATAAAATCCTTGAGCTTGTTTTTTACTCATTGCTATCAATTTCAAACTCAAGATCTTAAAACCTTCTTGTTCGACCCGAGCAAGAATCTTCCCAATCAAGTTCCTCTCCACTGCATCCGGCTTAATCATTGCAAACGTTTTCTGCATCATAAATCTCCAAAATTCTTAATTTGAAACTCCTAAAACTTTAGCCATAGTGAGACCCATTTCAGCAGGACTCTCAGTAACATGTATGCCTGATTTAGACATAATCTTCATTTTTTCTTGTGCAGTACCCTCTCCACCAGAAATAATTGCACCGGCGTGACCCATTCTTCTTCCTGGAGGAGCAGTTTGACCTGCAATAAAACCTACCATCGGTTTGGAAATATTTTCTTTCGCCCAAATAGCGGCATCCGGCTCTGCAGTTCCACCTATTTCTCCAATCATTATAATAGCTTCTGTATTCTTGTCTTTTTCAAAAAGTGTAAGGAGTTCAATATACATAGTGCCTATTATCGGGTCACCACCTATACCAACACATGTACTTTGCCCTAATCCCTGTTCGGTGAGTTGAGAAACAACTTCGTACGTAAGAGTCCCACTCTTCGAAATAACACCGATTGAACCCTCTTTGTGAATATGACCAGGCATAATTCCCATTTTACAACCGCCTGGAGTAATGACACCCGGACAATTTGGGCCAATTAGTTTTGTATCTTTCCCTTCCATATATCTCTTAACATACATCATATCTTTGACAGGGATCCCTTCAGTTATACAAACGACAATAGGCAAATTAGCATCTACAGCCTCTAGAATTGCATCTGCAGCAAATACAGGAGGAACAAAAATCAAAGAAGCATTAGCACCAGTTTCAGAAACTGCTTGCCCGACAGTATTAAACACAGGAATTCCATCGAATTTCTCTCCACCTTTTCCTGGAGTAACACCAGAAACGACATTTCCTCCACCAGAAGCATATTCTTTACTGTAATTCATGCACTGCTTCGCGTGATAACCACCTTCCCGTCCTGTAATCCCCTGAACTACCACACGAGTTTCTTTATCGACTAAAATACTCACTATTGTATCCTTTAAATTTTTAGTGACTCGACTACTTTTTGAGCAGCGTCTGCCATTCCATTTCCAACTTTAAAGTCAAGACCAGAGGACTCAAGAATGTTTCTACCCTCCTCCACATTAGTCCCTTCCATTCGGATAATAACAGGGACATCAACATTCACACTTTTTACTGCGTCCACAACACCTTGAGCAAGAATGTCGCAACGCAAAATGCCCCCAAACACATTTATAAAAACTGCTCTAACGGACTTATCGTCCATGAGGATTCTGAAAGCATTTTCAACCATTTCCCGGCTAGCACCACCGCCTACATCAAGAAAATTTGCAGGAGATGAACCAGCTAGCTTGATAATGTCCATTGTGGCCATTGCAAGTCCCGCACCATTGACCATACAGCCAACTTCCCCGTCTAATTTAATATAATTTAAATTAAAAGAAGATGCTTTTACTTCTAACGGATCCTCTTCGTCAGTGTCTCTCATTTCTTTTAAGTCTTCATGCCTTGAAAGTGCGTTGTCATCAAAGTTCACTTTAGCATCGAGTGCCAAAAGACGACCATCATTCGTTTGGACTAATGGATTGATTTCTACTAAAGAGGCATCCATTTCTTCATAAAAGTTATACAGATTGATAATGAATCGAACTCCATCTTTTATTAAGTTATCTGGCAAGCCTAGTCCATACGATATTTTCCTAGCAGTAGAGGGCCAAATCCCAAGCAATGGATCAACAGGTATCTTCAAAAGTTTCTCTGGATACTTTTCAGCTACTTCTTCAATATCCATACCACCTTCAGTACTAGCCATTATCGTTGGAAGACCTTTAGACCTATCTAAAACTATTCCTAAATATAATTCTCGGAAAATATCGCTTGCTTCCTCAACCCAAACTTTCTTGACTAGCCTTCCTTCTGGTCCAGTTTGGTGAGTAATAAGCGTCATTCCTAAAATTTCTGAGGCAATTTCTTTTGCCTCAGAAACGTTCTCCGCCAACTTTACACCACCGCCTTTACCGCGACCTCCAGCATGTATTTGAGCTTTTACTACAACTTTTCCAGAAAGATCTTTTGTTATATCAGCTGCTTCGTCTGGGGTACTTGCAACTCCTCCTTTTGGGACAGCCACACCAAATCTTGCAAGAAGTTCCTTGGCCTGATATTCATGTATATTCATGCATCTTCTCCCTTGTCAGGAGTAATTAAAAAAATAATTAGAGTGAAGAGGTTAACTCCCGAACATGGTCTGCAGATTTCTTAAACTGATCCATTTCCTCAGGTTTTAAGTCAAGCTCGATAATTTCTTCTACCCCACCTGCACCTAACTTTATAGGTACACCCATGAAAATATCTTTCTGTCCGTACTCCCCTTCCAACAACGCTGCACAGGGAAGAATCCTTTTCTTGTCTTTTAGAATAGATTCCACCATCTCAACAATTGAAGCTCCTGGTGCATAAAAAGCACTTCCGGTTTTCAAATAATCGACTATTTCAGCACCACCGTCTCTAGTTCTTTGCACTAATTCTGCAATTCTCTTCTCATCCATTAGCTTAGTTATAGGAACTCCTGCTACAGTGCTATATCTAGGTAGTGGAACCATACTGTCTCCATGACCTCCCAATACTAACGCATGCACATCTTCAACGGACACATTCAGTTCCAAAGCTATAAAAGAACGAAACCGCGCACTATCTAAAATTCCAGCCATCCCCATAATTCTTTCTCGTGGGAACTTGCAGTGTCTATGTGCGACTGTAACCATCACATCAAGAGGGTTTGAGACAATAATCAAAAAACAGTTTGGAGAATGCTCTACGATAGAATCAGTTACCGATCCTACGATATTTGCATTTGTTGAAATTAAATCATCCCTACTCATCCCAGGCTTTCTTGCGATACCTGCCGTAACTACAACAACGTCCGAATCTTTCGTGTCTGTATAATCATTCGTTCCTACAATTGCGGCGTCAAATCCTTCAACTGGGGAACTCTCATACAAGTCAAGTGCTTTTCCTTGAGGAATACCATCTACAATATCTACAAGTACAATATCTCCTAACTCATGGGACGCAGCCCAGTGAGCAGCCGTTGCTCCAACATTACCAGCACCTACTATCGTTATTTTAGGTCTACCTATCGACATCTCATCTCCTTAAAATCTTTTCACATATTTTTTATTATTGCCTTTCCAAAATCAGAGCAAGAAACTTTTTTGGCTCCCTTCATCTGTCGATGAAGATCATAAGTAACTGTTTTCTTCCCAATAGCCTTAGTTGTCCCGGCTACGATTAAATCAGCCGCTTTCTGCCAACCCATATATCCTAACATCATGACTGCAGACAAGATGAGACTAGATGGATTAACCATATCTTTGCCAGCATATTTTGGAGCGGTTCCATGAGTTGGTTCAAAGAAGTGGATTTTATCTCCTATGTTCGCTCCAGGAGCCATTCCAAGACCACCAACTTGAGCAGCAACAGCATCTGAGAGATAGTCTCCGTTAAGATTTGTACAACAAAGGACCTCATATTCTTTAGGTCTTGTTAATACTTGCTGAAAAATGTTGTCTGCGATTCTATCATTAACAAGAATCTTTCCCTTAGGAAGTTTTCCGTTAAACTTCTTGCTCCACAACTCTTCTTCCGTAACAATGTACTTTCTATATTTCTTTTTCAAAAAAGCATACCCCCAATCCTTAAAAGAACCCTCTGTGTATTTTTGTACGTTACCCTTATGAACTAAGCAAAAATATTTTTTCTTATTTTGAATGGCATACTCTATGGCTTTTTTAACAATTCTTTCACTTCCGTAAACCGAAATCGGTTTAATTCCAATTCCACTATCTTTTCGAACAGAACAACCCATTTCTTTATTCAAAAAATTGATAACTTTTTTTGCACCCCTAGAATTTAGTTCCCATTCGATACCAGCATAAACGTCTTCTGTATTTTCTCTGAAAATACACATATTGACGTAGCTAGGATTTATAACCGGGGAGGGCACACCAGGATACCATAGGACTGGTCTCACGCATGCGTACAAATCATTAATTTGGCGAAAAGAAACATTCAAACTTCTAAACCCACCACCAATAGGTGTATAAAGTGGCCCTTTAATTGCAAAGTAGTAATGTCTGATTGCTTTCATTGTCTCTTCAGGCATCAACTCACCATACAACTCCTGAGCATCCTCTCCAGCAAATACCCTAAACCATTCAATACGTTTTTTACCCCTAAAAGCTTTCTGCACAGCTGCATTTACAACATCCTTCATAACAGGAGTTATATCAACACCAATGCCATCACCTCGAACGTAACAAACTATCGGGTCATTAGGAATCTGTAGGTTGTTGCCCTTATACGTTATACGGGTACCTTCTTTTGGTGCAGTTATTTTATTGAATTTTATCGCCATTTATAATTCCCCTTTACATTAACCAAACGGACTGGAAACTAATTTACAAAATTATTTTCAATCAAAAAAAAAAAATTAAAACTGATACTAAGAAGCAGTAAATCAAAAATCAACAGGTTAAATCAAAATTGACAGAAAAATGTACTTGAAATTATAGAAGTAAATCGGCAATCTGCAACTCATGTATAAAAATTCGACAAAAAAACTTGGACAACATTTTTTACACGACGAATCTCTTCTGAAAGAAATTTGTACCCTTGGAAGTATAAAAGCAGAAGACAGAATACTTGAAATTGGAGCAGGAGAAGGAACCCTTACAAAAAACCTTCTTGAATCCAAGGCAAAAGTCACGACAGTAGAAATAGACAATAGATTGATTCCGAAATTGAAAAAACTAAGAACGGAGTGGCCTAATCTTGAAATCATCCACGGAGACGCAACAAAATTAAATTTCAAGAAATTCACTCATCCGACTAAGATAATTTCAAATCTGCCATACCAAATTGGCACAAAAATCATTGCTGAAACTTGCAACTACCCTGAGATTTTCAATCTCATGATAGTCATGCTTCAACTAGAGGTTGCAAACCGAATAGTTGCAAAAGCAGGGGGAAAAGAATACGGCAGCCTCACTCTTTGGGTTCAACATAGGTTTGAAACTAAATTACTGAAAATTGTTCCACCCGAAATGTTTTCTCCACCACCAAAAGTAAAATCTGCGATCGTAAGTTTAATTTCAAGAAAATTTCCTATAGTAGATTTACAACATTATGAAGAACAGTATTTTAAATTAATCAAAACGTCCTTTATACATAGAAGGAAAACACTTGCAAATAATTTAAAAAATTCTAATGTGTCGTTTATCAAAAATATCAATATAGAAAAATTGCTTGAATCTTCAGGTATCTCTAAGAACTTGAGAGCCGAAACTATGACAGCTAAAGATTTCGCCACCCTTTTTGAAGAAATCAGAAAAGAATCCGATGAATTGTAAACATTCAATTTATCTACACAGGGTTGGGGCACTCGGAGACACATTGTTAACGATTAAGCTTCTTATGATTCTTAAAAAATACTACCCAGAATCAGTAATAAGTATGGGAGCAACCCCAAATCATGCAATTCCACTCCTTGAATCAGATCTAGTATCTCAAATAGTAGATGCTACTAGGAGACCTTTTCATCTTTTTGAAACTCCTTATTCTCCTGAAGATGATTTAACAAAAGAACTAAAGAAATACGATATGATGATCGTTTTCAAAAAAGATGAAAATGGAATGATCAGAAACCGCTTAGAAAAGATGGGAACTAAAAATTTTGTAATACAATCTCCTTTTCCTCCTAAAAAAAGCAAACTACACGTTTCAAAATGGTTAGAAAGAGCGGTAATAAAGCTTAACCAAAATGAACCAAATGAAATTCAAGATATAAAACTAACAATTCCAGATAGCACATTAGTTCTATCTGAATTAGAGATAAAAAAAAATCAATTAAAGAGCCCTTTTCTTTCAATACATCCTGGAAGTGGATCCAAAAAAAAATGCGCTCCAATAAATATAATTATAAAAATTGCAAAACAAATAGTTTCCCTACATGATCTACAACCTGTCCTAATAGAAGGAGTCACAGATGAATCAATATGCAACGAATTTCGTAGGAATTGGGGAAGTGAGATAATCAAAATAAAGATAAATTCCCTAAAAATTCTTGCGGGAATATTGATCAAATCTAGAGGATATTTGGGCTGTGACTCTGGGATTAGTCATCTCTCATCTCTATACGGTGTCCCTACACTCGTGTTATTCGGACCTTACTCGAACCCAATCCAATGGGGTCCGATTGGGAACAAAAGCTATTGGACGTATTGGGATGAAAAAAAATGCAAAAAAACATTAAACAACTTATTTGGAAGCCA
This sequence comes from Nitrospinota bacterium, assembly GCA_036231405.1. Taxonomy (GTDB): domain Bacteria; phylum UBA8248; class UBA8248; order UBA8248; family UBA8248; genus UBA3496. The sequence continues at coordinate 34,049 of JAZAHK010000012.1, forward strand.
AAACAATTAATTAAGGACCTTTCCAATACGATTCCATCTGGGCGAACCTAACTCACTGTTCCATGACCAATAAACTAAAAAAGCAACACCTCGTATTTTATAATCCCAACATGGATTTTTCCAAACAGAGCAAGGAAAGGGGAAATTGAACTGCAAGGTCCCAAATCGTATAGGTATAAAATTTTTAAATTCTCCGATTTTTAATAGACCCCAGTACCTACCATCCTGACTATTGTTCCTATTGTCTCCAAGAACTAACAAATGATCTTTTGGAATTGACACCGGACCCCAAGAACTACCATGTAGTTCTGGAACACCATGAGGTTTAAAAACCACATAAGGTTCATCAAGGGGTGAACAATTCGACTTAAAAGATTGACTATTGCAATTCAAGTACAACTTACCTTCTCGCAACATAACTTTTTCCCCAGGAAGACCAACAACTCTCTTAATAAAATCCCTTTTTTCATCCAATGGAAAACGGAAAACTACCATATCTCCCCTTTTGGGGTTTCGGAACCAATACGAAATTTTATTTACTAAAATATGATCGCCAATTAGAAGAGAATTTTCCATTGAACCAGATGGTATTTTGAATGCCTGAACTATAAATGCTCTTACAAAAAAAGCAAGCAAAAGTGCAACAATAATCGCTTCCGAATATTCTCGAAATGTTGATTTTTTATTCCTCTTATTTTTTTTGTTAGCCATAGGACTTAGTCCTTATCCAAGTTCAGTACCGCCATAAACGCTTCCTGGGGAACTTCAACTGTCCCAATATTTCTCATTCTCTTCTTTCCTTCTTTTTGTTTTTCTAGCAATTTTCTCTTTCTTGTGATATCTCCACCATAACACTTAGCGATAACGTCTTTTCGCAAGGCCCTTATAGTCTCTCTGGCAATTACCCTACTTCCAAGTGAAGCTTGAATTACTATTTCAAACATCTGTTTCGGAATGAGGCTTTTCATTTTTGCAACTATAGCGCGACCATAATAATAGGCTTTATCTTTGTGAATGATGGTAGAAAATGGGTCAATGAGTTGACCATTTAGAAGAATATCTAATCTAGAAACATTCGATTCTTTGTAACTAATATGTTCATAGTCGAAACTTGCAAATCCTTTACTCAATGATTTTAATTTGTCGAAAAAATCATAAAGTATTTCACTGAATGGCAGCTCATAAACAATCTGCACTGTTGAAGTGTCTATGTATTGTAGCGACCTTTGAAATCCTCTTTTTTCTTGAGCGAGTTTAATAGTTGCACCAACAAATTCAGAAGGCACTATAATCGTTCCGAGAATAAATGGTTCTTCAATTCTGTCAATACCTGCCATATCAACTAGTCTAGAAGGACTATCTATATTTTCTGCAGTGCCGTCGGTTCTAACAACACTATAAATTACATTTGGAGCAGTAATTATAAGGGTAAGATCATACTCTCTTTCTAACCTCTCTCTTATTACATCCATATGCAACAGTCCAAGGAATCCACATCGAAATCCAAAACCTAATGCTACTGATGATTCAGGTTCATATGAAAATGCCGAATCATTTAACCTTAATTTCTCAAGTGCAGTTCTTAACTCTTCATAATCGGCATTGTCTGCAGGATATAGTCCACTAAAAACCATAGATTTTGGTTCTTCAAAACCAGGAATCTCTTTCTTACATGGTGTTTTAGAAAGAGTAATTGTATCTCCAACCCGAGTATGACTTACCTCTCGTATTGCTGCTGTTAAAGTCCCAACCTCTCCAGGTCCAAGCTTCGTCACAATCTTAGGTTGCGGAGTATAGACACTAAGGCTTTCTACTTTATATTTATTTTTGTTAGAGAAAAACTGTATTTCATCCCCTTTTTGTATTGTTCCATTGAATACTCGAAAAAGTGGAATTGCTCCTTGGTATGAATCAAACCAAGAATCAATTATTAGCGATTCTAAAGGCACATCATCTTTTGCATCTGGAAATGGTATTCGTTCGATAATACTTTCAAGAAGTTCCCGAACTCCAGTCCCATTTTTTGCGCTAACTAAAAGACATTCGGAAGAATTGATCCCTATTGTATCCTCAATTTGTCTCATTACACGCTCTGGATCTGAAGCAGGCAAATCTATCTTGTTTACAACTGGAATAATCGCGAGTTCCTGCTCTAACGCTAGATATGCATTTGCAATTGTTTGTGCTTGTACACCCTGCGTAGCATCTACTAAAAGCAAAGCACCTTCACACGCTTGTAAACTTCTCGAGACTTCATACGAGAAATCAACATGTCCTGGAGTGTCGATCAAATTGAATAAGTACTCGTTCCCACTCTGCGACAAATAGTTGAGGCGAACGGCAGCAGCTTTAATAGTAATACCTCTCTCACGCTCTAACTCCATCGAATCTAAAACCTGAGATGACATTTCTCTTTCAGTTAATGCACCAGTAACTTCAAGTATACGGTCTGCTAAAGTAGACTTGCCATGATCTATATGTGCAATAATAGAGAAATTGCGTACGTTTTCAAAAGGCAAAAGACACTCCTTGAAATAAAAAAAGTAGGTCTAGAAAATACTCCTCAAACAATGAATAAATAAATTTATATTTTTCAAACTATTTTAAAAACAAAAAAGTTCAAGAAAAAACAGATTCTCCTGGAAAGAGTTTCCTGAATTTCTGAAGAGCATATCTATCTGTCATCCCAGAAAGATAATCGCATATCAATCGAAATTTTCCCTCTGAACCTTCTTTTTGCAAATAACGCTCGGGGAGACCTTTTGGATTAGAAACATAAAACTCAAAAAGGCTTGTGAGAACTTTTTCTGCACTATCCTCCAATTCAGCTATTTTTACATTCTTGTACATTCGTTCCATTAAAAAATTTTTTAATTCTAAATTTTTCAATGTCATCGAATCGCTAAACAAACAAATATCATGTCCTCTATCCCTTACATCTGAACCGCTCTCTATTCCTCTTGATTTAACGCGATCTTCAGTAGAAACAATAAGATCCATTACCTGTCCATTTATCATTCTACGAATTGTTTCAAATTTCAGAATTCTATGACTTGCATTAGGGAATCTATCCTTCGTTGCTGACAAGAACTCTGACCATAACCTCAGATCACTCAAATCTTCGAAATCGAATAAAGAGGAAGAAAGCCCATCATCTAAGTCATGGTTGTTGTATGCAATCTCATCAGCCATATCAACTAATTGCGCCTCAATAGTTGGGGATATTTGATTTGTTAACCCTTCTGGCATTTTCCCTTTATATTTTTCAAGATACTTTATTATCCCTTCTCTTGTCTCCCAAGTAAGATTTAGCCCTTGGAAATCTGGATACCTATCCTCAATTTTTTCAACAATTCTTAATGACTGTAAATTATGTTCAAAACCACCATGATCAGACATGAGAGAATCTAAAACTTTCTCTCCTGCGTGTCCAAAAGGAGGGTGTCCTAAATCATGAGCAAGTGCAATCGCTTCTGCCAATTCTTCATTTAATTTCAAAACTCGCGCAATTGAACGGGCAATCTGACTTACTTCAATTGTATGCGTAAGACGAGTTCTATAATGATCGCCCACATGGTTCACGAAAACTTGAGTTTTATATTCTAATCTTCTGAAAGCAGTAGTATGTATAATCCTATCCCTATCCCTTTGAAATGCCGACCTTATCGGATGTTCTTCTTCTGGGTATAATCGACCTAAACTCTTCGCACTAAAAGAAGCATATGGGGCAAGTAATTCTAATTCTCTTTTATCTAAAGAAAAAGGGGATGAAAACATCGGAATCTACCCTGATGAAACTAAATTAAAGAAATCTTGACCGTCAAATAAGTAAAAGCGGTTGCCGTTAACAGCAAGAACAACCTCCACCACACGAATGCCCTGAATTGTATGAAGAAAAATTAGAATTATCAAAAGAAACTGAACTTGTGGCCACACTAGAAAAAACAGATAATTTTCTTTTTACATTTTTGCCCGATTCACATGAGGGACATTTTATTAGACCTTCTAAATCTGAGTTTCTCAAGATTTTTTCAAAGTCGGTATTACACTCAGAACATAAAAACTCATATATGGGCATTAGCTTCTCCTGAAAAATTAATTGCAGACCTTATTTTTGCGCCGCATTCCAATCGGAGAGGAATTTATCCAGACCAATGTCGGTTAATGGATGTTTTAAAAGTTGTTTAATCAAACTGAAAGGAATAGTAACTACATCAGCAGCCATTTGTGCTGCTCGAAGAAAATGCATTGGATGCCTAACGCTCGCAACCAAGACCTCTGTTGGAAGGTCGAATGAATGAAAGATTTCTACTATAGTCTCAGTCATTTCCATACCAGATTGTGAAATATCATCAAGTCTACCCACAAATGGGCTGACATAAGATGCTCCAGCTTTTGCAGCTAGCAATGCTTGAGAAGGATTGAAAATTAAAGTGACATTTGTATCTATATCTTTGTCTCTTAAAGATTTGACAGCTTTTATTCCATCATATCCAATCGGAATTTTCACAACCACGTTCCCATGAATGGCCTTGAGTTCACACCCCTCTTTAACCATCTCTTCCCAATTTGTGGAGACAACTTCCGCACTGACCGGACCATCTATTAGGGCACATATTGCTTTTATGTGTGTTTTGAAGTCGACCTTTTCTTTTGCTATCAAGGAAGGATTAGTTGTAACTCCATCAATCACACCAGATGAAGCAGCTTCTCTAATTTCATCTAAATTTGCAGTATCTACAAAGATTTTCATGTCCATGCCAATCTAAAAGATTTATAAATAAAGGTCAATTTCATGCTCAATCAATGGGATGAAAATGTCAACTTGCCTGAGCGAAACGAAAAAGTTATTTATTCCCTGTATCGAAAGATTCCATACATTCCTTAGAACAAAATTTTTTATCTTTCGAGAAAACATTATATGCAACACCAATTTTGGAAGGGAAATAAGTACCACAATTTGGGCAAGAAATCATTTCATCCTCTAGCAAATTTGTTCCAGATGTATCATTTCGATTTTTCTTTCTTTTAAAGAAAGATGAGAACAAAGAAAATACAACCCAAAATAACAACGCATATAAGATGAAACGGAACATAGGAAAGACCTTTTTAAATTAATCCGATGATTGATATTGCAAATTAATGAAATTTTCCTGAATGGTAAGATTGCAACGGACAAACAGTTATCTCATTCTTATCCAAATCCCTAAGAGAACCTACCGCAGCTCTTGCTGCAGACAATGTAGTGCAGTAAAAAATATCTCTTAAAAGAGAGGTTCTTCTTATAGACCTGCTATCCTTAATTGATTGCACACCAGAAGTAGTGTTGAGAACAAATTGAATTTGGTCCTCTTCCATAAGGTCAACAATATGAGGTCTTTGCCCATCTTTGACCTTAAAGACGTGTTCAGCATCCATTCCGTTACTCAGGAGGGACTTATAGGATCCTTCAGTGGCAACCAACTCAAAACCTAACTCTAGAAGGGACTGTGCTACAGGAATCATAGCAGCCTTATCTTCATCTCTGACTGAAATAAATGCTCTCCCTTTAGTTGGTATTTTACATCCTGCTCCCTCTTGAGCCTTCAAAAAAGCTGGCCCGAATGTAGAAGCTATTCCCATCGCCTCTCCCGTAGACTTCATTTCAGGGCCTAGAATAACATCAACACCAGGGAATTTTTTAAAAGGAAAAACTGCTTCTTTTACCCCGAAATATTTTGGTAATGGGTCACTCTGAAATCCAAGATCTTTTAAACTTTTTCCTGCAATAACTTTTGTAGCAACTTTTGCAAAAGGGATTCCGACAACCTTACTAACGAATGGAACGGTCCTGCTTGCTCTAGGATTAACTTCTATAACAAAAACTTGCCTCTTATGAACTGCAAACTGGACATTATTAAAACCAACTACACCTAGAGATTTCGAAAGAATTCTTGTCTGTCTCTTCAATTCTTCTACTATCTCAGGTCCTAGAGAATAGGGAGGGAGAGAACATGCAGAATCTCCGCTATGTATACCAGCTTCCTCTATATGTTCCATGACCCCAGCTATTAGAACTTCATTCCCATCTGAAATAGAATCGACATCCACTTCTATCGAATCTTCAAGGAAATGATCAATGAGTACCGGACGATCAGATGAGGCTTTTACGGCATCACTCATATATCTAGAAAGTTCTTCACTATTATGCACAAGTACCATTGCTCTTCCACCAAGGACATAACTAGGTCTAACAAGCACAGGATAGCCGACCGAATCTGCAATTTTTTTTGCACTCTCATAATTCGTTGCTGTTCCAGAAGGGGGTTGTGTAAGATGAAGTTCTTTTAGAAGTTCACTAAATCTTTCTCGATCCTCTGTAAGATCTATGCTATCAGGGATAGTACCCAAAATAGGGACATTAGATTCTACTAAACTATTGGACAACTTTAACGGTGTTTGTCCTCCAAATTGAACAACCACACCTTTCGGCATCTCTCTATAGACTATCTCAAGAACATCTTCCAAAGTAAGTGGTTCAAAATATAGTCGATCGCTTATATCATAATCAGTACTGACTGTTTCTGGATTACAATTGATCATGACAGATTCAAACCCTGCTTCTGAAACGGCTTGCACTCCGTGAACACAGCAGTAATCAAACTCGATACCTTGCCCAATTCTATTAGGGCCACCACCAAGAATTATGATTGATTGATTTTCTTTCATATCTTTCAATTCATCTTCGTAGTCATATGTAGAATATAGATAGGGAGTATAGGCCTCAAATTCAGCCGCACAAGTATCTACCTTTTTAAAAACAGGTCTCAAATCAAGTTTGTATCTTGATGAACGAACCTCCGATTCTTCCACTCCTCGGATAGCTGCAATTTCACGATCAGAAAATCCATTTTCTTTTAACAATCTCAAGGAATCATAATCTTCAAGGAGACCAGGAACCTTGCAATTTTTTTCTAACTCAACCAAATCGGATATATGGCTCAGAAACCATGGGTCGATTTGTGATTTTTCCCAAATCACTTCAAAATCAAAACCAAGTCGGAAGGCCCTTGCAATCGACCATAGTCGATCAGGATTTGGAATTGAAATTGATTCAAATATTTTTTCTTCGAGTTTTCCTCCATGCAAATCACTAAAAATTTCATGGCAGGGATCAGACAAGCCATATCTATCTATCTCTAAGGACCTAATAGACTTCATTAAAGCTTCCCTGAAGGTTCTTCCTATCGACATGACTTCACCAACCGAACGCATTTGAGTATCAAGAATCGGTTCTACCTCAGGAAATTTCTCGAAATTGAATCTTGGGAATTTAACGACACAATAATCTATGGACGGCTCAAAAGAAGCAGGAGTTTCCTTTGTAATGTCATTTGGAATTTCGTCCAGTGTAAGACCTACGGCAAGTTTTGCTGCAATTTTTGCTATAGGAAATCCTGTTGCTTTACTTGCAAGGGCCGAAGATCTTGACACTCTTGGATTCATCTCAATAACAACCATTCTGCCGTCATGAGGAGAAACACCAAACTGTATATTCGATCCTCCACATTCAACACCTACTTTTCTAATACAATCAATGGCAGCATTTCTCATTTTTTGATATTCACGATCTGAGAGCGTCTGAGCAGGAGCCACCGTAATAGAGTCTCCTGTATGAACTCCCATAGGATCAAAGTTTTCGATTGAACAAATAATGGAAACATTGTCCTGTAAATCTCTCATTACTTCTAGTTCAAATTCCTTCCAGCCTAAAATACTCTCTTCTATTAGAACCTGATTGACTGGGCTCTCTGACAGGGCCCAAGACAATTTTTCCTTGAAGTCTTCAAAACCATATGCCACCGCGCTACCACTACCACCCAAAGTGAAAGCAGGACGTAATATTATTGGGAACCCTATTTCTTGTGATAATTCACATCCTTTCTCAAGAGATTCGACAATTTCACTTTTTGGTAGATCAAGACCAACCTCCCTCATTGCTTCTTTAAATAGGAGGCGATCTTCAGCACATTTAATTGCTGGCAATTGGGCTCCTATTAGTTCTACATCGTATTTCTGAAGAACCCCTGATTCAGCTAAGACAACCGCAATGTTTAAAGCAGTCTGACCTCCCATAGTTGGGAGAAGTGCATCGGGCAATTCTTTTTGAATTATCTTCTCAACAATCTCAGGAGTGATAGGTTCTATATAAGTAAAATCTGCAACCTCTGGATCTGTCATGATTGTAGCAGGGTTTGAGTTGACTAAAACAATATCAAAACCCTCCTCTTTTAAAGATTTGCATGCTTGGGCACCTGAATAATCAAACTCACATGCCTGTCCTATTACTATAGGGCCAGACCCTATAATCATAATTTTTTTAATGTCAGTTCTTCTCGGCATTTGAACATTCCTAATTTATAATCATTTAAGAATCACATTTTCCAGAAAGACAAAAATCATAAAAAAAATCAAATAATTTTCTTGCATCATGAGGACCTGGTGATGCCTCAGGATGGTACTGTACACTACACACCCTTAACTCGTTAGAAATTAACCCCTCACAAGTCATATCATTTAAATTTAAATGTGTTACTTCTACATCTTTAGGCAAACTGTCGAGATCAACGGAAAAGGAATGATTTTGTGAAGTGATATCAACTTGACTGCCTGTCACTTCCCTAACAGGATGATTCACCCCATGGTGACCAAATTTTAATTTATAAGTTTTTCCACCAAGAACCTGAGCTAAGATTTGGTGCCCTAAACAGATCCCAACTATCGGTATTTTTCCAAGTAATTCTTTGACATTAGATATTATATAATCCAACGCAGAAGGATCACCTGGTCCGTTTGATAAAAACACAAGAGAAGGACCCTTTTTCAATACTGTTTCAGCAGTCTCCGAACAAGGAATCACCTCCAAATCAAATCTTTCAGATAGTTGCTTAAATATGGCGCGTTTCCCACCCAAATCATAGGCTACGCAGGATGGTCTGCTTTTTTTTTCGCCGAAAAAAAATGATTTTTTGCATGATACTCCCGTAACCAAATCCCTACCCTCTAGTCCAGGGGATTCCTTTGCACGATCAATTAGAACATCTTTGTTAGTTTCAATACTTGACAAAACAGCCTTCAAAGAACCATTTTCCCTAATATGACGTGTCAAAAAACGTGTATCGATCCCTTCAATTCCAGGAATTTTATACTCTTTTAAGTATGTATCTAAATCCTTAACAGAATTATATTTATAGAACCTTCTACAAAGTTCTTTTACTATAAAAGCCTCAACCCAAATATTGTCGGATTCTTCGTCTCCATCCACAACACCATAGTTTCCTATATGAGGATAAGTCATTACAACCATCTGGCCTCTATATGACGGATCTGTAAGTACCTCTTGATAACCAGTCATTTCAGTATTAAATACAAGTTCTCCTTCCGCATCAATATCAAAACCAAACGACTTTCCTTCAAGGACAAGACCGTCTTCCAAAGCCAAAATTGCGGGTTTAGAATCAATATTATTAATTTTCACAATTTAAGATCCCTTAAAACTATCCAACATTATTCATTACAAATACACCATCTACTATAGTTGCGACTGGACATCCTTTTAGTTCCCAACCCGAAAATGGAGTGTTTTTTGCCCTACTTTTAAAATCGTTAGGAATAACTGTATATATTTTTTCTAGATCAAGTATTGTTAAATCAGCAAAAGACCCCTCTTCTATTTTGGCGCATGGTATACCGATTGCTTTCGAGGGACCTGAAGTAAATTTCTCTATCATTTCACTCAAAGTTAAAATACCTGACTGCACAAGACGATCTAGAGCTATTGGAACAGCGGTTTCAAGCCCAACTACTCCGAATGGGACCCTATCAAATTCAACTTCCAAGTCAGCCTGATCATGTGGAGCATGGTCTGAAGCAATAACGTCAATCGTTCCATCTTTTAATCCATCAATAAGTGCCATGCGATGTTCTTCATCCCTAAGCGGTGGTGCCATCTTATAAGAAGAGTTAAATCCTCGAATTTCCTCGTCAGTAAGAGAAAAGTGATGGGGTGTAACCTCACATGTCACATTCACCCCTTTCTTCTTAGCATTTCTTATTAAATCTACTGCACCTTTTGAAGAAACATGCAAAATATGAATTTTACCTCCTGTTAGTTCTGCTAATCTCAAATCACGATAGACACAGATATCTTCACTTGCATCTGGATTAGCAGAAAGACCCAAAGTGGTAGAAACCACACCCTCGTGCATGACTTTGTCCTTAGAAAGACTCATATCTTCGGCGTGATCTAGTATCGCCACACCCAACATTTTTGAATATTCTAAGGCAGATCTCATAATAAAAGAGTCTTTAACTGGGAAACCGTCATCACTGAATGCAACAGCTCCTGCTAAAAATTGATCGGATAATTCCGAAAGTTTCTCGCCCTTTAAACCAACAGAAACAGAACCTATGGGATAGACCTTACAATAACCAACTTCACGGGCTTTCTTTAAAATCCTCTCAGTGATTGAACTTGAATCATTAATTGGATCTGTATTTGCCATGCAGGCAACTGCCGTGAAACCACCAGCAACGGCAGAACTTGTACCACTTTGAATGTCTTCTTTATATTCTTGTCCAGGCTCTCTAAAATGAACGTGCATGTCTATAAATCCAGGGCAGATAACCAGATTCGATGCATCCAGAACTTCGGTTCCTGTTTTTTTCCTAATACTTTTAGATTTCTTTACAATTTTTCCATTTTCTATAAGAAGATCAAGAATTTCATCAGTATTAGTTATAGGGTCAACTATTCGACCATTTTTTATCAAAAATGACACTAGTTAGATCCCCCTAATAAGATGGAAAAAATCGGGCAATTTACCCAGACAACAAATAGAGAATAGACATCCTACAGGCAACTCCGTATTCAACTTGTTCTAAAATTACAGAAAAAGGGCCATCAGCAACATCTGGCGACATTTCAACACCTCTGTTAATTGGGCCCGGATGCATAATTAACAACTCACTGTTGGCATTTTCTAGTCGTGCCTTATTGATTCCAAAAGTATTTGCGTACTCTCTAGCACTTGGGAATGCCATACCCCCTCCACGCTCTAATTGGATTCTAAGGGTAATTAAAACATCCGCATTGCTAATAGCTTCGTCTAGGTTAGTCGTTACCTTTGCCCCTAGACATTCTGCCCTGGCAGGTATCATTGTTGAAGGACCACAAATTGTGACATTCGCTCCTAGCTTTAACAAACCGGCAACGTCAGACCTTGCAACTCTACTGTGAGCAATATCTCCAACAATGGAGACATTTAGATCATTAAACTCTTTCTTATGTTGTCTAATTGTATATAAATCTAGCAAAGCTTGCGTAGGATGTTCATGGCTCCCATCGCCAGCATTGATAACCGCACAACTGAGTTCACGACCGAGATATTCAGGAGCGCCCGAAGAAGGATGACGAACGACTAGTACATCCGTTCCCATTGCCTCAATATTCCTAGCTGTATCTCTCAGGGTTTCACCTTTCTGAGATGAACTAGTCGTCGAAGAAAGATTAATAACATCTGCAGAAAGTCGTTTCCCTGCAATTTCAAAAGATGCACGGGTTCTTGTACTAGCTTCAAAGAACAGATTGACAACGGTTTTCCCACGTAATGTAGGAATTTTCTTAATATCCCTTTCGTTTACTTCTCGAAATGAATCAGTTTGATCTAGAAGAAAAAGTATTTCGTCTGGAGTTAATTCACTTACGGAAAGGAGATCTTTTTTACTATATCTTTCTGTACTCAAATAATTATCCTTTCCTTATTTATAACTTTTCTCTTCAAATTATCTATTTACTTAAGCAATGGAGACGATTCCGTCTGTCCCATCAATTTCTTTAAATAAGACTTTAACAACTTCCTGATTCCCAATCGAAAGGTTCTTCCCTACAAAATCAGCTTTAACTGGAAATTCCCTCATTCCCCTATCGACCATAACCGCCAAACGCAAGAATTTAGGACGGCCGAAATTAACTAAAGAAGACAAAGCCGCTCTGATTGTCCTCCCAGTCTGAAGAACATCATCTACCAAGATGAGTTGTTTTCCCTTGCACGAAAAAGGAATTGAGGTTTTTCCTACAAGTTTCGTTCTTTTAATAACGCTTGATAGATCATCCCTGTAAAACGTTACATCCAAGTTGCCAACTGAAGGAGTAACATTGCTTATCTCTTTGATGATAGAAGAAAATCTTTGTGCCAAATAAACTCCTCTAGTTTTAACTCCTATGATAGCCAACGGAGAGCTTGAATCTACGTTTTCTAAAATTTCATGAGAAAGTCGTTTGATAGCGCTCCTAAATTTTTGTTGAGATAAAATCTCTGTTTTCAAAATATCTCCAAAAAAAAACCCCCAATCAAATGACTGGAGGTAAACAAGACCCGATATTAATCAAATGTAAAAACATAACTTTTAAGACCTTTTGCGCCTCACTGGACGACAATTAAAGGAAATATCGAAACAAAAGATAACATAATCTAAACAAAAATCAACTCTAATTTTGTTTTTTTCTCACTGCACACTTTGATTTCCTGACTTCAAACTGTGTGCAATGAGAAAATCCACATTCAAAACAATTTCTAATTTTTTTTCGTCAGTCACAAAAGTGAAATTTTTTTGTTTTCGATTCAAAGAAACTTTCTTAATAATATCCGCAAAACTTAAGCTTCCTAAATACTCATCTGTCATTAACAATCTACTACGATACCAAAATAACTTAAGAGCAGGATCTGGATTTACAAATGTAGAAAAATTTTGTGGAATCCCTTGCAAAATTTCGGAGTCAAAATTATTTTTCTTGCTCAACTTAAATGTATCTGTTGCCCAACGAGAATCCCCTTTCTTAATACCAAGCTTCCACAAAATCTTTTCTCTGCCAAAGAGTGGAAAAGAGGTTAACAACTTTATTTGAATAATTCTAAATACAACATGCTCTTCTATATTTTTGAAAAGCAAATCTAGAGTCGAATTCCCTTTGCGAAGTCCTGAACTATAACTAATCTCCAAAAAGGAGGACTTCTTTAATTCTGAAATCCACTTCTTCCTTAGTAGAACAGATTTCTCTTTAATAATCATTTTTCTTATTTCATTAGATACATCTTTAAATGGGGTAGTTTTTCCAGGAATAACTTCGTATACGAAGGCGATATGAAACCCAGCACGTGTTTGAATTAGTCCACTAATATCATTCTCATCAATTGAAAAAATAGCTTTTTCAAGTTTGGGGAGTATCTCCCCTTTTTTTACAACTCCTAGTTCTCCTCCATGGATTGCAGAGGGTCCTTTTGAGTACTTTCTTGCCAAATCTGAAAATTGGTTTGGATTCTTTTTTATTTCTTTTAAAACCATTTCAGCTAAATTTTTCGTTTTTTGAATATCATTTTTTGACATTTCTTCATTTAATGGGAAGAAAATCTGTTTGACCTTCCTAGAACCACCTTTTTTCATTTTAGCTAAATTATCATTATAATATTCTCTTATTTCTTTTTTTGTTACAGTTATAATAGTGTTAACAAAAATGTTCTCAACTTTTTTGATTAACAATTTCTCTCTTGTCTCTGACTTAAATTTAACAAGACTTGAACCAGTTGAACGAAGATATTTTTTTAACTGTTCTATAGTAATTTTCGCTCTGTTCAGAACGGAGGAAATAGCAACATTTAATTCTCTTTCCGAAACAGAAAGTCGAATCTTCTTTGCCTTTTGTATCAATAATCTTTTTTCTACTAGATTATCGAGCGCTTTCTGTTCAAGGTCCTGAATCTTTCGCCCTAAATTTTTACCTTTATATTTTCTCTTAAGTTCAAGTTTTGCCAAGCGAACATATTCTTGCAGTTCACTAAGCGTGACTATTTCTTCATTAATTTTTGCAACAATTCTTTCAATTACAACTGAACGGGCAGCAAGAGATTGCACGAAGAAAAATTGAACAATAATTAAAAAAACCATTAGGGATTTTTTCATAATGTTCATAGAATCCTTTTTCTATTATTCGAAATATATTATCTTTGCATTTTTCCTTAAAACTTTTATCCATTTTTTCAATGATTCTCGACCTTTTTTCAAAATCAATTCCTCTCTTATCATATTCTCAACAGACCGGAAAGGTTTAATGTATGCAGATCTAATTTCTGTAATCTGAAAGATATGATATCCAGATGGGGATGACACTACTTTACTAATTTCTTCAACAGATAGATTTTCTAGAGCCTGACGTAATGAGGAAGGTAAATTCTTCAACTCAAGATATCCTAAATCACCACCTAAAAAAGAATTGGGACCAATCGATTTTTGCTTTGCTAGAACAGGAAAAACCGACCCTCTGACTAATTGAGAGTGACTCTTCAATGCCATTTGTTTTTTTTCAACAACAATTTGCCTAACTCTTAAACGACGGGAACTACTATATCTAGATAAATTATTTTTATAAAAAACCTGTTTTTCATCTTCTTTCACTTGGAACTTAGAATAGATTTTCTCCCTAATAACTTTATTAACCTTTATTATTTCTCGAATCGTTTTAATCCATTCATCTATTTCACCTTTTTTTTCAGATATTTTTTTTTGCAAACTTTTTTTATCTAATGGGAAAAATAAACTTTCAAAGTAGCTGTACACTTCTGAATCTTCGACTTTTACATTCATTGATTTAGATGCTTGCAGAATCAATTTTCTTCTAATCAACTGGTCAATAAAGATACGAGCATTTAAGTCTTTTCTTCCAATTTTATTGTCAGATTTCCAAATTATGGAAAAGTTTAATTCAAGGTCTTTTGCGGTAATAAATTCATTATTAACCTGTGCGATGTTTGGATTTATTTGCCTAGACTTACTCAGACTAGACTCACGTTCACAACCACCTTGAAAAATAGCAAACAAAATAAGGAGATAACAAATTAGAAGTAATTTTGGCTTAGATACAAACATAATTTATAGTCTCCTTCCTTCGAAAAGATCTTCATTAAGAAAAGAAACTTCTAAGCAACCCAATATTTGCTCTATCTCCATGGAACATTCCTCCCAACTTGCAGGAACTTCCAAACTAAAATCGTAATTGTCACTAAAAATGATTGTTGGAACAGCAAGAAGTTTCTCAGGAAATCTATACTCTCCCGGAACCAATCTTATCCAAAGCTTTTTCCCACTTACTCGCAAAAGGGATATTTTCAATTTCCTAGCTCTCAAACGAATCTTTGTCACTTCGAACAAACGCAAAACCTCTTCTGGGAATTCACCAAAACGCTCTGACAACTCATCGTAAATTTCTTCTAATTCAGGAACTGACTTGAGACTAGAGATTCGGTGATATATTTCAAGTCTTACATCTCTTTCCTCAATCCATGAAGCTGGAAGAGAGCCTGAAACAGGCAAGATAATTTCTGGTTCATGAAATCTTGAAGTTATTCCCTTAGCGTCATTCACGATTTCTTCTAAGATCCTACAATACATTTCAAAACCTACGGACGCTATATGACCAGATTGTTTATTTCCCAATAAATTGCCAGAACCTCTTATCTCAAGATCTCTCATAGCGACTTTAAAACCTTCTCCAATTGATTTCACATCTTGAATCGCTTGCAGACGATCTCTTTCTTGCGCTTTTAATAATTTAAGTGACGGAACTAGCAAATATACATGTGCCTGATGACGATCTCTTCCTACTCTCCCTCGCAATTGATAAAGTTGAGCCATTCCAAATCGATCCGCTCGATCAATAATAATAGTATTTACCGTAGGAATATCCAAACCACTTTCAACTATTGATGTACTCAAAAGAATATCAGATTCTCTTGAAATAAATTTATGCATTATTTCTTCCAATTCTTTTTCAGGCATCTGACCATGTGCAACTAAAATTTTAGCTTCCGGCAAAAGTCCTAAAAGCATCTTGTGAATCGATTCTAGATTGCTAATTCTATTGTGAACGAAAAAAACTTGCCCTCCTCTCAAAAGTTCTCTCTCTATCGCCTTAGAAATAACAGTCTCATCAAAATCACTAACATATGTACGTGGGGGGAGCCTATCTCTTGGAGGAGTTTCTATGATACTCAAATCCCTTGTTCCAGAAAGCGCTAACTGTAAAGTTCTTGGAATAGGAGTTGCTGTAAGAGTCAGCACATCAACCCCAATACTAATTTTTTTAATTTTTTCTTTATGAGTAACGCCGAACTTATGCTCTTCGTCAATTACTAGCAGCCCTAAATTATTAAACAACACATCATTTTGCAGCAATCTATGAGTTCCAATCAATATATCGATTTTAGAATTAGTTAGTTCTTCTAAAATTTTCGATTGTTCTTTTCTAGTCCTAAATCTGGACAACATCTCGACCTTAACAGGTAGGTTTTTAAATCTTTCCCTAAAAACTTCAAAATGTTGATGGGCCAAAAGAGTAGTTGGGACAACAAGCGCAACTTGTTTTCCCGACGAAATAGAACGAGTAGCAGCACGAATTGCAACCTCAGTCTTCCCAAAACCCACATCTCCACAAACAAGTCGATCCATAGGAGAACTGCTTTCCATATCTGTAAGTACATCGTTAATTGCTTGAAGTTGTCCAGGAGTCTCTTCGAATTCAAAAAGGGAATTCACTTCATTTTCAAAATTTACATCTGGCTCAAAGGGATACCCTTTCGACTGGTTTCTTTCTGCATAAAGACTAACAAGATCTTTTACCATCTCGTTTAGAGATTTTTTTACCTTAAGTTTAACCTGAGACCATCTTAAGCTATCAAGCCTATCAAGTTTCGGAGAATCTGCCCCACGAAATTGATTCACTTTCTTAAGGTCGTGCATCGGAATATAAAGTTTATCCCCTCCAGAATATCCTAATGCCATAAATTCATCTTTAACTTCGGAATCTTCAAAAAATACCTCTCCCAAAAATTTCCCAATTCCATATTCATCGTGAACAACAAAATCCCCTTTTTTTAAGTCTTTAATCCATTCTGAAGAAATTTGTAAAAACTTATTTTCATTTTTTTTTGCCTTAACATTGCCAAATAAATCTTCAACCTTAAAAAAGACAATTTTTTCGTTTGGGATTCGTATCCCTGATGACAAAGAACCTTCCAACAAGATGAGCTTAGAGTACTTGAAATCTATTTCTTCTCTCGCAGTGAAAATCGAGACCCTTATTTCTCTTGCTTCTAATAAGTTTTTAACCCTGTACAATTCTGTTCTGTCACGGGCTACCAATACTATTAGTGCTCCAGACAAAATCCATTCGTTTATCTGTTCAAAAAAGTAATCAAATCTTCCTCTAAAATATTCTATTGATTCAGTGTAAAAAGGATTTTTATTTTCAATTTCGTCTTCTTTATCTCCTTCCTCTGAAGATAAAGTCTCAAGTTCTAAAGATGGCCATAGTTCAATGAATTCGAATATTTGATTGGGTACAATCCACTTGCGTTTTGGATCAAAACCAATCAATCCTCTCTCTGCTGAAAGTGCAAATTCTTCTTCTAACAAAGACCATAAAGTTTTGCCTTCTTCCATTAAATTTTCTTTGTCAGAAAAAATCCAGTGAGTTTTTTCTGGGACAATATCAAAAAAAGAAGAAATATCCTTTGAAAATAGTGGGGACATATTTTCAATACCAGGGAAATATTTTTCGGACTCAAACAACTCACACATTGCCTGGATTTTAAAATTACTACTACTTCCATTATCTATAATCGACTTTAACTTTTCAGAACAACTATTTTTTTCTTCTGAATCTAACAAGATCTCTCTACACGGGAAAATTTCTGAACTTCCAATAGATCTATTATTTCTCTGCGTATCAGGATGAAACTCCTTAATAGAATCTATTTCATCTCCTTTCAATTCAATTCTTGTCGGCATCTTAGAATGAGAAGAGAAAAAGTCAATAATTCCACCACGAACAGAAAATTCACCTTTTGATTGAACTACCGAACGTTTTTCGTATTTCATTTCATGTAGACAAAATATCAAATCTTCATGCCGAAACTCTTGTCCTTCTTGAAATGCAACAACTTGATCTAAAGATTGATTGAGACAAGCAATTTTTTCTGAAATAGCTTGAATAGTAGTCAATAGAATCCCATTCGACCCATTTCTAAGGAAATTTAGAGATCTAAAGCGTTCGCCTATATTATCAGCAGTAGGTGACAAAAATGAAAATGGATAAACATCCCTTGAGGGAAAGACATGTACAGAATCAAAGGAAGAAAAAGAGGACTGTTTCAGATCAAGAAAAATGTGTAGATTTTTCTGAATTCTTCTAATCTCTTTTTCGTTTTTCCCTATATAAACAATTACTCTAGAATTCACTTGCAAAAGTGAGTTCAGCCACCAAGCCACAGAGGCTTCGTTAAAATTTGTAACTGGAAATTTTAAAAAAATTTTTTTGCTGATAAGCGAAGGATAGTAATTTGTTCCCATTATACTTATCAAGGAAGAATCATGACAAAAAAATGTGAGATATAACAAAAAACAACATAAGAAGTATTGCCAAATAAAAACTATTTAGAAGTTTTCTCCTCTCGTTCTTCAAAGACGGTCTGAAAGTAGAGTCACTCATTGTATCGTCTACTAACTCAAAAATTCCTTTTTCCTCGTCGTATTTTTTCAACACAACATTGGGATCCAATTTCAGGAATATAGCAACTGCCTTCAAAAAGCCACGAGCGATAACATCTGCAGGCAATGGAGTAAGATCATTGGATTCAAAGCACTCGAGATAAAACTTTCGAATCTTCGTCTCATTTGAAACATCGACAAGAGACAATTCGAGTTCTTCCCTGGCAGACTTAAGATAATCACCTAATCGTTCTTCATTTGTTTTTTGGTTTAAATCATCTTCTGTATCATTCATACCAACCACCAAAAGTTTAAATGAAATTAGAAATCAAAAGCTAGAATTCACGTTGAACAGCATCGGCAAAAACTTTCAGTTCACTCATTAACTGCTTAAATATTTCAGGTTTCAGTGACTGGGCTCCATCTGACATTGCTTTAGAAGGATCCGGATGAACTTCAATCATCAGGCCATCGGCACCACAAGCAATCGCTGCCTTTGCAAGCGGATCAACAAATCTCCACGCACCCGCAGCATGGCTAGGATCAACCACGACTGGTAAATGAGTAAGCTCTTTTAGAACGGGAACCGCAGTTATATCTAAAGTATTTCGAGTAGAATTTTCAAAAGTCCTAATTCCTCTCTCACATAATACTACATTAGGATTACCTTGACTCAAAATATATTCTGCTGACATAAGAAACTCTTCTATGGTTGTTGACATACCTCTCTTTAGAAAAACCGTTTTTTTCGTCGTACCTACTTTTTTAAGCAAAGAAAAATTTTGAATATTTCTGGCGCCGATCTGTAAAACATCCGCGTATTCACAAACCAAATCGACATCAACAGTGTCCATAACTTCAGTTTGAATTGGTAATCCAGTCTCATCTCTTGCTTCGGCAAGTAGTTTCAAACCTTCTTCTGCCATACCCTGAAAGCTGTAAGGCGAAGTTCGAGGCTTATAGGCCCCACCTCGTAGAACGTGACCACCACCTTCTTTAACCGCAGAAGCGGAAGATAAAATCTGCTCTCTACTCTCTACAGAACATGGGCCACCTACCACAATAATTTTTTTCCCACCGATTGAAACACCTTCACCCATTGGGATGATGCTCCGTTCAGGCATTCCCTCGGAACTAGCGAGTTTATAAGGTTTTAAAATAGGGACCACGCTTTCAACTCCCGGGAGTGTTACTAGTGATTCAAGCATATGCTTTCCTCTTTCGTCTCCAACAGCACCAATCACGGTTCTCAATACACCTTCTATAAGATGCTCCTCAAGACCAAGTTCTCTGATTCTTGCCACGATCCTTTCAATCTCGTCAGGTGTAGCATTTTGCTTCATGACAACTATCATCTCTAACTCCTCAGAGAGAGAAAAATAAATAAGTATTAAAATGCAATAAAAAAACAAAGGGATACTAACCCTGAAGCAAGAAAACAACAAGTCTAAAAAAACTTAGCAAAACAAATTTGTAATAAATATTTATAACAAAATAGAATTGTATTGGACAGTAATACTAAAAATAAATCTAAAATCTTCCCGTTTTCTTAAATCTAGTTTGACAAAAAAAAAAATCAGCAAGATTATAAAAAACGTCAAAGCATTTTAAAACCATAAAGGGGACTTGGAACCATGTTGTTCGACTTAAGTGAATCGCAAAAAATGTTAAAACAAACGGTTCGAGAATTATCTGAACGATACATTAAACCAAGGGCTTCAGAGATTGATGAAAACGAAGAATATCCTGAAGATATATATCAACTCCTTAAAGAACATGATCTTTTGGGTATTTTTTTGCCAGAAAAATATAATGGGGCAGGAATGGGCTTTCTCGGCGGGTGTATAGTTATTGAAGAAATAGCAAGATTTTGTTCCAATAGTCCACTTTTCATAGTCTTAAATATGCTCTCTAGTAGAGTCATCGAACTAAGCGGGAACGAGGAACAAAAGGATTTTTATTTGAAGGGGTTAGCAAAAGGGGAATTAAGAGGTTCTTATGCCCTAACTGAACCACACGCTGGATCAGATGCAGGGAATATAAGGACTAGAGCATCTCTTGAGGGAGAGGAGTGGGTTTTAAACGGAACCAAATGCTATTGCTCTGGACCTGACAAAGCTGATTTTATTACCGTAGCCGCAAAAACTGATTTCAACTTGGGAACGAAGGGAATTACTTATTTTTTAGTCCCCACCGAAACAAAAGGTTTTAGCGTGGGAAGACATGAAAGAAAAATGGGAATGAAAGGCATATCCACATGCGTTTTGAATTTTGAAAATGTCGCTATTCCTAAAGAAAATCAAATTGGAGAACTCAATAAAGGATTTAAATCTGCGATGATCGGATTTAACCAGATGCGTCCAGCTATAGGAGCACGTGCAGTCGGTCTTGCGCAAGGATGTTTTGATTATTCAAAGAACTATTCAAAAGAAAGGGAAGCTTTTGGGTCTCCTATCTCGAATTTTCAAGCAATTCAATTTATGTTAGCAGATATGTTTATGCAGATAGAAGCAGCACGACTACTAGTGCATAAAGCTGCGAGTTTGGTCGACTCTGGAGAAATAGGAAAAGAAAATGCTCGATACTTTTCTACTGCTAAGGCATTCGCAGCGGATATGGCCATGAAAGTAGCTATAGATAGCATACAGATTTTAGGTGGTGCAGGGTATATGAAAGACCATCCCCTCGAACGGTTCATGAGGGATGCAAAACAAATTCAAATAGTCGAAGGGACAAGTCAAATACAACGTTTGATTATTGCAAGAAATTTATTAGACATATAAAACATATTTTAAATTATCTTTGAATTCTATAATTGGGACAAATATTGAGAAAAACATTTCCTGAAAATGAAATAAAAAACTCACTTGTTATTCTTAGGGGTGGAGGAGACATCGCTTCTGGAATAGCGCAAAAGATTTTTCGTTCAGGATTCCCAATAGTTATCACGGAAACTGACAATCCAACAATGGTAAGAAGAACTGTTTCTTTCGCAGAATGCATCTACTCAGGGCGAACAAAAATTGAAGACCTTGTTTCAGAAAAGGTACAAGGAGAAACTTTTAAGAAGAAATTTGATTCTGCTATTCAACTTTTAGCAGATAGTACAATACCTGTTATAGTTGATCCAGAATGCAAAATACTTGAGTTTGCAAGACCTAAAATTCTAATAGATGCAATATTGGCAAAAAGAAACCTTGGCACGCAAATCGATCAAGCTCAAATAGTGATAGGAGTTGGACCTGGATTTGTGGCGGGCTCTGACTGTCATGCAGTAATTGAGACTGCGAGAGGGCACGATATTGGAAGAATCATATTCAATGGCAAGGCTGTCGAAAATACCGGAGTTCCAGGTCCAATTGCAGGATACACAACAGAGAGACTCCTTCGCTCTCCAAAAAAAGGGACATTTAAGTCGATCAAAAAAATAGGAGACCAAGTTGCCAAAGGAGACTTAATAGCCCAAGTAGACGAACATAAAATCTTTTCAAAGATACCTGGGGTCATAAGAGGATTACTCAGGGACGATCTTTTCATTCCAAAGGGATTCAAGGTCGGTGATATAGATCCTAGAGGAAAACCAGAACACTGCATGACTATTTCAGATAAATCAAGAAATATCGCAGGAGGTGTTCTTGAGGCGATATTGATTTTACTTAACGAGCAATCAATTTAAAAAAACGGAGTTTAAAATTGACTATTGAAATTCGAAAAGAAAGGACAGAAAATGGCACATATAAAATTGGAAGAAGTAAGATAACAGTCAATGAAAACGAAGAGAATCCGTATGTCCCAGAACCTCAATACTATGTTCCAGTGGGGGACGATTTAGAAAAGACGGCTTGGGCAGTAAGTAAAGATCTTCCAGTATTACTTATAGGCGAAACTGGTGTTGGAAAAACTCTCTTAGTTCGACATTTAGCGCAAATGACAAACAATGGATTTCGCAGAGTAAATCTAAATGGCATGACTACCGTTGACGAATTTGTTGGTAAATTGATGATTAATAAAAACGGCACCTATTGGGTCAATGGAATTCTTATAGATGCAATGGAATCAGGAGAATGGCTCCTTATAGATGAAATCAACGCATGTCTTCCTGAAATTGCATTTTGTCTCCATAGCCTTCTTGATGACGACAAAATGATAGTTTTGACAGAATATGATGGGAGAATCATCAAACCACACCCAAATTTCAGAGTTTTTGCAAGTATGAATCCTAACGAAGACAGAAGGTACGCCGGAACTAAAGCGCTCAATGAAGCTCTTCTGGATCGATTCCCAGTTTCAATAAAAATGAACTATCTTCCCTACGAAATAGAAGTAGATGTTGTAATGAATCAAAGTGAAAATAAGGACAAGAAATTAATAGAAAAAATGGTTAGGGTTGCAAATGATGCAAGAGAAGCTATCCAAAACGAAAAAATATTTTGTACATTCAGCACGCGAAGGTTAATTGACTGGGCACGTATGTCTGTTTCATTCAGCCCTTCTGAATCAGCTATTTCAACGATTTACGGCAAAATTAATGAGTTCGACGCAAAAGTAATAGAAGACATAATTGACAACTATTTTTAAAAACCAACCTATGGAAAAAAGAAGAGTAAGACTAGAGGTTTTAGCACAAGTAGTAAGTAAGAACTACGAATTAAATCTTGAATTCGGTGATTCTGACTCTGAGAATTCTTCGAAAGAAAAAATTCAAATAGAAAAACCAGAAAAATCCCTAGAGAACCTAAGTGGGGAAACAGACGAGGGACATTTTTTAAAATATCAAAAAGGGATGACCTTAATTGAAGCATCCCATCTAAGATTCAAGGATAGAAAATGGCTCGCTAAGATCATCCAAGACAACAAAGAAAAACCAGGAATCTTTCGCTTATGGCATACTCTTGATGATACTCGCTGCGAGAATCTTCTCACCTTTTCACTTCCTGGAACTAAAAAGAACCTAATAGAATTCATAAGACCTTCTATTGAATCTGCACACTCTGCGATGAGAATTGGAGATTTGCCTCTTCTTTTACAAATTCAATGGGGAATCTATCTAACAGGCGCTACATATATAAAAGAGAACAAAGAAGTAGATTTAAATATAGGAATAATGAAAATACTAGATCCGAAAGTCTCCGAAAGCTTAGAAACCTTAAAGTTGAAAATAAAAGAGGCCTGTGAATCGGCAGATGGAGAAATTACCTATGAGTGCTCTCATGAAATTTACGATTTCTTAAACAAAAAGTTGACAGATGAAGATATCGAAAACTTCAGGGAAGATAAAACTATCGATTCAGAAATTGAAGACATGAAAATCGATCAAAGCGAAAATAATGAGCCTCACGAAAGCCAGACTCAAGAAGGTACAATTAATGATGATGATGAAGAAATCTCATCTTTCATTGAAGAAGAAGTTGCGACATTAGGTCACTGGTCTACTCCATGGTTCCAATTGGAAAATAAAAAGAAAGAGATTCACCCTTCTGCAATCCAACGAGACGAACTAACCACAATGACACCACCAGATGGAAAATCATCTGAATATTCAGAAATCCTCGAAAATATTTCAAGTGAAATTAAAGTTTTAACTGCAAAACTATTACAAATTATTCAAGAAAAAACCTACACGAGATACATAGGAAACTATAGGTCAGGGAAACTTAATGCACACAAGCTTTGGAAACAGAGATTGGAGAAGTATGATCTTTTCCAAAGACGTGAAGATCCGGAGAAATTAGATATTTGCTTTAGTTTACTAGTGGATGAAAGCGGCAGTATGAACAGGGAATCAAAGTACCTTGCAGCCAGAGAAGCAACTGTTGTGTTCGCTGAAGTTTTAGACCGTATTAGAGTTCCTTTTGAAGTAATAGGATATTCTACCGAAAATTCTGAAGCAGCAATGGCAGCTTCACTTGGACATATCCCTGCATTTAAATTTAGGCATATCCGTCATTCGAAATTACAACATAGAATCTATAAATCTTTCGATGACACGTTCACTCAAACCAAGAATAGATTAGTAAATATTTATCCTCGCTTTAATAACTGGGACGAAGAACACCTTTTATTTGCATTCAAAAGGATTTTACAAAGAAATGAGAAAGAGAAAATAATTATAATCACGTCTGACGGTCAGCCTAATGGAGACGCATCCCACTTAATTTCTACTGCAAGTGAAATTACAAAACACGGTGTTAGGCTAATAGGAGTAGGGGTAGTAGATTCCTTTGTTGAACAAATTTACGAAAATCACATAGTAGTGAAAGAATTGACTCAGTTGACACAGGAAATAATCGAAATCCTAAGAAAAGAATTATTGGGAAATAGATCGAGATGAAAAAGACTTTCATTGAAACCTATATAACAAAAGCTTTAGGATTACGGAACGGAGAGGTAATTTCCGTCGTGGGTGGAGGTGGAAAGACTAGCATCATCAAAAAACTTGCAAAAGAAATGTTGGAATTCAATTCTGCTTCAATTTTAATCACAACCACCACAAACATTTTTTTTCCTGAAAATGAACTAGAATCCTCAGTCATTTTGGGAACAGAGCAAACTATCGCGGAAATGTTGAACACTAAAGTTGAAACAAAAAATACAATCCTTACACTTGCGAGAAAAAAAATTGGGAAAGAAATAGTCCCAAACCAAACTGACAAAAACTTAAAATATATGAAACTGAAAGGATTCAAAAAAGAAAATATCAAACAATTTATCAAGAATGACAGAATTATCTTGGTTGAAGCCGATGGATCGAAGGGGCTCCCTATTAAGGCTCCAAATAGCGACGAACCAGTTGTCCCTGAAGAATCAAACTATATTTTAGGTGTTATTGGATTAGACGCGATTGGCCTACCTGTCTCAAAAGAGAATGTTTTTAGACAAAAACAATTTTGTGAAGTGACTGGGATGAAAAAGAAAATGAAAGTTAGTCCTGAAAGCATCGCATCTCTAATAAGACATCCAAATGGGATTTTTCAAAACAGCCCGAAAAATGCAAAAAGAGCAATAATATTGAACAAAGCAGATTGTATTAAAAATATAGACGAAATTGAAAAAATCGCTTATATTATCAATAAATTAGCGCACTTCCCAAGAGAACAGACGGACAGACTCGTAATAACTAGTTGTCATTCTTGGGAGTCGAGCTTAGTATATACTGGTGTTACAAAGTAAAATTTTAGTCGTTTGATATAGGAATTGGTTTAATGTCAAAAAGTATTTTCAATACGATGGAAGATCTCATACAAAAAGGTGAACCCGCGTCTATTGCTACAATAGTTAATCGTAAAGGGTCTGCACCTATGAGTAGTGATGCAAAAATGCTTGTAAGGCAAGATGGAAGCATAGAAGGCACAGTAGGAGGAGGCTGTCTCGAGGCAGAAGTCTGGCAAGCTGCTATGGACGTTCTAGAAAATAAAAAATCTGAAAAACTCCGATTTGACCTTACAGAGAAGGATGCGGCCGATAGCGGACATATTTGTGGTGGAATAGTTGAAATCTTCGTTGAACCTTTAGAAAGCTATACAATTGAGTTACTTACTGCAGTTAATAAGATTAGAAGAACGGGAGGGAGTGCAGCTATGGCTACCCAAATATCTCCTTCAGAAAATGCAAACAACAAACTTCTAATTCTAAAGGATGGAAGTACCGTTGGAAGCCTCTCAAAGTACGAAGCAGAAATTTGGCGTGAAAGTTCTCGGATTATGAGAGAAGGACAACCCACGACATTAGAATTTGGAAAAAATAAACTAGGTGATGGCACATCAAAAGAAGAATTACCTAGTACAGAAATTTTCATAGAACCTATAGCAATGCAACCTAAAATTTACCTCTTCGGAGGCGGTCATGTTTCCTTTTGCGTAGCGCAAACTGCACACCTTGCTGGATTTCGCACAGCGATAGTAGAAGATAGACCGAGTTTTGCTAACAAGGAAAGATTCCCTATGGCTGAAGATTTTTATGTAGGAGAGTTTCCTGAAATCTTTAATTCTCTCGAAATTGATGAATCTAGTTATCTAGCAATAATTACACGCGGTCATGCAAATGATGAGATAGTTTTAGAATGGGCACTTTCTACACCTGCACGTTACATAGGAATGATAGGTTCAAAGAGTAAAGTACTTCTCACTTATCGTCACTTACAAGAAAAAGGGTTCAAGAGAAATGACCTCATAGAAAGAGTCCACGCGCCAATCGGCTTAGATATCGGTGCAGACAGCCCCGGAGAAATAGCTGTATCAATCGTTGCAGAGTTAATTAAAAATAGAAGACTAGGGCAAGAACTAGCACTAAAGTCGATCCAGTCGAAACGAGTGCCTTTCCCAAGCGAAAAAAAATAAATTAAGCCCAACCAAGGACATGTTCGTGCTGATAAAAGAGGACGAAATCGTCAATAAAAGTGTAGCGGTCAGTCTTCTCATAGGAAATAAATTGTGATAGTTACCTTGATTTAACCATTTTAGATGCAAGAACTAATGCGTCTATCATACTCATTTCACTTGCGATACCTTTCCCTGCAATTTCAAAACCTGTCCCATGTTCGACTGAAGTACGTATGATTGACAAACCTAGAGTAACATTTACAGCACGTACCATAGTTCCTTCTTTTCTTCTGAAACTAAAACCTATCATTTTTCCCGGGATATGCCCTTGGTCGTGATACATCGCTATAACTCCATCAAACACCCCGTCTCTATTCATAGAAAAAACAACATCAGGAGAAACAGGACCTGTTACGTCCATTCCTAAAGATTTCAATTCTTTCACCGCAGGTAGAATCTCTTTAATCTCCTCAGAACCAAATAAACCCCCTTCTCCAGAATGAGGATTTAAAGCAGCAACAGCAATTCTTGGATTTTCAAAACCCATCGATTGCAAGGAGTTGAAAAATGTTTTTCCAACAAACACAATTTGTTTTTTTTTCACTTTTTTCAAAGCATCTTTCAAACTACAGTGTGTAGAAAGATGCGCGATTTTCACTTTAGGATGACAAAACATCATAACAGGCTTCCCACCACCAACTAAGGAAGCAAGAAATTCTGTGTGTCCAGGAAACATATATCCTGCAGAATTAAAAGCTTCTTTATGTATAGGCCCAGTAACAATTGCATCTGCGATTTTTGACCTGATTAATTCGACACCTTTCTCAATATACTTTGCAGATGCTTTTCCAAAAGAAGAACGAATTTTTCCAAACATTTTGTCATGAACTCTTACATTCTTGAGATCAATCACAGGTGTAAAATCTAAAGTTTTACCCTTAAATTGAGAAACTTTTGAAGATTTAATAGGTTTTAAATTACAGTCAATTTTCATTTTTTGTGCATGAAACTGTAATGTTTTGAGATCACCGATAAGAATAGGGATGCAATTTTTTCGAACTCTGGTTTTAGAAAGTGCTTTCAGGCATACCTCTGGACCAACTCCTGCTGGATCACCCATAGAAATCGCTAGGACAGGGACATTCGACAAAATATACACTTTCAAAAATTAAAAAATATTTTCTATATTGACGTAAGAGAACATATAAACAAATATAATGTATCAGATTTTCAATAACAACAGAAAATAGGGAATACGAGATGTCTCAAGGTGTGAGTGCTCAGAAGATCTTAAATAAAATAAAAGAATTGCAATTCAACCATGTCCTTATGATTCCGGATTCAGAGAGTCGTCTTCTCTATGAAAGTATAGAAAAAGATACATCTATAGAATTAATAACCCCGTGTCGAGAAGGTGAATCGATAGCGATTGCCGCAGGACTTTGGACTGGTGGGGCTAGCCCTCTGGTAGTAATACAAAATACAGGTTTAATGGAAGCAGGAGATTCTCTTAGAGGATGTGGAATGGGACCACGTGTCCCGCTTAGAATGATAATTGGATGGAGAGGATATGGAAACGCAATGTCAAATAAATTACCTATAGATTCTGCCTATACCTATACTGAACCACTTCTAAACGGTTGGGGAATCCCATATTGGCATCTGATGAATGATAGTGATTTAGAAGCAATGGACAAAATGGATAAAACTGCTGAAGAAACTTCTATGCCGGCTGCTGTAATTACCGGGTACACATTCAAACAATAGGATAAGAAGGTCAAAGATGATTGAAAGAATGGACATGCTCAAAACTATTGCAGAAAATAGAACTAACGAAGTAGTAGTTATGACTATGACCACAACCTTACAATGGCCTCTCGTTTCAGATCATGACCTTGATTTCGACTTTTTAGCCTTTGGAATGGGACATGCTGCAGATTTTGCTATGGGAATTGCACTTTCTCAACCAGAAAGAAAAACGATTGTTTTTAAGGGTGATGGGGGGTTATTGATGAGTCTTGGCTCAATGATTACACTTTCAAAATATGCCCCAGAAAATATGCTAATCTTCCTACTTGAGAATAGATGTTACGAAATGGTAGGAGGTCAGGGATTTTCGCAGAGAGTAGATTTTGAAAAAATAGCTAGTGGATCTGGTTTTGAGGGAGGAGGAAGAACAGGAAAAGGTAAAATTGAAAAGATTGACAATCTCCAGGTTTTACAGGACTCTCTTCCAAGACTACTTTCAGAACCAGGCCCTCATTTCGTTATAGTTCCTGTAAAAAATAGTGAAAAACTGCCTCCTGTAAATCATTCTGATCATGCAGAAAGAATCATTAAGCTTAGAACTAATCTACTCCAGAAGTAATTATGGAGAAAGAACAACCTTCCCCACGAATTTCCCACTTAAAACAAGTTCATGTGATTCGTTAGATTCTTCTAGTCTCATTTCTTTTCCAATATGTGGTCTTATCTTTCCAGATGAAAGAACGGATGAAATTCTAGCCATTGCCTCTGGAAGATGAGGGGTGAGATTTCCAGAGGAAACACCATAGATTCTAACATCACGCCTACTAGCAGCTCTTATAGAAAATTCCACAGGGAAATCTTTTCCCGTTCCAGTTCCGACCATAACTATCCGGCCGTCTAATCCATACAGTTCTAAATCGTCCTTCAAATTATCACACGCAGCGGTCTCAACGACAATATCAACCCCTTGCCCATTTGTTAATTCCATAACTTTATCTACCACGTTCTCCACTCTATAGTTTATTGTTGCATCGGCACCCAACTGAAAACAAAAATCAGATTTCTCACTAGAACTTACGGTAGCAAGAACACGACAGCCCAACATACATGCAAGTTGAATCGACAAATGTCCTACTCCACCTGCACCTCCTTGTACCAAAACCACGTCCCCAGGTTTTGCTTCTCCCTTTAACACTAAAGCATTCCAAGCAGTTAAGAGAGGTATAGCCAAAGATGCACCTTCTGAAAAAGTATAATTTTCAGGAAGTTTTCCTAACAGTGGAGGGCTTAAAACAGCATATTCTGCATAAGCTCCTTGAGAACGACCCCAAACCCTGTCACCAGGTTTAAAATTTTCTATATCCTTTCCAACTGAATCAACTGTTCCTGAGAGATCACTACCACATACATAAGGGAACTTCATTTGTGCTGCACGTGGATGATCTCCCGAACGAATTGCAATTTCAAGAGGATTGACACCTATGGCCTCTATTTTAACTAAAACTTCCCCGTCTCCTGGAGAAGGTGTAGGAATTTCGTCTATGACCATTGGGGTATCTAGCCCAAATTCATTAACCATGACCGCCTTCATAAAAACACTCCTATAATTTTAATTTGATATTATAAACTTCATTTAATAACCCATACGTTAACTAAAAGATGTTCCTAAAAATATTTCCAAAATTATTAAAGGAACAAGGATAACTTTCCCTAAAAACTTTCCTTCAAGAATATATTCATGGGACTCATTGGCTTCATCAAATTTAAAAACTTTATCTATATTCAAAGAAAGAGAACCCTCTTCCAAAAGAATAGAAAAACGTCTTATTAATTCAGGCATTTTTGGAAATAAGTTAATAACTGCCAACCCATGAATATGAACATCTTTCGTCATTACTGCAGGAACACGGAATTCAGTTTCAGGGCCTTTTCCTGTTCCTGTACCAACAATAATAATTTGTCCATCAACACAAACTGCGTCGATGTCCTTATCAAAATTGTCACATGCACACAATTCAACAATCGTATTCACACCTTTGCCACTTGTAATATCCAGACTTCTTGAAACGAAATCCTCTTCTTTATAATTTATCGTAAAATCTGCCCCTATAGATTTACAAAACTCTGATTTTTCTTGAGAACTAACCGTCGTGATTACGACACACCCGAGTCTCTTTGCTAATTGAATTGCAGCAGAACCTACACCACCTGCGCCTCCTTGAATAAGTACAAATTCACCAGGTCGAACTTGAGCTTTGATAACCAACGCATTCCAAGCTGTATAGAAAGCAACAGTCATAGAAGCTCCTTGTTCAAAGGAACATGAGGATGGAAGAACAGCCGAAGCTTTTGCGTCTAAACGAACAAATTCACAGTATGCACCATCTATCGCTCGACCATAAACTCTTTGTCCTGGGGAGAAGTTACTTACCCCATGACCTAGTTTTACAATTTCGCCAGAAGCCTCTGCGCCTGGGATATAAGGTGGCTTCACAAGTTTTGCATATGGATGGTTTGCTGCACGGATAGCAATATCAACTGGATTAAGACCCACTGCTTGCACTTTAACGAGTATCTCTTCATCTTTGGGTTCAGGAGTGTCTATCTCATCAACTCTCATAGGTGAGTTTAGATCAAAATCGTGAACTCGAACGGCTCTCATTTCGTCTCCTATATTTTGATAAATAGAAAAATCTTTTATTTTGATTGTTCATTATTGTATTCTAAAACGAACTGTTAGACTAGATCTTAAGATGAGAAACGCGGCTTTCATAGGAGAACGAATTGCGATTCAAACTTCCCGACAAAGTTATGTATGTCATAAAAACAATTAAGGGACAAGGGTTTGATTGTTATTTAGCTGGCGGAACTATTCGAGATCTAATTTTAGGCGATGAACCAAAAGATTGGGATCTTGCAACAAACATTCATCGAAAAGAACTCTCAAAATTGTTTCAAAATCAACTAAGTATCAAATCAGATTACCACGTTTCAAAACTAATTTTCGATGACACAGAATTACAAATTGCAGAGTTTAGAAATGAAGGAGGTTATAAAGACGGTCGTCATCCAGATTTTATTGAAACTGGAGTAACACTTGAAGAAGATGCAAAGAGAAGAGATTTTACAGTCAATGCAATTTACTATGACCCTATCAAATCAAAAATTTTTGATCATGTGGATGGAATGATTGATATAAAGAAGAAACAGATAAGAACAATAGGGGAACCTTCAACTCGATTTTCAGAAGATCATCTAAGAATTCTCAGAGCTATACGTCTGGCTGGAAAACTAAATTTTAAAATTGAGAAAAAGACTTTCAGTGGCATTGTCAGCACTTCCAGTTTAACAAAAAAAATTGCAGGAGAAAGAATAACATCTGAAATTTCTTCCATGCTCTTATCAAAAAACACTTTTCATACAATAGAACTTTTAGCAAAATCAAAAATTTTGCATCTTTTATTCTCTAGAGATTTAAGTCTGCCAGAATTCAATGAAAAAATTCTAAAAGACTTCAAACATACGAAGAAAATATTTCAATCGATTTTCACAACTTCATTGCCAGTTTTATGGGCTATTTTTTTAAGAAGTCTATATACCAATCATAATGATAGAAAAGGATCTTCAAAAATTAGCCCAGATAGTGAGCAAATATGTGACGAAATTTCAAACCTTTTGAAATTAAGGTTGAAGTTTAATAATACCAAGAAAAATCATATTTTAGCTATTTTTCAGAATCAAGATGCTATTACAAACTCAAACAGGAAGGAAAGCAAAATCTGGAAAAGGACCTTAAGAAAGCCGTTTTTCAAAGAATCTTTAGAGTTCTACGGAATTATGCGTACATCTAATAGAAAGGATTTGGAAATATTTGATTTTTGGCAAGAAAAATTAGCAAATACGACACCATCCGAATTTAACCCTAAAAAGCTTATTAAAGGAAATGACTTGATCAAGTTAGGATTCAAAGAAGGTCCAGAACTACATAAAATCCTTAATGTAATAGAAGAAGAGCAATTAGAAAATAAAATAAAAAATAAGGAAGATGCAATAGAGTTCATAGTAAGAAAATTCAAAAAATCAATAAATTAAAGATGGATTTTTGGAGGCAAACTTAGTTTGAGAGATATGAGCAAATACAACCTTCTTGTAAACGAAGAAGGTCTCATGAAAATTATAAAAAAGATTGCATCAGAAATAGAGAGTTCAATTCTTAAAGAAGAACAAATAGCAATCATTGGCATAAAAACACGCGGAGAACCCTTAGCATATCGTATAAAAAAAATCATAAACAAAATAAATCCCAGAAGAGAAATTTTACTAGGGTATATTGACATAGGAGAACATCGTGACGATTTCACTAAATTTAGTCCTATACCACCTTCTAGAGACACAAGAATTGATTTTGATATACAGGGGAAATCTTTGTTTTTGATTGACGATGTTTTTAATACTGCCAGAACTACAAGAGCAGCAATCGATACTATTTTAGAATATGGGAGACCTTCAAGAATATGGTTAACTGTTCTAATTGACAGAGGGCACCGCGAGTTACCATTCATTCCAGACATAACTGGGAAAAATATACCTACAGCGAAAGATGAACACATATTTGTTCGTCTAAAAGAAACAGACAATCAAGATGGAATATGGTTACAAAAAAGCGAAAATTAAAACAAGCTCCCCGTGAAGAAAAATCATCCCTTACGAAGAGCTTTCTAAAAATTAGAAATATTTCTGTCCAGTATCTACGGTTGCATTCCATTCAGCATCTGTATCAAAAGGCCCTAATCCATTCTCCTTGACGTAGGCAACTCTACTATCATTTGCCGTTCCATCAGAAAATAATCTCGAGAACCAGTCTAAAATGTATTGATGATTATCCAAACCTCCTAAATTCTTTAAATTCACAAGTGGATGGAACTGATTTTCAAAAACCCACATTTCTTTTTTACAAGTCAGATCATTAAATACTTCAATTGCATCTTCAAGAGGGCAAAGGGGATCAAACTCCCCTGTAACCAATAGAGTCGGACATTGTATTTTGTCCATATACCCTTTTACTGTCATTTCTTTAGCCATTTTGTCGAATTCATCCTCATCATCCATCCCTGCCATGTACATAAAGACTTGTTTAAATCTGGGAGAAGACTCTGTGAAAATTGTATTGTTGGGATTAAAACACGCAACTGCACTCGCTACTGCTGCCGCCCTATGGTCATAACTAGCTAAACGCAATGACCAATAACTTCCCATACTGATTCCATAAATTCCAAGTTTTGATGAATCAACTTCTTCTCTTTCTAACAGGTAATCGATAACGGCAGCTCCTGCCCTCTCATAATTATCTCCGACAGCACGGATCTTCTGTATATTTGAGTTTCCTTGCCCAGGACCATCCATTGTAAGAACATGGAATCCTCTTTCTGCTGCAACATTATGTCTCACATGCGGGAATGATTCTTTAGTTTGATCCATACCAGGAACATAAATAATACATGGAGCATTCCTTCGATCAGGAAGCAAATGAAGCAAACATGAAATCGTTTTTCCATCATCAAAAGGAACCTCTACCCTCTCAATTGGATAAGGAGCAACTTCAGAACGGCGATCGACCATTTCTTTCAATTTATCGCACAAATAAATCTTCACTGGATTGTCATCATAAAAAATAGGATGTTGAGCCATACGGTAAGACTCAACAGCATGATCAAAATGTTCCGTGGCCGTATGGTTGAATCCTTCCTTCTGCGCCTTTTTCCCAAGATTTTCGTGGAACTCTCCAGCCTCTCTCCAAACCTTTGGTAACATCTGATAGTTGTGCGCAGTCTTTCCTTCTGGCACCTCTAAATAATCTCTCTCAAAGTTCTGAACCCTACCCCTCGTTTTTAGAGCAAGATCTAACATCCACTGCTGATTATCTCTTTTAGTTCTAAGATTTTTGATCATTTTCTCCTCCTTTTAATTTCAAAATTATTTTTTCATATAAAAAAATCAAAAGATTTTTAAGAATGCGGGAGTAGGACTCCAAACTCTCGCAGCCTCAATATCTCATCATCGCCTAATCCAAATTCAGATAGAATTTCGTCAGTGTGCTCCCCCAATATGGGAGGAGGCAATCTCACTGTAGATGGGGTCTCACTAAATCTAACAGATGGAGCAATCATTTTCAATTTTCCATATTTTTCATGGACTATTTCTGACAAATAAGACATAGCCTCCATTTGTTCATCTTCAAGCAAACGTGCAGGCAATCTCACCTTTGCACACGGGACTTCTGCTTTATCAAATCTTTTAACCCAATCATCTGCAGTTTTTTTAAGTAAGGCGTTTTGCACAAGGGGAATAATCTCACCTCTTGAATCATGGCGATCTCTAAAAATTTTCCACTTAGAATTTTCAGTCAATTCAGACAATCCAAGTACTCCACATGCCCTTTTCCAGAATCTGTCAACATCCATATACAAGTAAATATGTCCGTCCAAAGTATTATATATCCTTGCTATTCGATCAGTTAGTGGATCTCGAACATTCTCAAGCTTTTCCCTATCACTTGCCCAAGTAAGTCTTCCTTGTTGTAAGGAAGCAGCACCCCCTAGTAGAGATGAATCTATATACTGACCCAACCCGCTTCTTTCTCTTGAAAACAATGCCATAGAAACTGCAGTACTAGACAAAGAACCAGTAAAATAATCTATGAAATGACCTTGAACAAGCTGTGGATCTTCACTACTACCCTGTTCGGCTGGAATACCGGAATAGGTCTGAACAATTGGATCTATGCCTCTTCTTGATTTCAAAGGACCAGATTGTCCAAAGGCTGAAATTGAAAGATAAACAAGCCTTGAATTACGTTTAATTAGTTCCTTTGGACCAAGACCAAGATTTTCTACGACACCTGGACGATAACCCTCTACAAAAACATCGATCTCTTCGCACATTTTAAGAACTAATTCTTTTCCCACATCTTCTTTCAAATTTATCGCTATACTCCGTTTATTTCTGTTCAAACCTAAAAACAAACGGCTCTCTCCATCAAATGTAGATGGAAACTCCCTGATAATATCACCACCCAAAGGCTCCAACTTAATTACATCTGCACCAGCATCTGCAAGTAGCAATGTACAAAATGGCCCAGCTACATAATGGGTAAGATCTAAAACCTTGATTCCATCTAGAGAACCCATAGTTATCCCATATTAAACAGACAGCACAATTTTCCCAAACACAGACCCTGTCATTAAAATCTCGTGTGCACGTGGAGCATCGGATAAGTCGAGGACTTCACCTACAACTGAACGAATCTTTCCATCACGAAGTAAAATTTCTAATTGATTAGTCATGCTAGAGAAAAAACAATCAGAATTAAAAAGACTCATTCCTCTAACATCAATATCTTTTGAATAAAAAGGTGGATACGTTACAGTTCCACTAGGTTGTTTGCCAGTCCCTGACCCTAATAAAACAATAGTTCCAAATTTTTTCACGGCCTGACAATCTGAATCAAAATTTTCACTTGCAACCATTTCAATAATCGAATCGACACCTCTTCCAGATGTTTTCTCTATGCATTTGGAAACCCAATCTTCCTCGTGATAATTAAAAACATTATCTGCTCCTAAACCCTTACAAAATTCAGCTTTCTCTTGAGAACTAACCGTACAAAAAACATTAGCTCCTGCCGTCTTCGCAATCTGTATTGCCATACTTCCAACTCCCCCGGCTCCACCATGAATTAAAACCGTCTCTCCTGGCTTTATGGAAGCTTTATACACAAGAGCGTAATATGCTGTATATAAAACACACGGGAAGGAAGCTCCTTGAATAAAATCAAAATTATCAGGCAATATCGCAGACCGGTGTGCACTCAAAAGAGAAAGTTCTGCATAGCTTCCACTTAAAGAGTTTCCAAAAACTCTATCTCCATTTTTGAAATTTTCTACTCCCTCACCTACGGCAACGACCTTACCTGAGGCATCAATACCTGGAATCCAAGGTAATTTCAACCCTTTAGATAGAGGATGCGCACCAGAACGGAAAGTTGTGTCGACCGGATTGACACCTGCCCCTTTAACTTCAATGAGGATTTCTCCTTCTGAGGGAATTGGGTCATCAATCTCTCCTAATTTCATAACGCTAGGTTCTCCAAAGGAATTAACCTGAATTGCTTTCATTTTCTTTACACCTCCCGAAAAAATATGTTTTTGATTTTTTATAAACGTTTCAAGAAATCTATACCTAGAAAGAAATTCAATCAATCATCGAATCTAATAAGAAATTAATTATTAATTCATAACTAGTAAGTCCAATTAGTTGCTTGACAAGAAAAGCGAGCGGAAGATATGGTCTTATTACACATTAAACTTTAATTTTATGGTTCTCAAGGAAACGAGAGTAACTAGGAGTTTACATAAGTTTGCTACTTGTATCATGCAGAATTTCTCACAATGTGTTTTCGTGGACACTGAAATGTTTTTTAACTAAGGAGGAGTTTTCAATGCGTAAAATCTTTTTTGTTTTTATTTCAACACTAGTTGTTGTTGTTTTTGGATTAAGTTCTGCAAACGCTTTAGAAAGATATAAATTTGGTAGTGGTCCTGCTGGTGGTGGTTGGAATCCTGCTATTGGTGCAGGCGTTCAACTTCTCAATAAATCTGTAGCGGGCAAAGGTCTAAAATTTGCCCACGTTCCATCTCAAGGTTCTGTGGCAAATATACGTCGAGTTGCAAAGGGAAGTTTCCATACTACTTGGGGACACATTGTTCAAGTGGTACAACAATGGAATGGAACTGGAAAATTTAAAAAAGATGGAGTCCAAAGAGATTTCAGAATTGTTGCGAATGTTCGAGCACAATCACAGATTATTGCAGTACTTGCAGATAGCCCAATCAAGTCTTTTTCTGACATGGTCGGAAAAAGAGTAAATCTACTCTCTCGTGGAACAGGAAGTAATGTGAACTGTATGAATATTTTCAAGGGCGCTGGAATTTTTGATAAAATTAAAAAACGTTTTCTCGGATTCCGTGATTCGGGCAGAGCATTAGGTGATCGTCAAATAGATGTTTACTGTTCTGCGGGTGCACCGTTCACGATTCCTGCACTTACCCAACTATCTGTCAGAAAACCTGTCCGTTACGTTGGCCTAAGTAAATCTGAACAAAAAAAAGTTGTTAGTTCCTTTCCTTTCTATACCCCAATTACAGTCCCACCATTAGCAGAGGTGAAAGGACAGACTACCCATGCAAGGTCTATTGCATATGACGTTTTCTGGGTCGCACATAAATCTATGTCTGACAAAGGCATTTCCGCAATGTTGAGTACAATTGCAGATCCAGGGAATCTAAAGAAACTAACAAAAGCTGCAAGGTATTGGGCTAAATTAAGTGGAAGATTTGACAACCTTAAAGTGCACAAGGTATGGGTTCATCCTGCTGCTGCCCGTTACTGGAGGAGTCGTGGAACGAAGGTACCAGGTAGCGTGGTAAAAGGTTACTAAAAGTAGATTTCAATTTTTGAGAGGGGCGATAAATTCACCCCTCTCAAAACATTTCGTTGCTTTCATAATTTCATAGAATTTTAGGAAAATAGATGCTTAAAAGATTGATGCCCCTTTTAATTAAAATTGGGATTATATCTGAAGAATTTGTCGAGCCCAGAAAAATTTCTGGTATTTCTCGTATTTTTATATCGATAATAGCAGTTGGATTCTCTTATTTCTTCATACATGTAGCTTTTTTTGGTCCACCAATTACTGAAATTTTCAAAGGCACATATATTTTAGGCACAGCTCTCCTAACTCTCCTATTGTATAAAGGAAGACAAAAAACCATCCGTCAAAATTTTGTGATTTTGGATGAACTATTTGCATTCTTATCTATCACTACAATATGTACCTTTAGTGCAATTTGGCTATATTGGTTTTTTATTTCTCCCGTTGAAGCTTGGAATAAATTTTATGGAACTACTCCATTTCTAGTCGGTGTTGCCGGTTCGATAATAGGTGCCTTAATCTACTTAAAAGAAGCAACTACTCCAGTAAATAATCGTTTGTCTATTTCTGATTTTATTTATATATCAGGAGTAACAGCATCGATGATTTGGTGGCGTTATGCCAATGAAACTCTTCAAGAAGAAATGGGTGGAGATGTTCCCACAATTCTAGTTATAGCTGCATGGCACGTTATCCCGGTTAGTATGGAAATAGCGAGAAGGGTCGTGGGGCCCATTATTCCACTCATAGGTTTTTGTTTTTTAGTATACAGTTTCAGACCTGTCGCACATACTTTTCCAGGGCTCCTTTGGCATGATGGGAATAACATTGACCGAATTTCTGAATTTCTGATGCTTCAGACTGAAGGAATCACAGGTCTAATTGCCGATGTTTTTGCAAATTACATGGTCATTTTTGTTGTACTTGGAGCATTCCTAGAAAAAACTGGTCTAGGTGCGCTTTTCATAGATACAACTTATCGTCTTACAGGTCAAAAAACTGGAGGGCCAGGACTAACTGCAGTCGTTTCCAGTGGTCTTTTCGGCATGATATCCGGAAGTGGAGTTGCAAACGTTGTCACAACGGGAACATTTACAATTCCTCTTATGAAGAGAGTGGGTTATAAACCTGAATTTGCAGGCGCTGTCGAAGCATCTGCTTCCACCGGCGGCGCGTATATGCCGCCTATTATGGGTTCGGGTGCTTTTTTACTAGCGCAGTTTACAGAGATCAGCTATTTCGAAGTTATAAAATACGCTATTATACCTGCAATTCTATACTATTTATCAGTTGGTTATATAGTATATATTCGAGCGGTTAACAGGGGTCTAACAGGGGTTCCTGTTTCAGAGTTGCCCCTGTGGAGTAAAATAGTACCCAGACTGTATCTCCTTATTCCTATTCCTTTAATGGTTTATTATTTGGTAGTTGGTGATTCGGCTTTCCTTGCAGCTTTTAAAACTATTTGTGCTATTGTTTTATTGAAAACTACGGATTTGCTTACATCCATACGAACTCCTTTTACAAGAAAATTCTCAAAACCAATTCTTTTCTTGACTATTGGACTAGGAACTATCGTCTATTTCTTTGGACTAAAAATAGGTGCACCCTTTTCATGGTTCGCTGATACCCAAAGAGGGTTAAACTTTGGAGATGCCATTTTTTGGACTTTAGTTTTCTACACAGTTTTGAAGATTTTTGAAGTACTACTTGCTTCTTTCACACATCATGGCATGAAACAAGATTCCCTTTCAGAAGAAACATCTGAGACAGAAGTTTGTGGAACTAATGCTTTAATTTCACTGAAAGAAAGATCTGTAGATTTAGTTAAATCGATCTGGATATCCTTAGAGTCAGGTGCAAAAAGCTCCGTAATCGTAGGTTGTATTGCTGGAGTCCTGAGTATTCTTTTATCAACTGCAACACAGTGTGATTTGCCGGGAAGAGTTTCAGATCTACTCATACAATTTAGTTTTGGACTCTTGCCGATGACGATATTTTGGATAATCGTTGCCGGATATATTGTCGGTATGGGTCTACCAATTGCGGCTAGTTACGTTGTTCTTGTGATTTTTGGAGTTTTATCACTAACAAATTTAGGTGTCCCAACCCTTGCAGCTCATTTAATCTGTTATTGGGTCGCAGTTGTTAGTGCTGTAACACCCCCAGTCGCATTGGCAGCATATGCAGCAAGTGCAATAGCATCGTCAGACCCTATTAAAACTGGATTCCAGGCCATGAAGCTTTCATCATGGATTTTTATTATGCCTTTTTTGTTTGTATATACTCCACTTCTTTTAACAGGTACTTACTTTGAAATTTCAGTTACCATTCTTGCTTGCCTTTTAGGAATTATTGCCTGGGCAAGTTTCATGGAAAATTTCCTAATAAAACAAACTAAATTATTAGAGTGGGTCTTACTCTTTTTTGCATCTATTTGCCTACTGCTTCCAGTCGATAATTTGCTCACATGGGTTTCTCCTTTGAAAGGTCAATTCGATTGGATTTTTTACTCTATAGGAGCCATTTTATTAGTCTCAACATTTTTACTACAAACTAAAAGGCAAGAAGCGTAAAATGAATGTAATTGAATCATTTCACCATGTTCATCTTATATGCGCTGACCCCGTAAAAACTTCGCGGTGGTATGTCAGCGTATTGGGAGCAGAAATTACACACGAAGAAAAAAAACATGGCGCTATAAACATAAGATTATTAATAGGGGACCTAAATCTCTTCATACGTGCATTAAGAGAAAACGAAGAATTTCCCTTAGAACAAAACCATTTACAGGAAGGTATCCATCATATTGGTCTTATGGTTGACGACATACAAGAAATGATGAAAGAAACTACAGAAAATGGAGCAATAGAAATAGAAGAAATCCATACTGGAACAACAGGCAATTGGGTTGCATTTATTAGAACCCCTGAAGGAGTGTTAATTGAATTCCTCCAAAAAAAATAACGACAAGAAACAGATAAATACAAAATCAAAAGACAAATCATTCTCCCCGAAATTAAATCGTATCCAACACGTTGGGATTAAAGTACACAATCTAGATTTGGCGGTTGAATTTTATAGAGACGTCATGGGAATGAGAATTTCTGACAGATATGAACCTGGAGACAATCCACATAATCCCTGGGGAATCTGTTTCATGAGAAGTGGTCATCTCCATCACGAAATATCTCTTGTCGGTTACGCGAAAGAAGAAAACCTCAAACCAAACGAAATTGGATTCAGAGAACCTGGAGTAGGCCTGCATCACATTGCATTTGAAGTAGATTCAAAAGAAGAATTTATGTCCTGGGTAGAACACTTAAAAAAACATGGAATTGAATTTGCTGCTGGTCCATTAGTTCATAGCCCTACACATCCTGAGGGAGACGGCACACTTGGCGAAAATAGGGCTCTATACTTTTACGATCCTTCTGGAAACGGAATCGAAATTTTCTGTGATTTGGCACCAATCGACGATAATAACAATTCTATAAATGAGAAATGGTTTAGGGATCGTTTGGAGAAAGATGGATATTCCAGAGATGCATCCAATCCATCTAGGCCATGGGAACCCGGTCGTTCAAGTATGGAAGACGCTCTCGAAAAATTTGGAAAAAAATAAGAATTTACCTGATATTTCATTTTTTTAAATATTTATTCCGGAGAATAAGTGGATAATCAAAATTGGTATAATGTTCAGGAATTTGCCCCTGAGACTTTTCAGTTCAATGAAGCTGAACTTTGGAACATGTTTCTGATAATAGGCGAAGAAAAAGCTCTATCTATTGATGGAGGAATTGGAATAGGAAGTGTGCGGAAACTCTGTGAGAGTATCACGTCCCTCCCTATTGAACATATCCTTACCCATACTCACTGGGATCATTTAGGCTCTATCCATGAATGGGATTCCATATCTGTTCATAAAAACGGGGAGGGAAATCTCAATAATGATTTTGCAGAAGGCTGTAAAGACTTTGTTTTAAATTGGACGGGGAAATCATTTCCTAAAGGTTTTTTTCCAGAAAACTTCAAGTTAAAACCTGGAGTATTTGGTCAATCCTTATGTGAAGGTCAGATAATTGATCTTGGGAATAGGAGACTACACATATATGAAACACCTGGTCATTCACCAGATAGCATATCAATTTATGATGAAAAAGAATCTGTATTAATAACTGGAGATTTAGTAAAACCACACATGCCACTTTTTTTACAAGTGCCTACTGCTGTGCTCTCGGATTATGGTCCCTCTTTAAGAAAGCTTGAATCAATTGCAAAAGAAAACAAAGTGCAATGGATATGCTCGGGGCATTCAGAGCCATTCACTGACATAAGTATAATAGGAGAAATGGCTGACTTCGTTGAGAAAATTGAAAATGACACCCTAGACAAGCCAGATAAAATTCAAGCAGGTAAATGGGGAATGGTAGATGAATATCGCGCAGAAAGATTTCAAGTTTGGATTAACGATAACGCGCGTAGATAGTATAAAGGCATAAGATGACAAACAAGAATGTGATCTGGCAACCAAACGAAGACTTTTTGCAAAACAGTAATATTGCTCTCCTGATGAAAAAATTAAATTTCACAGATTATCGAGAATTTCTTGCGTGGTCTGTAAAAGACATTCATAGTTTCTGGGAAATCATCTTGGAAGATATGAATTTTCAATGGCATAAAAAATATCACACACTATTAGATCTTAGTGATGGTTTCCCTTGGGCTAAATGGTTCGTAGGTGGAGAAACCAATATAGTAACAAACTGTTTGGACAGACATCTTCATGGCAGCCGTAAGAGTAAAACTGCGTTAATCTGGGAAAGTGATGATGGCAATAAAATAACTTTCACATACGAGCAACTCTCTGAGGAAGTGAATAAAGTTGCTAATGCTTTGAGAAACTCAGGATTAAAACCAGGAGACGTCGCTGGAGTTTTCCTTCCACTTTTACCCGAAGCAGTCATAGCAATGTACGCATGCTTTAAGACTGGTATCGCTGTACTCCCAATTTTCTCTGGATTTGGTCCTGAAGGACTCGCAGAGAGACTTATTCATTCGAAAGCAAAAATTTTATTTACTTCAGATGGTGCAATTAGAAGAGGAAAAACAATACCACTCAAAAACACGGTAGATTCAGCTTTAAAACAAGAAACATCTATACAGAAAGTTATACT
The DNA here is from genome assembly GCA_036231405.1 of Nitrospinota bacterium. Taxonomy (GTDB): domain Bacteria; phylum UBA8248; class UBA8248; order UBA8248; family UBA8248; genus UBA3496. Next base: position 77,362 of record JAZAHK010000012.1, read on the forward strand.
AGTTGAAAGAGCAGAAATTGAGGTCAACTTACAAGAAGGCAGAGATCTAACTTGGAACGAATTTATATCTTCTGAATCTGATAACTCGGAAACAGAGAATTTACCTGCTAACGCAATTTCAATGATTATGTATACCTCAGGGACCACTGGAAAACCGAAAGGTACTGTATATTCGCATGCCGGATTGATGAGTGGACCTGGAAGAGAATTAAAATACTGCTTTGATATGAGAGATAACGATACAATGTTCTGGGTTACTGATTTCGGGTGGGTAATGGCCCCTTATGAACTTGTTGGTTCGCATTTTAATGGACACTCATGTTTCCTCTACGAAAGCGTTCCAAATCACCCTGAACCAGACAGACTTTGGAAAATCATTTCCAATTCAAACATCACACATCTTGGACTATCACCTACAGCGGTAAGAGTTTTAATTGGAGAAGGAAACAATTGGGTAGATAAACATGATCTTTCCTCTTTAAGAATCCTTGGCTCTACTGGGGAACCTTGGGACGCAGAATCTTATCTTTGGTATTTCAATAAAGTCGGATCAAAGAAATGTCCAATCATGAATATTTCCGGGGGAACGGAAATAGGCGCTTGTATACTACAACCACTACCCGTCATGGATCTAACTCCATGCACACTTGGAGGCCCTGCAATGGGGACTGATGCAGATGTCTTTGACGATGAAGGTAATCCAATTAGGAATGAAGTTGGTCATCTCGTCTTGAAACAACCTATCCCTTCTTTAACAATGGGATTTTTAAACGATTCAGAAAGATATTTAGAAACTTATTTTTCTCGCTGGGATAATGTTTGGTACCACGGGGACTGGGCTAAAGTCGATGAGGATGGATTCTGGTATCTTTTCGGGCGTTCAGACGACACGATTAAAGTTTCGGGGAAAAGAATTGGTCCTAACGAAATTGAATCAGAACTTCAAAAACATCCCGGGGTTATAGAAACTGCAGTTATAGGAACTCCTCATCCTGTAAAAGGAGAAGCTATTACCTGTTTTATAGTTCTTGCAAACGGATATGAACCCAACGATAAAATGAGGGAAGAACTCAAGGATCAAGCGGTCAAATATTTGGGGAAAAGTCTTAGGCCAGACGAGGTAAAATTTGTAGAGTATCTTCCTAAAACTAGATCTGCAAAAATTGTAAGAGGAGCAATCAAAAAAATCTATCTTGGAGAAGATATCAAACACATGGACTTAAGTTCCCTTGAAGACTCCGCACATCTTGATGCTATTAAAGAAGCAAAATAAGAACATGCCAAAAAAGAAAAATTCCGAGATCATATGGAACCCGAATCAGGATTTCATGAATAGAAGCAACATCGCTCTATTGATGAAAAAGAACAACATTGCAAACCATTCAGAACTAATAAAGTGGTCACAAAAAGATTCTACTCCCTTCTGGGAAATTATTTTAGAAGAAATGAAAATTGAATGGTATGAGGAATTTCGAGAAGTGTTAGATTCTAGCAAGGGTTTCCCCTGGGCAAAATGGTTTTCGGGTGGAAAAATCAACATTGCTCATAATTGTATCGACAAACATCTCACCAACGGAAAGGGGGGGCATCTTGCACTGATATGGGAAGGAGATGATGGAAGTAAAAGAACATTTACCTATGAGGAAATGTCTTCTGAGGTATCTAAACTTGCAAATGCCATGAAGGAATCTGATCTTAAAGTTGGAGATACAGCAGCAATTTTCATGCCTATGGTTCCAGAAACTATTTTTGCAATGTTTGCTTGCTTTAAAATAGGTGTAATAGCGGTCCCTATTTTTTCTGGCTTCGGACACGAAGCTGTTGCCGAACGCCTTACAAACGCACAAGTCCAACTTGTATTTACTTCGAATTATGGACTTCGAAGAGGGAAGATAATAGCTATCAAAGAACTATTAGACAAAGCACTTCAAATTAATACCTCTGTAAAAAAAGTGATTGTCTACGAAAGGACTGAAAGTTCCTATTTTACTCAAAATAATCGAGATATAAAATGGCGCGACTTTATACATAACAAGTCTATAACAGCTGAAACAATACAACTAGACTCTGAAGCAATTTCCATGATCATTTATACTTCCGGAACAACTGGGAAACCAAAGGGAACATTACACACTCATGCAGGGTGTCTAACTACCATCACTAAAGAAGTTAAATACTGCATGGATCTAAGAGATAACGATATTCTTTTCTGGCTTACTGACATAGGGTGGATGATGGGACCCTGGGAAATGATTGGGACTCAGTGTCTTGGACAAACTTATCTTGTATATGAAGGGACACCAAATTGGCCCAAACCAGACAGAATTTGGAAACTCATATCCGATCATAAAGTCACACATCTCGGGATTTCTCCTACTGCTATTCGTTTACTTATAAGTAGTGGTGAAAAATGGACAAAAAATTACGATCTTTCAACCTTAAGAGTTCTTGGTTCAACTGGAGAGCCATGGGATCCTGAATCATATATGTGGTTTTTTGAGAAAATAGGAAATAAACGTTGCCCGATAATGAACATTTCTGGTGGAACAGAAATTTGTGGATGCCTTTTACAACCTTATCCAATTATGGAGTTATCAAAGTGTTCACTAGGAGGTCCTGCTTTAGGAGTTCATACTGACGTCTTCAATGAAGAAGGTAAACCTATCCGCGGAGAAATAGGACATCTTGTCTGCAAAAAACCGATGCCCTCGATGACTAAAAGTTTTCTTATGGATGACAATCGATATTTAGAGACCTATTTCTCGAGATTTCCCAACACCTGGTATCACGGGGATTGGGCGATGGTTGATGAATTTGACCAATGGTTTCTCTATGGTAGATCAGACGATACAATCAATGTGGCAGGGAAGCGAGTAGGTCCTGCTGAGGTCGAATCTGAGTTAATTCGTCACCCCTCTGTTGTTGAGGCTGCAGTCATTGGTACTCCCCATCCTATAAAAGGCGAAGTTCTAACGTGTTTCGTAGTTATCAAGGATGAATTTGATGCCTCCGATCAGCTTAGAGAAGAGTTGAAAGATGAAACAACAAAATATTTAGGAAAAAGTCTACGTCCTGAGACAGTTAAATTTGTTGAAGGGTTACCCAAAACTAGATCTTCTAAAATCGTAAGAGGCGCAATCAAGAAGTTGTTTTTAGGAACTAGTATAAACGAAATCGACACCTCTTCTATAGAAGATCCAACACTTTTAGACGCTATTTCGAGGGCAAAATAATTTCTTTAAGAGGAATGCTTGTAAAAGTCTTTCACAAGCTTAACAACGGCCATACTTTCTCTCGCGGGAACCTTCGTCTCCCTCGTCAAAAGTATTGATTCTACGAAGTCAGAATGGTTCCTATACATTGAGAAGAGTTTAGGAGAAATAATCGAAGGGATTTCTAGTTCATCTTCATATGTCGGTTGGCTTATCTCCTCTTTATGCGACCAGTTAACCATCCCTTTTCCTTCAACAAAAGTACAACTTCCACGAGTACCATATAGGGACAACTTCTCTGGAGAGTTAGGAAATGTAACTGTAGAAGCAGTCACTACACCCAAAGCACCACTAGAGAGTTCAATAATACCAACGGCCACATCTTCTTCATCGTAATTTGGACGGACGGTTTTAGTGAACCCTGATATTCTCTTATGAGGACCAAGAAACCATAGGAGTAAATCCAAATAATGAATTCCTTGATTCATCAAGACTCCTCCACCCGATTCACTACCAGAAGAACGCCAAGGGGATTCTAAGAAATAATGTTCATCTCTATGATAATTTATGGATATTTCTGCTAAAAAAATATCTCCTAACAAGCCCTCTCCTATTGCAATTTTGAGAGATTGCACAGCAGGATGAAAACGTTTTTGTGATACTACAGACAAAATCAATTTTTTTTCTTCAAAAAAACGAATTAAAGATTCACAAGATTCTAAGTCTATTGCAAGAGGTTTCTCGATAAGAACATGCTTACCAAAACCCCCTGCTTCAAAAGCCTGATTTGCATGGAGATATGAAGGTGTAGCAATTAAAACTGCGTCAACATCTTTCCCTGCTATAGCTTCTTCCATTTTTGGAAAATATAGACATCCAAATTTCTCAGAAAAGGCTTTTCCACGAGATTCATCAAGATCAAAAGAAGTAATCAATTTTGCATTTGGATGAGCACATATCACCTGAGCATGTCTATCTCCCATCAAACCACAACCAAGTAATGCGAACCCTACGTAAGATTTTTCGTTCAAGTCAACCTCTTTTCAAAACATAATTTTTTAAGAAAACGTCTTCTTCTCTCTTGCAATCAGTATCAAATTTCGAGTATATGGAATGAAATTTGGCAAGTATGCAAGGACTCCTATAATGCTTCCTCGTTGAAAAAAATAGATAAGCAAAATTACTGAGCCACCTAAGCTAAGATACCAAAAAATCACTGGAACTATACTACGTCCCGCACGTTCGCTTTGTATCCACTGAATAAGAAATCTAGAACCGAAACAGCAATTTCCCAATAGTCCAAAAACTTCCCAAGGACCTAAATCAAACCCCCAAACTTGCATTGTGATCTCCTCGTTGACACCAATGAATTTTAATTATTTTTTAAAAGGTGGAACAAACCTTCTCTTGTACCAGTAAATGGCAAGGGTATCCATAATACCTACAAAAATTCTGTTGCCCATTCCATATTTTGAGACTCCAAATTTACGAGGACGGTCTTTTATAAGAACTTGATTAATTTCAACACCATGGATTTGAAGAATGGTTGGAAGGAACCTATGCATTCCCCGAAAAGGCAAAATATCAATAAGCACTTCTTTTCTGAAGACCCTATATGTGCAACCTGCATCTTTAATCCTGTCTCTCAAAATTGTATTCCTGAAAAAATACGCAATTTTGGTAGAAATTTTTTTGATAACCGTATCTGCCCTACTAGGACGAATCCCACAAACCGCACCACATTCTCCGAGAGAATCAATTAAAAAAGGCAGATCAGCAGGATCATTCTGTAAATCAGCATCCATCGTAACTACCAATTCTCCACGGGACAAATTGAATCCTGTTAATTGTGCAGCACTTTCTCCTTGATTAACCGGATGAGAAAGTAAAACTACCTCTTTTCTATTTAAATCACGAATCCTCTGTGCCGTTGTATCCGAACTACAATCATCAACAAAAATTACTTCCCAGGTCCTATTCAGATTTTCGAGAACTGGACAAAGTTCATTCCAAAGGGGAAGTATATTATCCTCTTCATTAAAACACGGGATAACTACACTGATACCTAAATTCTTATCCATTAATGAACTCACCATCCTTAATAGAGGAAATAGTTAAATCCTGCCTTAGAAAATCTTTGCCAAAATGAGAAACCATATTTGAACGCTTTCTGTTACGATCATAAGACTTCCATTCCTCAAAATAACCACAAAAAATAATAAAAAAGCAAGACACAACGACAAAGGAAAGATAGATCGAAAATCGAACTTTGTTCAAGAAAAGTAATCTTATACATAGAATATAGAAGCTAACAGCGCAAAAAATTATAATGAATGGAACAAATTTGTTTTCCAAAAAATAAAAAATAAAAAATATAGCGCCACCAAGAAGAACAAAAAGAATCATCAAGTAAGAAACTGTAGACCAATAGAAAAGTCTATTTAATTTTTTTTCGACTAGAACACACTCTTCAGTAATTACTTTACCAACCATCAAAGATAGCAGGGGAAGAATCGGCAAAATGTAGTGAGGTTGCTTAGCAGGAATTATAGTAAAAAGGAGAAAGACAATCAAAAATGGATAAATTACATAGAGCCATCCATCATAGTAGACAGTTTTTTTTCTTTTCCAGAAGAAGATAAACGTAAGAGGAAGAAACATAGAAAATGGAAGAAATAAATCCCAAATACGCAAAAAATAATAATAGAAAGGTTTGAAATGTTGTGCAGTTTCACCAACGATTTTAAGATCAAATGGCTGCCCTCCTTCCAAAAGAAGCCAATAAAGTGCTTCATTCGGATTCCAAAGATAAAGCATCCAATACCAACTTATAGAAACCAACAAGGAACACAATGACATAAAAATTACATCTAAAGAGAAAATTCTTTGCAATCTCTTGATCAAGACAAGAATAACTAATAAAGGCAAGACCACAACAAGAAATACAACATGAGCTTTTGTAAGAAATGCAATAGAAAATGACGCAAAAAAACAGTAAAACAACTTCTTATTAGAAGTTCTTACAATTCTCTGAAAAAGATATAAACAAGTAAAACAAGAGGCCGAAAAGACCATATCGGGTGCTCCTCTTCTTGCTAGAACAACAAATAAATATATTGAAAAAGTTATAAATAATGAAAGTATCCCTAACTCTTCACCACCCAATTCTTTTCCCCATTTAAAAACAAGAAAAAGGATAAAAAATGCGGCTAATAAAGAAGGAATTCTAATCGATAACCAATTAACACTCCCAAACACATAGGAAATGAATGAAGCCATCCAGTGATAAAAGGGAGGTTTTGTAATATAAGGCTTACCATCTATCCTAGGTACCAAAAGATCGTTGGTTTTCACCATTTCTTTTACAATTTTGATACTTCTTATCTCCACTGGCAGTTTAGCAAGACCACCTCCTAGATTCAGGGAAATAAGAAAAAATGGAAGGAGAAGTAAACACAGTTTAAATCGAGCAAAAAATGCAACAATAAAAGACAAAAGGGATTTTTCAGCACTCATAACTTAAGAACTTTTATCCAAATGACAAAATTCATTGACCATGTCCAAAACATAAGCAACTTCATCATCTTCCATATATGGATACATCGGGAGGGATAACACTTGATCTCCAAAATTTTCAGCAATAGGGAAAGAACCTTTCTCATAAGACAAAAACTCGTAAGCTGGATGAAGATGAACAGGGATAGGATAGTGTAATCCGGTTCCAATACCAGTTTCATTCAAAAATTTTGACATCAAGTCTCTTTGAGAATTCCTAACAACAAATAGATGCCATGAAGGGATAGTATCCTCAGGAAAACTCGGAAGAATAAGAGCAGGAGTATTTTTCAAACCTTCCAAATATCTCATTGCTACAGAATTTCGCATTTCATTCCACAACTTCAAGAAAGGGAGTTTGACCTTTAAAACAGCAGCTTGAATAGAATCAATCCTGTCATTAACGCCAACGGTGCTATGTACATATTTCTCTGTTCTTCCGTGATTTGAAATTGCTTTTATCTTTTCAGCTAAACTCTTGTCATTTGTAGTAATTGCTCCACTGTCTCCAAATCCTCCTAAGCATTTAGAAGGAAAAAAAGAGAAACAAGAAATTAGACCCCAACTACCTACTCTCCTTCCACCACAAAATGCCCCTTGCGCCTGGGCGACATCTTCAATAAGTATTAAATTTTTTTGTCTACAAATTTCATCTAGTTCACGAATCGGCGCTGGTGTTCCATAAAGATGTACGGGAAGAATTACTTTTGTATTCGCATTTATTGATGATTTAACCGAATCAAGAGAAATCTGAGCAGTATTAATATCAACATCACAGAGAACTGGTTTAAGTCCCGCCTGGACAATCGCTTCAACTGTGGGAACTGCAGTCAACGTAGTAGTAATTACTTCAGATCCCTGCGGAAGTTGAAGAACTTTCAAGGCAAGGATGAGAGCTGATGTTCCACTTTTAAGACCTACGGCGTAATCCCTCTGCTCTTCTTTAGCCAACACATCTTCAAATTCTTTTACTGCAACTCCACCAATGAAACTAGTCTTGGAAATTAAGCTATTCATTTCCGTATCTATTTGATTCTGAAGTTTTAAGTACTGAGGAAGTAAATTGACAAAAGGGACTTTCATGAAACTATTCTTCCTTTTTTTAAAAAGAAACTACGAAAATCTTACTCCGTTTAGATTTTAAAGTAGCTTTCATAAATATTACAAACACAATTTAATTCTATAAAAATAGAAGTTCAAGGTAATCTCAAATCTAAAAGAAGTTTCTTATATACTTTCAACCTCAAAAAAAATTAACATAAATCTAGCTATATCTAATTGATAAACGATATAAAATAGAATCACTATAAAGAATACCCTTCAGGAGATACATTGGAAATCAATTCAGAAATTATACTTATATTCTTAATTTGCTCATTTTTTGTCGGATTTTTAAAAAGTACATTCGGCTCAGGAATCGGGATTGTACTTTTTCCAATTCTCGCCCTTATATGGCCAACAAAGCTGATCCTTGGAATTATTGCCGTGTTAATGTGGATAACAGATTATTCTGCAGCTTCTCTTTTTTGGAAAAAATGGGAAAGTTCATTAGTAAAAATAATTGTACCAGGTTTTTATATCGGGATTTTTGTCGGGACATTTTTCCTGATTCAAATGTCTGATTTCTGGCTAAGAAAATCTCTTGGTGTCGCCTGTATAATTTTTTCTTTTTTTCAAATTTGGAACGAAAGACAAAAAAAAACACCAAAGGCCAATACGGATAAATATAGTATAAATAATCTTGCTTCGACCCTTTTTTTAGGGATCATCGGAGGGATTACAAGCGCAATGTTTCATGCAGGAGGCTTGATTCTCGCTTTATTTTTTTTAAAAAAAGGACTGAAGAAGGTTCCCCTCGTTGCAACTATCACTTTTACTTGGTTTTGGGTAAATCCTTTTAAAGTTATGAATTTTTGGTATCATGGTCTAGTTAATAAGGAAATGTTCCTCATTGGTATCTTGATGTTCCCACTATGTTATTTAGGAGGCTGGATAGGGAGAAGAGTTCTGTTCGTTGTGCCTCAAAATGTATTCAATTTTTGTCTCCTTTTTCTAGCCATACTTACTGCTTCAAAACTGATAATAGAATAAAAAAATTAGGAGTAAATACTTGTCCCCTTCAAGTAAAAAAAAATTAACTTCAAAAATCATAGACACTGATATTCATCACACTCCACCTTCAACAGAGTCTCTTTTCCCATATCTTGAAAAACACTGGATAAATTACATAAACGAAACAGGATATAAATCACTCCCCCAAGTTTCATACCCTAAAACTGGACACGGAGGAGTAAGACAGGATGCATTTCCTGAAAATGGTGGACCCCCTGGTTCTGATTTGTCTTTTTTCCAGAAACAAGTTCTGGATGAATACGACATTAATTTTGCAATCCTCAATGGGACATATTATAACGTGTCCTTCTTAGGGATCCCTGAGTTTGGTTCTTCTTTGGCAACCGCACATAACGATTGGACCATTGAGAATTGGCTTGAGAAGGATTCACGTCTTCTAGGCTCAATAACTGTTTCCTTGAGCGATCCTGAACAAGCCGTAAAAGAAATTAAACGAATTGGAGAAAGAAAGGATATAGTACAAGTACTTTTTCCTGCTGGCTCTCACGCTCCATATGGGCAAAGACAATTTCATAAGATCTATGATATTGCTGAGGATTTAGGACTTCCTATTGCCATACATTTTGGAGGAACAGGTGTTGGAACAGCCCCTCCTCCCACTGCCGTAGGATGGCCAACTTATTACATTGAATGGCACACATCCATGACTCAGGCCTTCATGACACATGTTACAAGTTTTATTTGCGAGGGAGTGTTTGAATCTTTCCCAAGATTAAAGGTGATCTTAATAGAAGGTGGAGTTGCGTGGATTCCTGGATTACTTTGGCGACTAGACAAAAATTTTCTAGGCCTAAGACATGAAATCCCATGGGCAAAACGATTGCCCAGTGAGTATTTTTTTGACCATTTTAAAATCACGACACAACCTATGGAAGAACCAGAATCAAACCAAGATCTGTCAGACATGTACAGAATGGTAAAAGCAGAAAAAACGTTATTTTTCGCTACAGATTATCCACATTGGGATTTTGATTCTCCTGTACATGCATTGCCAAGTTCCGTAGATGAGAAAACAAGAGAAAGAATAATGTTCAAGAATGCTCAAGAGACCTACAATTTAAATTGACCGCTAGGTACTTTCCATATTTACCAGATAAATTCCAAGGGCAATAAGCAACGAACCCGTTATCATAAACAATGTCAGCGGCTCCGAAAGAATGAGAGCACCAAGAAAGACCCCGAATAAAGGACAAAGAAACATAAAAGCGCCCACTCTCTTTGCAGGGAATTCTTTTATCAGCCAAACCCATAGAATTGTTGTCAGTCCAGTACCAACAATTCCATTATAACCGACACCTGTAATCACATTAAAATTCACCATATTTGGAAGAGATTCGTTAAAAAGATAGGCTAACAAAACAAATGGGATGATTGCAAAAAGCTGAGTCCAAGCCGTAATTCTATAAGCGTCAACACCTACAACATTCATTTTAAGATACAAAGATTGGTAAGCCCAGACCAACGCGGCTAAAATTACAAGAAAATCTCCAAACCAAGTACTACCACCTTTTGAGGAAAGATTATCTCCAAATAAAAAAACCATCCCCACAAATGCAGAAATGAACCCGAGAATTGCCTTAATACCTACTGTTTCTTCCTTGGCTAGCAAAGTAGCTAATGCCACATACAAAAGTGGTTGAACATATAAGAATAAAGAAGAGCGACCAGCGGTACTATATACCAAACCATTGTAATACAAGAGGAACACTAGATTATGGAGGAAAATATTAACCCAGAAACTGGGTTTGCTTCCAGGACCAGCTAGCCTTGGAGGATAGAATTTGATGCGCATTGAGAGAATCAAAATAAAGACAGTCAAGGCAGATACTAGGCTTCTCATCCAAAGAAAGGAGAATGGTTCTAATGAACGCAATCCAATTTTTGCCGTTGAAAAACTAAGTCCCCACAGGAAAGTTAAAGAAAGGACTAAAATCCAAAAACGCAAGTAAAACTCCATGACAAGAAAAAACACGAATAAATTTCGTATCTATTCAAATAACACTAGAATTAACGATAAATCAAATAAGAAAGGTTAGTTATTAAAACCTAGAGACTACCAACAATATTAACGATTTGTTATCATACAGAAAAAAGGGGTTTCATAATGGCCAGAACAACGTTCCGACCTAGAAGAAAATTAAATCAGAATAAAAAGATAGCCCGTACAGATTCGAACGAGGATACATCTGCGAAAGAAATTGCAGAAAAACTTAAAAAGTTTTCAAGCGTAAGTAAAAATGCGCCAGATTATAGGATTAAATCTTTAGAAATTCATGGCTGGATCTGTGCAAAATGCGGAAGAGAATTTAACGAATCAAACTTACATAAACTCACAGTTCACCACAAAGACAATAACCATAAAAACAATCCTCCTGATGGAAGTAATTGGGAAAATCTATGTATTCACTGTCATGAAGACGAACATTCAAGAGGTATTTTAAGTAACCAAATAAAGATTTAAAAAGGTATTTTCATGATTTTCAAAATAAACCCTTGCAGCGCGAATGGATCTACTGATGTTCCCGCGTCAAAATCGCATTCTATAAGAGCGATAGCATTTGCTTCTTTGTCCGAAGGAGAAAGTTTGATTTACAACTTACTCGATTCGAATGACAGCAAAACTGCTTTAAAAGTATATGAATCATTTGGAGCTAAAATATCTAAAGATAACCAAAAAATAAAAATCAAAGGATTTAATGGAAAACCAAAAGTTCCAGACAAGACGATTGATGTTGCCAATTCTGGGACAACATGCAGAATAGCCTTAGGAACTGCAGTTCTTCTATCTGATGGATACGCAAATTTTGATGGTGATCCACAAACTAGAAGTCGACCAATGAGACCCCTACTCAATGCACTCAAAAATTTAGGGGCAAAATTCAAATCGGAAACACAAAACGGAAAATTGCCACTAAGTGTCACTGGCCCATGGGTCGGAGGATCAACAAAAGTAGATGGAATTACGAGTCAATTTACAACTAGCATTTTAATGAATGCTCCATTCGGAATAAACAACACTCATGTCCAACCATTAAATCTGAACGAAAAACCATATGTAGAAATGACTTTGTGGTGGCTTGATAAATTGGGATTAAATTTCTCACATCACAATTTAGAAGAATTTGATCTTCCAGGCGGACAAACATTAAAAAATTTTGAGATAGAAGTTCCTGCTGATTTCAGTTCTGCTGCTTTTTTAGCAGCTGCGGGTGCACTACCTGGAGGGAACGTTACTTTGAGAGGTTTAGACTTAACTGATCCTCAGGGAGACAAGGTTTTTTTCGATATATTAGAATCAATGGGTGCGGAAATAAAAAAACATGTTGATGGTTCCATTCAAGTTTCTAGTAATAAACTTGTAGGAGGAGAGTTTGACCTTAATGATACTCCTGACCTTCTACCTATACTCTCTATATTAGGTTCTTTCGCAGAAGGAGAGACAAAAATCGTGAATGTGCCCCAGGCGAGAATAAAAGAAACAGATAGGATCACCTCTATGAGATCTGTCATAGAAGACTTAGGAGGAAGAGCAAAAGAAACAGAAGATGGACTAACTATTTATGGAGAAGGCCTTGTGGGAGGAAAAACGAAAGGATATAACGACCATAGGATCGTGATGTCCTCCGCAATAGCAGGTATGGCGTCTAAAAATCCAGTGGAAATAGATACTGCTGAAGCGATCTCAATCACTTTTCCAGATTTCACTTCGAAGATGCAAGACCTTAATGTTTCTATACAAACTAAAAACGAGTGAGACAAATCCGAAAATGCCGATTTACGAATATAAATGTAAAGATTGTAATTTCATTTCAGGTCATTTGATCTTAAGACCATCTGACAGAAAAAAGATTCTTTGCAGGAATTGTGATGGGAATAAATTACGTAAAATAGTCTCAAGGTTTGCTACACACAAAACCGAATCCCAACGTGTTGCTGAATTTGATCCCTCTAAAAAGACAGACGATTCTTTCTATAAAGATGACCGTAATATAGGCCTTTGGGCACAAAAGAGAATGCAACAATTGGGTATGGATACGGGGGATTCTTTTAAAGAAACTCTCGAAAAAGGTCGTTCAAAAAAAATCCTAGACAATTTGTAACAACAATAATTGTTCTGCTTTTTTTTGAAAATCAAAATAATCCACTTAGACCAAAAAAATCAAAAACTAAGCGTTTTAAATTTTGCATAAAGGTAAAAAACATCGAATTGCTCTTTTCGAAAAGTTTGATTTCAAATGAAGAGTAACTCGACAAAAAAGGAAAAATCAGAAAAAACAAGATGTACCCTTTGATAACAGAAATGATCCCGCCGAGAGATCTACTTAAACAACTCTTAGCTTTTAGGCTGACAAACTTGAACACTACGTAAAAAAACAAACTAAAAGCAAGCCAAATTAGGAGAAAAAGTACCCATTTAAAATAAGTTTGGGGAAATCTATATCTAATTAAAATGGGTTCTAGGAATCCTAGAGGCACTAAAATATTCACTATGTAATACGTAAATATAATCGTACCTAATGAAATTAATTCCTTGAGCGTTCCCTTCAGGGAGCCCCTAAAAAAAAGCAAAAATATTACGAGAACAAACGATAAATCAATTAGGGGGAAAGATTCCATTTAATTTTCACCTCGATAAATTTTTTTCATATTTCCTGAAGCCACATAACTAAAGCATCCTCTTTATTCCCATCGTCTACGTAATAGTTTTTTCTCATCGCTATAACTGTAAAGCCAAATTTTTCATAAAGTGCTATCGCGGGTTTGTTTCCTATTCTAACTTCTAGAGTTGCTTTCTGGGCACCAATTTGATTAGCTTGTTTTAAAATTTTCTCAAGAAAAAAGCTTCCCAAACCTTTTCCTTGCATTTCGGCTGCAATTGCAAAATTCAAGATATAACATTCATCGACAATCATTTGCCAAAAAGCATATCCATAAATTCCAGCTTTATTATCAACATCATTTATAACTGAAGAGTGATTTTCCTTATTCTTTAGACCAAAATAAAATAACTCGCTAAGAATTTTTTCTGACCAGGGGAATGGATACACCTCTCTCTCAATCTTCACTACATTATTGATATCTTCATCACACATATCTCGAACAGAAAAACCCGAAATGTCATAGATTGGCTTTTCAAAATTCACAATATCACCTCACGACAATTGAGAAAAATCAAAATTTGAGTTCGAAAAGATTAAATTAAATCATCGACTTTGCGCGACAATAATATTAATATAAGTTAAATTCATCGATATTTAAGTAGTTTTCTAATGCATTCGCCTTTGAACTTTTTTGTAAGGAGTTACTAACTATGAGCGCAAAAATTACTTTTCTTGGACAGTCTACATTTTTAGGAGAAAGTGACAAAGGGAAAAAGTTCTATATAGACCCTTGGCTAGAGGGGAATCCACGATGTCCTGAAGAATATAAAAAACCTGAGAGTGTTGACTTAATAGTTCTCACTCATGGACATGGTGACCATATCTCTGATGTTATCAATGTATTTAACACTAATAATTGTAATGTTGCGGGACCTTACGAACTCGTAAATTTACTTTCTGAAGAAGGGAATTTTGGTGACAAAGCTGCTCCTATGGGAAAAGGAGGTACAATTGATTTTAATGGAATATCAGTTACCCTTACGCATGCAATGCATAGTTCTAGTTATAATGGACAATATTCTGGGGAACCTTGCGGAATTATAATGAATTTTGAAAATGGGAAGACTCTCTACCATGCAGGGGATACGAACGTTTTTGGAGATATGAAACTAATTGCAGAACTTTATTCGCCAGATCTTTGTCTTTTACCTATAGGAAGTAGGTTCACGATGGACGGAAAAGAGGCTGCACTTGCCTCAGAACTTCTTTCTGCAAAGAGAGTAGTGCCAATACATTTTGGAACTTTTCCATTACTAACAGGCACTGCACAACAATACGAAGAAGAGGTCAATAAAAGAGGACTTTCCACTGAAATCAAAGTTTTAGAACCAGGAGATTCTATAGAAATTTAAGATTTTTTTAAAAATTCGAATTAGACCAATTCTCATCCAGTATGATGTTCTTGAAATTTTTTACTGAGCCTTCTTTGCTAGATATAAGGCCCCGCATTACTTCCTTGCTGTTTTCAACTGCAGGTTGATCAAATGGATTTACCCCGCGAAGGATAGCTCCGTACACCGCAACCCATTGCCAAAGAGAAATCGCAGTTGCAACATCAAAACAAGAAAGACTTTCTAAGGTTAGGACCATGTGCGGACACTCGTATTTCTCAGCCTCAGAGAACAACGTGCTATGTTCTAGATCTAAGAATTCACTACATCCAAGTCCTTCGGACAAAGTAAAGTTCTGGGCAGAATTTTCTACACGAATACTCAGACCCAACATATTTTTCCTACCATCGAAAAAACGTTGATTGGTATGATGGTGGCTCTCTGGGGCATCAGAATAAATTACGGTCTGCCCCATACCATTTTTACAATAACTTTCATGGACTAACTGAATTATTAGTTCGCCTAATCCACGAAAGCATTTTCCGTAACCAAAAACAAACAATTCTGTAAAACCAAAAATTTCAAACATATACAGTCTTAAAGATATAGCCTTTGCAAGATTCAAATCTAAAGATACTTCCGGTAAGAACATTTTATGTGCGACTGAAAAAGATTCATCTAATTCAACGACCTGATCCATTTGCCCAAGGAAAAGAGCTATCGGCAAAAAAGAATTATTCTGCCCGGCGGAGAAGCGCCCACCTACATTATCCGGATGTGGCAAAACAGAAAGAGAGTTTTTCTGCCCAAAATCTAACAAACTACTACTCGTTGAATCAGTAACTAGTAAAACCTGGTACCCTCTTTTAAATAAAACTTCTGCTGCCTTTACAACATTTATAGTATTACCAGATTTACTGATAGGCACTATGATTGTATCTGACGGAGAAAAATCGGAGCCTTCTGAAAGCAAATCTCCTAAAACGCTATTAGGGTCCAAAGAATCAATGAAATATAATTTTTTAGAAGAAATTTTCGAGAATAGAGCGTCATAGAGAGCAATCGTATTACGAATGGACCCACCGTTACCAACTACCACAATATTTTTCTTGTCCGAATACAAAGGTAACACATCAGAGATCTTTTTTATGTCCGGTCTGGTTTCTGCAAAATGTGGAATTGACAGTCCGTCATTATAAATCGAAATCCCTTCCGCACACTTAGAATAATCTAGAAGGAATTCCTTTGCTTCGTTTATTGCATTCTTTTGTAAGGGTGAAGCATTCTTTAAAATCTTGTTATAGATTTTCTCTGCACCTGCATGAAAGAATAGACTCATTTAATAACCCACTATAAGTAAACTGCGAAATTTCAACAACAAAAAAAGCTAAAAGCAAATTTTAACATAAAATAAATCTCTTGACCGAAATAGATAATTATAATTTAATGCTTTTCAATGTTTTTGGTCTTCTATGAGTATCGTAATCGATTTAATAGTTAGTCGCCCATTTGAGGCAGTAGTAATGGCAACTAGAAAAAAGTCGCGAAAAGAGGGACTCGGTGTTGTTTTTACCTGATGTCATATTGCTATTCCAAAAATAAGAAAATATTTTTAAGAAAGAGGGCCAGATATGGCCCTCTTTCTTCGATTAATTTTGATTCTTTTTTGAAAATCTTTAAAGTGGTATTTTGGGTTCTTTCTCTTAAAGTGCATTTTTAATTTGAATATAAACAATGAGGAATTTTAAATTGAATTCTTTGACTTTTATTTATGTAGGACTTACGGTTCTATGTTTTGGGACTTGGGGAGCTTTTATGAAACTTGGGCAAGAGCGTTTGGGTTCAATCAATAACTTACTACTCATGGGAGCCACAATTCTTCCAATCACTCTTATTGGGATATTCTTATACCGTACGTCTTTGCCATCTATTAGTTCTATTTACCTTTTTCCTATTTCTGCAGCTATCTCAACTGTACTAGGAATGTATTTTTTAACATCTGCACTTTCTAATTCAGAGAATAATTTAACTGCAGTCATAGCATTGTCTGCCTTATACCCAGGAGTTACCGCACTCATAGCTTTCTTATTCCTAAACGAAAGTATAACTTTGCAAAAAATTGCAGGATTAATTTTAGCAATTATTGCCGCTGTACTTTTCACATTTTAAAAAAGAAAGAATCATGGCAAAAAAAGTAAGAGCATTAAGAATAGGGATAGACACCGGCGGAACATTCACTGATATCGTCGGGGTAAAGACAGATACTGGAGAAATTTTCAGTACTAAAACCCCTACGACTACATCAGATCCAAGTTTAGGGTTCATGCAAGGTATCGAGAAAATACTTCAAGAAACAAAAATGCAAGATAAAGATATTTCTGGCATTTTCCATGGCACTACTGTCGCTACGAATGCAATTTTAGAAGAAAAATTTGATAATCTTGGTCTTGTCATAACTTCTGGATTTAAACACCTTCTAGAAATTGGACTTGTCACACAAAAAGAGACCTCTTCAGGTTTGAGTAACTTCACTTCACGAATAACTCAAAAGCCCTTAGAGGCGTTAGTCCCTTCAGAGAGAATTTTCGAAGTTAATGAAAGGGTTTCTTCTTCAGGGAAGATTCTCGTTCCGTTAACTAAAAAAGAAGTGTCGCTTTTACCTAAATTATTTAGACAAAAAGGGATCTCAGCCGTTGGGATTTGTCTTCTCCATTCTTATGCGAACCCAAAACACGAAAAATTAATAAGAGATACTTTTGGAAAAGAATTTCCAGAATGTGAAATAAGTATATCTTCGTTGGTTTGCCCTGAACCAGGTGAATATGACAGGGCAATTACGACACTTCTGGATTCATTTATAAAACCACATGTAAAAAATTATCTAGATAAAAGCTCGGATAAAATACAAGAAAAATATAAAGAAATTCCGTTTTTAATAATGAAGAGCAATGGAGGAGTCGCTCCCAATGAAAAAATTGCAAAAAAACCAATTTCTACAGTTTTATCGGGACCAGCTGCTGGAGCACTCTCCGCATCTTATTTAGGTAGAATTTCTGGAAGAGAAAAACTGATAACTCTTGATGGCGGAGGTACTTCAACCGATATAGCAGTTATAGAAAATAGTGAAGCCAAGAAATCATCTAATCACAGTATTGGAAGTTTCTACCTCAAAATTCCGATGATAGACATCACAACCTTAGGAACTGGTGGTGGCTCTATAGCCTGGATGAATACTGAAAAAAGATTGAAAGTAGGACCTCAAAGTGCGGGTGCTTCCCCCGGGCCAGTATGTTACGGGCAAGGGGGGGAAGAACCAACTGTCACAGACGCTAACCTTGTTCTGGCAAGAAGTCCTCTTCATCTAGCCGGCGGCGAAATTAAGCTAAACAAGGCACTGGCAATGAAGGCAATGAGAAATTTAGCTAAACATTTCAAAATTGACCCCATGGAAATGGCCGCTGGGGTAGTAGAAATTACAGCATGGAATCAAGTACATGCGATCAGACAAGCAACTGTAAAAAAAGGCCTGTCACCTCAAGATTTTTCTCTTATGGCATTCGGCGGTTCAGGACCATTAACCGCTGGACTAGTCGCCGAGTTTTTGGGCATTGAAAATGTAGTCATCCCTCCTTTCGCAGGAATGACTAGCGCATTTGGTCTTGAAGTTGTAGACCTAATGAATGAACATATGCACCGCTACTATAGACTGGAAGACGACCTAAACATTGAGGAATTAAATTTAATCTTTGAGAATTTAGAAATTGAAGCAAGGCAAACACTATCAGACGAAAATATTCCTGAAGAACGTCAACTCCTAAAAAGAAATATAAGAATACAATATGAGAATGAATCAAACGAGATAGATATTGAAATTCCTTCGGGATTCGTTTCAAAAGTAGTAATGAAAGAAGTCATAGAAAAATTTCACTTTTACTATCAAAAACAATTTAACAAGAATTTTATTGAACAGAGACAGGCAGAAATTACAAATTTAAATATAACAAGTTATGGACTCACCCAACCACCTAACCTACCTTTGATTCCTTCTGGTGATGAATCACCAGAAGAAGCCTATAAAGGGGCAAGATTGGTGTGGTTTCCTGAAACTAAAGGTTTTGTTGACACTCCGATTTACTATCGAGAGCGCTTACTTGAGGGAAACTTTATTCCAGGACCTGCCGTCATTGAAAGTTTTGGAAGTACTACAGTTGTTTTTCCTAAACAAGAAGCAAGGGTTGATAGATTTGGAAACCTTTTGTTAGTTTCAAAATCTGAACTGACAAAACAAAATAAAAGAGCTGGCAGACCAACAGGTCTTCACGGTGTGGGAGCGGCCTAGATGAACGCAAATCCAATTATAAGTGAAATACTCTCTGGCGCAATTCTTTCTATCGAGATGGAACTAGAAGAATACTTAGCCAGGTCTTGGAGATGTGATTCTTTGAGAGATGGAAACAATTTTTCAGTAAAATTTTACGACAAATTCGGCAGAGCTTTGACCTCAAAAATGTTAGGTACGGGAATAGATGCCATTCTGTCTAGATTCGATAAAAAAGAAATACATCTCGGAGATGCATTCATACAGAATGATTCGTACTTGTCATTGAACGGAGTTGGTGATTCGTCTGAAATTTGCATTTCGCAACCGTTTTTTGTTGAAGATGAATTAATTTCATTTATACAGGTTCGTGCACAACACGATGATTTAGGAGGAATATCTTTTGGAGGTGTTTCAACTCTCTCTAAAGACAGTTTCAATGAAGGAATTATTATTGAACCAATAAAAATAAAAGAGAATGGAGAAATTAGAGAAGATATTTTTGAACATATAGTCCGAAATAGTAGACAACCTGAACTTCTTCGTGATGATCTGGCAACTAAGATTTCAGTATTAAATTTAGGTGCAGTACAACTTAAAGAACTTGTACAAAGATATGGGAAAGACGAACTAAAGGCCTGTTTCTCTGATCTTTTAAACGAATCTAAACAAGCTTTTCAAAAAATAATAGAGGAAAATATCAGTGACGGAGAATGGAGAACTAAACGAATGGTCGCGCCTGAGCATTTTGAAAAAAATAATATTGTACATTTAACTTTAACGAAAAAAAATAAACAACTTTCTCTCAACTTTGAAGGAACTTCGCAACAGTCTGAAGGGCCAATTAACTGCCCTCTATATGGCGATGGAATTAAATTTATTGCTAGGCTCTTAACACCTTTCTTGCTCCAATTGGAGAAGGATTATGAACAAAGAAATAATATAAGAGCAAATGATGGGGGATGTAAAAATTTAGACATAGTTCTTCCAAAGACTAGTTCATTAGTGACCCCTAATTTTCCTGCACCCACAGCTCTTCGTCTTTTAACTATTAGCAGTATCATTTCAGGCTTTACTGAACTCTTATTTAAGGCAAGTTCTGGAAATACCCAGGTTGGATTTGAGAATTTAAATACCTTCAGTATTTTCCATAGGGACAAAAACAACAGGACGTCACTTTTCCGTGAGGCAATGGGTTCAGGAACCGGAGCTTCCTTCAATAGGGATGGAGTTTCTTCTATTCTTCCTTTGTCAGGGACAGGTAGGATCTCTATAGAAATTACTGAAAACCGTTATCCGTTACATATTGTTCGAGAGGAACTGATTATAGACTCAGGAGGTCCCGGAAAGTACAGAGGGGGTTTGGGAGTAACTAAAGAGTTTTTATTAAAAGAAGACTCTCACATTTCACTAGTACGCAACGCAGATGATATGTGTGCAGTTGGAAGACTTGGTGGACAGAATGGCTCGAAATCAGAACAATTAACCTTTAAGAAAGGAACTAGAAAAAACTCATTTCCATCTATAGTATCCTTAAAAAAGATTGACGCTGGAGAATTTGTAAGAGTCGGAACATCGGGAGGTGGAGGTTACGGAAATCCTCTTAAGAGAAATGTTGAGTCCGTCAAAGATGACGTTCTAAGAGGTTTCGTTTCTCGTTCGGCAGCCCTTAAATTGTATGGAGTAGTTTTTAAAAACAATCAAAATTTAGAAGTAGACGCGAAACTTACAAAAAAGGAAAGAAATCAGTCAAATAGAAAGAAAAAATAATTTGTTTGAAGGATGATTATTTTTTCAAAAGTCGTTTAAAAAAACTAAAAACCTTTTATTCAAGAAATACCTCCGAGTAATTGTTTTTGCTTTTTGTTTGATGTATTTTTTATCTTTCCGCTTTTCTAAGTCACTTTCAAAATGAAGTCAAAAGGGAGATTCAAACAAATGGCAATTCAGGTCGGTATTAATGGTTTTGGAAGAATAGGACGCAACTTATTAAGAGCTGCTATAAATGAAGATAATATTCAAATTATCGCTGTAAACGATTTAACAGATCCTAAAACTCTTTCTCATTTGCTTAGATTTGATTCAATTCATGGTCGCTTCAACGGAACCGTCGAATCTGATGAGGACTCAATTATTGTGAATGGACAAAAAATCAAAGTCCTATCCACTAGGAACCCTTCAGATCTTCCATGGAAAGAGTTGGGAGTTCAGATTGCAGTTGAGAGTACAGGTATTTTCACAAAAAGAGAAGATGCTGGAAAACACATTGAAGCAGGTGCAAAAAAAGTAATTATATCCGCTCCAGCTTCAGGAGAAGACATAACGGTTGTTCTTGGTGTAAATGATGATAAATATAATCATGACGAACATCACATCATCTCGAATGCAAGTTGCACAACAAATTGTCTTGCGCCAGTAGCAAAAGTTCTTCACGAAAAATTTGAAATACAACATGGGTTAATGACAACTACACATGCATATACAAATGATCAAAAGATTTTAGATTTACCACATAGTGATCTTCGACGCGCAAGAGCAGCTGCAGTAAGTATGATTCCAACATCAACGGGTGCTGCTAAAGCTGTCGGATTAGTTCTACCTGAGTTGAACGGAAAACTTGACGGAATGGCTATTCGCGTCCCAATTCAAGATGTCTCAGTTGTAGACCTTGTAGCAGAACTTGGGCAGGATGTGACCGCGGAACAAGTAAATGAAGCATTGAAAGAAGCTTCGGAAGGAAAAATGAAAGGAATTCTTGATTATACAGATGAACCTCTTGTCTCGATTGATTTCCTCGGCTCGTCAGCCTCGTCTACGATAGACGGTCTATCAACAAAGGTTCTAGAAAATAAAATGGTGAAAATTATTTCTTGGTATGACAACGAATGGGGATTCTCATGCCGAATGGTAGACCTCATTAAAAAAATTGGGGCAAATTTACAATCTTGACCTCCTGAGGATAAAGAATGACGGAAATAACAAGTGGAATAGAAAGTGATGTTAAGAAACTAGGAATTGAAGATGTCGATGTTTCTAACAAGCATGTATTGTTAAGGACTGACTTTAATGTCCCAATGGATGACCAGAACAATATTACTGACGACACTCGTCTAAGATCCGTCTTACCTACCATCAATTATCTACTAGACTCAGGTTCAAAAATAGTTATCATTTCACACTTAGGAAGGCCAAAAGGAAAAGCTACTCCTAAACTTACCTTGGCCCCTGTTGCGAAAAGACTTAGTAGACTCCTAGAAAAAGAATGTGCATTGACTCCTGAAGTTGTTGGAAACAAGTCCAAAAAGATGGTCGCGGAGATGGAAAATTCAAGCATTTTAATGTTAGAAAATGTTAGATTTCACCCCGGAGAAGAAACTGACGATGAAGAATTCTCAAAAGAAATAGCGGTTTATGGTGACATCTACATTAGCGACGCATTCGGAAATGCTCATAGAAAACATGCCTCTATGTCTTCCATCACAAAATTTGTACAACCTGCCGTAGCTGGTTACTTGATGATTAAAGAGGTAAATTACCTAAAACGAGCTGTCGTAAATCCTATGAGGCCCGTAGTCGCTATACTAGGAGGAGCGAAAGCCAGCAGTAAAATTGGAATTATAGAGAGACTTATAGGAAAGATGGATAAAATTATTATCGGCGGTGGGATGGCTGGAACATTCCATAAAGCTATGGGTTATGAAATGGGAAATTCTCTTGTTGAAGAACACCTTATTGACACTGCAGAATCAATTGTAAAAAAATCATCAGACCTAGGGGTACATTTATATCTCCCTTGCGATTATGTAGTGGCAGATAAATTTGAGGGTGCTGCAGAGACAAAAGTAGTTCCAGCTCAAGAAATCCCATCAGACTGGTACGCATTAGATATCGGTCCAGCTACAACTGCTTTATATTCAGAAGTGTTACAAGATGCAAAAACTATAGTTTGGAATGGCCCAATGGGTGTTTTTGAACTGGATGCTTTCAGTAGAGGGACTTACGCAATGGTAAATCACGTTGCAAATTCTTATGCCCTAACTATTGTTGGAGGTGGAGATACAGATGTTGCCGTTCATAACGCGGGCGAATCTAGAAGGATTTCTTATATAAGTACAGGGGGAGGCGCTTTTTTAGAACTTCTCGAAGGAAAGGCTTTGCCCGGTCTAGCGTCACTAACCAATAAAACTTAGAAACAAGGGAATCTTCATGAGACGTGCCATAGTTGCAGGAAATTGGAAAATGAACACCAATTTAGAAGACGGACTATCTCTCACCAATGACATTGTCAACCAGACTCGAGAGATAACAAATGTTGATATTATAATTGCTCCTCCGTTCTTAGGAATCCCTTCGATTCAAAACGTAGTGAATCAAAGTAACATAATATTATCTGCACAGAATTGTTCCAACGAAAAAAACGGTGCCCATACCGGAGAAATTAGTGCCTCAATGTTAAAGAACGCAGGAGTTACTCATGTCATACTAGGACACAGTGAAAGACGGGAAAATTTAGGTGAAAGTGACGACCTAATCGCCAGAAAATTGTTTTCTTCAATAGAAGAAAACCTTGTTCCTATCCTTTGTTTTGGGGAACCTCTTTTTGCGCGAGAAACTGGAAATGCTCTAGCACACGTTGAAACTCAATTAAATTTAAGTTTACTCCAAATATTTGATGAACCTCCAAAGAATTTAATACTCGCCTATGAACCAATATGGGCTATTGGTAGTGGACAAACAGCCACCCCTGAACAAGCACAAGAAATACACTCTTTTACTAGAGAGAATATCTCTAAAAAATACGGCAAGGACTACGCAGAAAAAATCAGAATACTTTATGGAGGGAGTGTTAAACCTGAAAACGCTTTGGAATTATTCCAACAACCTGATATAGATGGTGGGTTAATTGGTGGTGCAAGTTTAGTTGTAAATGATTTTGTAGAAATAATTAAATCAGCAAGCAGTATTTGAATTATTAGAAAGAGAGATTTCCTATGACTATTATAGTTACTGTACTTCATGTTGTTATAGCTATTTTCTTAATTTTAACAGTTCTTCTTCAAGCAGGAAAAGGAGCAGGCATTGGCGCGGCATTTGGGGGCTCAAGTGACACGATGATGGGCGTTAGAGGTTCTACAGGTCTACTAGGCAAACTAACAGCAACGGCAGCTATACTTTTCATGGTTACATCCTTACTACTATCATATTTAGCTTCTTCAAGCCCGAACGAGTCAATCATAACAAATAAATCTGCAAAAACAGAAAAGCAAAAAAAAAGTCCTAAATAATATCTATCCATCTGCCCAAAAGGCTTCGGATGATTCTCAAAAGAATTCTACTTATAGTCCCATTAGCAATTGTTTTGCTACTTTTACAATCTTATTTTTGGGTCCCCAAATTTGACGAACAATTTATGGGGTCTAGCAAAAGACTGACTCAATTTATACAGGGCTCGATTGGGGACGCTCAAATTCTAAATCCTATCCTTCATTCAGATTCTTCAAGTGGAGCGATAACAGATAAAATCTTTGACGGTCTGATCGATAGGGACAGAGATCTATCATACAGGGGCAGACTTGCGAAATCTTGGAAAATAATTGAAGAAGCGTTCTTTGTCCCCAATACGAAAGACCGTTCTGCGGAAGATGTTGCACGAAAACTACAGAATGCAAAAAATAATTCAAGTATTCCATGGTTAGATAATATTTCCAAAATAGAAGTCGTACCACCTAAAATTAGCAAGACCTCAAATGAATCTTCTAGAGGAAAAACTTGGACTAAAGTTCACTACCCAAAAAGAATAAAACTCACCCTTCGGGCAGTCGACCAAGATCTTTTTGACAAAATTAAAACGACCTTCAGTCAGAAACTAATAGAAGACGATTTCTCTTCGTTTTCGACAAAAGAAAATAAGAAGAAAATAAAACTGACTGAACATAACCCAATAATAATTTTCGAACTGAGAGGTGATGTAAAATTTCACGACGGGCATGAATTTGATGCAAAAGACGTTCTTTTTACTTACCAATCTATCATGAACGATAAAAATCTTTCTCCAAGGAAATCAGACTTTGAACCGATTAAAAGTATGGAAATATTGGAAGAGAATAAAATTAAAATCATTTATAAAAGACTCTACTCACCCGCTTTTGGAACTTGGGCAATCGGCATATTACCAGAACATCTATTAAATGAAAAAACTCTTAAAAGAGAAGCAAAAGAAAGGAAATTGGATCGAAAAAATTTCACTCTGCGTCTAAGTAATTTTAACAGAAACCCCATAGGAACGGGACCATTCAAGTTTAAAGAATGGCGGAGTGATGAGTTGATAAAATTAAAAAAAAACGAGCAATATTGGGATGGCCCTCCGAACTATAGTGAATTTATTTATCGTATAATTCCAGATTCACTAACTCAAGAAATGGCCTTTTACACAGGAACTATTGATAGTTACGGAGCAGGTGTCCATCAAGTAAACCGTCTAAAAAAAGATAGACGATTTCAGGTTTTTTCTGGTTTATCTTTTGGATACACTTATATCGGATACAATATGAGGAGGAAACCTTTTAATGACGTTCGCGTAAGAAGAGCCTTGGGAATGGCAATAAATACTGAACAAATTCACAGATATATTCTCAATAATCAAGCGGAGAATATAACTGGACCATTCATAAAACAGGGGCCTCACTATAATAAAGTTATCAAGCCAATAGCATTTGATCCTAAAAAAGCAATCAAATTACTTAATGAAGCTGGTTGGGAAAAAAGAAATGGCATTTTAGTTAAGAATGGAAAGAGACTCAGATTTAAACTTTTAACAAACCATGGAAACGAAATTAGGAAATCTATCGCCACAGTAGTCCAAGACTCGTGGAAGAGGATAGGAATTGTAGTCAGTTTTGACACTGTGGAATGGGCAGTTTTTATTAAAAAACATATTAATGAATTAAACTTTGATGCAGTAATTCTAGGATGGAGTTTAGGACTCGACCCGGATTTGTACCAAATTTGGCACTCTAGTCAAACAAACAAGGGGCAATTGAACTTTGTTGGATATAAAAACAGAACCGCTGACCAACTTATCGTTAAAATTCGTCAAGAATATGATTTAAAAAAACAGATACTATATGCACATAAACTTCATCGAATTATTGCAACAGACCAACCATACACTTTTCTATATAACTCGAAATGGACCGCGCTTCTAGATAGAAAAATTGCCATACTTCAAAAACCAGAAAATGGAACTCACATCGCAAAAAAGATAACTGCAACAAAAACTGGGAGTTATTCTTTTGATTTCAATAAATGGATCAAATTCCCTACTGCACCCATATTTGAGAGCAAATTTTGATTACCTTCTTGATTAGAACGTGTTTATTTAAATTGATTACTCTCGTCATCATCTCTATTGTTAGTTTCTTGATAATACATCTTGCACCCGGAGAACCAAGTCAGATAGACCCACTGAATCCACGTTTCCAAAAAGAGGATTTAGAAAGATATAGAAAAACTTTCAACTTAGACAAGCCACTACACATACAGTATTTTCTCTTCTATAAGAAGTTTTTCTCCGGGAAATTACGAAGCTTTAAAGACAATCAATCTGTCTTCCCCAAAATTTGGGAACGTTTTATGAATAGTCTTCCTCTATTCATTGTAGGAACCATATTAACTTGGGGTTTAGCTTTCCCATTAGGAGTAAGTTCATCTCTAAAACAGGATTCACTAGTCGATAAGAGCACTACATTCTGTAGTTATCTCTTGATTTCTATGCCAAGTTTTTTCTTAGCATATCTTCTTATAATAGGAACAGTGCATTTTCTAGAGACGCCAGTTTTAGGCATGCAAACTTTCGGACAAGAGAATTCTTCTTTTTTCTTTAAATTAAACGATCGGATTTGGCACCTCGTTTTACCTAGTTTACTTGGAGCAACTGCAGGAATAGCTGTTTTATCAAGATATGTCCGTGCTCAAATGCTAGAGGTAATGAATCAAGATTTTACCCAGACAGCCCATTCGAAGGGATTGTCCCAAGAAAGAGTCTATTATATTCATGTACTACGAAATGCTGCCCTTCCCTTTGTAACCATGTTCGGACTCATCTTGCCAAGCCTTATTGGTGGTTCAGTAATTATTGAATCTATCTTCGCTTGGCCCGGCATGGGTAGAATGGCATTTGAAGCTATTCTCACAAGAGATTACCCTATAATTCTGAGTCTTAATTTCATTTCTGCAGTCCTAGTAGTCATAGGAACTTTCATATCAGATATCCTTCTAGTTACAGTTGATCCGAGGATAAGGCTATGAAACCTAAATCAAAAGACACCCTGTTTAAGGACCAAACTCTGCGTGGACGCGCTTGGGAAAATTTCAAAAAAAACAAATCTGGAACCGTTGCCGGAATTACTCTAATTTTTTTCCTATGTTTAGCCTTACTTGGGTTAATTAATTTATCTAGTAATGAGCCATTCTTTAATTCTAGTTTAATACGTTTACCTGACAAACTCAGAGCACCTCTTTCTTTACCAAACAGCAATATGTTATCTGTAAATGAAATGCCACGTTTTGGCATTTATCTCTTCGGGACTGATTCTTTAGGGAGAGACCTTTTCTCACGAATTCTAGAAGGTACTACAATTTCTATTGCAGTAGGCTTTGTCTCAGTAGGAATTTCCACCTTGCTAGGAATATTTATTGGAGGATTAGCAGGCTACTATGGCGAAACTAAAATCAAGGGAACTTCCATAATCGCATCAATGTTAATTTTAATTCTTGGATTAGTTGTTTGGGTGAAATATGGATTTTTTTTATTCACCCTCACCATAATTGGAAGTATAATTAGCTTCATTTATAATCAAGAGAAAAATCTTTTTATTGGTTTTTTTCTAGCAACTATTTTAGGGGTAGTTTTAATTACTCCCTTTGATTTTATGTTCGCCACCCAATCAGTTAATACTTCCACCTTTTTTCTTGAGAAATTTATAGGGATACCACTCTTAGTTCTGTTAGGAATTCTAGGGATTTCCTATGGGAAAGAATTAGGAGAAAAAAACTTGCGAAAAGATAGGTCGATAAAAACTAAATTGTTCTCTTGGCTTGAAAAAATCAGCCTTCCAAAGATTGATGTTATATATACAATAATTGTAGATGTACAAATCTCTTTTCCCACTTTTTTTCTTATTCTAACCGTGATTGCACTTCTACCTGCAAGCATTTGGAATATAATGATAGTTATAGGATTAACCAGTTGGGTAGGGGTAGCACGTTTTGTCCGTGCAGAGGTACTGTCCCTCAGAGAACAACCGTTTGTTGAATCTGCAAAAGCGATAGGACAAAGTGATAAAAAAATAATTCTCCTATATCTAATTCCAAATTCACTTGCCCCTGTCTTAGTATCTGCAACTCTTGGAGTTGCAGGCGCAATCTTAACTGAAGCAGGCTTAAGCTTCTTAGGATTCGGTGTTCCTCCACCACAAGCTAGTTGGGGGAATATTTTGTCAGATGGGAAACAATATCTATTTGATGCTCCATGGTTAACACTCATTCCTGGATTTTCGATTCTAACCTTAATGTTATCTTTCAATCTGTTTGGAGAAGCTCTTAAAGATGCATTTGATCCAAAAAAAAATAAATGAATATCTAAGTGAAACTTAAAAATAAATATTTATTTGCAGAAAAATAGAAACTTAAGGTAGATTTAGACTGGTCTTTTAAAAAATACATCTCTCGTCATGCCCAAGTGGTGAAATTGGTAGACACGCTAGCTTGAGGGGCTAGTGGGGGAAACTCCGTGTCGGTTCGAGTCCGGCCTTGGGCACCAAAACTATATTTCTAAGGATTCAATTTTTTCTTTAACCAATCTGAAATATATGTTACGCCTAATGAAAGATTATCGCGTTGGCAATGCTGAGAACCACCCTCTTTCACCGTGAAAATCTTTAATGTTTTATCTTTTGAACCAACCGCATTGAATAGTGAACGTGCATCGCGAGTTGAAACTTGTTTATCATCAATTCCATGAGTCAATAGAAAAGGACATTGCATTTTTTGAACTACACCATCTAATCTAAAACCTTCCAATTTTTCAAAAGTATCTTCGTAATTTTTAGTATTAAAAACCCATAGAATATGATGCCCTGGGACAGATAGTTCTGTTTTCATTGATGCGGCAACACGTTTTTTCCACTGTGCGTGATAATCCCAGCAAGCACCCCAAGCAACACATGCTTTATATCTTTTCTCCATACTAGCGATCCTAGGTGCGTAGTAACCCCCAAGACTAATTGCAACAACACCTACTTTCTTAGAATTTACATCGCTCCTAGACTCTAGATAATCCATAGCAGAAGAACCTGCTACTTCGTAATCATGTCGAAGATATTGTTTTCTGAATCGGATAGCCTCTCCTGTACCAGGACCATCCATAACAAGACAACTCATTCCCCTTTTGACTATCTCTTCTACTCCCCTACAATATTGTATTTCTTTTGTTATATCTAAACCGTCAAAATACACGACTACTGGAGGTTTTTCTCTTTTCGTATTTTCTGCATGAACAAAATAAGCAGGCAAAGAAGTTCCATTTTCAAAAGGAACTTCGACAGATTCAATTTTTGGTCGATCGGTTAACCTTGCAAAACGTTTAAAACTGTCTAAAGCAAGCTTATACGCGGCTTTTGCTTTCGCATCCTTTGGTGTCCTATACCTTTCTCCAATCTGGTAATACATAGCCGCACGCTTATGGTGGTATGCTGCAGAAAAGTTGTTTTTCTTGCGTTCTTCTGAAATGGCCAATTTCCTGACCTTATCGGCCATTTTTATCCACTCTCGAAACCAGAGTGCATCATTACCGACGTCTTTTTTAAGTTTCCTGCCTACTTGATCTACTTCTCCAATATCTGCGCCTCCCCATGGAGCAACAGACAAACAATTCACAAGACCGGAAGACCATCTGTAATCTTCTGGAAAATAAGTAAACCATCTATTATTCGCTGGAGCTTCTGGCATTTATTTTTCTCCTTTTCATAAAATTATTAGGCCAATTTACCAGATTCTTTTTTTAGAGCAGGAACAACTTCTTCTGAGAAAAGACGCATACTCTGCAAAGTAGTAGAATAAGACATACCAATCCAACTTGTCCTAATGATGAGGTGATTCACTCCCATTTTCAGATATGGAAGCAATCCCTCATAACACTCTTCAGGGGATCCCAAAATAAATCGATCTTTCATTAATTCCTCGAAAGGCAAATCAAAGGTCTCGTTATCTGGAAGCGCTTTATCCTGTCCAGTCCTTGCATAATCAGCATATTTAAGTTCTAAAAAGGGCCTTGCCATTTCTAAAGCAGTTTTTTTATCTTTCGCACAAAACACCTCTTTTATGCATGGAAGTTCTTCTGGGAAAGGTTTTCCTAAACTCTTAAGTTCATCTCTATAAAGAACCATCTGTCTATCAATAGTCTGTGTAGTTGCATGTGGATTGATAAATAGAGTATCTCCTAAATGTGCTGCCCTTTTAACAGCAGGATCGCTGTTTGCGGCAAACCAGATAGGAGGAAATGGTTTTTGAATAGGGCGCATATTCAACTTAACTTTATCAAGAACACAGTAATCACTCTCAAAAGAAACTTCGTCTTCTGTCCAAAGTCTTTTCACTAGATCCAGACAATCTAAGAATCGCTTAAGTTTTTGACCTTTTGGAACTCCCAAAGCGTCAAACTCTACATCTCTATATCCAAGACCAACACCAAAGACCATATTTCCTTCAGCAATAATATCCATGGTGGCAATAGTCTCTGCAATGAAAACAGGATTAAGAAGATTAATCAGAAGGACACCAATACCAAGAGTCATCTGACCGGCATCAGCTTTTAGTCTAGAAAGAAGCGGGATATTTTGAAGCATTTGTATATCTTCCTCACAAAGATAGTGTTGTCCTGTGAAAAAAGAATCCCAACCTTGGTCTCGTGCGTATTGCACCAATTTGATTTGTTCATTGAGTGCAGTAAACGAATCAATTCCTGATGGTTTTTGTGCCGATATAAAATATCCTATTCTCATATTACCCCCTACTAGAATAATTGATGCCTTTTTAAAACAATTTTTCTTTTAGCCAATCACCCATAAAATCAACAACGGGTGACAAATAATCAATATGACAATGTTGTGAACCCCCTTCTTTCCCATCGAAAATTTTTAACGTTTTATCCTTTGAACCACATGCACGGAAAAGAGATCTCGCATCCTTAAGCGAAATCTGTTGATCATCAACACCATGAACCAACAAATAAGGACATCGCATATTTTGTACAACTCCATCTAACTTAAATCTTTCTAGTTTTTCTAAAGCTTCATCAAGTGTTTTCACATTAAAACTCCATGTGAGGTGATGTCCGGGTACCGGTAACTGAGACTTAAATGCTGCATCTATTCGTCGTTTCCATGTAGCATAATAGTCCCAGATGGCTCCCCACGCTACGCATGCCTTAAAACGTTTCTCCATGCTTGCCGTTCGAGATGCGTAATATCCCCCTAAACTTGGAGCCACGATTGCAACTTTTTCATAATTCACATCGGAACGTTTCTCTAAATAGTCCAAAGCAGCTGAACCTGCAACTTCATAATCGTAACGAAGAAAAATGTCACGAAAACGAATAGACTCTCCAACTCCTGGACTATCTACAATTAGGCAGTTCATTCCCCTTCTTGTAAACGCATCTGCAGCCCAATGAAAACTCATTTCCTTGGTACCATCGAAACCATTATAAAGAACCACAACTGGAGATTTCGTCTTTTTACCTCCAACAGCAGGAATAAAATACGCAGGAAGTTTTTTCTTTTTCTCAAAAGGGATATTCACAACCTCTAACTTAGGAGAATCAGTCAATTTGGCAAAATTCTTGAAACATTTAATAGATTCCTTGTAAATATTCAAGGCTCTCTTGTCTTTAGGAAATCTAAAACGATCTGCCATTTGATAATAATTTGACGACCGCTTATAGAAAGAAGCAGCAGTTAGATTATGGGCTTTCTTCTTTTCTGATTGTGCATTCTTATTAAGCCTATCTGCCATGCGCACCCACTCTCGAAACCACTTTTTGTCATCTCCAACTGAAGCAACTAGATTTCTACAAATCTGTTCAATTTCACCCATGTCTGATGCACCTGAAGAACAACCCGCTATTGCAGCTACAGTATTAAAAGACCACCTGTAATCGGTGGGAAAATAAGCAAACCACTTTTTATTTCTTACTGCCTTCACAACCATAGTTTTCCTCCGATTTTTCTATTTCTTTAGATTGGTTTTCAAAAAAGTATTAGTCTTCACTCTCAGGTTCTTCTCTCTTAGCCCAAAATCTGTGGTACTCCTGACCGAAAGTCAGAGTCTTTAAGTCGTCCATCCTATCGAGAAAAACGACGCCATCTAAATGGTCAGTTTCATGTTGACAAATACGAGCAGCAAATCCTTCAAATTCCTCTTCGAAGTTTTTACCTTCGTTATTGAGACCTTTAAGTAAAATTCTTGAAAATCGAGTAACTCTTCCCTGAACATCTGGAATACTCAAACACCCTTCCCAATCTTCATAAACGTCATTTCCAATTGGTTCTACAATTGGATTAACAACAATTCTCAAACTGTCTTCTTTGTCAGGTTCAGGTCTAAAAACAAAAATTCTTGATGAAATATGGACTTGCGGACCAGCAAGACCGACACCGATGTACTCGAACATCGTTTCAACCATATTGCGTATTAAAATCTGAAATTCACTCTCACGAATTTCATTTTCACTAACCTCTTTCGACTTTAATCTCAGCACAGGATTACCAAGCCTACAAACTTTCAAAATTGACAAAACTACACCTCCAAATTTTAATTTTCTATTACAAAGACAAAAACCATTCTTTAAGAGCCCGAGAAGTTCCTAAGCTTTCGAGAGAAATTCTATCAACTACTTTATCAGATACTCCTGAAAGCTCTTCATAAGAGAAACTTGTAGTAACTGCTATTGAACGCATTCTTGATTTATTAGCTGCCTCAACACCATAGATTGAATCTTCAAAAACGAGACATTCTTCTGGACGTATCTTCTTTCCAGATATCTTTTCATTTATTAAAGATAATGCAAGAAGAAAACTCTCTGGATCAGGTTTTCCATTCGATACCATTTCTGCACTCACTATCACTTCAAAAT
This sequence comes from Nitrospinota bacterium, assembly GCA_036231405.1. Taxonomy (GTDB): domain Bacteria; phylum UBA8248; class UBA8248; order UBA8248; family UBA8248; genus UBA3496. The sequence goes on from JAZAHK010000012.1 coordinate 110,763, forward strand.
AAGAAAGAGTACCTACTTTCTCTAAAGGGGGCTTGATTTCAGATTCTAGTGCGCCACTTGCAATGGCTAAAGGGAAGGATTTTGACAACTCTTTTATAAAGTCCAAAATCCCTTCAAAAAAAACAATGTCTTCTGATTTTCTATCAAAGTGATTTTTTTTTGCATCCATCAAACGCAAAATCTGTTTTTCATCAAATTTAAGACTATGATTTTTTGAGAAATTCAGAAAAAAATTCCTGTCATCGTATGCAAGATAATCTTTTATATACTCTTTCTCTTCAATTCGATAGTCACACATGTCTAACAGAACCTCTTGAAAGGAAGCAAAATGAAGAGGTTCACTATCTGCAATAGTTCCGTCAAAATCAAATAAAACTGCTCGAAGATTATTCATCGAATTTTCCTATTTTCACAGCCACCCTCCGCCGTCTTCGTAAACATTAACACCCGTTATATAAGAAGATGCGTCGGAGGCGAGAAAAACACAAAGACCAGTAATATCCTCAGGTTCCCCTACACGCCCAAGGACTGTTTTTTGTTTAAGAAACTCTATATTTTCTTCGTCAAAAGCTGCTTCCCCCATCATAGGAGTCCTATGGGCACCTGGAGAGATACAATTAACTCTTACTCCTTGCCCTCCCCATTCCACAGAAAGTGATCGGGATAGGGAAACAACACCAGCTTTGCTTGCATTATAAACAGAACGAGCAAATCTATGGCCGCGATCTCCTAAAAAAGTCCCTATATTGATGATACTTCCCCGCTTCCTTAATAACATCCTTTCGCCAACTGCTTTTGTAACTAAGAATGTACCTGTTAAATTTACATCCAAAGTATAGCGCCAGTCTTCTTCTGAAAGCTCTGTCGCATATTGTGTATTAACAACTCCTGCTGCATTAACTAAAATATCTATTGGTCCCAATTCAGTTTCGATTTTATCTGCTGCACTTGTTACCTGGTCAGACTTTGTCACATCTGCGGGACATACAATGGAGAGGCGACCAATTTTTTCAATTTCTTGCGCCGTCTCATGAAGCAGAGATTTTCTTCTAGATATAACTCCAACATTCGCACCAGCTTCTGCAAGCGCAATTGCCATAGCTCTTCCTAATCCACTACCTGCTCCTGTAACGAAAGCGATTTTAGAACCCAAATCAAATTTATTATTCAAAAAAACACTCCGAAATTCTAATAAATAAAGAAGGCATAGTCTTATAATATTTACTATGTAAGGTATGCTAATTTTAATAGAATTTAAAAAAAATTCGACCCTAAAAGTGGAATTAATAATGTTTTTCAAAAAAAAATGTCCAATTTGTAGAAGTTCTCCTGTACTGGAATTTCTTGAGGAAGATAAAAGGAAATATTTCCTTTGTAAAAATTGTCAATTTATATTTGTTCCAAAACAATTTTGGGTCTCTAAAAAAGAAGAAAAATCAAGATATGAGCAACATAAAAATGACAGTAAAGACAGGGGCTATATTTCCTTTCTTTCACAAATTACAGAGCCAATTAAAAGATTCTTAGAAGAAGGTTCACATGGGATAGATTATGGATGTGGTCCTAATCCTGTACTTTCCCAAATTTTAGCAAAAGAAAAATTCAATATGACTCAATATGATCCATTCTTTTTTCCCAAATTCCCCAATCAGAAATTTGACTTTTTAGTATCAACAGAAACGTTTGAACATTTTCAAAATCCATTAAAGGAAATTGAAAACATTTCATCTGTTGTTCATTCGAAAGGTGTTATAGGAATAATGACCGCCTTTTGGGAAAAGGACGTATTTATAAAAAATTGGCACTACCGAAGGGATAAAACACACGTCTGTTTTTATACATTTCGTACATTTGAATATATTGCTGACATTTTCCAATTCGATATACTTTATACAGATAAAAAACGGATCGTGATTTTTAAAAAAAATTAAACAAATTATTCTTAAAAATTGACTATAGAAGCTTGAAAGACAAACTGAAACATATACACTACGCAGTTATTTATAGACAGTATTTTAACTTTTTATTGTCTTTGATTCAATTTTAATAACAATTAAATAAAGTGGTTATAACATAAGCGTTGGGGAAATATTTTGGACAAAGGAATTGTTTGGATTACCACAACCTGGATTAATAAGATGAAAGATTATGACGCTTATCTTTCTCCTTTAAGAGAATATGGTTTTACCGTCAAAATTAATTCCTTCGGAAGAGATTTAACTGAAGAAGAATTAATTGACGGATTACCCGGTGTAGTTGCTACCTTCCCAAGTGGAGACCCATATAATAAGCGAACATTTGCGTATGCGAAAGATTTACGTCTTATCGCTAGAACAGGTGTCGGTTACAATTCTATAGACGTTGAAGAAGCAACAAAAAAAGGAATTTTAGTTACAACTGCAAGAGGACAAAATGCGAATTCCGTTGCAGAACATACACTTGCATTGATCCTTTCCGTTTCTCGAGAATTAAACTTCTTTGACCGAAAAGTGAGGACAGGGGAATGGGGGGAAATCAGAAAACCGACGGGTTACCTAAGAGGAAACACTTTAGGAATTATAGGTCTCGGAGATATAGGCAAAAGGGTGGCAAAAAAAGCTAAGGTTTTTGGAATGGATGTAATTGCAACTGACCCTACTAGAGACGAGAGATTTGCAGCTGAAAATGGAGTATTCTATAAATCTTTTGATGAAGTAGTTGAAAAATCAGACTTCCTCTCCTGCCATGTTCCTCTTATTGAAAGTACTACAAAACTGATTAATACTGATGTTTTTAAAAAAATGAAAAAAGGATCCTACCTTATCAACACATCTAGAGGTCCTGTTGTAGACATAGATGCATTAGAAGAAGCTATCGAAAAGAAAATAATATGTGGAGCAGGTATTGATGTTTTTCCTCACGAACCGATTCAAGGGTCTAGTAAACTAATGAAATATGAAAACGTTGTCCTCACTCCACATATTGCAGGACTGGGCGAAGACGCTTGCATTGACTCACTAGTTTTTGTTGTTGAACAAACTCTCGATTTCTTCTCGGGTCGTTGCCCAGATGGAACTTTAAATAAAGAGGTTTTAGAAAAGAACAAAAATGCTCATCGTTAAAATCTTTCATTCCATTGATTTTTTAGTTATTGGCAAAAAAATTTTCTTGCATTTTTTAAAAAAGAAATCAATGCATGTTTGGTTCTTCTTTATATTCATTCTCCTGAGCTTTAATTTTCCTTCAACTTCAGACTGCAAAAATCTCGAAGAAGAAATCTCTTGGAATGTCTTTGAATACAAGCTGGCAAATGGCCTTAAAATTTTACTTCTACCCGATAACCGAGCTCCGATGATTATATCGAAAATTTGGTACGGGGTAGGAAGTAGGGATGAATCTCCTGGAAAAACTGGAATCGCACATTTTCTTGAACATATGATGTTTAAGGGCACAAAAAAATACGGGCTGAAAGTGTTTAGTAATTTAATCAAAAAGAGTGGAGGGAGTCATAATGCATTCACAAGCTTTGATTATACTGGTTACTACGAAAAACTTCCCTCCAGCAAACTCGAGCTAGCAATCAAACTAGAGGCAGACCGTATGAAGAATTTAAAACTAGACCCCACAGAATTCGAACTAGAACGAAAAGTCGTACTCGAGGAAAGACGATCTAGAGTCGACGATAATCCAGTCAATTACTTATTTGAAAAACTTAGACAAAAATCCTTCACCTCTCACACATATGCAAATCCCATAATAGGTTGGGAAGAAGATTTGAAAAAAATATCTCTAAAAAATATGGAAAGTTTTTATAAAAGGTTTTATGTGCCTGAAAATGCAACTTTCGTTGTAGTGGGAGATCTTAAAATATCTGAAACTATTAAAATAATAAAAAAACATTTTGGAAAAATTAAATCAGACGGTAGTTTTAAAAGGAAAGTTTTAACTGAACCTCCCCAAAAAGAGGAAAGATCAATTTTAGTTAAAAGAAATGCTTCTCTACCATATTTTGCAATGGCCTACCATACTCCAAACTGGAAGCATCCAGATGCTGCTGCATTAGCACTTCTGGAATATATTTTAAGTGGGGGAGAATCAAGCCGCATTTATCAAAGACTAGTAAGAAAAGAATCAATAGCATTAAGTGCTGGTGCAGAATATCGATACCTCTCCTATGATACTGATTTATTCTATTTCTACGCGCAACCTTCGGGTGGAATTCCGGTTTCAAAAATCAAAAAAGTATTTTACGAAGAACTGAAAAAAATTACTACTTTCAAAGTCTCACATTCAGAACTAGAAAGAGCGATAAAAGGCATTGAAGCAAGTTCTGTCTTTTCTATGGATAGCCATTATTACAGAGCAATGATGCTTGGACGTTCTGCAGTGTGCGGAAACTGGAAAATTATCAAAAACTACTTAAAGAAGATTCGAAAAGTATCACCTGAAGAGATACTCAGAGTGGCAAAAAAATATTTCCATGCGAAAAATAGAACGATAGCCGAATTAATACCTCAAAAGGCAAAATAAAATGCAAACACGATTTTTCAGGATAATTGTTAGTCTACTTTTGTTTTCCTTTTTCTTATTGGAAGTTTCTGCATATGCGAATCCTCTTGTATTCGAAAAAGATTTAACACAAAACGGAAATATACTACTGACAAAGTCTTCTTCACAGTTACCACTTGTAACCATAAGAATTTCTTTACACGCCGGGTCGAAATATGAAAAAAAGGAACTTTCGGGTCTAGCTAACATAACCGCTTTAACTCTTGCAAGAGGAACGAAAAAAAGGGATGCACTCACTATTGAAAAATTGAATGATGAATTAGGAGGAGGAGTTTCATTTAAGACTGGTCATAATTTCGTAACAGTTTCTGCAAAATTCTTAAAAAGGGATTTAGATAAAGGATTTGAACTGCTTGGGGATCTTTTAAATAACCCAATTTTTCCTAAAAATGAAATCCGAAAAAATAAAATTAGACTATATGGCAAAGAAAAAAAGAGACAATTTTCACCAAATTATATAGCAAAAAAATCTTTTTTATCCTCCCTTTATGGAGATCACCCATATGGAAGATTAATAGAAGGGGGTTCTAAAACAATCAAAAGAATCCAAAGAAAAGATATTGTTAATTTCTATACAAAACACTACAAAAAAAATGACACTGTGTTTGTCTTTGTAGGAGATATAAACAAAGAGAAAGCCCAAAAATTAATGAAAAAGTTTTTTAGTAAATGGAATACAAATCGATTAAACATATTTCCTAATATTCTATCTCCATTAGGAAATGAGACGAAGAAAAAGAGTATCCACAAGCCTTTTTCCCAAACTACTGTCTTAATGGGAAACCGTTCTATTAAACGCACCGATCCAAATTTTTATGCAGCACGTGTTATGAACTACATTTTAGGTGGTGGAGGATTTGAAAGTAGAATTATGAAGAATTTACGTGAAAAAAGAGGCCTAGTTTATTCCGTCTATAGCTACTTTGCATCTGGGATAGAGAACGGATACTGGTTTTTGGCGTTACAAACCAAAAATGAAAATGCAGAACTTGCAGTTTCCGAAACTCTTTCCGAGATAAAAAAGATCAAAACCTATGGAGTGACAATTCAAGAACTTAATGACGCGAAATCATATTTAACCGGAAGTTTCAAAACAAAATTTGATTCTTCAGGAAGAATAGCAGATTATATTTTAGCTATACAAAGGCTGGGATTCTCAAAAGACTACCCAAAACTTTATTTAAAAAAAATAAAATCTGTCACATTGAAACAAGTAAAGAATGCTGCGATAAATTATATTAAGAAAAACCATTTCATAATTACAGAAGTCGGGAATAAGCGAGGTAAGGTTCAGGAATGAAAAAAAAATGGGCAATTGCGATTACATATTTACTGTTAATTCATTCGCTCTCTTCATTTAGTTTCGGCAATTCAAAAATCGAAATTTTCTATGGTTTCGATAAAACAATTCACTTTATCGAATACTTCTTGTTAACATTATTTTTCTGGAAACCTATGTGTCATTTTTTTAATCGAACTTCAAAAAATATAATTTCTTTAGGAATCTTCCTTTTCAGCGCCCTTAATGGCTTATTGGATGAATACCATCAAGAATTTGTTTATGGGAGAACCTCTTCCTATAGTGATATGTTAGCAGATGTTATAGGATCCGGATGCAGTATTTTCTACTTACGATTTACTCACAAAAACAACTCGTTTTCTAACACTAAATATGAGGAAATCCTTGAGTCAAACTAGACAAAAACTAGAAAATGATATGAAAGATGCTATGCGTTCAAAAGATCAATTAAAATTGTCTACCATCCGAATGATACGTTCTGAAATTCTTAACAAGGACAAAGAAAATGGTAAAGAGATAGACGAGGATGCGATTATCAAAATTCTTGAAAATATGTTAAAAAAGCGCGAAGAAGCTGAATCTCAATTTAGAGATGCTGGTAGGGAAGATCTAGCAGATAAAGAAAAGGAAGAATCAATCTTTATAAAAAATTACCTCCCAGAGCAAATGACTGATGAAGAAATACAAAGTGTTGCAGAAAGTGTTGTTTCTGAACAAAATGCAAGTTCTATGAAAGATATTGGAAAAGTAATGCCCATTCTAACTAAGGAATTGGCAGGAAGAGCAAATGGTTCGAGAATTAGCAATATCGTCAAAAATATTTTAAATGGTTAGAAAGGGTCCCAAAATGGATAGCCTAAGGTTCAAGATTCAAAATACGATGGAAGCATTTGGATGCGAGGAAGAAGAGGAAGAACTGCTAGTAACTCTAACTGACTTTGGGTATGAAATTTTTGAAGCAGAACAGCCTCCTGGTGTAATTGTTCCCTATCATGCTCACAAAAAACAGGAATCTATAATTATTTTAGAAGGGAAAATGCAATTTAATGTAGAAGAAGAACTGTCCGTTGTTGAATCAGGTCAAGTAATTACTATTAACGCAAATGCTATTCATAGTGCCGCCACAATGGAAAATGAATCTGCAAAAATATTAATAGCTTTTCGGGATGAAATTCCGAAAGAAGAACTACACGAAGAATCTGAAAATTAATTTTGAATAACAAGAGCATATTTTTAATCTAAAGGATAACTACCGTTCTTCTTAATGAATGGTATCAATCCACCTGCTTTTATCATTTTCAGGATAGATTCTGGATATGGAGAGAACTTAAGAACTTCGTTCTTAAATTTAACTTCTCCTTTCTTTAAGTCAATCTCAAGTAGTTCATCATCAAGAATCAACTCAGTGTCACAAATTATAAGAGGAAGTCCTGAATTTAGGGCATTTCGGTAAAACATATGTCCAAAACTTTTGGCTAGAACACATGAAATACCTAACTCTCTCAAAACTACTGCAGAATCCTGTCTACTACTTACTAAACCAAAATTTTTTCCGGCAACTAAAAAATCACCTCCCTGAACTAAAGATGAAAATTCAGGATAGATATCACTAAAAGCACACTCCTTCAAATCTTCTAGAGTAGTTCCAACAGGTCTGTACTTTGAAGAAAGATGTACGTCAGTACTAACATTATCACCAAAACGAAAAATACGTGGATTTCGTTGCAAATCTTTTCCCCTTTAGCTTAAAAATTCTCTTGGATCCGTGATCTCTCCCAGTAAGGCGCTCGCAGCTACTGTAGCCGGGGATGACAAAAAAATCTCAGACTTCTTACTTCCGAGTCGACCAGGAAAATTTCTATTTGCCGAAGAAATCGCCCTATCGCCATCTCCAAGAAGACCATTGCCGTTCATAGATGCACATGGACCGCATGCAGAGGCAAGAATCGTTGCGCCCGCATCTACAAGAGTTTTGATCACCCCGTTTTCAATGGCATTCTGTAAAATTTTTCTACTCGAAGGGGCAATATAAAACCGCACACGAGGATTTATCTTTCTTCCCTTAAGGATTTTTGCTGCAATTTCCAAATCTTCTAAGCGACCATTAGTACACGTTCCAATAAAAGCTTGATCTATTCTTTTTTTCTCACTATCGGTGACTGCACATATATTATGGACTGCAGGAGGTTCCGCTAGGAGAGGAGTAAGTTCTGAAACGTCAATTATAACTTCTCTTGAAAATTTTGCGTCAGCGTCTGATTTTACAGAATTCAAATTAGCATTGAAGTCATTCATCCAATTGATAGTTTTTTGATCTGATTCCATAATTCCGGTCTTTGCACCCATATCTACAGACATATTTGAAATCGTAAAACGCGCATCCATAGACAAAGAAGAAATTGCATCTCCCGTGTATTCTATACATTGATAATTAGCACCGTTTTCACCCAATTTATTAGCGAGGAAGAGAACGAAATCTTTTGAATAAACTCCTAGTGGAATTTTCCCTTCAAAGTTTACGCGGATAGTTTCAGGAACACGAAACCAGAGTTTGCCCGTATTATATACAGATGCAATTTCAATACTTTCTACAGCGACTGCTACACAGTTCAAAGCACCATAAGTACAAACATGACTATCTCCACCGATTGCTAATCCTCCCGGGACTATTTTACCGTCCTCAGTCACAATCGTGTGACATACCCCGGAGCCAGCATCAAAAAGATTAATACCTTTATCCAAGGAAAAATCTCTGAGTTTTTTATGATCATTTGCCCAATGGGTGGATTGAACAGGTACGAAATGATCAATGATCAAATCAGTTTTATGTGGCTCTAAATTAAATTTGAGATTATTTTGATTCATTATGTCTATTGCCTTGGGACCTTTTGCATCACCGGCCATAACGTGATCTATATTGGAAACGACAAAGTCCCCAGATTTTACATCCCGACCAGAGTGATTTGAAAGAATCTTTTCAACAATAGTCTTTCCCAAAAAAAATCTCCCTTAAATAGTTAAAGATCCCTACTATTGACTTCATTTGATCCAGAATTTTCCTTGTCTGGATCAATTTCATCTAGATAATCAAAAGAATAGATACCACTTGAACATCCCCCTGACCATGAAAAATTAATTGCATATCTCCCTACCATATCCGCACTTTGCAACTGTGCAGGACCAATCGTACCCGAAAGAACGTTAAGAGGATTTTTCTGACTTTCATACCGCTTTTCTTTACAATTTGCGCATGGGCACATTGAGGCAAGATAATCAAAAGTATAAAAACTTCTTGCGCCATCATTCCAAACAATTCGAAGTTCAGAATCTTTCTTGTCAACAGTTAAGTCTATCGGCTTTCTAGTTTCATTATCCAAACTAACTCTTCCTACACTTTAATTTCACTTTTCTCCAGTATATTTTTTATATTTTTTCTGAGATGCTTCAGAACGTCTTGATGATTCTGGAGTCTTCACCTCAAGGATATAAGGCCTTTCTACAGTTGTCTCTATTACTGCATTAAGAAGACCGTGATCATCTACCCCTTCCCATTCACCTTCTTCTAACTTTAGAAACAGCGGTTTTCCCTTTTCAAAATAGAGTGTTGGAACTCCAAAAACTCCCCAGGTATCTTCTGCATCCATATGATCATCAGCTACTTTGGAAATTCCACTGCCATTCTTCATGTCTTCTTCCCATCTAACCACATCTAAACCAGATTCAATGGCAACATCTCTAAGGACAAGTTGATTTGTAATATCTTTTTGAGCAACGTGTTTAGCTCTGTGTAGTTGCAGATGATAAGCAGAAAAAGCTTCTTCTCCCTGTAAAGCAGCACATTTAGCAGCTTCATGAGAAGGCATATCCCTACTTGGAAATGTCCTGTCTTCCCATGCTTTCCAGTCTGGCCCCCTTACTTTACCAAAATTCATTTGCTCAAGGACAAATGCCTTGTATATAACTTTTAAATCAGATTGCACTTCCATCAAACGTGTAAGCCACTCCGTGGCTCTGTATGCATATGGTCAAACATAACAATTCCACATCACAATATTCATATTCATTTCCTTCTAATTGATGAAGTAATATTAAAGTATTATACCCTAAGGATTTTAAAGTTCATGTCAATCAATGAAAAAATACAATTTTCTAATGTTGACATTTGTGGAAGGAAAGACCATAAGTTCTCATGCTGAGTAAGACAGCATGTTTAAAAATTAAAGTTTCAAGTAAAAGGATTTGATTTCATATGAATGAATCACCATTTTTAAAACTCGGTCTCATAGAACCTCTTCAAAAGAGACTGAAAGAAAAAAAATATAACTATCCTACTCCGATACAAGAGAAAACTATCTCCAAGCTTCTTGAAGGGAATGACCTTTTGGGAATTGCACAAACGGGTAGCGGAAAAACGGCTGCATTTTCTCTTCCAATCCTACAACATCTATCTTCTAAACTTTCTAACAACAAATTGACCAAAAAAATAATCAATGAAAAATTAAAAGAAGAGAAGTCAAAACCTATTCCCCATGCATTAGTAATTGCACCTACTCGAGAACTTGCTCTTCAAATTGGGGAAAGTTTTGAATCCTACGGGCGGTATCTACCCTTAAGTCACACAGTGATTTACGGAGGAATAAGACAGCACTATCAAGTCGCAGCTTTGACTAGAGGTGTGGACATTATTGTCGCTACTCCTGGTCGATTACTTGATCTTATTCAACAAGGCTATGTGAATCTCAAAAAAATATCTCATCTCGTATTAGATGAAGGTGATCTTATGTTAGATATGGGTTTTATAAAAGACATAGAAAAAATATTAGCAAAACTACCTTATAAAAAACAAACTATGCTTTTTTCTGCAACTATGCCCAAAGAAGTTTTAAAACTAGCAAAAAACGTTTTAAATAATCCAGTACGTGTAGATGTGACGCCTCAGAAAATTATTCTGGAGAAAATCAAACAATATGTTTACCTGATCGACTCTGGGAATAAAATGAATCTTCTTTTTGACCTCTTAAAAAATAAAAAAATGAGACATACAATTATTTTCAGAAAAACAAAAAGAGGTGCAAATCATTTAGGAAGAAAACTTGTCATTTCAGGATTCAGAGCGGAAACAATTCATGGTGATAAAACACAAGTTGCTCGACAAAAAGCTCTTAGGCAATTTCAAAAAGGACGTGCACGAATACTAGTTGCTACAGATGTAGCTGCACGTGGAATTGATTTTACTGAAGTAAGTCATGTTATAAACTATGAACTGCCAAATATTCCAGAAAATTACATACATCGCATTGGTAGAACCGCAAGGGCCGGTTCAGAAGGAGTTGCATATTCGTTTTGTGATGTTTCGGAAAAGAGTTTTT
>JAZAHK010000013.1:0-8811 GCA_036231405.1 Nitrospinota bacterium
AGAAGTTTTTTTGAGTAAAGTTTAGAAACTCATTAAGGAATTTCGTTATTTAATATATATAATTCATTTTTAAAACAATATGGAGAAATAACATGAGTTATCAGAAAATTCAAGTCGCACTAGACGAAGATGGAATTGGTGTTATTACAATCAATAGACCTGAGGTACGAAATGCCATCGACCCAGACACCTGGGAAGAGATTAGGAAAGGTGTCAAAAGCCTAAATAATAACGAAGAAATAGGAGTCATCATCATTACGGGAAGCGGAGAGAAAGCTTTCGCCGCAGGTTCAGACATAAGTCAAATAAAAGAACGTGATTTATTAGATGGTCTTAAGGCAGTGAGCCAATTCGTACTTATGGATTTGGAATCGACTGAAAAACCTATCATTGCTGCTATTAATGGATTCGCACTTGGTGGAGGTTGTGAGCTTTGCCTAGCTTGCGACATTAGAGTTGCAAGTAAAACTGCTAAGTTTGGACAACCAGAAGTTAATCTTGCAATTATTCCCGGGGCAGGAGGAACACAGAGACTTGCAACCTTAGTCGGTATTGGTAGAGCAAAAGAATTAATTCTCACAGGAGACATTATCGATGCTGATGAAGCTCACCGAATAGGGTTAGTAAACCATGTTGTGGAACCAAGCGAATTAATGGACAAATCAAAAGAAATAGCAAGAAAAATCCTTTCCAAGGGTCCTATAGCAATACGTTTAGCAAAGATTTCTTTAAACGCAGGATCTTTACACGGTACACAGGCGGGAATGATAGTCGAACGCCTTGCACAGTCTTGCTTAATGACCACTTATGATAAGAATGAGGGGACTTCTGCTTTTTTGGAAAAACGAAAGGCTAATTTTCAAAATCACTAATTTGAGAATAGAATGTAAGACTAGTCAGTGTAAACAAATTCTTGTGAACGGAAAGAAACTTTGAGTTCGTTTGCAATTTTCATACAATCATTAATATCAGTCACTCCTGTAAGGTTTACAGCAGTGACTTCTATATCCTGAAAGAAGGTGCGCGCTTTGATTATGAAGTTCTTAACTTCGACGAAAGGATCTTTGATATCTTTAGTTTGACATATTTTCTCATAGGATTCAGAACTACCTGCCTGGAGACTAACCGAAATAGCATCAAAATACTCACTCAATTCTGGTAAAACATCTTTGCCATTTGTAATACTACCCAAACCATTAGTAACTAATCTTAATTTTTTTGTGCCCTTCTTTTTCAATAATTTGGCAATCTCAAGCATCACCTCTAACCTCAGTGTGGGCTCACCAAAACCACTGAATACAACTTCCTGATAAGAAGAAGGATCATCTATTTCTTCAATAACGTCGGAAACACTAGGCTCTCGATGTAAAATCAAATTTGATCCTTTGAAAAGACCATCGCCTATTAAACCACAAAAGAAACAAGAATTACTGCATTGGTTTGTAATGTTCAAATACAAATTCTGCTTATGTTCGTAAGTAAAAACACCTTTTTTTAAATTTTGTCCTATCCCGAAAAGTCTAAAATTGTTTGCATTAGTAATTTTTCCTAATTCTTCCATGCTGACTCCATGTAAATCAGCTAAAACTTTTGCTGTCTCGATCATGTAAGAAGGTTCATTTCGCTTTCCCCTATTGGGATGAGGAGTCAAATAAGGACAGTCCGTCTCTAACAAAACTCTTTCCAAAGGTATCTTTTTAAAAACTTCTCTAAGTTCATCACTCTTTGAAAACGTAATCGGTCCTGCTGCTCCTAAATAAAAATCTAAATCTAAGAATTTCCTTGCTGTTAACCAATCACCAGTAAAACAGTGAATTACGCCACCAGTTTTACTTGCATTTTCCTCTGATAAGATTTTATAAACGTCATCAAAAGCACTACGGCAATGAACTATAATAGGCTTCTTTTCCTTTATGGCCATTTTTATTTGTTCACGAAACCAAAATTTTTGAGCCTTAACAGGAGAATTGTTCCGGTAGTAATCAAGACCAATTTCACCAATTGCAACAACCTTTGGATCTTCTATAAATTTCTTCATTTTTTTCAAAATCCCATGATTTAATTTTTTTACATCGTGTGGATGGATGCCAACAGCTGCAAATACACTGGGATTTGTTCTCGCAATCTTTACGGTTCTAGTACAAGATTCATAATCAGAACCAATACCAATTATTTGAGAAACTCCAACATCTTTTGCTCTTCGGATAACACCATTTCTATCTTTTCTAAAAATCGGATCAGATAAGTGCGCATGAGAATCAACAAAAGCAATATTTTTCAAAATACTCTGAAAATCTTCGACCGAAGAACTTTGATTACTTTTCTGTTTTTTTTCTTTGTCAGGAGAAGAGGATAAATCGGACTTCTTTTTATTTGCATTCCATTTGCTCCTCCAATTAGAAACTCTTCCACGAACAGTTTTTTTATAAACCTCTCTCATTTTATCAGCAGATTCAGGACTTTTTGCGGTATTTTGAGAACGGTTATTAGTTTCAGATCCATTAGAATCACTATTGAAAGATTCGTCCATTATTATCTATCTCCAATGCTCTAAGTCTAAAAAAAGAAAAAATCACTTTCCAGATATGCGTTCTGAAACACGATTTAAAATAGAAATTTGTTCCTCTTCCTCGATTTTAGGAAACAGTCGGCCTCCAAGGTCTATTTTAAAATTATGTGGTAGTTTATGAAAATCCATTAAATCTTCAAAAGAAGATTCACTCCAATTACTCAACAAACCAACTTGTTTCGCAATTTCATTACTGGTATCTGGCATGATGGGAATTAACATTCCAGCAACAATCCTAATCAAAGCTACTGAGTGATATAAAACAGAATTCAAATCATCATTTTTTTGTTCTTTAGCCAATGTCCAAGGTGCCATTTTATCTAAAAACTTATTGCCAAGAGAAATAACTCCCCATATATCCTTTAAAGATTCCTGAAAATTTGTTTCCAACATGTTTTTTTCAAAGCGTGAAGATAAAACTTTAATTTCCTTAATTAACTCCTTTTCATCATCACCAGAAATTGAAACGTCAACCTTAATTTCATCTCTTAAATACTTCTTAATCATACTCAAGACTCTATTGAGCAAATTTCCTAAATCGTTTGCTAAATCTGCATTAATTCTCTCAATCAAATTCTTATGGGAAAAATCACCATCGAGACCAAAGGGGATTTCTCTCAAAAGAAAATATCTAATCGCATCGACACTATACTCTTCTAACAACCAGTTCGGGTCTACAGCATTTCCAAGGCTCTTAGACATTTTTTGCCCTTCAACTGTCCACCAACCATGACTAAAAATCTGTTTTGGTACAGGCAGTCCTGCTGAAAGTAAAAATGCGGGCCAATAAACTGCGTGGAATCGAAGGATATCTTTCCCTATAAAATGCTGATTCGCAGGCCAAGGATTAGAACCAGATACACCTCTTTCTCCAAAACCTGGAGCAGTAATATAGTTGCTCAAAGCGTCAAACCAGACATAGATTATATGTTTTTCATCTCCTGGAACCGGTATCCCCCATTTAAAACTGGTTCTTGAGACAGACAAATCTTTAAGACCAGACTCGACAAACCTCAAAACTTCATTTCTTCTAGATACAGGTTTTATAAAATCTGGGTTTAACTCATAAAACTCTAACAAGCGCTCTTGAAATTCAGAAAGACGGAAAAAATAGCTAGGTTCCTCTATCCATTCAACTTCTGCACCACTAGGAGCAATTTTCTTCCCATCATTATTTTCTTGCAATTCCGAGTCGTTGTAAAAGGCCTCATCTCTAACTGCATACCATCCACTATATGTTCCTAAATACAGATCTCCTGAACTTTCCACACGACGCCATATTTCTTGAACACCCACAATATGTCTTCTTTCAGTTGTACGAATATAGTCATCGTACTGGATATTAAATTTTTCCCATAGATCTTTAAATTTAAGGCTATTCTCATTACAAAGAGTAAGGACATCCATATCAATTTCTTTTGCAGCCTGCTCAAGTTTCTGTCCATGCTCATCTGTTCCGGTCAAAAAATGGACGTCATCACCTTTAAGCCTATGGAAACGAGCTTTCGAATCAGCAGCAACAGTAGTATATAGATGACCCAGATGAGGTTTGTCATTTACGTAATAAATTGGGGTGGTAATATAAAAAGACTTTTCAGCCATTAAATAAATTTAAATCCTATTCAAAATCTATAGACGATTGGTTAAAGAAAGATCTTTTACGGTAAATTGACCAGTTTCCACACGTTCTAAATTATCGGCATGAACCCTAATTCTATCCCCATCCTCTAGAAGAATTGTAACTTCTTCCTTTAAAATGTTTTGCTGTATAACTGTAGCGCCACAATTACAACCACCTACTTTCTTCTTACATGCGGGCAAACGCTTTTTTGATGACAAATAATGTGAATGTTCAAAACGTAGACAACACTTTAATCTCCCACATCCGCCGGATAGTTTTGTGGGATTTAAGCTTAGATTTTGATCTTTTGCCATCTTCACAGAGATAGGATCAAAAGATTTCAAAAAGGAGCTACAACAATAAGTTCGTCCGCAATCACCACATCCACCCAACATTGCAGCTTCATCTCTTATCCCAACCTGCCTCATCTCAACTCTTACGGAAAGAGAGTCAGATAAAACACGAACCAATTTTCTAAAATCAACTCTCCCCGGAGAAGAAAAGAAAAAAATAACTTTGCGTCGAGAAAAAGAATAATGCGAACTGATGAGTTTCATAGGTACTTTTAATTCTCTAATTTTTTTATTAGAAAGTTCCAGAGCCTTAGATTCCAGCTTTTCAATCTCTGATATATTTTCTAAATCTTTAGAATCCGCAAAAGAAATAACATTGGGAAGGTCATCTGGACAATATTTAGGATCTAAAAATCTTGGATTATCCGCAACAGTTCCAATATCAGTTTCTCCTGATTTAGAAGTAATCTTAACTCTACCTCCCACTCTTATAGAGATAGAATCAACACGATGTACAACAGGCTTTGCAAATCCACGTGTTCTAATACCAACCACTTTGATCCTACACGGGGATTCAGATTTTGTAACATTTTCTTTTTCAGACATCATGAGGTTCTTTCTAACTTAATCACTTTTTTACCTTTCTATTAAAAAAGAACGAATAGTATGAACCAAACTTTCGAGAGTCAAACTTGAATTTGTATTTAAAACCGTCAAATCCTTAATAGATTTCTCTGTAATTAAGAAAGCACTGATTAAATCGGATTGACTCCAATCTAATACAATCTTTTTTAAACTTCGTTCAATATCAACATTCCAAAATAATAAATCTTCAGATCCCAACTGTAAAACTAACATATCCCGTAAAAGAGAACGAATGGAAATTAGAAAACTTAGAGCATTATCTCTTTGTGGTTTAGAATGATCAAATTTAACAATAGTCAAATTCATCAAATCTATTGGATTCACTTCTGCAGGAGACTTAGCAATTTCTTTCAAGAAACTCAAAGCTTGCCCTCTACAGTTCTCAGCAATTTCTATTGCCTCGGAAGAAATCAAATCTGCGTCTAAAAAATTCAAAGAAATTAATTTCTCTATCTCTTCTTCACTGGCTTCGTAATTTACAGAAAGAATTTTTTTTAACTTTTCCCTTCCTAAAGGTTGGAATCTTACTTTTCTACAACGAGAAAGAATCGTTATAGGAATTGCATATAAATTAGATGTGATAAAGATAAAAAATGTGTGTAATGGTGGCTCCTCTATAACTTTCAAGAGAGAGTTAAAAGAGGCTAGCGTCATTTTATCTGCTCCGTCAAAAATAAAAACTTTCGAGTTGCCCTCATTTGCTTTCTGATAAACACGGGGAAGTATTTCTTGACGAATAGTCTCTATTTTCCCTTTCTTTTTGTCATCAGATAATGAAATCTTTAAAAAATCTAAATGGACGGCGGAATCAAATTTTTCACAACTTAAACATATATTACAGGGAGATTCAAAAGACTCACACAATATTTTTTTTGAAAAAAACTCAGCAACTTTCAATTTTCCTACACCCGAAGGTCCATGAAAAAGATAAACTTGAGAAACTTGCTCATTCAAAAAATCTTTATTTAACCGTTCAAATACAACTTCCTGAGCAATTAAAGAATCTAAAACCATTTAAAGACTTTCGATATAATTTTTGAAATTTCAATGTGGACAGAACTTATATTCTTACCATCTCTTATTAAGGCAAAACGTTCTGGATTTTTGCTAGCTATCTTTAAAAATCCATTCTGTACTCTTTTATGAAATTCAATATCCTCATTTTCTAATCTATCTGCCAAACCACCAGAATTTGCGCGTTTTAACCCTTCAGAAACTGGAATTTGCAATAAAAAAGTTAGATCTGGCTCTAAACCACAACTTGCAAATTTATTAATATTATCTACAAGATTAAAATCCAGCCCACGTCCGTAAACCTGATAAGCGGTCGTTGAGTCGAAAAAACGATCGCACAAAACATTTATCCCTCTTTCTAAAGCAGGAAAAATGACCTCCTTGACGTGTTGAATTCGATCCGCCTCATATAGAAGCAATTCCGCACCCATATCAAGACTATCCTTATCAGAAAACAAAAGGATGTCTCGTAATCCTTTCCCTAACTCCGTTCCCCCAGGCTCTCTGGTAGCTAGAACTGGAACCCCTGAAGATTTCATTTTTGTATGCAGAAGTTCCAACTGCGTTGTTTTACCGCTACCTTCAACCCCTTCGAATGTCACGAATTTTCCAAGTTTATTCTTCAATAAATAGACCCCACTATCGAAAAAACATTATATATGATGAATAGCATAGAATCACATATACATTTCATCTAAAAATTCAGACAACAATTTAGACCAGTATCCAAAAAACCATTGCTTGACATAAAGATTCAGTCGCCCTATCTTAATATTTTAAAGGACTCATTCCAACAATAAATTTTGTAAATGATTTAAAATTTTAATTTTCTTGTGAGGAAATTAGGATGAACGAGAATCGTCTTTCAAAAAGAGATGCTAGTATCCTTAAAGCAGTGGTGGATACGTTTATTAAGACTGGAGAACCTGTAGGGAGCAAAAGACTCTCTAAAGAGTCTGAAATTAATTATAGTCCTGCCACACTTCGGAATATCATGAGCAACCTCTCTGAGAAAGGGTTCTTATCGAAATCACATTTTTCTTCTGGAAGTTCTCCGACTGATCTAGGGTACAGAGTTTTTGTTGATCACTTCATCAGTTTTGAAGAACCCACACTAGAAGAGAAATCATCTATTAGAGAGAAATATCTCTCTCGGGAATTACACTTCGAGCAAATTTCTATTGAAATTTCTCAAATTCTTTCAGAACTTACTAATAATGCTGGCTTTTTCCTACTCCCCAATCAAGAACAACTGCATTTTCAACATATACAGCTCATTAAAATTACAAAAAATAAGGCAATGGTTGTCATTGTCTCTAAAAGTGGAATGATTCAAAATAAAATGATCAAACTAGACAATCGAACAAACCAAGAAGAACTCGATAAAATAACGAATTATCTGAATGATGAATTCACAGGACTCACTTTAAACGAAATCAAAGAAAAAGTAATTGAAGAAATGAACCAGGAAGGCAGAGACTTTGATCTTCTCTACAAAAAAGCATTCTCATTGAGTTCTCAAATTTTTTCTGATGAAGAACAAAATGGTTCAGTCCAAACCTTGTACATGGAAGGAACTTCAAAAATCTTTTCGCAACCAGATTTCGCAGATAATTTCGAAAAACTACAAGAACTGTACAATGCATTCGAAGAAAAAAATAATATTGTAAAACTTCTAAATAAATGCATAGAGGATTCAACAACAACCGTTTTGATAGGTTCTGAATGTGCAATAGGAGATACGAAGGAGTGCAGTTTGGTTGCTCGGCCTTATAGTTTTATAGGTCGACCCCTAGGCACTGTCGGGGTTATTGGACCAAAAAGAATGCGTTACGACCGTGTAGTTTCTTTAGTTAACTGGACAGCGAATTCTCTCACCGACTATCTCACTTCTAAAGAATCTTACTAAACTGAAGAAAAGTGTGGGTTCAAAAAATTCTTGGTTGGAATTAAGTATTAATGTTCCAAATGAGTACGTAGATTTAATATCAGAACTTTTTTTTAGATACGGAGTTTCTGCTATTCAAAATGTCGAAAAAAAAAAGAAAAAACAACTTTAATAACTTATTTAAAAAACGAAAGTCATGTAGATGAGAAAATCAGGGAAATTAATGATTTACTCTCTAAGCAATCATTCACAGAAAACTTTCTTAGTACGAAAAAAATTCCTGAGACAGATTGGGTACTAAGAACAAAAGATAGTTATGGTCCAATTAAAATTGGAAAAAAACTTTGGATTCAACCGTCGTGGAATAAGGAAAAAACTCCTAAAGGTAGAATTAAAGTTCTTTTAAATCCTGGCTCATCGTTCGGCACAGGGAGGCACCCTACTACTAGGCTTATGCTTCTTGCAATCGAAGATTTTCTTCTGAAAAGCGAGGCAAATTATTTCTTAGATGTAGGAAGTGGAAGTGGAATATTAACCGCAGTTTCCCTTAAATTAGGTGCAAAAAAAGGAATCGGTTTTGATATTGACCCTCAAGCTGTTGAGAATACTAGAAAACTCCTTTGTTTAAATAAATTAAGTAAAAGATCAAAGGTGATTTGTGGAACATTAGAAAAAAAATATCTACACTCATTGACAGGAAAAATTGATCTTATAGTTGCAAATATTTTTCTCGATCCTTTACAAAAACTTTTTCCTCTATTTGGAGAAATTCTAAATCTTA
>JAZAHK010000014.1:0-6837 GCA_036231405.1 Nitrospinota bacterium
AAACGGAAGTACTTTAACTACCTCTCCAAAAAACACCTCTCCTATTGAAAAATTTGAGACATTTTCTTTTCTATATTGCAAACGTAATTTGTATTCTTCATTTTTTTTCAGTCTTTCTTGCTCACGTTCTTTTTCGATTCTTTGGAATCTTTCTTTGTTTGTCTCAGAGACTCCGTATCTGAGATGATTTCTTTGACGCTCTATCGAGATTTTTCTCTTCCTCTCATCTTCTTCAACATCTGACTTCTTTATCTTCTTTATTTCTTTCTTGAAGGGGCCTCTGTGCATTTCCTCCAACTTCTTCTTCTCAGAGGGTGTGAGTTTAGATTTCTTAGATTCTCTTTCCTCCTGCTCAAGTTTTTTTGCTGCAAGAGCCTTTTTTTCTTGTTCGATTTGCTTTAAATCATTTCTATTTTCCTCGGCGAAGAAATCTGCTCTTTTCTGAAGATATTCTTTAATCTCTTCTTCAGACATCTTTTTCAATTTTTCAATTTGTTCGTTATTGGACATACACTTATCAAATTCAATTCTTAGCTCGATTTCTAAACTTGTTGCAAAAAGAGTTAAATTGAAAAGGTCTATATCTTTTGGAAATACGTAAATATCTTCCTGTATGTCTTGATTTCTAATTTGTTTTCCTTGAACACTTATCAAG
Source organism: Nitrospinota bacterium (assembly GCA_036231405.1). Classification (GTDB taxonomy): domain Bacteria; phylum UBA8248; class UBA8248; order UBA8248; family UBA8248; genus UBA3496. Next base: position 656 of record JAZAHK010000014.1, read on the forward strand.
CGTATGGCCTTATTTTCAGTTAATGCAAACTCAATATCTCCACCATCTTCTAATTGAAAAAATAATTTGATAAATTCTTTTTTTTCAAAATTGTAAGTTTTACAAAAATCATCAATCCTAAATTCTTTTCCAAGGAGCTTTGATAAATTTTCTAGGACAACTGATTTATCCATAATTTTTATGATTATATAATCTCAACATCTGATGAAGGGTAGGATTTTATTCCCATCTCTACTTGTATACTTTTTGCTAATGTATGGGAATTATTTTTACCCCTAAAACTATCAGTTATTATTACGCTAGGATTTACTTTTTCAATATAACGAAATAAAGACTCTCCAAAAGCATGTGAGGAAATTCCGACCAGGTAGTTGTTATTATTTATCTGGTTAATAGGTTCGTGCCTGTCAATTCCAAAATTTTTTAAAACAAACAATTTTCCGGCAGGGTTATCTCCTACAGTTTTTCTGTTGTGGGAAACTTGAATGAAATTCTCAAATTTTAGACTTCTTGTTTCTTCCTCATCAGATTCTTCACTTACTATTTCAGGTAAGTCAAAGTTTTTAGATTTGTAAATTTTTGCCCATTCTTTTTCTTTATCATTTGAGATTATTTTTGGAATTTTATCCCAAAATGCTAATTCATGAAGTGCTATCTCTAAAACACCTGGATCTCCAACTATATAAACCGGGGTATCCTGGATTGCCACATTAATTTCTTTTCTTAAATCACTAAATGCTGTTTCTTGGTTCCAAGCATTTCTATTAAACATTTCACTATATGTTGAATCAATTATCAAAAAATCTGCTTGTGGAATATCGACTACGTTTTCACCAAAATCACCTGAATATAGAAATTTTCCTTCTTTCTCGTAGTCAACAAGGACTTGAACCGAACCAAGAATATGTTTAGCCTCAAATAATTCAATCGAATAACCATTAAAAGATTCCGGTTCCCTTGTCTTTATTACATTCAAATGAAAATTTGTTTCTAAATTTGTGTTGCCATATGTGGTTGCAAGCAGTCTTGTTTCTTCAGTCATTAAAACATTTTTATCTAAAGTATAAGCATTAGCAATAAAGGAATGCTCGAGATGGTCTCTATGTGCATGAGAAAAAACTAAGGTCTCCATGTCTTCACTTATTAATCCGTCCGATGCAACTTTGCTACCCAAACAAATTGTTCCATCTTCTTTTACTCCAAAGTTCAATTTCATGATATTTTAAACTTTTTAATTTCATTTTTAATATCTTCATCAATTTTGTCTAATTTTGAAGATGGTATTTTGATTCGTTCTTTCGTAACAATCTCTAAAACTGTATATGCAAGATTTACTTCTAAAATATCTTCCTTTAAATGTTTTTTAACGATTTTTTTAGCAATTTTATTTTTTTCGACTTGTTCCATTCTAAATAATTTAGGAGAATCTTCTTCAAGATTAATTTTGATAATATGAGAGTAGATATTGTCACTTTTACCTGATTCGACCAAAACTTTTTCAAATATCTCATTGATTTTAAGATTGGTTCTTTCTAGTAATTCACGTACAGATTTTATTTCATTCCACCCTTTAAGTTTATTTTGTACGATGAAGTCATAAACTTTAGATTGTTGTTTTTTTGGTATCCTTGCTAATTCATTTGCCATTTGAAACCCGATATAAATACCTTTTTTATCATTTTTATATTCTTCTGAACTTCCGTACCTTATGAACTTGTGTATTTTTGCGTCTAAATTTTCAAAAATAAAAATATGCCTGTAAAGCATAGTGGTTGATTGAAGATTTAAATTTAAAGCTATTTCCTCTAAAGTATTATCTTTCTTTATTGCCTTAATTAAAACTTTTACAACATCTTGATAAGAATTTTGAGCTGAAAATCCAGAGTCTTGATTTCCTATATTTCTATCAAGGATAAATATCTCATCTTGGGAAATACCTTTGAGTGACAAAATTTTAGATAAGTTCTTCTGACTCAAGCTTTTCAAGAACAGATTCTAAGATTATATCTTCTGGAGATGAACCAAGTTTGTCTGAAAGTGTTTTTAGTGCGTCGTCAAATGATTCTTCAAGCTCAACGGTTCTTTTCTTATAATTCTTTTCAGCTTTTGCTTGTGTTAACCACCCTTTAGGTTCCCCGCTAGGTGTACGTTTCGCTGCAGCAATTAATTTATTTCTCATCGTGGTTGATTCTGTGGACAATATCTTACAAAAACTTTGTCCTTTTTTTGTGTTAACACTCACATTGTCAGGATTCTTAACAATGTCAATAACTTTAAATGCGGTCTGTTTAGGAATATCTAATGATAAAGCAAAATCAAATAGTTCTTTACCTCCTTTAATTCTCTCTAGTAAATTGGCTTTTAGTGCGTCTTTAACTAAAGGTAATGGAATGCCAAACTCATCGGCACATTTTGCTGGATCATCAAATTCAATATAAAATTCTCTGATTGTATTCCATATGTCAGATCTTGACATATCTTCTCTAATTATATTTTCTTGAATTGCATATTTTTTTCCTTGAGCTTTAGTTAAGACCTCGTCCAATACTAAAGCAGGTATTTTTTTCATTCCTAATCTTTTGAAAGCAAGGTGTCTTCTTTGGCCCCATAGGATTTCATAGTCATATTTGTCTGATTTTTCTGTTTGTTCAGATTTAGCAAGACCAATCGGCTGAAGCAATCCCATATTTTTGATACCTGCACAGAGAGGTTCAATATTTTTAGAAGGATTTTTATCACGCACTTGAAATGCACCCGTTGTAATTTTGTCAACGTCTACTTCTTTAGATACAAATTTTTTCTTTGTCATTTAACTATCCTTGAATTTTATGTCGTTATTTCGAATTTTAGTCAAAATTGCTTCTGAAATCAGATCGTTTATTTCAATATCTAATTTTTCTGCAAGCTGATATAAAGCATACTCTTCATCTTCAGTTAGTAAAATTTCAAATTTTTTCTTCATTTTCATCAATTTCAAGCAATTTTAATAAATTTTGCTCCTCACCTCGCTTTACCGCACCCTCGATTATAAAGTCGAACATTTCTTTTTTATTATGCAGCAGTTCGACTATTTTTTCTTCTATAGAACTAGGGGTAACAAATTTAATTGCATGGACTGGTTCTCTTCTACCCATTCTATGAGCTCTTGCTATTGCTTGACTTTCTATTGCAGGGTTCCACCATCTATCAAACATAACTACTGTTGATGCTTCCTGTAAGTTCAAACCGACACCACCTGCCATTAATGACATCAATAAAATATTGTTTTCTTCGTTTTTTTTAAAATCTAAGATTATTTTATCTTTATCTTCTGCGCTCAAACCACCGTGATAAATTGAGGAAGTTTTAGAGATTCTGTCCTGAATGTATTCGAGTGTTTTGACATATTGTGAAAAAACTATTATTTTTTCATTTTTTAAAAGTACATTCTCGATTACGTCATTCAAAACATCGACTTTAGAAGAAATATTACTTTCACTTGAGTAGTTACAAATTTTTTTTAGTTCAGTGATAAGCGATAAAAGTTTCGATGAATCCTTCTTGTCGATATTTAATCTTTCATTAAATACGTGATTATATTCTTTTCTTTGTTCAGGATGCATATCAATATATATATCTTCTTCAATTAATTCTGGTAGCTCATCTAAAACGTCCACTTTGAGTCTTCTTAACATGAATGGCGTGATAGCTTCAGAAATTTCAAATTGTTCGAAACCGTCTTGTATCAGATAAGGTTTGATAATTGAAAATATATTGACAACATCTTGAGGTGAATTTTCAAGTGGAGTACCACTCATACCCCAGATGTTTTCAGATTTTATTAAATATGCAGATAAATAGGTTTTTGAATTTGAGTTTTTAATTTTTTGAATTTCATCAAAAACTAAATAATCAAAATTACCTAAATTATGGTCTTGTTTAAATGAAGTTCTCATCTGTTCGTATGTACAAAGTATAAAACTAGTTGAGCTTTCAATTTGATAATTTCTATCATCTAAATTTCCATTAAGTACTGTTAATAATGCGTCTGGGAACCATGTGTTAAACTCATTTTTCCAATTTGATACTAGGGAGTTTGGTACAACAATTAAACACTTAAACAAACCTTCTTTTTCATAAATACTTTTTAGTGCAACAATTACTTGAACCGTTTTTCCAAGACCCATGTCATCACCAAGAAGAGCTGAGGAATTTGACGTCAAGAATTTAACACCATTTTTCTGATAGTCTCTCAGTGGAAAAGGCAGGTTAAGTTCTTTTTGATAATCCATAATCCCTATAGACTTTTTATACCGTTCTCTTTGAGTTTCTCTACCAGGTCACCTTTGGTCTCCGAGCTTTTGTGATCAATACCGTTCTCTAGACAGAGTCTCAACAACTCGTCCTTACTGAGAGAATCAACTCCAATCTCTACAGCCTTAGACTGATATATTTTCGTGAACTTGGTCTTTTTTTCGTCTACCGCCCTCCATAGTTCTATATATGCATCAACACTATTCTCCACGATGGATAAGGTTTCCATATTCTGGAACTGTCGGTGATCGTAGTTTTGTCCCCATATGAGGAATATCCCGTAATCGGCATCCCTCAGATTCTCGTCTGGATTGTGTGAAGATGAGTAGAGATATCTGAACAATTGATATCTCCCATCAAGTTTGGTCTGACCAGTATCATCCTGGTAATCCGCCTTGGTCTCGATGAAGATACCCGAAGGAAGTGTAATCTTGCTTTGCTTTGGGAAAACGAAGAAATCAAGCTCTTTTTCGGTGAATGCAAGATCTTTATAGTACTGAGTTATGGCAACCTCCCTGGTGAGTTTTATATTTTGTTGCCTACATTCGTACAGGAAAGCTTTTTGGAGATGCTCCTCCTCGTCCGATTTTGTCCAATGGCTGTAGAAGTTGGTAACCTCGTTAGCAATAGGAAGTAGTCTTTTTTCGGTGAATTCTATCACCGATTTGTCGTCTTTACTCAATATATAATTACCCATGATTAAATCATTCTATATTTCATGTATGACAGTTTCTACAATTTTCTTACATTTACATACTAAAATATCTCTAAAGAAAGGACTGTGAAATGGGCGTGAGTGTCCTAGAGGGAACAATCAATACGTTGGGCCAGATAATCCTTAAGGAATTTAATGATGTCGAACTTTCCAAACAGGTCAATCGGATAGCTTCGTCTTGTAATGAGGCTAGTTATGCTGGAGCAGAGGGATGGAGTGACCTACATCCTGCCAATATAAGGATAGCATCTATCCATCAGGAACTTCGTGAGAAGTATCTTGGTGGAAACTAGTTACTTGTCGTATGATAGATTCTGTACTGCTTAGTAGAAGTACAGACATATATTGATTCACGGCTTAACTTTATTTTTTCGGTGGCTTCATCGATGTTAAAAAGTGACTCTTTTTTGCAGTTACAGGGTCGATATTCTTTACTAAATTGCATCTTTTTATACTCCTCTTTTTTTCTCTCTTCGTCTGTCTCGAAAATCCCGTACAATTTATGATTGCTCTCTCTCTGCTTGTCGAGGTCGATATTCGTTGGTTGATATTTATCTAGATTAGAAAGGAAATAATCTTCCTCCTCCTTGCCAATCATGAATCCAACAGATGAAAGTTCAATTCTTTATCTATGCCCGGGGAATGGATTATATAGAGGGAGTGTTGGGTTCTTCCTGCGCCGATGAACGCAAGTTCCTCATAATTGTCAAAAATGTCCTTCTCCAACTCACGCTTACTTGGTAGTAACAAAATGACAGCCTTACTCTGTCTTCCTGTGAATCGTCTAACTGAAGAAAATAATATTTCTTCTTGATCGACGTAGCTTTTGTCGTAGAGATCAAGGATGAAATTAATGCCGAACAGTTTTGTCTGTTTAAGCTCTTCGAACTTTTGGGCAATGAACTCTCTCTCCGGTGAGAGTACAACTATCTCGTTATCTACGAAATCTTTTCTCAGTATGGTGACAGCTTCTTCTATTTTCTCCAGCCACTGGTTTCCCTTCGCCTTAACGGGACCGTAGAGTCTGCCCTCTACCTCGTTCATCTCCAACTTCGTACCTGCCATTACATTCATGAAATTTGTAACAGCGTTGCTTGTTCGATAGTTTTCGAGAAGAGGAGCTTGTTTGTTCACCCATCTCCCGTTTATCTCTTTTGGGGGTTCGTATGTCTCT
>JAZAHK010000015.1:0-34080 GCA_036231405.1 Nitrospinota bacterium
AATAAAATCAGACATATACTTTAGGTATCCTATGTAATTATTTGTTTTTACTTAATTTAGAAATAATTAATCTTAAGTGTTTCTTATCAAGAGCTCCTGGATAAATATTGTTACCAATTACATAAGTGGGTGTTGAGCGAACCCCAATATGAATCGCAAGTTTTCTAATTTTAAGAATAGACTCTTCTATCTTTTTCGAAAACATATCTTTTTTCAACAATGAAAGATTTAATCCAGATTCTTTTGCAAGTGAATATATTTTGTCGAGATTTTTAAAATTCACTTTCATTAATTTTGAATGAAAAATTTCGTATTTTCCCTGTATATGCGAAGCAAGAGCAGCTTTCGAAGCAAGCATAGAGAGTTTCCCTAAGATAGGTAACTCCTTATGTACTATTTTTACCTCTTTATTTTCTTTAAGAACGTTTTTTATTACAGAAAAAGAAGATCTACAATACGCGCACCGATAATCAAAATATTCTACAATTACTATCTTTCCATTAGGGTTGCCACTTATCGGATTGCTCGAATCGAGAAAAATATCCTTTCTATTATTCTTAATCTTCTGACTTATAATTCGATCTTTTTCCTTTTGTCTATTTTTCTTTAGAGATATAAGCGCTTGTTCTACAATTTCTGGATTTTGCATTAAATATTTTTTAATAATTTCATGTAAATCTTTTTTTGAGATAGAATTAGAAAGTTTCTCCGCAAAAGCCGAACTGGAGATAAATAACATTAATAAAAGTAATGTCAATTTCAGTAATTTTTTCATTAAAAACTATCTCCTGTGGCAAGAATCTTGAACATTTTTCCAAAAAAACGGAGCTTTCATGAATCAAAATTACGATGTCGACGAATTAATAAATTTTATCAGACAAACTCTTATATCACAGTTTATCCCAGAAGATGATGCAGACACCATATCAAAAAGAATGATAGATGCAGACTTAAGGGGAATGCACGGACACGGTATCTTTCGTCTCCCACCGTACATGAGGAGAATTCATGAAGGCGGATATAATATCAATCCGAAAGTAAAAGTACTGCATGAAACTCCTGTAAGTGCTCTTATAGACGGCGACAATGGATTCGGACAACTGGTGATGACGCACGGTGCAGATTTAGCCATCAAAAAAGCGAAAGAATCAGGAATTGCCTGGATAGGAATTCAAAATAGCAATCACGCAGGAGCAGCTGGAGTATATGTTGCCATGACACTACCACACGATCTCATTGGTATATATATGGCCGTAGCAAACGCAAACCACATGCCACCATGGGGCGGGACCGATATGCTACTCAGCACAAATCCAATAGCGTTCTCTGTACCAGCAGGAGAAGAAGATCCTATTGTATTAGACATAGCTACCACCGAAACCTCTTACGGAAAAGTAAAAGTCTATGCAGATATGGAAAAAGAAATGCCAGTAGGATGGATGCTTAACAAAGATGGGAGCCCACTAACAGATCCTAAAAAAGCTAGCGAAGGCTTCTTGCTCCCTATAGGCGGACACAAAGGATACGGTCTTAACCTAATTGTAGGAATTATGGCTGGAGTGATGAATAAAGCTAATTTTGGGAGTAATGTAGTTGACTTTAACGCCGACTTTCAGTCACCTACAAATACCGGACAAGCTTTCTTTGCAATCAAACCAGACCTTTTTCAACCTTTAAAAGATTTTAAAAAAGAAACGGACGCGCGTATTCGTGAAATAAAAAATTCTACCCCTATGGACCCGTCAAAGCCTATACAAATACCTGGGCATATGGCCATAAAAAGAGAAAAAAACATGAGACAGAATGGAGTTCCAGTTTCTGAAAAAACAATACAATTTCTTTTGGAGTTAGAAAAAAAATACAATACAAAACTAGAGTTCAATCTAAAAGGTATATAGATGCAAATTACTACTAGAGATATCAGTACTCTCTATAAGCCAGAATACTGCAGTTTACGTATTTACCTTGATTCTATAGGAACACCGAAATCCGAACCTGACTCCTTAGAAAAACTCATTGCGAAATATGGGAAACAACACGAAAGAAATCATCTTCACTCACTAGGTGACGTCATGGATCTTAGAGAAGGAAGTTTGGAAGAGCGCTATCAAGAGACGTGCTTTGCGGTTGAGGACAAAGAAAAGATTATTTACCAACCCGTTCTTCACTTTAAAACCGTCTTAGAGGAAACTGAAATAGAAATTTATGGAGAAGCAGATTTCTTTATTTTAGAAGGAAATGAATATATTATCCGTGACTGTAAAATGATAAAGAACCTAAAAGAAGACAATCGTAATATAGAATTGCAAATTACTCTGTTCGCATGGCTTTTTGAACAAAATTTCAAAACAAAACCATTTGATATTCAAATATTTACAAAATCCAATCAAATTGAATCAATACCATATGATGGTGGGGAAAAATCACTCGAAGCATTAAAAGAAATTGTACGTATGCGTAAATATAAAAATGCTCCTTATAGTCCAGTTGGAGTAAGTAAATGCGGCAATTGTAAATTTAATCACCATTGCTGGACCAAAGCGCAAGAAAAACATGACATATCCCTCGTGATTGGCATCGATCAATCCCTTGCCATTGCATTACGAAAAAAAGGAATAAAAACTTACGACGAAATGAACGATTTTTTTACGGTAGAAAAGTTTATCGGATTCAAAAAAGTTGCCAAAAAAGGTATTCAACGTGTTGGAAAAAAATCAGCAGAATCAATATTACGTAATGCTAAAGCTTTGAGCGAAAATACGGAAATATTAATTCAACCTCCTGAAATTCCCGTTCATGAAAATTACGTGATGTTTGACCTTGAAGGAATTCCCTCGAATCTAGCAAATGAAGAAATGATTTACCTTTGGGGAGTACAAGTGTATGGAAAAAACAAAGGGAAATTTCTTCCAACTGTAGCGAGTTTTGAAGAAGATGGAGATAAGAGAGCTTGGGAAGATTTTTTAAAAAATTCAAACAAAATATTCCAAGAACATGGAGATATCCCTTTTGTTCACTATTCACATTATGAAAAAACAAAACTCAATAAATACATTGACAGATATGGGGACACGAAAGGTATTGCTGAAAGAATTAAGAACAATCTTCTCGATCTTTATCCAATAGCGGTAAATTCTATCGCCATACCTAGAGAAGCTTACAAATTAAAAGTTATAGAACAACATATAGGATTTAAAAGAACCCTAGAAGAATATGGCGGAGATTGGGCAATCGCAAAATATTTCGAAGCCAAAGAAAACAATGATGAAGCAAGACAAAAACAACTCATCAGAGAAATTATTCAATACAATCAGGAAGACTTAGACTCTACATGGGAAGTCTTAAAATGGCTTCTTGAAAAAAAATTATAACCTGAACTTTAAGGATCGAAAATGGAATTCGGGATTTTCTCCAATGGGTTTCGACCCCACACTACTGCCGCACAAACATATGAAGAAGACATTCAAGAGATAGTACTAGCAGATAAACTTGGGTTCAAAGACGCCTATATCAGTGAACATCATGGTGAACTTCCCTATATTGGCAAAGTGGACACGATCCCAGCCCCAGAATTGATGATGTGTAAAGCTGCAGCCTTGACTAAGAATATCCGCATGGGTGCCGCTGTCAAACTGATTCATTTACATCATCCTTTGGACATCGCGATCCAGTCCGCAGTGATTGACCACCTGCTAGGTGGAAACCGTTTCATCTTTGGATACGGTACGGGGTTCCCAACACCGCTTTTTTCCGAGGAACGCGGAATGTCTTATGAAAACCGCCATGCCCGTCTCAGGGAGTCCCTTGACTTCATCTTGAAATGCTGGAACGAGGACGAACCCTTTGATTGGATTGGAAAACATTGGAAAGGGAAAAATGTCATAGCCCTACCAAAACCGCTGACAAAACCGCAAATCCCTATGGCGACGGCTTCTCAAACTGAAGATATGATCAAGCTTTCAGCTGAGCGTGGCTATACGCAAATTTCTGCATTTCTAGAACCCACAGAAAGCGTACGTAAGAAAGGCGAGAAATATACTGACTACGCACTATCCGCAGGCAAAAAATCGCCAAAGAGGAACATCTCCGTATCACGCATTATCTATTTAGCAGATTCAGAACAGGAAGCAGTCGATGACCTTCGAGCATCAGTAGCTTATGAAACCAGTGTACAAAATCAGCGTGGTTTCCTCAAAATGCTGAAAAACCTATACAACCTCGAAGTTCCCAACAATGAAAACGCTATTGACTCTTATGTAAAGTCGGGCTTTTACATCTTGGGAGACAGCAACACAGTTACAGAAAAGCTGAAAAAATTCTACGACGAATCAGGCGGTTTTGGAACACTCTTGATCGTCACTGGAAAAGATTGGGCAACCCGTGAAAAGCGCGCAAATTCAATGCGATTATTTATGGAACAGGTCGCTCCAAAACTCCGCCATCTAGATCCAAAATAAAATGTGTCGTTTGCTCAATTTACATTGTAATAGCATTCTTCTCGTATTCAACCGCTTTATTAACAATCACAAAACTTTATCTGACAATTTGCTTTAATAGTGTGTGGTGTAAAGAACTTATATTCAGACAAAACGACACTTCAAGATTCAGCTTCGACGTACTAGTTAGTGACAAAAACTAAGGTATAGCTGTCATTTTCACTTAGATTATAATTATAATATTATACTAAAGACATTTTGCAAATTTTTGATCGTAAGGTCTTAAACTTTAAATAACAAATAACAGGAAGAAAGATAATTTCTATGTCTAAAAATATCACTTTTGATTTGGCTAGTTTTGCTTCAAACCTAACCTACAAAAAAATTCCCAAAGAAGTAACTGACTTCACCAAACTACTAATCATGGACGCTTTAGCTTGCGCTCTTGCTGGCGAGAATAGTGAAGAAACAACAAAGCTTCGTACCCTAGCTACCTCTATAGCACTTTCAAAAGAAAGTAGTGTGATAGGAGGAAGAAAACTATCATTAGCCGGATCCGTCTTATTGAATTCCTACCTCATTACGGCAGTTACCATGTGCGACACTCACCGTGAAACTCTCACACACATAATGCCGGAGATTTTACCAGCAGCACTTGCTATCGCTGAACTTGACCACAAAAACGGAAGTGAACTCATCACAGCAGTAGCAATTGGATGTGAGGTCGCCTGTCGTATAGGAATTGGCTTGGATTATCCCGCTTTTCGAGCTCGTGGTTGGCATGGGCCTGGCGTAACTGGCCCTTTTGGTGCTGCTGCGGCAGTCGCTAATCTTCGTAAATTCAATGCTGAAAAAATGACACTTGCTTTTGGATTAGCTGGTAGCCAAGCAGCCGGGACTTTTGCAGCCTGGGGGACTCCAACCGTTAAATTCCATCAATGTCGTGGAAGTTTATCTGGTGTCATGGCCGCCTTGTTGGCTGAAGATAATTTTGCAGCTAGCAAGGAGATATTAACAGCTAAAGATGGCGGGCTTTTCAATACATACTCCAATGGAGGTAAACCTAAAAGAGTAGTCAAAGGATTGGGTGTCCGTTGGGAATTTCAGCAAATTGCACTTCGAATGTGGCCCGCGGCTACTGGATTACAGGGGTTGGTGACAGCGTTGACAAATTTAGTAAAAGAAAACGAATTTTCATTTGATAAGATAAAGACCGTTAAAGTAAAGCTAAGTGAAACTCAGTACAAAATGCATGGTGTGTTTGCAAATTACGAAGCCAAATTTCAAGCCTTGTTATCTGCTCACTATACGAGTGCTGTAGTTCTTCGCGACAGAGAACTTACTTTGGCACAGTTCGAACCAAAATGTTATAACAATTCTGTTTTACGAAATTTTGCAGCTAAAAAAGTTATTGTAGGATATGACCCTGTATTAACCGGCCAACAATGTGCCATTACATTAGAAATAAAAGATGGAAGCATCCTTTCCTGCCAAACTGACCATCCGCTGGGTGCACCAGAAAATCCTGTTTCGTTTCCTGAAGTGGAAGAAAAGTTTAGAATTTACGCAAATGAGAAACTTCCAAAAAGACGTATTAATAGAATCATAGCCACCATCAATGAACTGGAAAATTTAGATGATACTTGCCGCCTAATGGATATGCTTCGGATAGCTTAATTATGAAATTTCTAGGATGATTTAATGAAGAATTGTATACATCACTTCACTTAATTTTTCCGTGCATCTACCCATTTGCCAAGACGTAGGAGTTGTTCATCGTCTCCTTTCCGCCCAATCAACTGAATCCCTATTGGCATTCCGCTAACCCCTGTCGTCCATGGAAGTGTGAGACAGGGCACCTGCAGTAGCGTCCATACAATTTGAAATATTGAATTTCCAGTTGTCCATCCTTCAGGGGCTTCTCCGGGGGCACTCATGGTAAGTAGTGCGTCATATTCTGATGTCACTGATGCAAAATCTACGATACACCTATCAGCATGGGACGTTGCATTTGCAAGATCCTGAGAAGAAGTTGAAGCGCCATTGTCAAGCATAGCCCGCAATTGATCGCTTATTCTATTTCCGTGATTTTGATGAATGTCCTTCATACTTAAGGCTAGACCAGCGTCATGAATCGTTTTGTGTGTTTGTGCGAGATCTCTGAAATGTTCGGGAAGAGAATATTCGGTTACTTGGACACCTAGTTCATCTAAACGATCTGCTGCACTTTCTACTGCATGGATAGAATCTGTCTCTGCTGCGGTATAATCAAATGTCCGGCAGACACCGATGCGTAAAGGCTCTTCGATATCATCCGAAATCCGTGAATAAAATTCCTTATCACGAACGACATTATAGAAAATTGCCAAATCATCTACTGACCGAGCCATAAATCCGAGTGTGTCTAAACGTGCCACTAACTCGAAAATTCCATCAAAATTTGCACTGCCATGTGTTGGCTTAAAAGCGTGTACCCCACAAAATGAAGCCGGTTTAATCAAGGATCCGGCAGTTTGAGTACCGAATGCTAGCGGGATCATCTTATCGGCCACTGCTGCTGCTGAACCACTTGATGATCCACCTGGTGTCCTTGCAGGATCGTATGGATTTCGTGTCTTTCCCCATTGGTAAGTAGCAAATTCAGTGGTGACAGTCTTTCCCATTAGGACTGACCCCGATCTGCGCATAACATCGACGCAGGCAGCGTCCCTATATGGCTGGTTATCCTTGAAGATTTCAGAACCATATTCTGTTGGCAAGTCATCCGTTTCAATAATGTCCTTTACACCAAAAGGAACACCATGAAATGGACCTATGGGATCTAACTCATCAGCCCGTCGCGCTTCTGAAAGAGCGTACTCCGTATCAATATATTGCCATGCAGCTACGTCGTCTTCACGCCTTGCAATCTGTTCCAGGCAGTCCTGCACTAGTTCGACGGAAGAAATCTCCCCTGCTGCAATCTTTGCCGCCGCTTCTAGCCCAGTAAGTTTGTGAAGTTCTCCGGTGATGTCGTAGACCTCCTATACGTTCCATCAATTTTAAATTTTACAATTAATATTTAAATTTCTACCCTTCCACATACGTGAAAAACATTCTTCCAAGAAGGGCATAGGTCGAAGAAACTACTGCTACGCCTATTTATTCTTTTTTCCTGCACTTTTTGGAGGAATTATCGGTAACATCAAATAGGCTTGACGTACCGGACCAGTGTACAGGGTCACATTGCCGTCAAAAACCTTTTTTGGACGGTCGCGCGAATCATCATGAAGAAACGGTCCGCACCCTGTCAGTGGTTTAGCAAAATTCGACAGAGTGAACTCCTCATCCTGCATCTTGGCACCAGGCCAGATATAATCCTTGCCTCGCACCGTCAGTGCAAGTCGGTAACCAGCCGGCACGACAATACCTGTTGGATGCAGGTCAATATCGAGTTCATACACTTTACCCGGGTTCAGAGGTTGTTTCTTGTCATGTGTGTGCCACGGCCAGTAGGGTTTCGACTGCTTTTTATCGAGATTTCGATGCGAAGCACGCAACCAACCTTGAGCAATCGGCGTATGAGGATCCACTGTGCCTTTAAAGGTAACCTCTGTAAGATCCGGTGAAAAAAGCCGCAGTATCAGAAACATGTCGGCATCTTTTGTATCCGAGGAAATGAATATTTTTGATGCTATCGGACCGCATAATTCGGTGTCTTTTGCCATAGGTGGCATGATAAAAGTGACCCCGTCACTGCCCATTCCTTTATAGGATATTGACGTATTCTTTGATGTTCTCTTACCTTCGAGAGTCATATGCGCCAGATCTAAATAGAATTTAGTCCACTTTGTCCGCTTCAGTGGCCATTCGTTCTCGCCACGAGGCGTGACATGTTCTCCCGGTCGGCGCACGTTCAACATGACCTTTGGCTTTTTGTCCCAGCCGTTCTTCTTGCCCTTTAGAAAGTAAGCAAAGAACTGCTTTTGCAGGTCACGTCCATATCGGGTATAGAAATGTGTCCAATGTTCAAGGTTATGGCATTCTAGCCACTTCTGTTTCGAGCCAGCCTTTAGGTAACCGACATAATTGCCGCGTGGATGCAACGGCTGGCCAGCCCAACTAGTGGCGGACAATAAAGGTACTTCAATTTTTGAAAAATCCGCATTACGTGCGGCATAAAATTCGTCGTTGAGCGGGTGTGAAGTTAAGTCATAGTCAATATTCGCACGATTCTTCTCCAGTTGGTTTTCCGACAAAGTTTTCGGTCCAGCAACGAGTTCCCCAGTAACACGGCTCTTATGTCCTCGTTTACCAACTCCATGCTGTACGGTCTTGACTTGCAAATCATACCAGTTAGCAACAAACGAGGTGTGGATGCCACCATGGTATGAAAACTCGCGGTAGAAATCGCTAAAACCTTCCCACACGCACATGGCGGCAAGGTACTTTGGACGTGTCGCTGCCACCTGCCATTGATTAACCGCGTAGTAGGAAATTCCAGCGAGACCGACTTTGCCGCTTGACCAAGGCTGTTGACCGCCCCATTCAATACAATCATGAAAATCTTTTGTCTCACGCGGTGAAAAATGATCTATATATCCAGGCGAGCGGCCGGCCCCACGTGAATCTACGCGCACGCAAACATATCCGTCGGGTACCCATTGTTCAGGATCTACTACTTCCCAACTTTGATGAATGTTAGACGATCCGGCAATGGCGTCTGGATGTTCTGAGGAAAAATGATCCCAAACGGTTGGATAACCGTCTTGTATTGCGAGATCTTTGGCATAAGGTCCATAGGATAGGATTACAGGATATTTGCCCTTGTCATTGGGCCGGTAAACGTTAGCACGCAGTACCAATCCATCATCCATCTCGATCGGCACATCCCAATCAACTCGAAAACCGTCTCTCACTTCAGTCTTAGCTAGTTTATCTTCACCTATTCTAGATCTTCCCATGTATTCACTCCTCATACTTTTGTTTTATATAGTAGGTATATTAAACACCGTCTTCTTTCATGTTATCTTCGTCATTATTTTCATTTTTGAGAAATTTAAATTCTTTGCCATTCACTACCACTTTGCTGTGTATAGGAACCGGATACTTGACGAGGCTTTCAGCATGACATCCACCCTTCGCATTTCTGATAAGAAGAGACAAACGTTCACTTGGAGCTTTAGAATCGAAATTCAAAAAAGAACGAACTTGAGTCCATCGAGAGTGAACTGTTCCTTTTAATACTGACCCTTCACGAAAATATTCCATTTCAACCTTACAAGAAGCTTTCTGAATTTCAATTTTCATCATTTTAGCAAATCTTGCTAATTGCGTAAGAAGTCAAAAACCAATTCCCATGCAAATATAAGTTAGCGGTTGAGGATGCAAATCTGTACCACCGCTTCTAGGAAGTTCATCTGAAAAAACTTCAAAATGCCTATACCTTCCAACCTTAATTAAACTTCCTTCTCCAATTGTTTCTGTTTCCGCCATCAGGAGTGAAACTACACCCTCACGCGGTAATTCGTCCTGATCAATTGAACGACTCCCTGGAATAGAACTCATTTTACGAGAGTTAACAGGCTTTTTCATATATAAACTCTTAAAGTTTTATTTAAGGTGCAACACCCTTATTTTGCAATTTTCCTAGACTTTCTATTTCTACAATTAATTTTTCAATTTCTATCAGTCGCACGCATAAGGCCAGATCCGTTTGGTTCCAGGCGGAACAAAAGTACCATTCTTTCGCATATTGGGAACAGGCACATTTTTCTGTTCCTCTGGTAGTTTGAACACTTCCTGATATTTGTATGGTGGTTTTAATCTATAGAACGCATTGGGATCCATAAAAAAACCATCTTTGGGGAGCACTACTATTCCATTATTAGACCAGCTTGGTTTTTCGCTGTACCAAATTGCAAAATGTAGCGCGTCTCGCCTAGGTTTCCTTCCCATTTTTCCAGTATTGCTAGTTTTTCCAATTTCTTCCCCTATTTTTACATGGGCTCCTATTTCTAATTGTGGCAATTCCAAAAGGTGAGTGTATTGACTATAAGTCCAGTATGGTAAACCCGTTTGTTCCGGTGTATGCCGCAGCATTATCTCTATTCCCTTCATGTTCCATTTATTCATAAATTTACCAACCACGACACCTTCAGCAACAGCCCTTACGGGTGTCCCTTCGTTTTGTGGAATATCCACGCCTTTGTGAAGAGCCGGCCATGGCCGTTTATGTGAGTAGTCTATCGCCCACCCCTCATCAATTTCTGGACAATCTTCACCTCCAATAAATGTGGGGATTAGTTCTGTTTCAATTACCCCTCTTTTTTTTTGAATTTCTACCATTAATTCCATATTTTCCTCTGTCCGATATTTTCTATCTTTCCCGTATAATAAAATGAGAAAGCCTGTCATCGAGCGAACCTCCTTTGAAATCTGTGTAAAACTTACAAAGCCTTCGAGCTTGATACATTTCTCACAGGACGGTCCTCTTCCTTGTGAATTTGTAGGATACAGAATAAAGCAAAGAACTATCAACACAAAATAATTCCGGACAAGAAACATTTCAACTACTCCTATTTTGTGGAATTAATATTGATGAAATTTTACATTTAAAGACTTGTTTCTCTTTATTTCTATTCTGTGACTTCTCTGTGAATATGGTTATTCTTTTTTGCCCTTGTACATAAAAAAACTTTACAACCTTCTGGATATTCATATGGACCATGGGCATTTCCTGGACCTCCTCCATATACATAATCACCAGGGCCAAGAGTTTCTCCATCGACAAGCATGGTTCCTTCTAAAATAAAAATACTATGATAATGATCATGTTCATGTCTCGGTTCTACATAGCCAACAGGAAACATAGTGATTCTTTCTGAGCGATCGGAAACCTCATCATACCCTTCCCTAATCATTTTCATTTTCACACCTTCAGGCAATCCCAATATTTGAGAACCATCTGCCCAATCAATGTCTTCCGTATTTGATGCGAAAAACCCGCCTATATATTCCACCATGAACTCCTTCACGAGACAATTTTTATTTTAATGACCTTTCGTTAGATCGCTCCCATACTCTGCTTCGGGATTTCTATGAATTTGATTCATTTTTGCTGCCCTGCTGCAGGAAAAAACTGTACATCCCACTGGATAATGGTAAGGACCATGTTGTTCTCCGGGACCTCCAAAAACAAAATCCCCTGGTTTCAATATCTTGTTATGTACATGCATTTCACCTTCAATGACTAAGGTACTATGCAAATGATCATGTGTATGCAAAGGTTCCGTATATCCGGGTGGGAATCTAACAAATTTATCCACTCTTTCTGATACTTCATCAATTCCTTCAGCAACAATTTTCACTTCTACTCCTGGAGGAAGACCAATCACTTTTGTTCCATCTTCCCATTCTAATTCTTCTGTTTTAACAGTGAGAAACTCTTCTGCTTTTTTCATAAAAATCTCCGTTCAAGCAAATAAAAATAATTGCAAAAATACACATCGTCAAAAAAAATTGGAGTACGAAACAAACTCGAAACATAGTTTTAAACTAATGGAAACAAACTCTTTAAAAAGAGGAAACATAAAGAGAATATAGTAAAAAATGAATTAACAAAACCTTATGATATTTTCTAATTTAAATAAAGGAATTTGAAAATGACAGAAAAAACGCAATTGCAAAATTCTAGAAGAGATTTCTTGAAAAAAACAGCTACTGCAGGGATAGGAGCTATTGCTGCAAGTAGCTTAGCTTTCCCAAATGTAATACGTGCTGCAACTCCTATTAAACTAGGAATACTGCATTCACTTAGTGGGACCATGGCAATCAGTGAAGTTTCTCTCAGAGACGTTGTAATGATGGCCGTGGATGAAATTAATTCCTCTGGCGGCATTATGAAGAGGCCAATTAAACCTTATATCGTTGATCCAGCCTCAGATTGGGATCTGTTTGCAGAGAAAGCAAAACAGCTTCTTTTAAAAGATAAAGTGGACGTAGTATTTGGTTGCTGGACATCGGTTAGCAGAAAGTCTGTGCTGCCTGTTTTTGAAAAAAACAATGGTCTCCTGTTTTATCCTGTTCAGTACGAAGGAGAAGAATGTTCTAAAAACGTATTTTATACTGGAGCCACACCAAATCAACAACTTATTCCCGCTGCAAAATATTTAATGAGTGAAGATGGAGGAGGATTTAAAAAATTCTACCTTCTTGGGACTGATTATGTATTTCCAAGGACAGCAAACAAAATTCTAAGAGCATATCTTCTTGCAAAAGGTGTGCCTGCAAAAAACATCATGGAAGAATATACCCCGTTCCATCACCAGGACTACCAGACCATCGTGGGTAAAGTTAAGAATTTTGCTTCTTCTGGTGACGCTGCTGTTCTTAGTACAATTAATGGAGACAGTAATGTTCCTTTCTATAAAGAATTTGGAAATCAAGGATTGCGATCGGAAGACTGCCCTATAATGGCATTTAGTGTTGCAGAAGATGAATTGAGAGGAATGGACACAAAAGCACTTGTAGGACATCTTGCGGCTTGGAATTATTACCAATCGATCAATACACCTGCAAACAAAAGATTTGTTGCTGATTTCAAAACCTTTTGCAAAAAGAAAGGACTCCCAGGAGGAACTAGCAGAGTAACAGACGACCCAATCGAAGCTGCATATCTTGGTGTTCATATTTATAAAAAAGCAGTAGAAAAAGCTGGAACTACCAACGTTGATGCAGTTCGAAAAGCAACCTATGGAACTGGATTTAATGCTCCTGGTGGCTTCAAAAAAATTGATGAAAGAAATCATCACCTTCACAAACCGGTTTTAATTGGTGAGATTAAGAAAAATGGACAATTCCGGGTTGTTAATGCAACAAAAGGTTTGGTAAGACCTCAGCCCTGGAGTAAATACACTAGTCCAGACAAAGGTTGTGATTGGGTAGATCACAAAGGAACATATAAAAAATAACCAGAACAATCATTTCCATGAAAAATATATTTTGCTGATTGCTTCTGGAGAGGAGAAGTAGATAGTGGAATAAAATGAAATTTTATCCCACTATCACTTACCTATAAAATGAAATATTCAAACAAAAGAGTAGTTTTACCACTTATTCTCTTTTTTTCTGTTCTTACGACCTATGTTAGTCCAGCAGAATCAATCCCTCTTGGAATTCAAAAAGAAATAGATGATTTAATTATCTCAAGTAAAAAAAAGAAAAAACAGATTTTTTTGTCTTTGGCCAAAAGAGGAGATCCAAAGTTACTTCCACTTCTTCAGGCTCTAAGAGAAGGGAGTCTGTTTGTCTGGGACTCTCCCAAAGGTAAAAAAATTGTAATCGCTGGGGATGGAGTCAAAAAAGGAAATGTTGAGGTGTTCCCTATTTTCAACCCGTATGGAAAAACAATAATCTCTAATGCTAAATCTCCCAAAACTAATGTATTTGTTCCTGAATCTTCTTTAGAAGAGATCAGGGCTAACCGGAGACTCCGACGTGCAATACGTCCTTATATTTTAATCCTACAAAGTACAGGTCAACTCTATTCGAAAGATCCTAATATTAGGAGAGCTGCATCTACTAGAATGGCCAGATTAGGAAACGCTAAGTTTATTCCTGTAATCAAAGATGCGTTAGAAAAAGAAACCCATTGGTTAAGCAAAAATGCTTTTCAAGAAGCAATAGCAATTATTGAATTGAAAAGTTCCTCTGATGAAGTACGAAAAAACGCAGCCATTAAATTAGGAAATATTAATGGATTAAACTCACTTGTATATCTTAAAAAAATAGCAAATGAAGGCAATAAAAATAAAGTGAAATACTCTAAAGAACAAAAAGAGCTTCATGTTGCCGCTAAAGAAGCAATAGAGAAGATCGAGTCATACAAAAGTTGGATCTTCTCTATAGACACAATTTTTCGAGGATTAAGCCTAGGCTCAATCCTTTTACTCATGGCCCTTGGACTAGCCGTAGTTTTTGGTCTAATGGGAGTCATTAACATGGCTCATGGGGAATTAATGATGTTTGGTGCATATTCAACATTTCTAGTTCAGGGAATATTCACAACCTATCTTCCAATGGATTTCTTTGGTTATTATTTTTTATTTTCATTACCTGCAGCATTTCTAGTTTCAGCAACTATTGGATATTTAATGGAAATATCAATTATTCGTTTTTTGTATGGACGCCCCCTTGAAACTCTCTTGACGACTTGGGGAATTAGTTTAATTTTCCAACAGCTTGTGCGGCAAATATTCGGCGCACAAAACGTAAGCGTAGTTTCTCCTTCCTGGCTTAGAGGTGGATATCATATGCTAGTCGGTGTGCAATTTCCATACAATCGCCTTTTTATCGTCTTTTTAACTTTATTTTGTGTCGCAGGCACATTTATGTTTCTATTCAAAACACGTTCCGGTATGCGTATAAGGGCAGTTACACAAAATAGAGAGATGAGTAGTTGTCTCGGAGTTCCTTCTAGAAGAGTGGATTCTCTGACTTTTGCTATGGGAGCAGGACTTGCCGGGCTAGCGGGTGCGGCCTTAAGTCAAGTAGGAAATGTTGGCCCTGATTTAGGACAAAATTATATTGTTGATTCTTTCATGGTAGTTGTAACCGGTGGCGTAGGAAAAATATTTGGAACTATTGTAGCTGGATTAGGAATAGGAGGATTGAATAAATTTCTTGAGCCTTGGATGGGTGCTGTTTTTGGAAAAGTACTTATTCTTTTCTTAGTAATAATGTTCTTACAAAAAAGACCTGAAGGCCTGTTTTCTGTCAGAAGTCGAGGAGCTTAATTTTCATGCAAAGTTTTCCTATTCAACAAAATATTGAAAAAAGAATTGGGAAAGCTACCCTCCTCCTTTTTGCATTTTTTTTTGTTTTTATAATGCCATTTCTTAATTTTTTTACGTCACCTGAATCCTTTTTCCATATATCTGACTTCACGTTGAATCTCTTTGGGAAATTTCTCTCTTATGCAATCCTTGCCCTTGGAATTGACCTTATTTGGGGATTCACAGGAATACTAAGCTTGGGTCATGGAGTGTTCTTCGGACTAGGCGGTTATTGCATGGGAATGTATTTATCGTTAGCAATAGGCTCCAGCGGTGTATATCAAAGCAAGCTTCCTGATTTCATGGTGTGGAATCGTGTAAAAGAATTGCCTTTCTTTTGGGAACCATTTCACTCTTTTCCAATAACATTGTTATGTGCAATTTTAGTGCCCGCAATATTTGCATCTTTGTTTGGATTTCTTGCATTTAGAACACGAGTAAAAGGAGTTTATTTTGCTATCATCACTCAAGCATTAGCACTCTCTGCATGGCTAGTGTTCAATAGGAATGAAATTAATCTTGGAGGTACTAACGGACTTACAAATTTCAAAAAAATACTAGGATTTTCATTGCAAGATGTTGAAACACAACGTTTCCTCTATATAGCAACTGCCGTCACTCTTTGTCTTGCTTATATGATTTGCAAATATATAGTTCAGTCAAGAGCAGGAAAAATATTGCTTGCTATAAGAGACTCTGAAAATCGTGTTCTCTATTCTGGTTATACTCCCTCCAATTACAAAGTATTTGTTTTTGCTATTTCTGCCGTTTTAGCAGGAATAGCTGGAGCACTATACGTTCCTCAGGTTGGAATAATTACTCCTGGGAAAATAGGAGTTCTCCCGTCAATAGAAATGGTCATTTGGGTAGCAGTTGGAGGAAGAGGTACATTAAGTGGTGCCATTCTTGGCGCAGTAAGTGTAAACTGGATGAGAAGTTTTTTAACAAGTAATTATCCAGATTACTGGTTATATTTTTTAGGAGGGATGTTCGTCCTTGTTGTCCAGTTTATACCGGACGGACTAATTGGTTTGTTTAAAAGGTCTCTGAAAAAAATTCTAAGTTTGATTAATAGATAATATTCGGAAGGGAATATATTGGTAGTTTCAAAAACAATCCTGTTTCTTGAGGATGTAATCGTCTCTTTTGACGGATTCAAGGCATTAAATAATCTCAATTTTTCTATGGATAAAGGAGAACTTAGATGCCTGATAGGCCCTAATGGAGCAGGCAAATCAACTCTATTAGATGTAGTGACTGGAAAAGTAAGACCAGATCAAGGGCGCGTCATTTTGGGTGAAAATATAGACCTCACTAGATTAAAGGAGGAAGAAATAGCAAACACAGGAGTTGGCAGGAAGTTTCAAACTCCTACTGTTTTTGAAACTTTGACAGTCAGGGAAAATCTAGAACTTTCCGTAAAGCAAAATAAGAGAGTTATGACTATGGTTTTCAAATCTTTGAAAAATAATTCTTTGCAAAGTGTAGACGAGACTCTAGAAATTATTGGACTTGAAGAGAAACAAAACAATAGATCAGGCCTATTGGCACATGGAGAAAAGCAATGGCTTGAGATTGGAATGGTAATGGTTCAAAATCCAGAACTACTGTTAATAGATGAACCTGTTGCAGGAATGACAGATACAGAAACAGAAAAAACTGCGGATTTATTGCGAACAATTTCAGAAAACAGATCTGTCTTGGTAATAGAACATGACATGAAGTTCGTTCGTGAACTAGAATCTAGAGTTACAGTGCTCCATGAAGGTAGTGTAATTTGTGAAGGTTCTATTGATCATATTCACAATGATCCACGAGTAATTGAACTGTATTTAGGCCGGGAGAAAAAAATTGCTTGATGTTAAAAACCTCAATGTTTTCTATGGAGAAAGTCATATTTTACGAGGACTAAATTTTCTAGTAACTCCCGGGAAAATATGTGGAATTTTAGGTCGAAACGGCATGGGCAAAACCACCTTCCTCAAATCTCTTATAGGACTCCTCCCTCCAAGAGAAGGAGAAATTATTTTTGAAGATAGTCCAATTACCACGCTTCGGCCTGAAGCGAGATCTAAACTTGGAATATCTTACGTTCCACAAGGAAGAGAAATATTTCCACAATTGTCCGTCCATGAAAATCTTCTACTTGGACTGGAATCTCATCCAGAAAAGCCATCAATGTATAACGAAGAAGTTTTTCAACTATTTCCAATCCTTAACGAAATGTTAAATAGAAAAGGTGGAGTACTAAGTGGTGGGCAGCAACAACAACTTGCCATTGCAAGAGCACTTGTTTCTAAGCCAAAGCTCTTACTCCTGGACGAACCGACTGAAGGAATTCAACCCTCGATAATCCTAGACATTGAAGAGGTTCTATGGAAAATCAAACAGGCCGGAGAGGTAGCCATTGTTTTGGTGGAACAATATCTCGAATTTGCATGGCGTTTATCTGACACATATTATGTCATGGAAAAAGGGGAATTCGTAGAACAAGGCAAAGCGGAAGGAGTATGCGACCCCAGTCTACTTGAAAAATTAACCGCATAGCATTTGTTTCCATTAATTGAAATTGGAGCTAACCATGCACCTAACTCCCAGAGAACAAGAAAAACTCCTTATATTTGTAGCTGCAGATTTGTCCAGGAAAAGACTTAAACGTGGCCTTAAACTCAATTATCCTGAGGCAGTAAGTATAATCACTGCAGAAGTTTTAGAAGGCGCTCGTGATGGAAGATCTGTTGCAGATCTTATGAACTTCGGAACCACAATTTTAACTCGAAATGATGTTATGGAAGGCGTCCCTGAGATGATACATGAAGTACAGGTAGAAGGGACTTTCCCTGATGGCACGAAACTTGTTACTGTCCACGATCCGATACGATAGGAGAAAATAGATGATACCAGGGGAATATATCCTTTCGAAAGATTCTATTACTTTAAATAAAGGAAGAAATACGATTAGCGTTATTGTCGCTAACCGTGGTGACAGACCTATACAAGTTGGTTCACACTTTCATTTTTTCGAAGTGAATCGTTTTTTAAGCTTTCCACGAGAAAAAGCATATGGAATGCGCTTAAATATTCCTGCTGGTACTGCTGTCCGCTTTGAACCCGGAGATGAAAAAGAAGTCGTTCTCGTAGAATTTGCAGGCACAAAAAATGTCATTGGATTAAATTCATTAACTGAAGGAATCATCGATTCTGACAAAAACAGGAAAGAATCTTTAGACAGAGCAAAAAAAGAAGGATTCATGGGAGATTTGTCATGACATACAATATAAGCAGGAATGCTTATGCCGATA
Source organism: Nitrospinota bacterium (assembly GCA_036231405.1). Lineage (GTDB taxonomy): Bacteria > UBA8248 > UBA8248 > UBA8248 > UBA8248 > UBA3496. Next base: position 18,553 of record JAZAHK010000015.1, read on the forward strand.
TGTTTGGTCCTACCAAAGGGGACAAAGTACGTCTTGCAGACACTGAACTTTTTATAGAGGTAGAAGAAGATCGAACTGTTTATGGGGATGAATCTAAGTTTGGAGGAGGGAAAGTTCTTCGTGACGGTTTAGGGCAATCTCCACTCGCCACACGAGAAGAAGGAGCTGTCGACTTATTAATAACGAATGCCCTTATCGTTGACTACTGGGGAATCATAAAAGCGGACATAGGTATTAGAGACGGATTGATAGTAGGTATTGGAAAATCCGGTAATCCAAATTTAATGGACAAAGTAGACAATTCTCTCATAGTTGGTGCATCCACAGAAGTTCTCGCCGGAGAGGGAATGATTGTAACCGCAGGAGGAATAGATAGTCATATTCATTTTATTTGTCCACAGCAAATTGACGAGGCTTTATCTTCTGGCATTACCACTATGTTTGGTGGAGGGACAGGTCCAGCCACAGGGACAAATGCAACAACATGCACTCCTGGTTCTTGGAACATTTCTAGAATGTTGCAAGCAACTGAAACATACCCTATGAATCTTGGATTCCTAGGAAAAGGAAATTCTTCTAGACCTGATTCACTTAAAGAACAAATTTTATCAGGTGCTATTGGACTGAAATTACATGAAGACTGGGGGACCACACCCGCGGCAATAAATTGTTGTTTAGAAGTAGCAGATGAATTTGATGTTCAGGTTTGTATTCATACGGACACGTTAAATGAATCAGGATTCGTTGAAGATTCGATTAAAGCTTTTAAAAATCGAACTATTCATACGTATCATACTGAAGGAGCCGGAGGAGGTCATGCTCCTGACATTATTAAAGTTTGCGGACTAGATTCCGTACTACCATCTTCTACTAATCCAACAAGACCTTTTACAGTAAACACTATAGACGAACATCTTGACATGCTGATGGTCTGTCACCATTTAGATAACAAAATTCCAGAAGACGTAGCTTTTGCGGAATCTCGAATTAGGCCAGAAACTATTGCAGCAGAAGATATTCTTAACGATCTGGGCGCTTTTAGTATTATGGGTTCTGATTCACAGGCAATGGGGAGAGTTGGAGAAGTAATTATTCGTACATGGCAGACTGCAGATAAAATGAAAAGACAAAGAGGTACTCTAACTTTAGATTCAAGTTCTAACGACAATTACAGAGTAAAAAGGTATATTTCAAAATATACCATCAATCCATCAATCACTCATGGCATCTCAAACTATGTAGGTTCTATAGAAGTTGGGAAAATGGCAGATTTGGTTCTTTGGAAACCAGCATTTTTTGGAGTGAAGCCTGAGATAGTTTTAAAAGGCGGATTTATTGCGCAAGCTGCAATGGGAGATGCGAATGCGTCTATACCAACACCGCAACCTGTTTTAAGTCGTCCTATGTTTGGCTCCATGGGGAAAGCAGTTGGAGCCACTTCTTATTCTTTCATATCGAAATCTGCGGCAGAAACAAAAGATTTTAAATCTGAATTAGGGCTTGACAAAATTATTGCACCTGTTTCTAAGTGCCGTGACATCGGCAAAAAAGATATGATCTTGAATGATTATCTTCCAAAAATCGAAGTGGACCCTGAGACATATATTGTGAAGGCAGACGGAGAAATACTTACTTGCGAACCATCTGAAGTCCTCCCTATGGCACAACGTTACTTTCTTTTTTAAGGTACTTATGCAAATTATAGAAACCATTTCTGGTCACTTAACAAAAGGGGAAACGCGAGACATACATAAGGTCGCACTCGGTTGGGAAGATCGTACAAAGAGCAGACAAAAAGTGAAAACAGAACAGGGAGAAGAATTCGCAATAGCCCTTTCTACCGGTCAAACTCTAAATATTGGAGATATTCTTTTAGAAGACAAAGGAAGAGTAGTCGTTATTGACTCAATAAAAGAAGATGTTCTAGTAGTGTATGCATCCTCTCCTGAAGAGATGGCTAAAATAGCTTTTCAAATCGGAAATCGACATGCACCCATACAAATTGAAAAAGATAGGATACTAACTCCTTATGATCGGCTAATGGAAGATTTCTTGAAGAAACAACATTTTCACTGCGAAGTTGCTGTTGAAACTTTTACCCATGACTTTTCTACTTACCACCATCATTCTTAAGTTCCATGTGCCCAAATTCAATATACAAACTATTACAAATATCCGACACTGCTTTCCCGCGCGGTTCTTTTGCACATTCTCTAGGTCTTGAAACTTATGTAAGCAACAATAAAATCATTGATTCTGGTTCCCTATGTAGATTGATTGAAAATTTATTAAAACATAGTGTCGGCACATTAGATGCTATCTACCTAAAAGAGTCTTATAAATTTGCAAAAAAAAACGATTTAGATAAAATCATAGAACTTGACATAGAACTAAATGCCACTAAGCCAGTTGCCTCTCTTCGAAATGCAAGCCATAGCGTTGGGAAAGAATTCCTGAGAACATCTTCTGAATATCTCCCTAATGACCTGATGAAAAGCTATTTGAAGCACATAAACAATGACGTTGCATATGGGCATTACCCTATTTCATTCGGTGTAGTTTCTTCAGTTATGGACATACCATTAGAACAATCGATGGAAAGCTTTTTCTTTGGGTTTATTTCTTCCTTGGTTTCTGCTGGAGTGAGGTTAATTCCAATTGGGCAGACTGAGGGCCAAAAAATCATAGCAAATATGGAGAAATTACTACCAGAGATAATAGAAGATTCATTAAAAAGGTCCATATCTAAATCTTTTTCTTTTGCACCTGCATATGAAATACAAGCTATGTCACACCATCGTTTACACACAAGGCTGTTTATTTCATAAACAGCAAGGGAGAAACTTAATGGAAAAAGAAGCTGTAAAAATAGGCGTTGGAGGCCCTGTTGGTTCTGGAAAAACTGCACTTGTTGATACGCTCTGCAAAACCTTAAGAGACAATTATAAAATTGCAGTCGTAACCAACGACATCTACACTAAAGAGGATGCTGAATTTCTTACCAGAAGCGGTTCTCTAACTGCTGATAGAATCCTCGGAGTGGAAACAGGAGGATGTCCTCATACCGCAATTCGAGAAGATATTTCCTTAAATAGAGAAGCAATAGAAAAACTTTCAAAGGAACTAGGTTCGCTTGACTTAATATTTGTCGAAAGTGGTGGAGACAACCTCGCCGCAACCTTCAGCCCAGAACTTGTAGATGCCTCTATTTACGTAATTGATGTGTCAGCCGGGGATAAAATCCCAAGAAAAGGTGGTCCTGGAATCACTAGATCTGATCTTCTTCTAATCAATAAAATTGATCTGGCACCTTTTGTAGGCGCAAGTCTAGATGTAATGGATAGAGACACCAAAAAAATGCGTGGCTCAAAACCTTTTTTATTCACGAACATAAAAAAACAAGAAGGAGTTAACGCTATCGTCGAATGGCTTGAAACTGAAGTCCTTTTTGTCAGGTAGTACTCCAATGATGTTACATAACCAAAAAATAGAAAACAAAATGGTTGGCAAACATGGCATTGTTGATGTTAGGTTTGAGAAGACTCTAAACAAAACGGTTCTCCGCAATGAATTCTCCAGAATCCCTCTAAAAATCATCAAACCTTTTTATCCAGAAGAAGATGGAACGGCATACTTAACGATAATCAGTCCTACAGGAGGTCATGTCGGAGGAGATAAATTAGAATTTAGATTTGAAATAGCAAAAGATTCCAAGGCACTTATTACAACGCAAGGCGCAACAAAAATCTATAAAAGTATAGACGAAAGTGTTTGTTCTTCTATGGATATAAGCATCGCCGAAAATGGTACTTTTGAATTTGTTCCAGATCCAATCATTCCATTTGCAAATTCTAGCTATGTGCAAAATGTAAATGTAGAAATGCATGAAAACGCAAAATTCTTATATGCAGAAACTTTATATCAAGGCAGAGCAGCCTCAGGAGAGAGTTTTGACTACACCTTATTAGAACTACGTCTAAAAGTCAGAATGAACGGTATCCCTATTCTAACTGACTCACTCATGATCAAACCTCAAGATAGCAATATAGGAAATGAAGGATTATTCGAATCATATCCATTCCTAGGAAGTTTTTACATTATCGGCGAAACAAGAAAAAATCTTCTTAGTATTACAACTGAAGCGGATACCCTTCTTTCTGATAAAGAAGAAATTATAGGAGGAAGTACTATCTTTTTAGATAAAGGAGTGATGATTCGATTTTTAAGTAAATCAGCTATTTCACTTAGAGAATACTATTATAATTTATGGAATATATCTCGAAAAATACTTTTAAAAAAAGAATCTATTTTGTTAAGAAAATTATAGTAACTAATTGTTTTTATTTACAGTACTTATATTTTTCTTGAAATAGAATTCGATATACGACAAACATGATCAAAAGCATAAAAAGAGAAATACTTAAATGGTTAACCTAAACTGCAAAGGAACAAGCTATTTACAATACTCATTCAAAACTTTCTTTGATATCGAATGCAATTTAGGAGTAAGCCAGTTTAAATGCTTTTCCATTGGAGGAAGAATATTAAATTCACCCTTATGGTGAATTGGATTTCTATGAGCCATTTCATGTTCGAAGCGAACAGTTTTCAAGACAAGGAAAGATTTTTTTTTGCAGTCATACTTTAAATACCGTAACTCTGAAAAATATATTTTATAATCATCAGCATACCAATATGTGCGCGGTTTTTTGTAATCCAATAGTGTCCATCCATACCTATAGCCACCCTCTTTCACAAGCCTTTCACTGTCCAAATAAATGCCAACTCCATTTTTCGAATTCATAAGAAACTTAAAATTCGCAATAGACAAAGTAGGATTTATTAAAAATGCAACAAATACCAATAAAATTATTTTTTTCGACACAGGTGGTTTTCCAAAATACTAAAGACATAAAGCATACAAAATTAATGAATAAATTATTTAGACATTTCTAGGAAATCTATTTTCTTTAAGAAACTGTAAAATACTTTATTTCTTAAAAATTTTTATTTCATTTCTGGTTTTTCGAAGAGCACTTTCTTTCTACTCTTCTTCAGTTTCGTATACCGAGCTTGCGTCATAATACAAGAAACGTAAAGCGTACTATTCTTCAATTTGTTTGCTCTAAGATAGGGGCTTAAATTTTTCACTTCTCGGGTTGAGTAATTCACACTATTTGCATCCAAAAAGTTGCTTAAAATTGATTTTTTTATAGCAAAATTAACGTTTTCTGGATAATCCTTAGTAACTTTCGCAACCTTAGGGTTAAGTTTAAGATATGTAACGCCCAAAACGTTAGTATTCATATCCGTTACAGGACCACCGCTATTCCCTTTATTGATAGGAGCGTCAAATCTAAAACTGGAATAATTATTTTTTATGCCGACCAAGGAACTTATAATTCCCTTAGTTATAGTCAGCGATTTACCAAGAAGGTATCTACCAAAAGGATACCCGGAAACCAAAACATCCTCAGTTACCTGTAATTTTCTTGGACGAATAGACAAGAACGAATCCGGTTTAATCTTAGCTTTTAGTAAGGCAAGATCATTACTAACATCTGTAGCTAAAAGTTTAGCAAAAAACTTTCGCCCATCATCGAGATAAATTTGAAGGCCGTTGCAAGATCTTACAACATGATAATTCGTTATTAAATGACCAGTATTTGAAATAAAAAATGCCGTCCCACTACCTGCACGCAAATATTTCTTCTTCTTAGCTCGTGCCTTTTCCAATCGCTCTTTTCTTTTTCTTGATTCTAAAAATTGTTTCTCTATTTTAGACTGAAATTTTCTGTTCTGCTCACGCAAACTTCTAATCTCATTTTTTAATTCTTTCAAAATGTTTTCATTAACAAGATCTCTTCTGTCCCTCTTTGGTTGGAATTTTTTCGGAGATTGTTTTCTTGCAAATTGCCAATTTTGATCGAGCTTTTTTAAGTGCTTTAAGACTTTCTTGTTGCCGTTATTATATGCTTTTCTATACCAATCTAATGCTAGTTGATGATCCCTGTTCCCCGTCAAACCATGGTGATAAATAAAACCTATCAGACCTTGTGCAATTGAATCTCTCTTCGATGCTGACTTAAGCAGCCATCTCAAAGCTTCGTGAGCATCTTTCTGTACACCACGACCGCTCAAATACATATATCCTAGATTACCCTGCGCTCTTGGATAACCTTTTTCTGCAGCTTTTCGGTACCATTTGACTGCTTCATAATAATCTTTCGATACTCCTCGACCATTCGCATACATCCAGCCCAGATTACTCTGTGCCTTGATATTTCCCTGCTCTGCAGACTTACGGTACCACTTAGCTGCTTCATAGTAATCTTGAAGAACTCCACGTCCCTTAAGGTACATCCAACCTAGATTGTTCTGAGCAATACGATTCCCCTTATTTGCTGCTAGACGGTACAGTCTAACTGCCTCGTATAAATCTTGAGTAATTCCAAGACCTTTTGAATACATATAACCTAAATTAACTTGTGCTAACGCGTATCCTTTGTTTGCTGATTTTCGAAACCAATAGACTGCTTTTGAATAATCTTTACTTACTCCCATTCCTCTAAGATACATTAAACCTATCTTGTTTTCTGCTCTCAAATCTCCGTTTTCTGCCGCTTTTCGAAACCATTTTATAGCTTCATAATAATCTTTACTTACTCCCATTCCTTTATAATACATAAAACCTAAATTATATTGCCCTTTTACGAATCCTTGATCAGCAGCTTTTCGGTACCATTTAGCCGCTTCATTATAATCTTTCGGTACCCCTCGGCCTTTCAAGTAGAGGAAGGCCAGATTGTATTCTCCAAACTTATTTCCTTGTTCGGCAGCTTTGCGGTACCACTGAGCCGCCACATAATAATCTTTCTTTACTGCACGACCATTGGCGTACAATAAGCCAATATAAACTTGTGCATTTGCATTGCCCTCTTCAGCTAAGGAAATGAATTCGTTATAGGCAGTACCATAATGTTTATTTTTGTACGCAATTACTCCCTCTCTATAACCTGCATGTAAATTTGTACACGCAATTGCCAACAATAGGGTCAGAATTGAAAAAAAATATTTAAAAAAATTAGCTCTTCTCATAACACCTTTCAATTTTTTATTTTAATGAATCATACTATAGAATAAAACGTTTTTGAAAAAAAATTTGATTAATTCTGTTATTCAAAGAATTCGTATGGAAAAATAAAAAAAGAAAATTCAAGTATTTACTTTAATAACCAATTGTAACTATTTGAATTTATTGGTCGGGGCGAGAGGACTTGAACCTCCGACCTCTGGTCCCCCAGACCAGCGCGCTACCAGGCTGCGCCACGCCCCGATTTCTGAAATTTATCTCATTTTAAACTAATGAGCAATCCACCGCTTACAACCATAATTGCAGCAAAAATCACCAGTGAATTAATCTTCTCAATTTTTCTGAAGAATATAGAGCTAAACAAGACCACCCACAAGGGAGTCAATCTACTCACTGGAAGAATTAAGGTCACATCACCAAAAGTCAAAGCGTTCATAAAACAAAATGCAGCCATTAGATTAAAAATTCCGCCTATAAGAAAACAAATCAAGCTTTTGGTGGGTGCAAAAATTGCATTTCCTTTTGGCAAAATGGGCCTAGCAAGTAGCAATAAAACATTACCTAGACCAAATGCAACTCCTAAAGCAAGATACGGTGTTTTCTGATAAAAATATCCATATTTCGTGAAGATAGGTGCGATAGCATATACAAAAGAAGAAACAACCGGAAAAATAAGAGCTGTTTGAAACCAGTGTTTGAAATCCGTTTCTACGTTGTCTCTACCAATTGTTAATGCGCATACTCCTACCACAATTAAGACTGTCCCAATGAGAACTTTAAAAGTGGGATTTTCACCAAGGAAAAACATGGCAAACAAAACACCCCAAATAGGAGTTGTAGAAGCTACTAGGGTTGAAGAGCTTAAGTCCATACGAACCACAGCTACCATCCTACAAATGGCCCCCACCCCCGCTCCTATAATTCCCATAGAACCAAACCAGAATATAGCCATAGGAATAATATTGTTCCAATCTTCATAAAAATAAGAAGCTGTAAATCCACCTAAACTTACAACCGAGTTGATAGTCAGTACTGCAGTCAAAGGAGTTGAAAATCTCATCCCTTGACGAAGAAGAACCAATGTGATGGAAAATAAAATAGAAGAACTAAGACCTAGAAGCTGCGCTAATCCAAAATGTGATAAAAAAACAGGCAAAATCAATCCTAAGAAATGGAGACAGGGGTTTAAAATTACAGTTATCGAGGTTAACGTAAATAAATTGATGCGGCTAGCGAGCAGATAAAAAAATGATATGATTGAATCATGGAAAATCTAAAAAATAAAACCGTTTTAGTTACAGGTTCAAGCAGAGGTATAGGAAAAGCATGCGCTATTTCTCTTGCAAAAAAATGCGGATTAATCATTGTTCACTATCACAAGAGGAAAAAAGACGCTGAAGACACCTGCATGAAAATTCATAATCTCGGCGGGAAAACCATGCTTATCCAATCCGATGTTTCTCAAACAAATGAAATTGATTCCATGGTCAAAAAAATTCAAGATTCCGGAGAAGAAGTATCTATTCTTATTAATAATGCTGGAATTGTAGTTAAAAAATCATTAGAAGAAATGAATGAAGAAGCATGGGACATTGTACTAGATGCAAATCTAAAATCATCTTTTCTTCTTACACAGGCATGTATACCTTCAATGAGAAAAAATAATTGGGGACGTATTATCAACATCTCTTCTCATGCAGCTATAACTGGTGGAAGTACAGGTCCCCATTACGCAGCTTCTAAAGCGGGAATGAACGGATTAACCCATTACTACGCAAAAGTGCTCGCTGAAGAAGGAATTACTGTAAATTCTGTTGCACCTGGTGTCATAGAAACGGACATGATTACCAAAGACATTGGGGTTTCCAAACCTTGGGCTCCCGTAGGACGTTTTGGAACTGCAGAGGAAGTCGCCAATGTCGTAGAAATGCTTGTAGATAACGGTTATATGACTGGACAAACCTTGATTCTTAATGGAGGAATATACATGAATTAGGAGTACTCTTTAGCATTTGCGCTAGCAGCTATTCCTGCTAGACGCCCATAAACAGCTCCTAATGTTAATCCCGCCCCACCTGGATAATTGAAATAATACACACCTCCAACCAATTCACCTGCTGCAAACAAACCTGGAATGATTTGGTTTTCTGTATTAATTACTTCCGCCTTATTATTTACTCTAATCCCACCAAAAGTGAATGTAATTCCAGTTGTCACACTGTAAGCTTCGTAAGGAGGTTCATCGATTGGTTGCGCCCAATTCGATTTGGGTGGAGAAATTCCTTCCGTACATTTGCCGTCTTTTACAGTGGGATCAAATTTCCCTGGTTGAATAGAAGCATTAAATTCTTTAATCGTCTTCACAAATCCTTCGACATTAATTTCCAACTTCTCTGCTAGTTCTTCGAGGCTATCTGCTTCCGTTTTAGTAACATCGCGAATTCGATATTCGTCTCTCATAAGATGTAATGTCTTTTGATCAAAAATTTGAAATGCCGTCCTTTGAGGCTGCCCCATAATCAAGCCGCCATATTTCGCATAGGTATAATTACGAAAATCAGCACCTTCATCTAAGAACCTTTCCCCGTTAATATTTACAACTACACCAAAAGGATAGGAATGTTTCTGGTAAGACTCTCCTACCGTCAAGTCTCCGAAAGCAGGAGCGTTTAAATCCCATGCAACTGAATGACACCCACTCCAGTGTCCATAAGGTTGCGCTCCAATATCCAATGCCATTTTAATACCATCTCCCGTATTGTAGGGAGTACCTCTTACCTTAGCGAGTTCCCACCCTGGCCCCAGATATCTACAACGCATTTCACTATTTGCTTCGAAACCTCCAGAGGCGAGAACAACCGAAGGGGCATGAACATCGTAAGAACCATTAGGTCCTCTGACGGAAACACCCGTTACTCTTCCCTCTGAATCTGTGATTAATTTAGTGGCTTTAGATTCGTATCGTATTTCTATGCCTGCATTTATTGAAGCATCAAGCAAGGCATCAATAAGTCCCCATCCCCCGCCAACAATCTCAAGTATCAAGCCTCCCCAAAAGCGAAGTTTTCCATCTACCTTAAATGCTTGTCGTCCACCAGCAAGAACCAGTCTTAACCCTTTCGTTTTCATCCATTTCAAGGTTGGAAGTGATTGATCTATTAAAGTAGATGCTAAATCCCCGTCAGTTTGATATTCAGTCACTCTGGCAAGATCATCAAAAAATTTCTCGCGAGTATAAGGCTCTATTTCAATATTTTCTTTTTCTTCATCAGAAAGATCTGGGACAAGATCGTAAATGGCATCCATTCCTTGAAATGCAAAACGAAACAAGCCACCTGAGAATGCAGAATTTCCACCTTTCCATGGTTCAGGAGCTTTCTCCAACACTAAGACAGATGCATCACCATCACGTGCAGATAATGCTGAACACAACGCTGCATTACCGCAACCTATTACGACAACATCGTATTTTTTTTCATTCATTCAAATTATCCTTGTTCAAAAATTTAAAATTTATTTCGAATATAGGTTATTTTTCATTCACAAATTAATATACTGACATTGAATGATTCATTCAATTCAGAACTATTAATGATACAGAAATTTTAATTTAACTTGAAAAAGTTTTTTCAAAAAATGTCAAGAATACTAATCACTAATGATGATGGTATAGATTCAAAAGGGTTAGAAGCTCTACATGATGTGGCTACCTCTTTAGGTGATGTTTACGTTTTCGCGCCAAAAATAAATCAGAGCGCGACAGGTCATTCCTTAACACTGAACAGACCTCTCCGTGTTAAAGAAATTAAAGAAAGATGGTTTTCAGTAAATGGTACCCCCACTGATTGTGTCAATGTTGCGCTAAACGGATTTTTAGAAGAAAAAAGACCAGACCTCATAATTTCTGGAATAAATATCGGCACAAATTTAGGGGATGATGTTACCTATTCAGGAACCTTAGCCGCTGCAATGGAGGGAACGCTTCTTGGCGTTTCTTCTATTGCCATTTCCCAAGATTGCGAAGAAAATGATTCAACAGATTTTGAATTAGCACAAAAGGCAATTTTTTTTCTTGGCGAAAAAATCTTAAAGGAAAAATTGCCACCTAGAGTTTTTCTAAATGTAAACATCCCAAACATTTCGACAAAAGACTTTAATGGTTTCAAAATCACAAACCAAGGAAAAAGAGTATACGGCGACAAAATAGTAAAAAGAAAGGACCCAAGAGGAATTGACTATTTCTGGATCGGTGGTGATAAACTAAACTCAGAAAATGAGCCTAATACTGATTTTGTTGCCATTGAATCTAATCATATTTCTATAACTCCATTAAATTTAGACTTAACTGACGAAAAAGTAAAAATACAACTTGAGGAATGGGATTTCAATGAACTTATTTAAAGACAGTCCAATGAATAGTGAAAAGAGATGGGAAATTGCTCGATTAGAAATGATAGAAAAACAGATCATTGGAAGAGGAATTAAAGACAAAAAAGTAATTAATGTCATGAGCAAAGTCCCTAGACACTATTTCTGTCCAGAAGTTTTCAAAGAAGATTCTTACGCAGACAAGTCGATTCCTATAGGGCACGGACAAACCATTTCTCAGCCTTACATGGTAGCTGTAAGTCTGGAATCACTTTCACTCAAAGGCAATGAAAAGATTCTCGAAATAGGCTCTGGTTCTGGCTATGTTACTGCACTGTTATGTGAAATGGGATTGACTGTTCGATCTATCGAACGAATATCAGAACTCTCTGACACTGCAAGAAAGAAACTTGAGGAACTTGGATACTCAAATTTTCTGCTATGGACTGCAGACGGAACCTATGGTTGGAGCGAAGAAGCACCCTTTGATGTGATCCTTTCTGCTGCTTCTGGAGTTAGGCCTCCGCAACCGTGGTTAGAACAACTTACAGAGACGGGAAATCTTATAATGCCCATAGGCGATGAAAAAAAACAAATTTTAACTAAAGTAATAAGCGACAAAAACGGCACTTTCAAAGTAGAAGAGGTTGTTGGATGTGTTTTCGTAAAACTTATTGGGCGTCATGGCTGGAAATCGTGAGTGACTCGGAGAGTAGCGCAGCATAGTACGCTTAGCATTCGGGACGCTGAGGTCGTGAATTCAAGTCTCACCGTCCCGACCAATTTGGATTTTATTTTAGAAGGAGATTGCAGTGAAAAATCGTCCTAGGGAAATGGATGAATTTTTAACCGACCCAAGAATTGCACGCATTTCTTCAATTAATCAAGATGGCTCTCCACATATAATTCCAGTTGTCTATCTTTTTTTTCCTGAGAAAGGCACTTTTTATTTCAACACAAAAATTCACACCCTCACGATAAAGAATTTTAGAAGAAACCCTCAAGCGTCTGTATGTATAGACGATGGAGTCCATCCATTTCGAGCTGTTACAGTATCAGGTGTTGCATATATCTCAGAGGAAATGGGAACAGACCATGAAGGACAAAAGATGCTCGTGGATCATTTCTACGGCCCTGAAATGTGGGCAGATTGGGTCAAATCACCCCGAGCACAGGAAATTAGAGTTCGTGTAACTATAGAACCAAAAAAATGGAAATGGTGGGATCAACGCAGAAAAATATCAGGATCTGTAATCTTGTAAATTTTCACATAAATTTCCAACTTACAAGTAAAGCGCCACCAACAGTAAGAAAAGTTCCGAGAATGATAAGCACCGTAACCTTCTCAACATCACGAAGAAAAAGATGACTGAGAATTAAGGCAAAAAAAGGCGAGGTAGACGATATAGGTTGCGTTATACTTATGTCTCCTCTCATAATCGCATGAAAACTTAAGATAAAAGTCGCTGTATTGACCAACCCACAAAGACCATAATAATACCATGCCTTCCCCCAAGATAAATTTGGGCGATAATCCTTGGGTAGAGCAAAAGAAAAACTTAAAATGAAAATAAGTCCAGAAATTGTTGTAATCGTCACACCAATCAAAGGAGAAAAAAGTATTCCTAGTCCTATTTTCCGAATAATAGCACCAGATGCAAAAGAGATAACAGCAGCTATTGGAAGCCACATGTAACGTCGATTCCAAGAGAAATCTCCTCTTTTTTTTATTGAGAATAAAGCACAACCAGCTACAATCATTAAAGTTCCAATCCAGATAAGCGTTCCAGGTCTTTCTCCAAGCACGATATATGCCAATATAACTGCAACGAGTGGTTGAACAGATTTCAGAGGAACTGCACGAGAAACTCCAAGATGATGGATTCCATAAAAGTGGAACAACCTGCCAAAACATGGGCCTAGCAGTCCTGCTACCAAAAAACATAGTACAGCGGTTTCATCGATAGACCGTAGATCAGAAAAAATAAACACGAGTAAAAGCAAGAATGGAATGCTAACTATCAAACCTATTACTACACCCGAAGTAGCGTTCGCGTAACGTTGACCCATTCGAATAATGACACTAAATGTTGCTGATCCAATAGCAGCAAACATAGCAAACACACACGCAGTAGCTTGATCAATCATTTTCAGAAATTCCTAACAAAAACTTTTAAAATATACGCCATGAAATAATCATTCCACCTATTACGATGAGCAGTGTGCCTATTACTATGAAGAAAGTAATCTTTTCTTCCTCCCTAAAAAACGCTCTACTAAAAAGCAATGCAAAAAAAGGTGCCATTGAGGAGAGAGGAGTTACGATAGACAAATCACCATAATTAAGTCCAACGAAATGGAAAAAAACTGATGTTGTATTTAACAAACCTGAGAAAGTATAAAATTTCCAAGCCTGGTAATTCTTTAAATTTGGCCTTTGGACAAGAGGAAATAAACGCGAGAAAAGAACAAGGAAAAAAAGCCCAGAGGTACTCATAATTGTGATTGCCAACAAAGGAGAATTTACTATCATTACTCCTGTTTTTCTAAATACATGTGAAAAAGACAGGGATAGTACGGCCACAAAAGGGATCCAAACATACTTCCTGTTCCAACTACTATCACTTTCTTTTTTATAAGTTATTGAAATACACCCACTCACAATTAATAAAGTTCCGAACCAGATAAATGGGCCTGGTCTTTCCCCTAGAAAAAGGACACCAAAAATGGTTGCGAATAAAGGCATCGTTGAAGTAAGGGGCATAGCTCTTGAAACCCCTAAATAATGAATCCCTGAGAAATAAAGGACTCTACCTACTGCAGGTCCAAGAAAACCCGCTACAGAAAGTTTAATTAACGCATCCAAATTCCACCAATGTGGTTCCCATGTAAAATAGGTCAAAAGAAGTAATAGAGGAACACTTATAATCAAACCAATGAGAACACCAGTATAAGCGTTTCCATAATACCTTCCCTGTCTTACTATGATAGAGAATGTGCCAGTAGAAATTGCAGTTAGAATGGAAAAAACACCTGCTAGAGTAAGATCAGTCATCAGCCTTAAGAATAGATGGGGAACAATAATTTTACCCATACTAACATTACTCGGAAGAATAACCCCATTCTGATAAGATATTTTTTACATTTGAGTATTTAGATCATTTTTCTTAAAATCTTTCATAAAGAGATGATTCATTTCTGCTAAGAAGGAAACAACATGAAACCAACTGAACAATTGGACAAAGCTTTTGAATCGGCATTAAGAGATAGAGAGAATTTCATTAAATTCGTCAAAGAATTTACATATGAGCAAGCATCGTGGAAACCCCCAGACAGCGAATGGAGTATTATGGAAAATATCGAACATACTCTCTTGGTTGATGTTTTCTTTAGAGAAACTGCAATGGAAACTTTGAATCATGCAAAAAAAACCGGTAACTGGATTACTGAATTAGAGAATAATGACAAAATGACACTAGAAGCCCTAAGAAACAGGGAACAAGGATTTATCCATTCCCCTGCCTTCTTGCTCCCCAAAGGCAGAAACGACGTAAAACAAATGATCAAGGAACTTTATCCATCGAAAATGGCAATACATGAATCATTTATTCTTTTTCGATCCAAAGATTTATCACTCCTTATACCAAAGCCATACAATCTTACTTATGGCCCATTGAATATGTATGAACGTATATACTATTCAGGTATTCACGACTATTTACACCAAGAACAAATGGAAAGAGTGATCGTACAAAAAGATTTTATCAAAATTTAAAATTAATTAATTACTATATGTTCTTGTTATATATTATGAAAATATTGATATTCGCCTTTTTACTTATTCCAGTCACTTCCCTTCTGAGTTTGAACTTTGTTCATTCCCACCATACGAGCAAAATTAAATATATAGAACAAAGTGTTGGAACGAAAACCAGTAAAAATTTCATAACTGAACTTAGGATGGAAGAGGCTTCCTTGCCTAAAAACTTCATAAAGAAACTCACAGAAAAACAAATTCATGCGCTTTTAGAAAAAACAAAAATTACTCATCGATTTAATCTAAGCAT
>JAZAHK010000016.1:0-27848 GCA_036231405.1 Nitrospinota bacterium
GCAGTTGTTTTATATGATGGGAGTTACCATGATGTGGACAGTTCGGAAATGGCTTTTAAAATTGCAGGTTCGCTTGGATTCAAGAAAGGTATGTTGGAATGCAAGCCAGTTTTATTAGAACCCATTATGAATATGGAAGTAGTGATTCCTGATGAATTTATGGGAGATATTATTGGTGATTTAAATTCTAGAAGGGGCAGGGTGCTAGGTATGGATACAGGAAGTTCTGGGAAACAAGTAGTTAAGGCACAGGTCCCAATGGCAGAAGTTTTGAACTATGCACCCTCTTTACGGTCAATGACTGCAGATAGAGGTGACTTTACAATTGAATTTAGTAAATATGAAGAAGTGCCAGGACAAATAGCAGAGAAGGTTATAAGTGCCTCTGTTACCACCGAAGAAGAATAAATTATTTGAAACTCTTACTGTAGAACGGTTATAAAATGCCTAGCAAACGTAAAGTAGTTCAAAAAATACCGGATAAATTGTTTTTTAAAATTGGAGAAGTTTCTAAACTGGCTGGGACAAAACCACATGTCCTTCGTTATTGGGAGAAAGAATTTCGGGTATTAAAGCCAACTAAAAGTGATACTGGACAAAGGGTATATAGAAAAAAAGATGTCGAACTAATAATGGAAATTAGAAGATTATTGTATGATGAAAATTTCACGATATCTGGCGCAAAAAAACAATTCAAAAGAAAATATACAAAAGGGAAACAAGTTACAAAGGATATGGCAACTAACGCTGTCAAAGATGTATCAGATTTAGATATGGCATTACTGAGAAACGAACTTGAAGAAATATTGAAACTATTAAAAGATTAATTGCCATGGCATTAAATCCTAAATCAAAATTAACGGAAAAAGATCCTTTCCAACTATTTATAATTAATTGCTTGAATTTTTTGAAAAAGCATAAAAATTATTTTATTTTTTCTTTTATTGCAATTTTATTAATAGTTGCTGGTTCTGTCTTTTATATTAAAAGACAAGAAAATTCTCTACGAATTGCCAGAAAGAATCTAATAGAAGCAAATGATAAAAAAGATAAAAAAAAATACGTGGAATCTGAAAAATTATACTTAAATATAATAAATTCAAATTATGATAAAAGAATCACACTTAGGTCGAAATTAGCTTTATCAAACCTTTATAAAATTCAAAAAAAATACACTAAATCTCTATCTCTTTTGAAATCTACATTACAAGATAAGGGAATTGTTCTTATTGAAAAAGAGTTGATAAATCGTTCCCTTGTTTCTGTTTACAGTAAGAAAACTGATTGTAATGAAATTTCTGATATTCTAGATAAAAATGAGTTTACAATATTAAAAAAGGACGATTTATATTTAGAGCTTGGTAGATGTTATGTCAAAAAAGGGGATAATAAAAAGTCTTTAGAAGTATACAAAAGACTTCTAGTTAAATATCCGAAGAGCCCATTTATAACTTCACGTATTAAAATACTTCAATCTAGTGAATAATTGAATCGATGATAACATATATTATGTAAAATGCTTTAAATCCTTACATCAACCTCTTTCTTTATAGAATCCGAAGTTCCTTTAACGTCAGAAATAAATCCCATATCCTCAATCATAGCATGTGCTTCTTTTGAAGCTTGTCCAGGTGTTGTTAAGTAACCTTCAACAAAAATAGAATTCGCCGGCAATAATGATAATGGTTGCAGACTTTTCAACTGAATTTCTCGACCTCCTGCGATTCGTATCTCTGATTTTGGATTATAAAATCTCATAAGCGACAATAAAAAAAGACATTTAATTGGTGTTAATAGTGACAAATTTTCTAGAGGTGTCCCAGGCATAGGATTTAAAAAATTTACCGGAATTGATTCAGGGCAAATTTTATTTAAATCTTCACACACATCAATAATATCATCATTTCTTTCTCCCTGTCCAAAAATTACACCAGAACATAATTCAAGTCCATTAATTCTTGCACTCTTTAGTGTCTCTACCCTATCCTCGTATGTATGTGTAGAACATATTTTTTCATAATAATTTTTACCCGTATTTAAATTATGGTTTAATCTATCTACACCAGATTCTTTTAAAATAGAGGCTTTTCTTTCATCTAACAAACCTAACGAACAGCATATAGAAAGACCGTATTTTTGCTTGATTTTTTTAACTGCAGATGAAATCCTTTTAATTTCATCATCATTGGGACCTCTTGCACTAATAACGATACAATACCTTCTAGAACCAGCTTGGAAAGCTTCTTCTGCACCCTTTAATAAAGTTTCATCATCTACAAGCCCATATTTCTCAATTTTAGAGTCTGAAACAGAAGATTGCGAACAATAAGCACAATCTTCAGGGCAAATACCACTTTTTGCATTTATTAGATAATGAATTTGTACAAATTTTTTAAAATATTTCTCTCTTATTTTGAAAGAAGCATTTAATATGTGCATCAATTCTGATGGGGGAGCTTCAATTATTGAATAAGCCTCTTCCCTACTCGGGACATGTCCTGCAAGTACTCTTTCCGCTAAATCATCATAATCCATCTCTGTTCTTTCTTAATAAGGAATTAAAAACAGTCAGTCTATTTTAGATAATAGATACAGGCGATACAATGTCCATAAAATAAATATGCATATTTAATTTTTTTCTACATGCAAGACATGGACTTATGGAATTAACAAATACTATACAAGAAGAACTGGAAGCCTCCTTTGAAGGAGAGTTACGCTTTGATGAATTCTCTAAGAAAATTTACAGTACCGATGCAAGTATGTATGAAATTGAACCTATTGGTATTCTCCTGCCCAAAACGAACAGGGATGTTCAGAACTGTATTGAAGTGGCAAAAATTCACAACCTCTCCATTCTTCCTCGAGGAGGCGGAACGAGTTTAGCTGGTCAAACTGTAGGCAAGTCACTTATTCTTGATTTTTCTAAATACATGAATCAGATTCTCGATATTAATACAGAAGAGTCGTGGGCGATAATTCAACCTGGAGTTGTACAAGATCATTTTAACGACTATTTAAGCCCATTTGGTTTTACCTTTGGTCCAAATACTTCCACTAGCAGCAGAGCAACTCTTGGTGGAATGATAGGAAATAATTCTTCAGGCTCACGTTCAATCGTATACGGTAAGACTATCGATCATGTGATAGAACTTAAAGGGTATTACGCGAATGGAGATCCTTTTTTCTTTGAACCTCTTAACGAAGAAAAGCTAGAAAATCTTATAAAAGAAAACTCTTACAACGCAGTTGTACACAAGAAAATCAAGGAGATTGTCGATCTAAATAGACAGGAAATCATAGATAGATACCCAAAAATCATGAGAAGAGTGTCTGGTTATAATCTAGATGAATTTGTCGACAACACAAAACCCTTCAATTTATCAAAATTATTAGTAGGTTCTGAAGGCACATTGGCAGTTACTACGGAAGCAAAAGTTAATATAAATAAAAAACCCAATTCTCTAGGGGTTCTAGTTGTGCACTTTAAAACCATAGAGGAAGCACTTGATGCTAGTACTACCATTATTGAACACGACGTGGCTGCAATAGAAATCATTGATAAAGCAATTATTGAATTGGCCAAAGAAAATTTGGAAGCACAAAGGTATATGCAAAGTTTTATGCGAGGAGACCCAGACGCTTTTCTTACGATAGAATTTTTTGGCGAAACAAAGGATGAAGCAAACAGTAAAGTAGAAAACTTAGCTGCCGAGTTGGAACATAAAAAAATTGGCTACTCAATAGTCCCATTAACTGAAGAAAGTGATAAGCAAGATTGTTTGAACATGAGAAAAGCAGGATTAGGATTTTTACTTGCCAGAAAGGGAGATTTAAAGCCAGCAGCTTTTGTTGAAGATTGTGCCGTTGATCCTACTCACCTTCTCTCTTACTACAAAAGATTTGAATCGATTATGAAAAAATATGACACAACTACTTCTTATTACGGCCATACAAGTGTTGGATTAATGCATTTGCGCCCCTTAATAAACACAAAAACTAGAGATGATATAAGAAAGATGTCATCAATAGCGGAAGAAGTCTCAGATTTAGTATTAGAATTTGGTGGATCTATGAGCGGTGAACATGGTGATGGACTAGCAAGAAGTCAATGGATCCCTAAATTTTTTGGCGAAAAGCTGTATCAATCATTTTGCGAAATAAAAGATACCTTTGACCCTCAAAATATCATGAATCCAGGAAAGATTGTTAGAGCTCCTAATTTTACAAGTAATTTGCGGTATGGAGATAAATATGTAACTCCAGAGATAGAAACAATTATGGATTTTTCCTCTGATGGCGGATTTTTACGTGCTATAGAGATGTGCAATGGCGTTGGTGCCTGCAGGAAAAGAGATGGAACTATGTGCCCATCCTATCAGGCCACTTTAGAAGAAGAACATTCTACAAGAGGAAGAGCAAATGCTTTGAGGAAAGCGATATCTGAAGGCATAAACAATGAAGATTTTACTAGCAAAAGATTGCATGATGTTTTAGACCTCTGTCTTCAATGCAAAGGGTGTAAAGCAGAATGTCCATCAAGTGTGGATATGGCAAAAATCAAAGCTGAATTTCTACAAAAATATTACGATAAAAACGGACTCCCATTTCGAACTAAACTTATGGGCCATATTGCATCTATTAATAAGTTGAGTTCGCCCTTCTCCACTATAGTCAATTGGACACTATCCAATACTTTATTCAGAAAATTAATGGAGAGATTTTTACAAATTGACAAGAGGCGTAATTTCCCAAAACTTCAAAGGGAAACTTTTGAAAAGTGGTTCGAAATGAATTCTCAGAAGAATCAAAGTATAGATAAGAAAGTTTTACTGCTAAACGATACTTTTACAAATTACAATTATCCAGAAATTGGGAAAGCGGCTGTCCGTGTTTTAGAAAAGTGCGGATACGAAGTCATTCTCTCAAAGATGCGTTGTTGCGGTCGCCCTTTGATTTCTCATGGAATGTTGGAAGAAGGGAAACAGTTAGCTTTAGAGAACCTCGAATACTTACACTCCTACACAAAAGATAATATCCCAGTGGTAGGATTGGAACCAAGTTGTCTGTCAACATTAACTGATGAGTACAAAGATCTGTTCCCTGGGGATATTTCTAACTCCGTAGCTAGCAATTCTTATATGTTTGAAGAGTTCATTGAACAAATTCATGAAAATGGAAATATAGAATTAAAATTTGAAGAAGTGAATAAGGATGTGCATTTCCATGCCCACTGTCATCAGAAGTCGCTTTCTGGTACCTCCTCTACTCTAAATGTTTTGAAGATGATACCCGGATTAAAAATACATACAATACCTTCGGGGTGTTGTGGAATGGCTGGTTCTTTTGGATATGAAAAAGAACATTATGATATTTCGATGTCGATAGGAGAACTTGTACTCTTCCCATACCTAAAAAAAATAGATAAAAATTCAATTATTGTTGCTAATGGTGTTTCGTGCAGGCAACAAATTTCAAAAGGTACCAATAAAACTTCGAAACATATAGCAGAAGTTTTAGCAGAAGCTATGAATTAATAAGTTAAATTGAAATATTAATTATGTTATTTAATCAATTGATTAAAAATAATATAGGAGTATTCAATGGATAATGGATATCCTCAATTTAGTGACACAGAATTTAACAGAAGATATGAAACTACAAGAAAAATGATGGATGAAATAGGAGTAGATATTCTACTTTTTTTTGCCCTTGGTGGAAATAACCGTAATAACATGGCAAATATCTATTATCTTACTGGTTATAGAGATTTTAATCACGCTTACTTGATATTCCCAAAAGAAGGAGATCCGTCTCTCTTTGTAGGACTTTATAATCACCTTCACAATGCACAAAGCCAAGCTGTAATCAAGGATGTACGTCACGGTGGATATGGAAATCCTGTAAATATGGCAGATCAACTCGATAAAATTGGTGGAGGTAATAAGTCTATTGGCTTCATAGGAGTAAATCCAAGATTTGGAATAAATCTCCCTTACGATCATACAGTTTACTTAGAAGAAAGATTCCCTGAAGCTAAATGGAAAAATGTCTCTACAGAATTCAGAAATATAAGACTTATTAAAAGCAATGAAGAATTGGAATGGCTGCAAGAGGGCTGTAGACTCACTGATCTTTCCATGGAAGCCGTACAAGAATATGCAAGACCCGGAATAACTGAAGCAGAACTATCGGCCAGAATGGGAATAGAATACAAAGTTCAAGGCGGAGAACAATTGGTGCATTTTGTAACGGCTACTCCTATGGATAATCCACATACCCCGTTGCCTTGGCAGAATCCAACTAACAGAAAATTAGAAGTTGGAGATGTCTTGCTGACTGAAATCAGTGCTGCATTTCATGGATATGCAGGCCAAATTCTAAGACCATTCACAATAGGGGCTGTTCCTACACAATCGTATTCCACACTTTTCGATGCATCTATTGAAGTATATGAAGCTGTTGCAAATGTGATGAAAGATGGTGCTGAAATAGGAGAAATTATGGATGCAACAGACATTCTTCCAGATAAAGGATACCAGATATACGATTCCTTAGCTCACGGTTTTGGTGTTGATCTCCTTCAACCTTCAGTCGGAATTAGAGGATCCAATTATGCGAAACCACCAGAGGATTTTATATACAAAGAAAATATGACCATGGTAATACAGCCGAACCCAATGGACGAAGAAGGTCATGGATTACAAACTGGAGATTTTGGCGTTGTTACAAAAGAAGGTTTTAAGTCAATGCACGAATTCCCCAGAGAATTTTTTCGATGTGGTTAATGATAAACACTATTTAGTTAACACTTTAACGAGGGGATAATCTTATGAACAAATTCAAAACTGACATCAAAGACGGTATGCGAATTGACTGGGATGTTCCCGTTACCATGGATGATGGAGTCATTTTACGCTGCGATATATATAGACCAGTTGAAGAAGGAAAATACCCTGCCCTTTTGTCATACGGTCCTTACGGCAAATACTTACACTTTGAAGATGGATACGAAACTGCCTGGAAAAGAATGGTAGAACTTCATCCTGATGTGCCTGCTGGTTCAAGTAATAAATATCAAAGCTGGGAAGTGGTAGATCCTGAAAAATGGGTTTCAGATGGTTACGTAGTAGTTCGTTTTGATTCTAGAGGTTCAGGCAGATCTCCTGGTTATATTGATCATTTTTCTGCCAGGGAAACAAAAGACTTTTATGACTGTATAGAATGGTCTGCTATACAGCCTTGGTGTAATGGCAAAATAGGACTTACTGGCATTTCTTATTATGCAATGAATCAGTGGCAGGTTTCTGCGTTACATCCACCTCATTTGGCTGCAATATGCATTTGGGAAGGTGCGGCAGATTATTACCGTGACATGGGTCATCATGGCGGTATCCACACGACATTTCTAGCAAACTGGTACGATATGCAATCTAAAACAGTTCAACATGGAGTTGGAACAAAAGGCTACCGAAGCAGAATGAACGGTGAATTGGTAGCAGGTCCTTTGACTTTATCAGAAGAAGAATTAGCAGCAAATAGATCTGATTATGGTGAAGATATTAGGACTAGTAAACTTTCAACGGATGATTATTGGGAACAACGAATACCAGATTGGTCAAAAATAGAGGTTCCACTACTCTCTTCTGCAAACTGGGGAGGACAGGGTCTTCATCCAAGAGGAAATTTCGAGGGATATATTAATGCGGCTTCAAAAGAAAAATGGATAGAGGTACATGGTATAGAGCACTGGACGGAATTTTATACTGATTACGGTGTGAATTTACAAAAAAAATTCTTTGGACATTATCTCAAAGGGGAAGATACTGGATGGAAAAATCAGCCAAATGTTCTATTGCAAATTCGACATCCAGGAGAAAAATTTGTTGAAAGAGAAGAAAACGAATGGCCACTAGCGAGAACAAATTGGACAAAATTTTATTTGGATCCAGTTGAGCATGCACTATCTGAAGAAGAAAATAATTCTAACAAAAAAATAACGTACGCTGGATTCAGTGACGGGGCAACTTTTGTAACACCTCCCCTTGAAAAAGAAACAGAGATTACCGGACCGTCTGCTGCAAAACTATTCATTTCCTCTGAAACAGAAGATGCAGATCTCTTCTTGGTCTTAAGAGTTTTCACAGAGGATTTTAAAGAAGTTGTATTCCAGGGGGCATTAGATCCTCATACCCCCATTGCCCAAGGATGGCTTAGGGCATCACACAGAAAACTAGACCCAGAACTAAGTTTGCCTTATCGCCCGTACCACGCACACGACGAAATTCAACCCTTAACTCCTAATGAAATTTATGAACTCGATGTTGAGATATGGCCAACTTGCATAGTCGTGCCGAAAGGATATCGCATTGCATTATCCGTAAGGGGCAAGGACTATATCTATCCAGGCGGGGCAGATAGTGGCCTTTCAAATATGAAAAATGTATTTACAGGATGCGGTCCTTTTCTACATAACGATCCTAGGGATAGGCCTGCAAATATTTTTGGGGGGAATGTTACTCTTCATTTTGACGAGGGAAAAAGACCTTACGTTTTACTACCAATCATCCCATAATTATTAACTTATATTCTTTAGTTCTTTAAGTTCAACTTTCAGGATAACCACAATGAGTAAGACTGATAGCTGAAATGGAAACTAGATATGAAACGTCAATTACATATCAATCTATTTATCAGTAGCCGTGGGCATCACGAGGCTTCTTGGCGACATCCTGAAACCTCAAACCTGGCACTCACGGATATACGTTACTATCAAAAAGTTGCCCAGAGAGCAGAAGATGGACTTTTCGATTCTATATTTCTTGGGGACCATCTCGCAATACGTGACGACGTTGATCCTGTTGCAAGGGGTTGGTTAGAACCTATTACTGCCCTAGCAGCGCTTGCAGTTTCGACGAACAAGATTGGAATGATCGCGACGGCTTCGACTACCTACACAGAACCTTTCAATCTGGCACGTCAGTATGCATCTTTAGATCATATAAGCAACGGTCGTGTAGGATGGAACATTGTTACTACTTGGTCGGTGCCAGCAGCTAAAAATTATGGAGACGCTGATCAAGTCAGTCATACTGAACGCTATGCACGTGCTGAAGAATTTATGCATATTGTAAAGGGTCTTTGGGATAGTTGGGCAGACGATGCAATTATAGACAATCGTGAGAGCGGCCGATACGGAGTTGTCGACCGTATTCGTTCGATAAATCATAGGGGTCTTTATTATAATGTTTCTGGTCCATTAGTAATACCTAGAGGCCCACAGGGCTGGCCCGTACTTGTACAAGCCGGATCTTCTGTCACTGGACGTAAATTTGCTGCTACTCATGCAGAAGCGGTGTTTACTGCGCAAATGGACAAATCGGAAGCACAGAGATTTTACTGTGACCTAAAATCTCTGATTAGGGCGAAGGGTCGTGATGAGAAAAAAGTACTTATTTTACCAGGTTTCAGCCCTGTTATTGGATCAACTGAGTCTGAGGCTCATCGCTTGGCCAAGGAATTGACAGATCTTTCCGATCCTGAACTCTCTCTAGAACGATTGTCTGGACGGTTTGGAGGATTTGATTTTTCCCATCTGTCTTTGGACAAGCCACTTTTGCCAGAAGATTTTCCAGACCCCTCTACTGTTCAGGCTGCCCGTAGTCGTGCTGAGGTCATACTAAGTGTCGTCCGCAGAGAAAAACCCACGCTACGGCAATTGTTATCGAAACTCGCAGCTGCTCAAGGACACTTTACCTTCGCTGGCACCCCAGAGCAGATCGCTGACCTGATCGAAGACTGGTTCACAGATGGTGTGGCAGATGGCATCAATCTTATGCCATCTCTTGTACCCAAAGTTCTGGACATATTTATCGATGAAGTTGTTCCGCTTCTCCAACAAAGAGCGCTTTTCCGCACTGCCTACGAAGGAAAAACATTGCGGTCTCATTACGGCCTTGAACGGCCACCCGACAATTTTAAATAAATTTTATTTTTTAGCAGGCAAATTGCTCTGAACAGGAAGGATAGGTTTGATTTTTACAGATTCTGTTAAATAGTTTCGTAAATTTTTTATTTTTTTTAAATTTATAAATTGAGTATTAATATCACTTAAATTTTGTTTGTTTTTAGACTTCAAATCTAATTTTACCAACCATAAAAATCGTTTATTATGATGATTTGCAATTGCGAAAATATGTGTTGCTTGACCTGTAAGGTTTTTAAATTTGAAATTTCCGTCTATATCACTATTTTTTGAATGAAGTTTCGCTGTTTTTATTTCTTCAGTTAATGTATTTATCCAAAGGCTTTGAATTTCAAGAAATGACACATTTTTTAAAGCATGTTTTTTAATTTCAGAAAAAATTGAACCCTTTTTATCTTTGAGATTGGCAATTTCTAATTCTAATTTCTTCTTTTTAGATATGGATGTATCTATACGTCTTCGAGCTATTACCTTAAGTTCTTTAAAAAGCATATTCTTTTTCTTTAATCTTTTGACGTTTGCTTTCATTTCTTGCAATTTAAATTTCAAAGAAATAATTGATACTTCAAATTTTGCAATCTTCTCCTTTAAGTTTTTAAACTTTTCTTTTTGCTTTTTTGTCAATTTAAATTTCATCACATTTTCTTCTGCTTTCAAAATTTCTTTTTTCTTTACTTTTGACAAAGGAGAAAAATAAGAAACCAATTTTTTCTTTTGTAATACATAACTTTTCTTTGTCTGCATGATTTCTTTTGTTAGATTAATTTGTCTTGCAAGAACTTCTTTTACTAACGAAATAGTGTTTTTGACAGTACTAGAATTATTGATTTCCTTCTTAAAAACTTCTGTAAGTTTCTGCTTCTTGTACTTCCATCGCTTCAAAGTTTGTCTATAACTGCTATATTTTCTATGTCCATACGGGTCATAAGAATGATAAGTTGATGGATCGCTCAAAAAAACTTTACTTATTACTACTTTAAATTTAGTAGGATCATACCCACCCATTTTTTCAAAAAATCGCATCGCATCTCCTTGGAGTTGTCTTCTCCTGCGCAAGTAGAAACTCTTCTGCCTCAATCTTCTTTCTTTTGGAGCAATGCCATACACGATCTCTCTATATTTGTTTTTCTTTTCTGGAAACCAGGTTCTATCTAGGCCATAAGCACCAAAATAGGAAATTTCAAATCCCCGACTTTTTAATGATATATTCTTATAATGCAAATCAAAATCAATTGCCCTTATTGCTTTATCTCCTTTGTTTTCAACAAAAAAAGTAAGCTCTTGAGAACATGACCTACATCTTTTTTTTAGATTATTCACAATCACTATCTTATTCTGAGCGTAATCCTTTAATAGTTTCGAGGTAATTTCACTGCTTTCAGAGGAAAAACGGCGTTTCAATGCAGAAGTATCTTTTCTAGTCTCATTAATTTTATAACGCAGTTCTCTCATCTTTTTTTTAAAGGATGCATTAATTTTATTCTTTTTCATTTCATAATTTCTTATTAACTTTTCTGATTCTTTTCTTTTCTCCACTAAAGTTGAAGATAATTTTCTCTTTTTTATCATTATTAACGTATTAATAACTTTTAATTCTTTCTTTGTTTCTAGTATTTTTTTCTTGAAACGCACGTTTTTGTTTTGAGTACTGAGTTCAGTTTTATTTGTTAATTTTTCACTATCGGATAGGTCTTGTGCATTTTCTTTAAAGAGTTTTCTAGCATTCTCAAGTGAAAGTTTATTTTTTTGTATTTGAGAGACCCTATCTCTTAATATCACTTCATTTTTTTTGACTTCTTCCTGGAGAAGCTTTGTTTGATATTCGGCTATCGCAGCTTTAATCTGGCTATCGTACTCATCTAAGTTTTTAGGGATGATCTTCTCAATACTGTTGTTGAGAAGATAAATTTTCGTGCCCGATAGTCTCTCGATTCTCTCGCCTTCTTTAAGGTATATCGTCCCTTCTAGAGTAAATAATTTTTCGCAAGAAGATAAAAATATTAATGAAACGAAAAGTAAAGAAAGGTAGAATTTTCTAATCAAAACATATTCCTTAAATGAATCTTTACAAAGCAGGGTCTATAACGACCTTTATGACGTTATCAGTTTTATTCTCCATCATCTCAAGTGCTTCTTGAACTTCATTTAAAGGAATATGATGCGTAAGAATAGGTTCGAGCGAAACTTGCCCGCTTTGAACTAACTGTAGACAGGGCTCGAATGCATGGGGATGACCTCGAGACCCCTTAAGAATCATTTCTTGATCTTTAAATTCAACAATTCGAATTGTTTTCTGGTTGTCTGAAAAAGTTCCAACTACTGTAATTTCACCACTTTTTCTTAAAAGTTGGGTAGCTAATTGCAAGGTCTTGTCCTGTTTCCCACCCGCAGCTTCAATAATTTTATCAAGACCTAGACCATCAGTATGTTCTTTCGACACCTCTACTGGATCTGCATGATTCAGATTCACCACAATATCCGCACCTAATTTTTTTGCAGCAGTGAGGCGATAATCAACTACATCAAAATGAATGACAAAAGCTCCTAGGGATTTTGCTACACTAAGGGCACATAAACCGATAGGGCCTGCTCCAATAATTCCAATTTTCTCTGAACTAACTACATTAGCAATGTCTTTCACGGCATGATAGGACACTCCCATAGTCTGCATAATGGAACCTATCGGATACGAAACACTATCTGGAAGTGGAACAATGCAATCAGCCGGGGCAATTAAAAATTCAGAATATCCACCATCCTTTGTAAAACCAATAGAATCAGCTTTGATGCAAAGATTGGGTTTGTCACTAATACAATAAATACATTTTTCACAAGGAATATGATTCTCAATACAACAACGTAAATCCATTAAATGAGGATCAATATTTTTCCCAATGTCAACAATTTGTCCTGAAATTTCATGTCCTAAGACTCTAGGTGGATGCACTCTTGAATGATGTCCATTAAATGCATGTAAATCAGACCCACAAAGAGCACAAGCTTTCACTAAAACCAGAACTTCGTTATTTTTTAATTTTTCAAAATTTCTTTCAACAAGTGATACTGTTCTAGGTTTTTCTAGAACCATAGACTTGAAAGTTCCTAGATGTTCCATAACAGAATCATACTTTCATTTATTGATGAATTTTAAGTCTTTCTGGCTCAATAATTGCCTCTACTTCTATTTCTATCATTGCATCGGGTGGTCCCAACCTTGATATTTCTATGAGAGTACTTGCTGGACGACTGTCTTTAAAATATTTAAACCTCTCATCAGAATGTTTGTAGTATTCCATAATATCTGTCACGTAGGTTGTAGAACGAACAACATCGTTAAAATTAGCACCTGCATGTGCCAATCCTTTTTCAATATTCTCACAAGTCACTCTTATTTGTGTACGCATATCATCAACACCCACGACATTCCCACTTGGCTCTCTGGGAACTTGTCCAGAAAGATAAATATGTGCATGATCAGATCCGTGAATAGTAACAACAGGAACATACAAAAGCTCACCATTCTCTACCCTTGCCCACATGTCTTCTGGTTGTAAATATTTTCTTTCGATCATCACAATCTCCTTCTGCTAGAAATTAATCAGTAACCCAGATAGATTCCCCATTTTTCTGTCCTATAACATCACTTAATGATTCTGCAATTCTTCTTTCCAGATCTAAAAATTCAACAGATAGAACGGACCTAGGCCTTGGAAGATCTACAATTATTTCATCAGCAATTCTTCCGGGACGAGGAGACATTACTACGATTCTATCTGATAAATAAGCAGCTTCCCTTACGCTATGGGTAACAAATAAAATAGTTTTTTGAGTTTCCATCCACACATCTACTAGAAGACGTTGAAGGGAGGATCTAGTTTGTGCATCTAAAGCTCCGAATGGTTCATCCATCAGCATTATTTCAGGATTAAATGCAAGGGCTCTTGCAATTCCGACCCTTTGCTTCATTCCACCGGACAAACGATAAGGATAAATATTTTCAAAGCCCTTCAATTCTACCAATTCTAATAATTTATTTACTGTTTTTTTTTGTTCTTCTCGCGGAATTCCCTTCATTCTCATCCCGAAACGTATATTTGCAGAAACCGTAAGCCATGGGAAAACTGCAAAATCTTGAAACACTACACCTCTATTAAATCCAGGCTCTGTTATCTCTTGACCATCAATTGTTATCGAGCCAGTTGTCTGTTTATATAAACCTGCAGCGATCATGAGCAACGTACTTTTTCCGCAACCACTTGGACCTAATAAAGATACAAATTCGCTCGATTTTATATCAAGACTCACATCATCGAGCGCAGTAATATGTCTTCTTCTAGATATGCTTTCGGTTACTTTGTATACCATTTCTAGGTTTTTAATACTTAACTTTACTTCATTGGAATTAACCATACATTATCCTCATAACTATTCTCGTAGGGTGCCCCATTTCTGTACTGTAGATAACTCAATGCTTCTTAAAAAAAGTCTTTCTACAATAACACCCAGTATTCCAATAACTATAATTCCACCGTACATCATATCTGCAGCAAGGAAATCTCTCGCAGCAAAGATACGGAACCCTAAACCAGCTTCAAGAGCGACAATCATTTCTCCCGTTACTACAATTCTCCAGGCCCTACTAAAAGTGATTCTATATCCAGCAATTAGATTCGGTAGTGCTCCAGGAACAAGAACTTGAAAAAAAAGAGTGGCACCTTTTGCACCCATCGCTTGTCCTGCGTGAATCAATGCTCTGTCTACTGTTTTTACTCCAGTCCAGGCATTAACCATGCATGTAATCATTCCCTCAAACCATAGAACGGAAATTAACGTAAAATCACTTAATCCAAACCATAGAATTACAACTGGAAACAAGGCAAGACCTGGTACTGCAAGAAAAAAGTACATTGGAGGAGCAAGAATTCTTTCTGCTGTATAATTCATGCCCATAAGCAATCCCAAAATCGTGCCGCTTATGATAGCGAGAACAACTCCGACAAAGAGTCTGTAAAGTGAAACATATATATCAAGCCATAAAATCCCCGACAGTGCCTGTTTCACCATGGCCAACCAAATAGTCTCTAAAGGGGGAAATAGTACAGGATGTAATGTACCGGAATGTGCTGCAATTTCCCAGAGAATCAACAGACCTACAAGCGGCGCAGCAGTGATAAATACTGAATATGCAGAACTCTTGAAAACTTCATACCAAGAAAGAGTTATGTAAATTTCTGATTTATCTACTGTATTACCTTCACTGTTTTCTGTATTGTCAATTTTCTCGCTCAATTTAATCTCATACTCTATAATATTTAGGATGGCATGTTTACATAAGGATCTGCTGCAATCTCTTTTGGATCCCTATCTCTGGTACAAATATCAAGAGCGGCTAATGCATATATCTTTGTTGCATTGTATAGAGTAGTAATACTTATATGCTCCCCTAAGTCCGCATTCCATCCATAGCCCGAAGTGGCGTCGATATCCTGTACCACTCCTGCAGGGCCATAAGTAATCGTTTGTACTCCATATCGATTCATATGAGCACCATCTAGATATGAAGTCTTTATAATTACGTTTGGCTCTTCTCCCATAATTGCTTTATGAGAATCTATCATTGCCCTTGATGGCAGTGAATCAACGGGAATTCCTGAGGGAGGATGACTGCTGTATACTTCAACTTTTGCGTTAATGTCTCCGCTACTTTCGTTCAACTCTGATATCATATCTTTAAATTCATTTTGGACATCTTGCACCCTCTGCCCTGGAACCATACGTACATCTACGTATAATCTGCATTGAATAGGAGAACGGGCACATCTATATGGCCATCCACCATCAATTGCGGCAACATTCACATGGGGCCTTTCGTTGAGAAATACATTTCTTTCTCTGTATCCCTTGATCCACTTTCTAATTTCGGATTGAACACGTTCCATTTTTTCTATTGCGCTTTCTGTAAAATCTCCATAACAAGTATGGCCCATTGTTCCTCTAGTCGTTATCTTGAACCAAATCGTTCCTCCATGCCATGGCGCTAACTGCATCCCTGTAGGTTCTCCAAGAATACAGAAATCTGTCATAAAGCCATGTGATATAAGATATCTTGAACCGACACCATATCCGTCATAAAGCGAATCTTGATATTGATCTACTCTGTTCTTTTCAATTTCTCCTGCAACTGCTGCACATATTACGTCACCCTTAAGATCTATTCCTGCATCAATAATAGCCTTAACTGCCGTCAGGTAAGAAACATCGGCACTTTTCATATTGAATGCACCATTTCCAATAATTAAATCCCCATCAAGAATTGCTTTATTTTTATAACCAGGTTGTGTGAGTTCTGATTCTTCCCCACTGTAAGAAGTATCTAAATGGCCGTTAAACATGAGTGAATATCCACCACCGCTTCCATTTAAAGAACCGACTGCGTTATATCTCCCTTCTGAAATCTTTTGTAAATTTCCTTCTAATCCAACTTCTATATACTTATCGTTCATATATCGAGCGGCTTCTTCCTCTGAACCTGTGGGACTTGGAATATCTACCAATTCCATTGTAGTTTTCACGAGAAAATCTCTGTCTACATAATCCAAAACTTTTCTTTGCAGATCATCCATTCTTTACTCTCCATTCAAAAAGCACCTCCTCTTGCCATACATGCAAGCAAGAGGAGGTAAAAAAATGTGAATCTATTTCATCAATGAGAAATAAGCATTTTCTACAAGACTAATATCAATGTGTTTAGTTACATCAATACTTTTTGGAATTTTTCCTTTTTTGACACTCACTTCTACTCCTGCCTGTACTTCTGCGATATCTCTATGAGTAATCATTGCTCTGTCCCAACGCATTAACGTATAAACATCTTTCTTGATTTTAGCTTGGTTAAAATTCAAGCCAACTTTATTGTAGAATTTCACCATAATTTTTGCTGTTTCATCTCTATTTGTATTTACAAAACGCATCGCTCTAACATGCGCATTTATAAACCTTTGAGCTCCATCAGGGTTCTTTTTCTTTATATACGTCCAAGTCGTTGTCAAGAACACAGGGGATGTATATCCTAGTATTGAGTCATATTCTTTAGGGCCCATAACCATACGACCCAGTTTTTTGTCTAAAATTAAAGAACCCCAAGGTTCCCATGTCAATCCTGCATCTAAAGCACCACTTTCAAAAGCTGCTGGAATAGAATCTGTTTTTATGTTTCTAATCTTGAAACTTTTTTCAGAAAGACCAATTCTTGATAAATAGGTTAACCATGTCGCCCAAGTACCAGAACCCATCTGAGCACCCACAGTTTTGCCAACAAGGTCTTTTAGATTTTTTGTTTTCTTGTCCCTATTGGAAACAAGCACCATATTCTGATTTCCATATCTATTTAATGCAATTCCTACTACATCCACGCCTCGAGCAGCGATTTGCCCAACCCTTGAACCTCTTGTGCTAATGATGTCTGCTGTACCGCCTATCAGAGCATCAATGAGAGCCCGGGGGCTAGTCACACGACGTTGTACATCCAGTCCCTCTGCTTTATAAAATCCTTTCTGTTCAGCAATATAAGGGATAACAGCATGAGATGTGTTGTCATGGATTAGCCTGATTTTACCTTTTGCTTCTATATCTGTGCTTAAAGACAGTAAGACTGCAAAACATGAAACTAAAACAAAGATTCTTCTCATAATCACTTCCTCCTAGTGGCTAGAAAAAACAATACGTTTTCATGCAGCTATAGATGTAAAAGAAAAGTGCTTTGCAGGAGAAACACAAAATAGAAACTGCAATGTCCTTCCTACACAATTTACTACTTAACTATTCAATAAAAGTTAATGAAATTATATGTATGTTCAATTTATAGCAAAGATTTACAAGAAAATAAAGTTGTATCAAATCAATTGATTATCGGAAGCAATAAGTAAGGATTATAATTATCGCCGAAATGCAAAGACACATTTTTGCTGAATACTTCGAAAGGTCTATCTCTAGAATCGTCATGAATGAAAGGGCCGCAACCAGAAAATTTATTCATATTGGGGAGTCCGCCTCCAGCTATCCCTGGATAAACATAATCTTTTCCCCGTATTGCAAGTCCAAGCCTGTAGTTTTTAGGAACTACAACCGATGTGGGCCAGATTTCAATGTCAAGTTCATAAATTTCGTCTGGTGTTAAGGGTTGTTTCTCATCATGTGTGTGGTACGGACGGTAAGGCAAACTTAGTTCTGGGTCCAGTTTCCTGTGAGACGCCCTTAGCCATCCTTGCGCGGTGGGTGTGGTAGGATCTAAAGCCCCTTGAAAAACAACTTCTTTGAAATCCTCTGTAAAAACTCTTAAAACCAAGAAGAGATCAGCATCTTCTGTTTCTGATGACACAAATAATTTCGAAGCCATAGGTCCTGTGATTTCCAATTCGCATTCAATCGGAGGAGTTAAAAAAGTGACGCCGTCACTAAGACCTTCGTATGTAACTATTTCTTCATGGTCATTCTTCTCAGTATCTAAAGAGAATTTCCCTGGATTTAAATAAAACTTTGTCCACTTTGTTCTCGCTAGTGGCCATTCGTTTTCTTCTCTTTCAACAAACTTGTCCCCAGGGTGACGAACTTGCAGTAATACTTTAGGTTGTTTTTTCCATCCAGTATTTTCGCCCTTAAGGTAATGCCCAAAGAATTTCTTTTGTAAATTCACACCGTAATCGGTATAAAATTCCGTCCAGTGCTCTATACCGTGTACTTCTAGCCATTTTTCCTCAGAAGCTACTTTGCTATATCCTTCAAAATTTCCTCTCGAATGTAGGGATTGTCCTCCCCAGTTTGAAGAAGAGAGTAAGGGTACTTTGATTTTTGTCCAGTCTGGTAATCTTTCTGTCCAATAAGTATCTGTAGCCAAATTATTTACAAACAAATCATTTGGCATATTGGCACTGTTATATCCAAGTTCTTCTTCACTCATCGTATCTGGTCCAGAGACCCATTTTCCGTTTACTCTTGATCTGTAACCTTTTTCTCCTCTTCCGTGTTGTCTTGGTAGACACCTCCCCTTGTACCAATTACCTGCATATGTACAGAAAATTCCACCATGATGGGACAACTCTCTATACAAATCCGAAGCGCCTTCCCAGATACAAAGAGCTACAAGGTGTGGTGGCTGCAAAGCAGCTACCTGCCATTGATTAATTGCATAATACGAAATGCCATTTAAGCCAACTTTTCCATTTGACCACTCCTGTACTGCAGCCCATTCTATACAATCATAGAAATCTTTTGTTTCTCTTGCAGAAAATGGATCTAGGAAGCCCGGAGATCTTCCCGCACCTCGCGAGTCTACCCTAATGCAAACATATCCGTCTGGGACCCATCTCTCTGGATCAACTACTTCCCAGTTCTGGTACTTGCTGGAGGTGTCTGCAAGGATTTCTGGAAATTTAGTTGTCATAGATTTCCACTGTGGTGCGTATGCGTCCTGAAAAGCCAACCATTTTCCATAGGGACCGTACGTAATGATGACAGGATATTTTCCTTTTTGTACAGGAGAAAAAACATCTGCACGAATATTTACTCCGTCATCCATCTCAATTGGAACATCCCAAAATATTTTCATCCCATCTTTAAAGTCTATGTTCCCAATCATTGTTAATTTTCCTATTATTTTGTTACTTTATACATCAAATTTTATGGATATTTTACTATATCGCATAGGAAAGGTAGAAACAATTGAATCCTCTTGAACTTAGCGAAGAATTGATACTCTTACAGAATACAATTAAAGACCTTACAACCAAACACATCAAACCAAGAGCTAGCGAAATCGATGAAGAAGAAAAGTACCCTGAAGACATTTATCAAATTCTTAAAAAACACGATTTGCTTGGTTTATTTGTTGAAGAAGAATATGGAGGAACCAATCTTGGCATTCTAGGGACCTGTGTTGCTATAGAGGAAATTGCCAAGCATTGTTCAAATTCCCCATTATTTCTTTCTATTCCTTTGCTTGCTACTAGACCAATCTCTGTAGCTGGAACACTGGAGCAAAAAGAACACTTTTTAACCGGCGTTGCAAAAGGAAATATTAAATGTTCCCTTTCAATGACTGAGCCTCACGCTGGCACAGATGTAGCCAATATTAAAACTCTGGCAGTGAAAGATGGAGACTCATGGGTTATTAATGGACAGAAAACATATTGTACAGGTTCAAGTTTTGCAGACTATATTATTTTGGGGGCAAAGAGCGATCCTGACGCTGGTCACGAAGGACTTATTTTCTTGATAGTACCCACAAATTCAGATGGGTTCCAAATAGGTAGACACGAAAGAAAAATGGGAATGAGAGGAATTCCAACATGTGAACTTATTTTTGAAAACTGCAGAATCCCAATAGATAATCAAATCGGGGAAGAACGAACTGGTTTTAAAACAGCAATGCTTGGGTTCAATCAGGCAAGACCAGTTATAGGAGCAAGAGGTGTAGGTCTTGCTCAAGGTTGCCTGGATTATGCAGTAGATTATGCTAAAGAAAGAGAGGCATTTTCTAAGCCTATAGCTAAATTCCAAGGGATACAATTGATGATCGCTGAAATGTTCATTAATATTGAGGCCGGAAGGCTTCTTGTCCACAAAGCTGCTAGATTGATAGATAATGGTAAGATTGGAAAAGAATATGCGCACTATTTTTCTGCTGCGAAAAGTTTTTCTTCTGATGTGGCAATGAAAACATCTGTTGATAGCATACAAATCTTAGGAGGGGCTGGATATATGAAGGACCATCCACTTGAACGTTTTATGCGCGATGCAAAACAATTACAAATAATTGAAGGGACAAACCAGATTCAGCAAATCCTTATAGCAAAGAATTTACTTGGTTATTGAAACTTCTGTCCAGAAAGAACAACATTTTATAAAATTTTGAGATAAATAAGAACATGCGCATACTCATCATTTCTCATGCATACTCCATTCCCATGTGGCTTGAAAAAATACAGGAACTTGCGAAAAATCCTTCTCTTGAAATTTCAGTTCTTACCCCAGAAGTGTTCTGGGATTCAAATAGAAAATCAGTCACATATCCTGAAAAAAATGAGTCATACAGTCTTTACACTGGAAAGGTAATGTTTCCAAGTAGAGTAACCGGACATTTTTATATCCGCGGGCTAAAGAATGCTATAAGAGAAACAAATCCAGATATCATTCACTTAGAAGAAGAACCTTGGAGCAATGTTGCAGCACAACTACATTTGATAAAAAAAATATATATATTAAAATTTAAACTCATTGTGTTTTCGTGGGAAAATTTAGATTTGAATCTTAGAAAAATCTATAAAATTACAGAGAATTTTACTCTACGTAATGCTGATATTTTAATCGCTGGGGGCATAACTAGTAAAGAACGATTATTGCGAAAAGGCGCACGTCCTGAATCTATAAGAGTCCTCCCTCAATTCGGACTTGACACAGATTTATTTAAACCTGCTATTCAAAATGAAAAAAATGAAACTTTTACTATAATATACATAGGCAGGATCATGCACCTAAAAGGAGTCGACATCGCAATAAAAGCCTTCAAAAATTTAAAAGGCAAATGGAAAGCAATTTTTGTTGGAAGCGGCAACATGAAGAATGAGATAATTAATTTATCTAAGAAACTTTCTCTTCAAGATAGAATTGAATTCATTGAATGGGTTGATCATTATGAGATACCAACTTATCTGCGAAAAGCTCACGTATTAATTCTGCCCTCAAGAACAACTATTCATTGGGCTGAACAATTTGGACATTGTTTAATAGAAGCAATGAGCGCAGGCATAGTACCCATAGGTTCTGATACTGGGGAGATTCCTCACGTAATCGGAAATGAAGGATTCGTTTTCCCAGAGGAAGACCACAATTCTCTTCAAAATGCGATACAAAAATTAATGGACAACCCTGCGTTATTAAACAAACTGGCAATTGCTGGTAGAGAAAAAGCTTTGAAACAATTTTCCTGGGAATACATTGCGGCAAAAACGTATGAATATTACAAGGAATTATATCCTTCTTGAATTTGCGTACCAGACTAATCAAAAATAGCGTTGGAACAAACCCTTATTCATTAAGCTTACAAAATCTCATGAAATAAACTCAGGGCTGATTTCGCAAAAACCTTCATATTCTCTTCCCTATTTTCATTTCCTGTTTCTATCGTAATACTTTTGCTGATTTCTGTCGAAGAAACTGCAATACAACAGTGTCCAGGAGAGTCTCCATATCGATTTCCACTAGGTCCCGACGCACCAGACTCAGCAATTGCATAATCACTGCCCAAATGTTTCTGTACACCCTGAACAAGTCGTATGGCATATTCCTCTGTCGATGGTCTTAAACCTTCAAAAAAATTTTCATCAACAGATAACATTTTATGTCTAGATTCATAAGTGTACAAAACTCCTCCTCCAATGAAATAAGAAGATGCTCCAGGAACGGAAAGTAACGAAGCAGAAATCAAACCACCTGCAGAAGTTTCTGCAACAGAAATCGTCTTTCCCGAAATCTTTAATATTTCCCCTATTTTTCCGGCTTGGATGAATAAATCCATTTTATGACCCTTTCAAGAAAATTTATTTACCTCTGGAAATGTGTTTCAATATTTCAACTACCTGCTCCGGCGTTTGCGCAACTGCTAAAGAAACTCCATCTATCTCTTTCAAAGCATGAGTGTGTTCTTCTGCATGAATTGTTATTATTGATTTGCCGAGTGCAGAAGCAACTCCCGCATCAAAAGCTGCGTTCCATTGTTTATATTTTTCTCCAAATCTCACTACAACAACATCTGACTCCTTTATCAAATTACGTATGCGTATAGAATTTATTTTCGCAGCTTTATGATCTTTCCAAAAAGTTTTTTCTTCCCCTCCAAGAATATCGACACCACAGTTGTCACTGGCATCATGATTCGTAATGGGAGAAAAAAGTTCCACAGGAAGATTGTTTTCTAATACTCCCTTTTCAATACACTCACGCCAGTCTGTGTGAATTTCTCCAGAGAGATAGACACGCCAAACTTTACCACCTGTTATTTGATTCATTTCAAATCCTTTCTTTATCAAAATTTATTTATCTGCCTCACTTAATTCAATCCTTATATCTTCTGGACCTCTTACAAAGGCAGTGACCCTTCCTCCCATGCCAACTGGAGCAGGTTCACGTATAAACTCTGCCCCTTTACTTTTTAAAGATTTTGAAAGTTCTGCAACATCCTCCACAGAAAAGGAAAAATGATCTACTCCCATTACCGAATCCGGATGATTTGTTCCCGGATTTTCCGACGGCCTTACTCCTCTCAAAAAAAGCTTTGCTTCGCCTACTCTTACAATTGCATTGGGAGCACCGTGAAAGTTTTCGTCCATAAACTCTAATATTCCATCAAAAAAATCTAAAAAGAAGTTCTTCATCTTTCCAACATCATCACAAATAATATGCACGTGATCGAATGATAATTTCAATTTACAATTCTCCTATATAATCTTCAGGAACAAAAAGAAACTCCAAAGCTCTATTGGAAAAACTGAGTCAACCGTTTACATTAAACATACTCGAACATTTTTTTCAATTTAAATCCTGCAAAGGAGTAAACCTATGTCACAGAAACTAGGCTATATAGGCCTTGGGAAAATGGGGCTAGCGCTATCAAAATCACTTTTAAATAATGGTTACGATGTCTATGGTTATGACATTGACCCCAAGAGATTAGAAATGCTTGAAGAGATTGGAGGAAATCCCGTATCTTCAGCTAAAGAACTTGCAGAAACCTGCGATATAGTATTCTCGATCCTTCTTAAATCTGACCATATAGAAGAAAATACATTCGGAGATAAAGGAATCACAAAAGCGGAAAAAAAAGATTGCATATTTGTAGAGATGTCTACGATGTATCCAAGCTGGCAAGCAGATTTGTCCGAACGTTTGCGGAACGAAGGAATAGAAATGTTAGACGCACCTATTTCAGGTTCTCATCCCAAAGTTGATGACAAAACGATTTCTATTATGGTAGGTGGAAAAAAAGAAATCTTCGATCAGGTAGCTCCCGTGCTTCAATCTATTGCAGGAAATGTTCACTATACAGGATTGAATGGAACTGGGGCGACAATGAAAATCGTGACCAATTTATTTGTAAATTCAAATGCCGCACTATTAGCCGAAATGGTCTTGGTTGGAGAGAGAGCCGGATTATCTAACGACACAATGATGGAATGTTTACGTACTGGTTCTGTGCAGGGAGCAATGCTGGAACAGATGGCCCCTAGACTATTTGAAAGAGATTTTGCTCCCAGAGGAGCTGTAGAAATTTTCGTAAAAGATATGGGGATGGCAATCGAGCTAGCAGAGGAAAACGGTATAGATCTCAAAGTGGTAAAAGCCAGCAGGGAAATGTTCAAGAAAGCTGAAAACGCTGGTTGGGGAAAAGACGATGCGTGTCGTGTCATTGAGGTGTACGAAGGAAAAGCTGGAAAGGAAGCTTAGATTATCTCTACTTGAATTATTCTTCCTTTGTTTTCTTTGCTTCCGAAAGGATATCCAGCACAAAGAATCACTTGTTCATTTTTATCTGCTATTTTCTCTTTCAAAATTCTAGAACGAACAGAAGGAAGTACTTTTTCTATTGGCATACGATTTACAATCTTCCATGGAACCACACCCCATGAAAGGGAACATTTCTGCAGCGCTCTTTCTGAAGTACTTAGTGCTATGACAGGTTGATTTGGTCTATACTTTACTATCCTTCTAGGAGTATCTCCTGAATCCGTTGGACTAATTATTAAGGATGCTCCAATATCTTTTGCCAATTCAACAGTGGAAGATGCGACAGCGAAAGCGAGTGTTTTTGATTTATTTTCAGAAGTTTTCTTTTTATCAATTTCTTCAAAATTCTTTTCTGTAGTCTCTGCAATTCTGGCCATCATTTTTACTACCAAGGAAGGATTTTCTCCTATAGAAGTTTCTTCGCTTAACATAATAGCATCGGAGCCATCAATAATCGCGTTAGCCACATCACTTGTTTCAGCTCGTGTCGGTCTATGAGAGTGAACCATTGACAGCAACATTTCCGTAGCGGTGATTACGGGTTTCCCAGAACGGTTTGCATAATTGATTATTTTCTTCTGAATAAGTGGGACTTTAGCTAATTCGACTTCAATTCCAAGATCTCCTCGTGCGACCATAACCCCGTCAGCAGCTTGTATAATTTCTTTATACTTTTCTATTGCTTCTGCTTTTTCCATTTTAGCAATAATGAATATATCTGTTTTTTCTTTTTTGATAATCTTCCTGCATAATTCGATGTCTTCTGCAGATCGTACGAAGGACAGGCCAATGAAATCAACTTTTTCCTTGATACAAACTTTTAAATCAGCACGATCTTTTCTTGTCATGGATGGAATATCGATCTTTGTGTCAGGCATATTTAATCCCGCGCCATCTTTTAAATCTCCCCCTATAATTACCCTGCATTTCACCGCAGTGGAACCTGCTTCTATAACTTTCAACTGTAGTTGCCCATCAGAGATCATCACCCTATCTCTGACTTTTAGTTGAGATATGAGTTCTTGTCGATTTAAAGTCAATTGAGTTGCATTACCAATAGAAGTATCTTTTGAAAGCACAACAGTTTTCCCCTTCACAAGACAAGTACCCTTCTCTACTTTCCCTAAACGGAATTTCGGTCCCCCTAAATCAACGAGGATACCGACATACTTATTTAACCGAGAGGAGATAGAACGAATTTTGCGAATGGTTTTGATTTTTTCTTCAATGGTTCCGTGAGAAAAATTTAAACGCGCAACGTCCATGCCCTCTTGAATCATTTGACGGAGAACTTTAGGGCTAGCACTTGCGGGACCAATGGTGCAAACAATCTTTGTTTTTTTCACGAAAACTCCTAAATATAAAACTAACTACAAAAGTTTGCTAGCAATTTATTAGATTTCCAATTCCTTTCCATTTACAGTGACTTTCCCTTCAAGTGAAACGGGCTGTACAATCAATTTTTCTGCAAAACAACCACCTTTTGCACATTTGATGAGATGTGCAATTTTTTCTTCTGGTTCATCTGATTCTATCTCTAAATGCGTTCGAAATCCTTGATGTTCAACATTCACGGTACCCTTGACTACGGATCCATGTAGTAAATAATCTCCTTCCACGTGACATTTTCCGCTTCTAATTTCCATTTTTAACATATGCGCGTACCGCGCAACTTGAGTAAGAAGTCAAAACCCTATCGAAGTAGCCAGCATAGGCATAGGAGGCGAATACTTGCCAGTACCACCGATTTTCTCTGATTCGTCAGAATAAATTGTCCAGCCTGCTGATTCTCCTACTTTCAGCATGGGTTCGTTTTCTACAGTTTTAGTATCGGCACGCAGTTCCATCAGAACCCCTTTTATAGGTAATTCTGGTTTATCCGTAATCCTCTCTCCAGGCTCTGTGGGCGCATCATTCCATCGAAGTGGCCGGTCCATAAAATATCTCCAAAAAATATTGACTAAAATATAATCCTTTTGAAATAATTAATATATAATTACTCACTATATCACTCTTAAATATACAGAGAGAAAAGAATGCCTTTTTTTAAATCAAGAGAATTAAAAATGGAAGATATTGGCACCGGAAATTCCGGAGAATATCAACCTATTCTCGGTGAACTTATGAAAGTTGGTGTAGTCACATATTACAAGGGTACTGGATCGAAACCCCACTGGCACAATAATGACGAACAGATTTTATATGTGCTTGAAGGGAGAAGATTGTTTCGTGTAGGAGAAGAGGAAAAAATAATTGAAAAAGGCGATATTGTGTATATACCAAGATCAACGCTGCACGGGGGAAGAACACTTACAGACAGAGCGGTCATGTGGGTTACAAAAAGTCCAGCTGACGATCCAAGCCTAGGTGCAGACCATCATTACCCAGAAAATTTACAAGAGATCATGGAAGATCTTGACAATAAAGCCTTGGAATTAACATAATTTTTATAAATTTAAATGTTTAGGAGACTTACATGCATAAAAAATTCTACTCATTTCTAACAACACTTTTCTTTATTATTTGTCTTGTTCCTTTTCATGCGAACGCGGATCTTGGAGGCATGCTCAAGCAATTAGAAAAAATGGGCAAAAAACTAGATGGTCTTGGAGAGAAAAAAACACCTTCTCCTGACCAATCAGCACCGAGCTTTCAAAGCTCACTCACAAATAGATC
The DNA here is from genome assembly GCA_036231405.1 of Nitrospinota bacterium. Lineage (GTDB taxonomy): Bacteria > UBA8248 > UBA8248 > UBA8248 > UBA8248 > UBA3496. Next base: position 27,218 of record JAZAHK010000016.1, read on the forward strand.
CTTTCAATTTCAATGGTACCTTAAACAAGCAGGGAAACGTGATTACAAAGTTCTGTCGCAACAAGTATATTTTGGCAAAAAAGGAAAAATGTGGGGATTGCTATCTTCCAAAGAAAAAGGCATGCGAAACCCCTATAGCTACGCTGTGAGTGGAAAGTGGTCATTAAATGGCACCAAGACTTGCATAGAACATAAAGCCGTATATGCAGTAACATCCCCTTCATATAAACTGATAACAAAACCGGCACGAAGCTATTGTTATCAATTTCCTAAAGACGGTCTAGCCGGTTTGGGTTTAGGTAAAAAATGGGGGGATTATCGTTTAGCAACACGACAAATACCTGCTTTTATCACCGAAAATAAAAATCCTGGAAAATACAAAAAATATAACTTAGCAGTAGTGGTTAATGTAGCGCAAAAAACTGGCATGATATTTTTGAAACATTATAAGATCGCAAGTCAAAAAGTGAAGTATCGATTAGCCAGAAATAAGAAAAGAAAAAAACGTGCTATAAGAGAGCAGAAAGAAAAAGAACATACAGCGATCAAACAGGCGCAGCAAAAAGCAGAACAAAAAGCCAGGGTCAAAAGAGAAATGTCCACACTTTCTTCTTTCAAAAATGCAAGAGGA
>JAZAHK010000017.1:0-33372 GCA_036231405.1 Nitrospinota bacterium
TTTCGTAGTATTTCTCGGTTCCTGTTCTGATGAATTACCTACAAATCCATTCCCTAAAACAGACGCTGAAAAATGGAATAATGGAAAGGAAGCTAGAATTAAGTTATTGGCAAAGCTTTCTGCACAGAAAGAGTTCGAAAGAAAGAAAAGAGAAGCGGAGAGAGAAAATCAAAGGAAAGAATATGAGCGCAAAATTCTCGCCACTCCAAAAGCCTTTGTCGGTATTCACGATGGTCCTCCTGAATTATTACGATTGAAAATAAGATGGAGATTAAGAGATTGGCTAAGTCAAAAGAAATTACCTCGATATATTATTCCTAGAAAAAAGGATCCTGATGAAGTTATAAAATCTATAAAAGAAGCGCGGGATGGATGGTTGGAAGATGGGAATCAAATTATTGCAAAGAGGCGTTTAATTCGACATGCTGAAAATGGAAATCCAGAAGCGCAACTCTTACTGGGTGATGTTTATGATTCTATTAATTTGACTAATAAATTGAAAAGAGATGCCGCAGAATGGTACAAGAAATCAGCAGATCAGGGCAATATTGAAGCGATGGATAAACTCGCGAATGCCTATTATAACGGAGATGACAATTACGTTATGAGGGATTTGAAGAAAAGGTTTGAGATACATAAAAAAGGAGCTTTTGCAGGCTCTGTCGTCCATCAGTTTAAATTGGGGTTTGCGTATCTGGAAGGAGAAGGAGTAGGGAAAAATTATAAGAAAGCTCTGAAGTGGTTTAAGGAATCAGCTGTCATAGGATACCCACCTTCAGAGAGTGAATTGGGTTTGATGTATGCGGAAGGGAAAGGTGTTTCCCAAAGTCATATAAAAGCATTGAAGTGGTTTCGCAAAGTTGGGGAAAAATGTGTCTACTACGCATATCCTGACATGGTTAAAATTTATCTAAGCGGAAAAGATATCGAAAAAGATCTGGTTCAAGCACATTTTTGGAATGACATTGCGTGGTTTTTTGCCCGAAATTTTGAAGAACGCAGCATAGCTTATGAAGTGAAGAAAGAACAAATAAAACCGGGCATGTCTGAGGAACAGATTAAAACAGCAAATGCTCTTGCAAGAAAATGGATAAAGAAAAAAATAAAAAATTTATGTGGAAATTACTAGTACGTTTTTTCTTTTAGTTCTATGCGTATTCCATCAAATAGTTTGTCACCTACATTTTCTACTGCATGCACACCTTCTGGTTCAAGATATCTTGGAACTCCCGCTTGTCTTCTTCCCGGTAATTTTACTTTTCTCATCTTTTCATCGTAATAGTTTATTTCAGGAAGACTGCTCACAATAAAAACGCTGTGATATTTGTGGGTATGCATTTTCTCAAGTTCCCCAGGTTCGATTGTGACTCTCACAACACGTACTTTTTCATTTTCAATCAGAACTTCATGATTGGATGGAGCTGCGGCAACAGCGTCTAGTTCTTCAGGTGTACCCAGTATGTAGGGAGGCCTTTCTGTAATTTCTTCTTCTGGGTCCATTTAAGTTGTTCCTTTTGATCGTTTGGTTTTATTCATACTTTCATGTTTCTAAAGTCTCTCTCGATATTATTCTGCATAAATTTCAACTGACTTTAAAAACTTGGTAAAATAGGATTTATTTTAGGAAAATGTTTTTCTAAGTCATACCCAGCTGCTAATAAAACGTCTTCTCGATGTTTTCTGGAAATCATTTGAACACCTAATGGGATTTTATTTTCAGTTTTGCCCGTAGCAAATGACATGCCAGGAAGTCCTAGGTATGGAGGAGCAATCTGGGGGAGCATAGAGTCAAACACCATATCAAAGGATTCTGGAGATTCTAGATCTTTTAAATCTTCGAATGGTAAGTGGCCTGTTATTGGACAAAGCATTATTGGGCATTGATTAAAAAATGCATTCCATTCTCTTCCTATATTTGCTCTGTTTTGTAAGGCATCCATAAAATTATCTAAACTTGCATCAGAGCATCTTCTTGTCATTTGGGTGTAAATAAAAGTAGCATCAGGGTCATTTTCTTTTTTAATAGCTTCTCCGCCAGTTCTTCTGAACTGTCCAAGCCAGAGAGCTGCTTGAAATTCAGCTGCTTTTTGAAAGTTTGGTGCTTTAACTTCTTCTATAATCCATCCGGATTCTTCGAGTGCTTTAGCAACTTTTTTTAATTCTCCTACTACAATAGGGTCAATTGATAGACCGTCTATTTCTGTTACAAGACCAACTTTTTTTAAAGGCATTGGAAAAGATAATGGAACAGGCGTCCACCAAGGATCACTATAATTTTCCATACTCATTGCTTTAAGGCCAAGCTCAATATCAGTGATTGAACGAGCTAAAGGACCAGTTACTGCCATGATCTGAGCGCCAATATGATTGTCTGGGGAAGTATAATTTACCATTGGAACCCTACCTAAGCTTGGTCTTAATCCGTGTATCCCACAGGCATACGCTGGATAACGAATAGAACCAGCAATGTCAGTTCCATGACCTATAGCGCCCATTCCTGATGCCGTAGCTGAAGCAGCACCTCCTGATGATCCGCCTGGAGTTATGGTGTTATTATGAGGGTTTAATGTGTGGCCATGAAGACTGTTTCTGGTAAACCAATGTATGCAGAAAGGAGGTGTATTGGTCCTGCCAACTATAATGGCGCCACTTTTTTTTAAATTTTCAACTACCGGACTATCTTTAGTTGCTATTAGATCTTTTTGGATTCTAACACCGTTTGTAGTAGCAAATCCTATTTGATCTGTGTTTTCTTTAATTGTAACAGGAACTCCGGCAAGAATACCTAACTCTTCACCGTCTTTTAATTTTTTATCTAGTTGGTTTGCTGTTTGCAGAGCATAATCAAATGTATTGGCAACTATGGCATTTAATTTTGGATTAATATTTTCTATGTGTTGAATCGTTTGATTGCAAATTTCAACAGCAGATACTTCTTTAGTTTTGAATAATTTTGAAATTTCATTAGCATCTAATGACCAAAGTTGTTGCATAAAAAAACTCCCTTGAAAAAAATCTATCTTATTTTAAATTTTCAAAAAAAGAAATAGATTTTAAACAAACAATAATATTTGCGACTTTTTTAAAATAGTCTAATAATAAAAAATTCGACGTATTTATTTTCCATATATTCGTAACATATCGGGTTTCTCTGTCGCAAAAAAATGAACCCAAATATAAATATGGCTAAAACTAGCGACATGAAGTGCGGCGATCGATTGAAATAAAAAAGCTGGTATCCAAAGTGTGAAAAATCCGAATACATACATGGCGTTTGGTGTCCAACGAAAAATACCTTGTTGGACTAAAGGTTCAGATTGAGCTTTTTTTTCAAAATGGTCGATGCCAAAGGCGCGTTGAAAAGAAAAATAACGAGCAACTGAATACATACAATAAACAGCAAAAACCAATAAAATTAATGAAACCAAAAAGCCTACCCACAAGTTTATCTCAAGTGTTCCTCTGTTCGCCCAACCCAGTATAAAAATTGAAATCGGTCTTAGAATGATTAATATCACAAACAGAATAGAGTATTTCCTGAATGAGTTTAAACCAAACCATTTGCTTAGTAATTGACCATGCAGTTCGGCACGCCAACAAAACCAGACATAGACTTGGTGGATAACTGCATTTGCAATAGAAAATAAAACCCATATGGACGTTGAAATACCAAGAAAGTAACCTTTTTCAAATCCAGGTATGTCAAACGACGAATGAACGAAAAATAGCAGAATTGCCAAAGCTACGATATGTAGTAACTGGCCTTCGAAAAATAGACGAATTTTAACACTTTGTTTCATTGTTCACTTATTATGTATTAAAATAAAGCCCCTTTCAATGCAGTGGAACAAGTGTTGTTATCTTCTCCATTTCTTTGGGATAACCAACTTCAATAACTAAGTCGTCATTTTTAACTTATGTTCTATAGCTTAAATCTTTGTAAGTGGTTGGTTTAGTTAAAGGAATTTTAATTTGTCTGTTAACTTGATGTTAATTGTTTAGTTGGTAAAATTGGGAGGTAAATTTCTTTTAAAAATACTAATTACATTTTAGATTTTTCTTTTTATTCATGGAAAATCGTGGAGGCTCTTTTATGAGTTACCTAGACGGTCAATCGAAAACAGAGATTAGAGATGGAATGAGAATTGATTGGGATGTACCAATCACGGTAGATGATGGTCTTGTATTGAGGTGTGATGTATACCGTCCTATCGAAGACGGTAAATATCCTGTCATGATGACGTATGGTCCTTATGGAAAATACCTTTTGTTTCAAGACTTATATGCATCTGCATGGGATTTGATGGCAGAGAAACATCCTGATGTAACAGCTGGATCTACCAATAAATATCAGAACTGGGAAGTAGTGGATCCTGAGAAATGGGTTCCAGAAAATTATGCAGTCGTTCGAGTAGATTCTAGGGGATGTGGACGCTCTCCGGGTGTAATTTACATATGGTCAGCTAGAGAAGCGAAAGATCTACACGATTGTATCGAGTGGGGCGGGGAACAGGAATGGTCTAATGGGAAAGTAGGGTTGAACGGGATTTCCTATTATGCAGAAAACCAATGGCAAGTTGCAGCCCTGCAGCCACCACATCTTGCAGCAATGTGTATTTGGGAAGGTGCGGCAGATTTTTATAGAGATATGGGACACCATGGCGGAATTTTTTGCAATGGTTTTTCAAGAACATGGTCGGAAATGCAGGTTTATACTGTACAGCATGGTTTAGGAGAACGTGGATTTGTTAGCAAGATGAATGGAGACTTAGTCTCTGGTCCCATCACTTTGAGTCCCGAGGAACTTGGAGCAAACCGAAATGATTTTGGTGATGACGTATTAGCACATAAACTTGATACAGATGAGTATTGGACTTCAAGAATGCCTGACTTTTCTAAGATTGAAGTTCCTCTTCTATCTACCGCAAACTGGGGTGGACAGGGACTACATCCTCGCGGCAATTTTGAAGGTTTTGTGCGCAGTGCTTCTGAAGAAAAATGGTTAGAAGTACATGGTATTGAACATTGGACTCACTTTTATACAGACTACGGAAGAGAAATGCAGCTTAAATTCTTTGATCATTTTCTGAAAGGTGAAGATTCTGGTTGGGAAAAACAGTCCAAAGTATATTTACAAGTTCGTCATGTGGGAGAAAAATTTGTTCCAAGAGAAGAAAAAGAATGGCCTCTTGCCAGAACAGACTGGAAAAAATTGTATTTGGATAATTCCGATTATAGTTTAAGTGAAGAATCCCCTTCCGTGAATTCTTCTGTAAGTTATGATGGGTTTGGTGATGGCTTGATCTTCTTAACACAACCGTTTGAAAAGGAAACAGAACTGACTGGTCCTATGGCTTCTAAATTATTCATTTCATCTGAAACGAATGATGCAGATTTCTTCCTGGTAGTTCGTCTTTTCTCTCCTGATATGAAGGAAATTACATTTGTAGGTGCTGTAGATCCTCATACGCCAATTGCACAGGGTTGGTTAAGAGCCTCGCATAGAAAACTGGACGAAGAACTTACGCTTCCCTATAGGCCTTATCATACTCATGACGAAATACAGCCTCTCAATCCAGGGGAAATATACGAGTTGGATATTGAGATTTGGCCTTCCTGTGTCGTGATTCCGGAAGGGTACCGAATAGGACTCTCTGTTCGCGGTAAAGATTATGTTTATCCAGGTGGCCAATCAGGTGGATTGTCGAACATGAAAGAGCCATTTACTGGTGTAGCACTCTTTTATCATAATGACCCTAAGGATAGACCTCCAGAGATTTTTGGAAAGGAAGTAACTTTACATTCAGGACCTGAACATCAACCATACCTGCTACTTCCATTTATATCATAGCATTAAAGGTATGGACTGATTTTTTATTCAGCAAAGGTAGTACCCGATTTTTCATGGTGAGAACATCCTCCGTAGCTTGCTATTAGTTCAGCTACATCCGTTTTGCTTGGATTCTCTTGTCCATGGAATTCTCCTGCAGGGGCATAGCAAAAATTTCCTGCTTCAACTAGGTGTTTATCAGGATTTGCAGGGTCTCCCGCATATACATAGATAGGACCTCTTACGACATAGAAAGTCGCATCGCAAGTATGTTTATGCATTTTATTCTTTCCGCCAGGGGGAATGATAGTTCTTTGCATCGTCATCACTTTTGTTTCTGTAGATTCATCATTTACTCCCCATAAGATTGTATAAGGAGGTTCAAAATTCGCGTCATTATCGATACCAAGTGAGTTAATTATCTTCATTTTTTCTCCAATGATTTTATATATATTGTATTTTATAGTCACATTGTACAGTATTTCTTTCCTTTGCAAGTAATTGTGTTGTGCTATTTAAATAAAGCGTGGTTTGTGAAATTTTTCTTTTTTATCCTTTCATATTGTTTTCATAATTAAGATGTATAATTCCATTAAAAGTAATTTCTATTTATATTTGAGAACAAATCATGAAAAATAGACGGCTATACTATTTTTTTATATGTCTCTTTATTTTTTTTATATATTTTATCATTATAGACAAACGTTCAAAATCTATTTCAGTTTTCCAATGGTATTGGGCTAATCAAGAAGCATCTATTAAAAGAAAAATTTGCGAGAACATTCCTTTCAAATGTAATCCAACAAATCCACATATTCATTCTTCAACTCTGGAAAAACAAGGTGGGATTATATCTCATAGAATTCGTGAAAAAATTGTTTCTCTTACATCTAATAATAAAAAAGTTGTTTTGACTTATCGATTAGAGAGGTTAAGTCACAAATATTATCTTGCAGATCGGATTCTCAAAGACAAACAGGATTTATATAAACTGGGAGTGGAATTAATTTCAGTTGAAATTGATTTTGATTCTCCAACTTCAAAACTGAGCAATTATATTGAATGGTTAAAAGATTTAAAAAATCTTATTCCAAAAATTCCATTAAGAACTACAGGGCTAACAACCTGGATTGAAGATGATCCTAGGAAAAGTGAAGAACTCCTTCGTTCTGTAGAAGAGGTTACTTTCCAAATGTACCAAGGCACAAAACCTATCGCACTCTCTAAAAAAATCATTGATTTCATAAACAGTAATAAAAATGCGCAAATGGCTTTGTATTGCTTAGATAAATCTCTACTAAGTTTAATTCACCAAAATATGGAGGAACGCGATGCGATTACTATTGGTTTTTTTACTGATAAGTATTGTCACAATTCTCCCGATTAACAGAGAAGCACTAGCTGGAGGAGGAATGTATTGGGATTGCAATACTGCGGATTTCGGGAGGAATTGTTTTGCTTATAAATCTATGAATCTTTTTTTTAATGATTCATTTATTCCTAAAAAAGAAGTTAGGGAAAAATTTACAAGAGAAAAAATAAGTGTTGTGTGGTCTTTATTATCGAGAGCAAACAAATATTCTGGAGCAATTGATAACACTGACAGTCAGGCATGGTTGAAATCAGCCACACGGGAAAAAGAGAAAATTAAAAGGATTAAGAAAAGATATTATTTATACTTGAAAAAAAATAAATATCTAAAAAAAATATCTGGATCAATTAAATTTAGATTGAATGGAAATTGGTGCCTTGAAAGGTTTGATCAAGTTTTGAATTTTTCAGAAGCTGTCATGAAAGAGAATCCAGGGAACGAAAATGCGAAAAGAATAGGAGCTGCAAGATTTCTTGTGAATGGTGAGAGGAGAAATTGGTGTTCGATGCCAATAAATCGAGCTTCTCCTAAGTTTCATACAGTACCCTCTGATGTTCAAAGATTACTTAGTAAATTACTTTTAGAAGTCAAAGAAAGATCTGTGGAAAACGCAAAGAAATTAAGGCCCTGGATTTTGTATATGCAGGGGGCGAAATATTTCAATTCCGGTGATTTGAAAATGGCATACAATTCTTTTCAAAAGGTGATAGCCACGTCAAAAAAAAGAAAAAGTTTTCAAAAATGGCCATTTGAAACATCTTACTATATGAAACTTCGTATCAAGTTTCATCTGATTAGGAGGGCAGGTCATGTTAGGAAATATGATGCTGAAGGAAAATTTATCAAAGACCAAAATCTTTCTAATGTTATTAGAGAGTGGAGAAAGGGATTGGTAAATTTCAGGAACCAATTCCCATCTTCTCATTACCTTCCTCATGCAGAGCAGATGTCAATTGGATTATACTATCATGCAGGAGATGAGAAAAAATATTTAGAACTTCATCTTAATGAAGTCACTCGTCTTTTGGGACAAGTTGAAAAAGATGAGTTTGATGGAGGTCCTCATGTATGGGCATTTATTAATAGAGTTTCTTTTTTATTAGATAATGAATCTGCACTTTTGTTGTCATTTATACGTAGAAACCATCATCCTAAAATTAAAATAATGTACGCATTAGCAAATGGTATTGACGCAAAGAGTGAGCAATACCTTTGTAGTGAAAGTATTGATCCGACAAGAGACTTTTCAAATAGAATGCTTTTTGATATATGCCAGAATTATAAATACGGTAGTTACCCAAATCTGTCTGACTATCAACATACAGGTTTGGAAATTGAAATGACTTATCTTGCATTTCTTACTGCTCTTGAAAAAAATGATTTTAAAGGTGCCAAATCATTTTTGAAAATAATCAAAGGAAATTTGGAAGAACGGAATCGGAATTATCTCACGATTGCGATAGGACGATGGTTCATGAAATCGCTTGATTCAGGTAGGGTTACTTATTATTTTGAGAATGGATTGTCACAGATTGTAAAGAAAGAATCTTCTCCCTTGATTAGATTGATCAGGGCCTATCAGCTTGAAGTGTTCAGCCGCGACTTTGCTAATCCAAAGGACTTTATGTTGTTGCTTGAAAGTGCGGAAAGTGAACTGGATCGTTTTGCGTTGCTGTTTCCGCATTTTAGTCAAGCTCTACTATATAATGACAGGGAAACAGCAATTGTATTAGCTGAAAAGGTTTCGTTTGAAAAGCTTTTACGTAATAAGATACTTGGGCATTCAAATTATTATTTAGAAGCTATCAAAGCGGTTAAAGATGTGTATCACGAACTTCGTCATAATTCTAAGTCGAGCAAATCAGATTTTCTAATAGGCAGTTTCTTACATTTGCAGGGAATATTTCCTTCGTGTTCAGAAAAACCTCCTTCCCCACTTGCCGCAGAAAATGGGAGACAAAGTTGTGGATATATGAGATTTGCTCCTTCTTCTGGGGAGGCAGTATTCGTGACTAAAAAATTGATTGAACCTGGTTTGAATCCAATAGATTTATTTAGAAGAGTAGTATCTAAAACTCTTTTTTCTTCGTATCCTCTTGAAAAGCTGGAAATCGCTACTTTGAACCGTTTGATATATTGCTTGAAGGGTAAGAGAATAGAATCTTGTGTCCGTGGGGCTACTGTGAAAAAAAGTGAAGTGAAATCATGGTTTCGTAGAATTAATTTTAAAGAAAAAAGACAGAAATATTGGTTTTTCCCATATGGAGATGTTGTCAGTAACATTTTCAGTGCACCATATTATTGTTTTCGTTGTCGAAAACCTTATGAAGGATTGCAATCTGATTATTATGTAATAAAGCGGGATTGGAGGAAATGAAAATTGATTAAAGGAATACGATTTGAGTAAAGACAGAATAAGTGCGGTTACTTTAGAGACAAAAAATATCAATAACATAGTTCATTTTTATACGCGTATGGACTTTATTCTAAAACATAGAAAGGGAGATAATTTCGTAAGTTTTTCCTTTGGCGATTGTTTTTTAAATTTTGTGAAGAATAAAGATCTCACTCATCCTAGTTTACATGGCAGAATTATTTTTTTTGTCGAAGATGTAGACAAATTCTATGAAAAGATTCTTGCTGCTGGTGTAAAGCCTGACATGCCTCCTTCTGATGCGAGATGGGGGGAGAGATATTTTCATGTAACTGATCCGGATGGTAACGAGATCAGTTTCGCAAAACCTTTGTAAAGATTTTCCTGAAATTATTAAATAGGAAAATCAGACTATTTTATATAAAATGGCGGTTCATTTAATTTTTACACTCAAGAGGAGTTTGCGATGCAATATTTTTACCGCACAAAAGACATGTCAAATGAAATGGCTGGCGAAGCTTACAGTTCAGCCAATGGATCTTGGGTCACTGGGGAAAGGTTGATTTTTGGTGAAATCACGATGCCCGCTGGTACAAAATCCAATTCACATAGCCATCCTAATGAACAGTTTGTGATTGTGATTAAAGGTTCTAGTCGTTCTAAAATTGAAGGCCAGTCTAAAGATTTAAAAGCAGGAGATATTTCGTTGAAACCTCCAAATTCAATTCATTCCGGTCAAGTTTTAGGAGATGAAGATTTGATTTTCGTGACTGCGAAAGATACTGCTTGGGGAATACAGGGAACGCCTTCTGATGTTGAGAAAAGTGAAGAAGGGAAGATGGAAAAAGATTTTCAGTACTTTTATAACATTGATGAAATGAAGGATGAACTCGCTGGTCCTAGTTATAGTTCTTCAAATGGATCCTGGATAACTGGAGAAAGAGTGATCTTTGGACAATTTTGTATGCCAATAGGAACCAAAGCAGAAGCACATTCGCATCCTAATGAACAATTTGTGATTTGCATGCAAGGATCAGCAAAGATGGAAATTGAAGGAAATGTTCATACAATGCTTCCTGGGGATATAGCACATATTCCTCCAAATGCGGTGCATTCAGGGGAGATTGTTGGTGATGAAGATTATGTTTTTATTACGGCGAAAGATACATCGTATGGTATTGAAGGCACAAAGGTATGAAAATGCACTGCCTTTATTTGTGTGTAAATATAAAATTATAAAAATTTAAATTTGAATTGAAAATTGTATAGGGGAGGGAGGCCATGAGTCATCCTGATTTACAATTAGTGAATTTGATTAAGCCAGGAGAAGGGGACGAGGAAGTAGAGAAAATTTATGAGGAAATATGCAAGATTAAAGATCCTCGATGGTTGGGCCCATTGTTTGGTTTCTTTGCAAATGTTCCTGGACTTTTAAAGGCATGGTGGGAATTACAGAAGCAGTTAGAAGTACTAAAAGGGCATGTCTCTCGTGATTTATTGAATCGTGTTGCAATGGTGTGTGCAGTAGCATCAGATTGTCCTCGATGTGTGAATTTTCATAAAACAGACTTGATACATCGTATGGAGATGGATCCTCAGGAAGTTGAGAAACTCCATGATTTTGAACAATCGGATCTTCCTGAATCTGATAAAACGGTATTCAGGGTTGCCCAAAAATTAGCTCTAAATCAACAAATCACAGATGAAGAATTTATAGAATTGCGGAAGGAAGGTTATGATGATGCATCTATTGTAGAAATAGTTTCTGTAGCTATTTTAGAATCTGGATTTGCTCGTCATGCGAGTGTTTTTGCTCGTTTCGAAGATGGGATGAATTGGCCTGCGATGCATACTCCATCTGCAGAATATCGTAGTGTTATAGATCGTTAAAAGGAGCTTAATTTGTTGCGTCTTACGGGTGCATTTGGCCCTTATGATCGTACTGAAGCACTTCGTAATGGTTCTGTGCAACCTGAGGGAATCGATCTTAATTGTTTAACCCTATATCCTCCAGATATTTTTTATAGAATGTGTCGGTATCAAGAATTTGACGTTTCGGAGATGTCCTTGGGGTCACATTGTTATTTCGTTGCAGAAGGAAATAGTCCATTCGTTGGAATGCCTTCATTTCTTAGTAGAGTCTTTCGCCATTCAATGGTCTATGTAAATAACGAGTCTCCAATTGAAAAGCCTGAAGATTTAAGTGGCAAATCTATTGCTATTCGTGAATGGGGACAAACCGCATTCGTTTGGATAATTGGATTGCTGGCGGAAGAATACGGACTTGATATCCTTTCAGTAAATTGGATTCAGGAAAGTGATCCTCGAGTTCCATTACAGTATCCAAAAGGGATGCGAATTCGAACTATGACAAAAGGAGAAAATCTTTCGAATTTGCTTGAATCCGGAAAGGTTGATGCTGCGTTGATTCACCAGGTTCCTGAGTGTTATAGAGAAGGTTCAACTCAAGTGAGGAGATTGTTTGAAGATTTCAAGAAGTACGAAATTGATTACTATCGCCGAACCGGAGTGTCTCCTATAATGCACTGTGCTGTAATTCGAAATGAAATTCATGAGAGAGAGCCATGGGCAATACGTAGCCTTTATCACGCTTTATGTGATGCTAAGTCCTTGGCAATTGAAAACATACAAGATTACGGTGCTCTTTCGGCAAGTGTGCCTTTATTGCCTGCTGTGATGGAGGAAACTATATCTATTTTCGGTGAGGATTTTTGGCCTTACGGAATGAAGGCTAATCGAAATACATTAGAAAAACTTGTCCTTTACGCATATCAACAAAAGGTTACCTCTCGGCAGTTAGAGATAGAGGAGCTATTTGAGGAGAGTGTGTATGAAGATAATTTTTAACGTAATTTAAAAGGGGAGACGTATGGCAATGCTAAAGGCACGCCCTCAGGAAGTTGAAATTGACTTGGCTAGAACAGTTCTTATGGTTGTGGATATGCAAAATGCTTACGCGACGAAGGGGGGAATGCTTGATTTGGGAATTGGAATAGATGAGTCACGCACAAACTCTGTGATTGAAGCTAACAGACGCCTTCTTCCTGCTGCCCGAAATGCTGGGGTAAAGGTTTGTTATCTCCAGTTTGGATATAAACAAGATCTTAGTGATGCTGGTGGACCGCAATCACCTAATATTCGGAAACAAATGGCTATTAAAATGATTAAGGAACGCCCAATGGATAGGGATAAATTAATTATTGAAGGTACTTGGGGTTGGGAAATAATAGATGAATTAAAACCCGAGGAAGGTGATTTGGTTGTGAAGAAGGCTCGCTATAGTGGATTTGCTGGAACTACCTTAGCGAATCAATTAAATGGCCTTGATATCCGGCATATAATGTTTACAGGCGTGGCTACAAACGTATGCGTTGAAAGTACCGCTAGGGAAGCTTATTTTAATGAATTTTGGCCTATCCTAATTGAGGATGCGATGGATCACACTGGTCCAGATTTCACAAGACAAGCTACTCTTTATAATTTTGAGTCTAAATTTGGATGGGTTTCGCGAACGGAGAACGTTCAGGAGATGTTAGAGCGAAATCAAACTTAAAAAATCTTTTTCTTGAACAGCAGAATAATTTATAAGGCGGTTTTTATGGTTGAGATTGAATTCAAAGGAGTGTTTCCATATTTAGTTTCCCCAATTGATAAGAGGGGTAATGTAAAGGAAGAGGTACTATCTAATCTCGTGAATCACTTAATAGAAAAAGGGGTTCATGGTCTTACTCCCTTAGGTAGTACAGGAGAGTTCGCATATTTGACTTGGGAACAACGTCGCAGAATTGTAGAGGTCACTATTGAGGCTGCGTCAGGTCGTGTCCCAGTTGTAGCGGGTGTGGCAGCTACAGCTACTGCAGAGGCAGTCCGCCAAGCGGCTGAGTTTGAAAACATTGGAGTTGACGGAATTCTTGCGATTCTGGAAATTTATTTTCCAGTTTCATCTGCTGGAGTAGAGTCATATTTCACTCAAATTGCTCACGAGGTAGATTTGCCCGTAGTTCTTTATGCAAATCCGAATTTCCAACAGGGAGGACTTACACATGAAATTGTTGTTCGTCTCGCAGAGGTTCCAAACATACGTTATTTTAAGGATGCGTCCGTAAATACTGGAGCCCTCCTTGGTCTGATGAACCGTATGGGAGATCGTCTGGGTATTTTTAGTGCATCTGCACATATCCCCTTGTGTGTTATGATGATTGGAGGTCTTGGCTGGATGGCAGGCCCAGCATGTCTCGTTCCATCTCAAAGTGTTCAATTATATGAATTGGTTATTGCCGGTCGCTGGGATGAAGCAATCAGCCATCAAAAAGCGCTTTGGAGAATCAATGAAGTTTTTGCTAATTTTAACTTGGCTGCGTGTATTAAGGCAGGCTTAATTTTACAGGGATTTGATGTAGGTGATCCGTTTTCTCCTCAGGCCCCTCTTTTGCCGAAGCAAATAGAGGAAATTAAAAAAGTCCTCAATAATTTAGGAGTTCTCTGAAAAAATTAATTCTAATGTTAGTGTTAAAGTAATTGCTGTGAAATATATCTTAAACGATTTTTGGGGTTGCTGATGTCTCGAAATATAGGAGGAGAAAGTGTTTTTTTGGAATAAAATTGGTTTTTTAGTTTTTTTTGCAAGTGTATTTTTTGCGAATATAGCGCTTGCTGCTTCTTGGAAAATTGATCCCAGTCATACAAGCGTGTCCTTCAAAATCCGTCATCTAGGAGTTTCATGGGTGAGAGGAGAGTTTCGTTCATTTGAGGGGCGAATTGAGTATGATCCTCAGGATATAAGTAAGACAAAAGTTTCTGTAACTATTGATACTATATCTATAGACACGAGGAATGAAAGAAGGGATGCGCATCTCCGTAGTCCGGATTTTTTCGATGTTGACACTCATCCTGAGATTAAATTTTCCTCTACAAAAATTTTAAATATACAACAAGACGGTTTCGATGTTTTAGGGAATTTAAAGATAAGAGGAATAACAAAAAAAATTAAGATTAAAGTTTCTGACATTAGTGCGGTGTTAAAACGAAGAGGTAGACCAAGTAAGATGGGTGCTAGTGGCAAAACAAAGTTTAACAGAAAAGATTTTAATGTGTCATGGAATCGATTCTTAGATAACGGAGGTTTAGTTCTTAGTGAAACTGTCTTTGTCAATTTAGAAGTAGAACTAAATAAAATGGACTGATCAACACGAGAATATAATTTATCCAACTTTATTTACAACTGGAGGTTATAATATGTCAGATAGACCAGTGGAAATGGACGATTTTTTAGGTGATCCTGGACGTATGGTTAGAGTTTCGACTACGAATGCTGATGGCACGCCGCATATTGTTCCCCTCTGTTTTAAATTTCATCGGGATAATGGGACGTTCTTTTTAAGTACTGGTTCAGATTCTGTTACCGTTAAGAATTTAAAGAGGAATCCTTATATTGCCCTTTGTATTGATGATGATGAATTTCCATTCAGGGCGGTCGTAGTAGAAGGATTAGCAGAGGTTTCTGAGGAGATGGGTACGGACCATGAAGGCTTGAAGACCGTAGTGGATCAGTTTTTCGGAGAAGGTATGTGGGAGAAGTACAAAGATGCTCCGACAGCACAAAAAATTAGGGTTCGTGTTAATGTAGATCCCAGCAAATGGAAGTGGTGGGATTTTCGAAGAAAGATTATGGGCTCTCAGAAAATAGGTTTATGATTTAATTTTTCTCTCTTTAAATACATTCAATGTTGCATTCGTAGAGGCGACTGTGTTTGGAACTCCTGCGTAAAACGCGCATACCATTAATAGTTCTTGAATTTCTTCTTTAGTCATTCCAACATTGAGTGCGGCATGGATATGAATCCCGAATTCTCTTTCTTTCCCAAGTGCGCATAAAATAGCGAGAATGATCATTTCTCTTGTTTTGTCATCTATTCCTGTTCGTTCATACAAATCACCAAAGATGTTTTCAGTGATGAATTTTGCGAAGTCAGGATTAACTTCTTCAAATTCCTTGCGTCTTTCTTCACCTCCACTTCCAAAAACTTTATTACGATTTTTAAGACCTTTTTCATATTTGTTTTCCATCCAAATCTCCTTTTTCATGAGTTATCCAAAGAGGATAAAATTTTTTATTAAGTAGTAGCGATTTCTAGGAAATCATGAAATCTAATTCTTCGATCAAGTATTTTTTGAAAACTGGATAATTTTCTGTGGTAGGGAAGTGTCCCATATCTTCCATTACTATAAAGCGAACCCCTTCAATAACTTCTGCTACTTTCTTTGTCATTTCAGGAGTAGCAGAGTAATCATATTCTCCGGTAAGAAGTGAAACTTTACATTTTTTCGTGTCAATTTTCTTGATGCACTCTCTTCCATCCCAATCGTTGCAGTAGAAGTGGATATCTCCTTTGTAAATTCCAGGCCCTCCTTGACTGTAATACCACCAATTTTCTCTTCGTCCACTCTCTATGCTATTTGGACCGTTAAGACCGTATGTATAACAAGCGGCAAGTTCACTCCCATGAATCGCAGGGTGATGTAGGAAGGAATTGTCCCTTCCTTCTGCGAACGCTGCACTTTCCAAGCCAATTACGCCCGTTAATTCATCCTGATAGTCTGATGCAAGCTTTAGTACTATAGCCCCGCCCATTGACATTCCCATAATGATTGGGGCATCTAACTGTAAGGTATTCCAGACATTGCGGATTATAGAACTATAGAAGTCAGTTGTTAG
This sequence comes from Nitrospinota bacterium, assembly GCA_036231405.1. Taxonomy (GTDB): domain Bacteria; phylum UBA8248; class UBA8248; order UBA8248; family UBA8248; genus UBA3496. The sequence continues at coordinate 16,313 of JAZAHK010000017.1, forward strand.
TTTGTATTTTTTTAACCACCATTTCTCAGGGGGATTTGATTTTCCATGAAATGGCATATCGAAAGCTATCACTTTAAATCTATCCGTTATCTCAGAATCGTTCATAAGGTGTCGATATTGTCTGCTATCTGCTCCTGCTGTATGGAGGCAGAGAAGAGGAATCCCTTCTCCAGACTCTTCTATAAAAATCCTATAAGTTTCCTCATCATTTTCAATATTTACATATCTTGCATGTATGGGTTCAAAATTTGACATAAAAATCCTCAGTTATTTCATGAGATTCATGAAACGATGCAAAGCACGCGCATTCTGCATCGCTATCATGGAGTCCCCATCCATTACAAATTCAGGAACACGCATAAGCATGGCAAAGAAGTCATGATAGAACGGTTCAGGTTCCGAGCTTATGAATTTTTTCCAAACTACTAGGGGAGCTCTTAAGCCAAAGGAACTCCTTGCATCGAAATTGGGTTCTCTTTCAATGCTTTGTATTTTCCCTTCTTTTATGGTGAATAAGAAACGTTCAATTTCCGTTGCTATTGTAAATCTTATGGAAAAAAACTCGCCAATGATATTCATTTCCAGATCTGAATTCACTTTTTTTGTAAATTCGTCCAACCATTTATTTTCAGGAAAGTTTGTCAAATTAGCGCATCCTATTCTCTAAATTAAAAGTACTATTGAATTCAAATATATCTTATGTTTCTCATGAAACAAACATTTTTTAGGTTTTATAGGCATTTAAATTTAATGTGATTGTTTTGAATTTTCACATGTGAAAATTATCTATCCTTGCTATAATAGATTTTGAAGTTTCAAAACACTTTAAAATACAAAATGGAGGGAGGTCTATGACTGATTTTACTATTGCTAATTTTAAAAATGTTGCAGAAGGATTGCAGGAAGGTCAGTTCTCGGTGGGAGACAGAAAAAAAAGTTCGAGTCTTTCAGATCTGGATCCCATTTATCGTGAACTTCTAGATAAACCAATTACGGTAATTTTAGGAATAACTGGCCCTGATGGAAGGCCTAATTTAACGCCTATGTGGTTCGACTATGAAGATGACAAAATTCTTGTCAATACTGCAGCTCATCGGCCAAAATGCAGCTGGATTAGAAAGAATCCAAAATTGACACTCCTGTTGGTTAATCCTGAAAATCCTTATCATTGGATGAGCATTAAATGCACAGTTGTAAATGAAATAGTGGAAGGGGAACCAGGTGGAGAGAGAGCGACTGAGCAAGTGGATAAGATATGGGTTAAATATACTGGGAATGAACCACCGTATGCATTGAGGGATCCCGTTATAGAAGAGAAAAGAGTCTTGTTTGAGTGTGAGATTGATCGTATTGCTACATTTGGAAAACCATCTTAATCGTTCGAGTCTTAAGTAAAAAAATGTTTTATTAAGGACTGTTTTATAATGGAAGTATTTTTTTTGTCGCAACAAATTTTTGTTTCGACAATATCTCTAGTGATAGTCGCACTTGCTGCGAGGCAGGTTAGTACGGTTTTCGTGAAATTAAAATTACCTCTTATCACAGGATTCCTGTTTGTTGGTATTTTGTCAGGTCCATTTGTCCTGAATTTTATCAATATTTCTTCTGTGCAATCTTTAAGATTTATAGATCAAGTGGCTCTTGCATTCATAGCATTTGCTGCAGGTGCCGAATTGCATCTTAAAGAGTTAAAACCAAAACTTAACAGTGTTAAGTGGACGACAATAGGTATTGTGGTAGCGACTTTCTCGTTAGGTAGTGTAAGTTTTTTTATGTTGGCAAAATTTATCCCATTTGTTCAGGGTATCTCCCTCGAGGGTAGGATTGCGATTTCTATCTTATGTGGATCGATCCTTGTCGCTCGATCCCCATCATCTGCTATTGCTATCATAAAAGAACTAAGAGCAAAGGGTCCTTTTGTTCAGACTGCTCTTGGTGTAACTGTAGTTATGGATAGTGTAGTTATTGTCTTGTTTGCAATTAATTCTTCAATAGCCGATGCATTGCTGACGAATGTAGGTATGAATTTTGGGTTCATTGCCTTGCTAGTAACTGAACTAAGTATTTCCATATTGATAGGTTACTGTGTTGCAAGGACATTAGGCGTTATTGCCTCCTTTAAAATAAATATACGGTATAAAATTTTCTTAATGTTATTTGTGGGGTATTTGGTGTTTTACTTCTCTGATATCATAAGCCATAAGACCCTGAGACATTTTTCTTTTGAACTCTTTTTAGAGCCACTTCTCATTTGTATGATTGCTGGGTTATGGGTTACGAATCGGAGTCAGTATAAAGATGAATTTTCACGAATGCTAAATGAAGTTGGTCCTGCAGTTTATCTTCTCTTCTTCACACTTATAGGCGCTTCTCTGAAATTGTCAACTTTAGTCAGTGTATGGCCAATTGCCCTAGCGTTGTTCGTAATCAGAATTGCTGCGATATTCGTTGGCTCTTTCACAGGAGGTATGATTGCGGGTGATCCTATTCGATATAGCCGAGTAAGTTGGATGGCTTATATTACCCAGGCGGGTATTGGAATGGGATTGGCAACAAAGGTTTCGGTTGAGTTTCCTGGTTGGGGACAGGAATTCGCTACTTTAATGATCGGGATTATCGTTCTCAATCAGATTGTGGGACCTTCATTTTTCAAAACAGTTATTAGACTACTTAAAGAAGCGTTCCCACTTCCCAAAAAGACAGAAATAGGAGTTGTTCATACTGCCATTATTTTTGGGGAGGATGGTCAAGCTCAAACGTTGGCTAGACACTTAAGATTGCACCACTGGGAGGTGAAGATGGCAACATTTTCAGAAAAGAAACTAAATTCCTTTACTGAATCAGGAGTGGTATTACACAGAATAAGAGAAATGTCCTCGAGAGAATTGCGATTTATGGGAGCTGGAGGGGCAGGGGCTATTGTCTGTATGCTTTCTGATGAAGAGAACCTAAAGGTTTGTAAGATAGCGAATGAAGAATTTGAACTTGCTCATTTGGTTGTAAGGCTCAATGAACGTTCTTATTATGATGAATTCAAGTCTCTTGGGGCGTCTATCGTTTCTCCTAGCACGGCAATGATAAGTCTTCTGGATCATTTTGTCCGGTCTCCTTCTGCTGTCTCTCTTCTTTTGGGAATGGAAGAAAATCAAGATATTTTAGACTTAGAAGTACGAAATCCAAATTTGTTTGGTTTGAGGATTAATGAGCTACACTTACCGAATGATGTGCTTGTTGTTTCGGTGCATCGTGATGGTAAAGGAATCAATGTGCAGGACAATGTTTTCCTTGAAAAAGGTGATGTTTATACAATCGCTGGAAATGAAAAGATACTTGAAGAACTCTCTATCAGGTTTGAGACTGATTCAGATGATTATCACTCAGGTGGAACGGTAGCCCCAGCAGTTGAAATGGATATGTAAGTCAAGCTTAGTGCATTGGGGAATAGTTTGCAGGTTCCCATATATTAGAAGATTGAGAACGAAGATATGCTTTTTGTCCTTCTTTCCAGCCAGGGATAGAATTTTCCTTCGAAAGTGTTTCCATCATGTGATTTGAGTCTTTGAATGGCCATATATGTACAAATTCATTCAGTACGCCTTGTTCAAATTCTCCTGCAGCATTAGAAAAAGCACCTGCTAAAGGGGACAATTTTTCTCTTTCTGCAAGATGTGAACTCCAGTGTTTATTTAGATATGGCAGCTTCCCAGTTTGAAAATAGTCGCTAAAGATAAGATAGACTCCACCCATTTCTCCTGTTTTAGGTTCAGGTAAAAAAGAGGATGGCCTCATAAGCCTTGTAGTCTGGTAAATTATTTTTTCTGCCTTTAAAGGAGGCCACCATGATTGGCTTAAAGTTTTAGTTCTTACCTCTTCCCTGTGAGCAGAACTTTCATACTCCCAAATGTGTAAAATTCTATTCAGATCTCCGACTATGGTATGAAAAAAACCAATAAGTCTTGAAATCTTCTTCCTTTCTTCCATGATATTGCCAAAATCCTGAACAGCTTCTACAGAATCGCCGATAGTCATAGTGTATGTTCTTACTTCGTAAATCACATTGTATTCCTAAAATTAATTAATCTTTCTATTTTACCATATTTTATTTATGTTATCTTAATCATATAGAAATAAATTAAAGGAGTCAGTTTTGGATAAAGCTATCTGGGCAACTTACTTTGACTTAGAAAAATCTAAGAGGGATGTTTTTTTAAAGTGGAGTGAAAAAAAATATTTTCCTATGCTCGAAGAATTGATTGAACCGTTGTGGATTGCCATGTACCAGTCTGTTTATCCTGGAGAGAGATTTGAAAAAATTTCAAATCGTTTGCACAGAGATGAAAATGTGGAGAGGGCATCAGGCAGTGATTTTATCTTATTGTTGGGAGCGGAAACTACTAGATCATTTTACGATCCAAGTCCTAGCATGGTCTATGAAAGTTTGGAATTAGAAGATAGAACTAAGCTAGATGAGAGAGACAACGTAAAAGATGTAATTCTTTGCGAAGAATGGCGTATAGAGGGACCAGAATCTAAACAAAGAATCGAGGGGACAGTACCATCTCCTTTGATACAGATGGGAAGGTATGATGCACAGGGAAATGATAATAATTTGCAGGAGTGGTATGCTCAAGAAAGGATGTTGAGAGTTTCAAATACTTCCGGTTGTGTTGGAGCGAGAAAAATGATTGTTGCAAATGGAAGTCCGAGGCACTCTGTTATTTATGAGTTCGTTTCTTTTGAAAGCCGTGAAAAAAATTACATTGAACTAGAAGAGACTGAATGGACAAAGTATGTCCATTCATTTTTATTGCATCCTCCAGGCTCTCCTTTGGTAGCAGAAAGAATTTATCCTTCTTGATCAGAAACCTTTGGTTAGTCCTAGACCAAGAAAAATAGTGATTGCGCCTATGATGACGTTTGTGGCATTTACATTCTCTAAAGTATTTAAAAGTTTTAACCGTTCTTCCGTTGTTGAACTGATTGTCTGTCCATTCCCTGCTGGGCCTATTCCCCTTGTAAGTCTAAGTCCTATCGCAAAGAACTGGAAACACATTCCCATAATGAGGATAAATACAGAGAGTAGTTTGCTACCTAATGGTACAAATAATTTTGAAAAAGATGGTCCCATGGAAATTTTCAGGCCTGTGAGATACCAAGCACCTGTCATTATTAAAACTCCCATACATAATAAAATAAAAGGATGGTAAAACCTAAGAATGGATATGATCTCACCTGCGAATTCTTCTTTGCTAAGTCTTTTTTTTATATTCCTAAATAGAATAGAGAAAAAGAGCATAGAACCTACTAAAAGAGAAGATGCCACTATGTGAACATAAAGTAACCAAAAGTAAGAACTAGACATGAAAGATCCGAAGTCAAAAGTTATTTATCTAGAATGTTTTAAACGTTTTTAAGATTCTGCTTTTTCTTTTCTGAAAAATTCATCGTATAGTTCTGGTCTTTGCCATTGAGATAGAACGCCCGCTTTTGCCGCATTGTTTTGTGAAGAGCTTGGTTCGTCTTTCTGTTCTCTGAGTTCACGAATTCTTCCGAGATCTACATCAACAAGGAACATCCCTGGTTGTGTGCTTTCAAAAATAATCTCTTCAGGAGTTGCAACAAGGGCCATGCCTCTCTGGTTTTTATTCATTAAATTTTGAGTCGAAATTACTACGGCAAGGTTCTCGGTTGCTCTAGCCCAAAGCAAATTTTTCCAGGTTGCCCACAACTTTTTTTTGTCCACTCCCGCAGGGAGAAAGATGATTTCAGCACCACGGAGAGCTAGGGTCCTAGAAACTTCAGGCATGTAAACTTCACTGCACATAGCTAGACCAACTTGTCCATGAGGGGTCTCGAAAGTAGGGTACTCATTACCTGCAACATAATCAAAATCCCACACACTACCTCCTCTATAAATCCAAGGACCAGGGGGATGTGTTCTTCTATATGTTCCGGGAGGTCCTCCATTCGGTCGAGCCAAATTTAAGAGATTATGAGCAGATCCTTTTTCATTGTCCAGAGGCTCTAGGGTGCCATATTGAACATACACACCACATCTATTCGCTACCTCGTTCATAATTTCGGTTGGATCAAATGTTGCAGGCATCCTAAAAGGGCCTGGATATGATTCTGGAAAAGCGACAAATTCTGCACCTCCAGCCGCTGCATCTTCTACATACTTCACTGCATCTACAACATTTTTTTCGTCGTCTGGTGGCACATGTGTCATCGGCTGAACTACTGCTAGGCGAAAAGTACTCATGATCATTTCCTCTGAAAGGGATTAATTTTTATTTGAATAAAGTGTTCCACCTGCAGCCCAAGAATCTTTTTCTATATCCGAGAAAGTTACAGTAATTACTTCTTTTGGAGCACCAGAATGCTTGTTGACAGCGTCTGTGATTTCTTCTGCCATGGCTTGCTTTTGTTCTTTACTGCGTCCAGCTAGTAAACTTACTTGTACGATAGGCATTTTTTCAATCCTCCATGGTTGTGGCCGAATGAAGTTTTCTACTTCGGCCCTGCTTTTATTATCTTGAGTTCAACTTTATCTCCAAATGCCTTGAAATTTTCACGAAATGCAGATGCCAATTCCATTGATTTCTTGTTATATTCGAGTTCTGACTTCCAACTCTTTTTAGGGACCAATAAATTAGCCGGAACCCCCTCACATTTTACAGGAATCTCTAAACCGAAGAAAGGCGATTTTATAGTTGGAGTCTTATCAAGTTTCCCAGAAATTGCAGCTTTTATCATGGCCCTCGTATATTTCAAATGAATTCTATTTACAGTGCCTGCCGAACCTCCTATCCACCCTGTATTGATAAGCCAAATTTTTGTCCGATATCTTTTGATTTTATCTTCTAACATTTTGCCGTACTCGGTAGGATGGAGAGGTAAGAAAGGTGCGCCGAAACATGTGCTAAAAGTAGCTTCAGGGTCATTGACCCCTGCCTCTGTTCCGGCAACTTTTGCAGTATAACCAGAAAGAAAATGATAAACAGCCTGATTCGAATTCAGTTTGCTGATAGGAGGGATAACTCCAAATGCATCACAAGTTAAGAAGAAAATATTTTTTGGATGCGAGGCGCATCCAGATAGGACACTGTTGTCTATGAAATGTGTTGGGTAAGTTGCTCTGGTGTTCTCAGTGATACTATCGTCATCATAATCAATATCTCTCGATTTTGGATTTACAATCACGTTTTCTAAAACTGAACCAAAACGAATAGCATCCCATATTTGAGGTTCGTTTTCTCTTCTTAAATTAATCGTTTTAGCGTAACATCCACCCTCGAAGTTGAAGATTCCGGAATTAGACCAACCATGTTCATCATCCCCGATAAGTCTTCTGTCTACGTCCGACGATAAAGTGGTTTTCCCTGTTCCTGATAATCCAAAGAATAATGCTGTATCATTTTTCTTGCCCATATTTGCAGAACAATGCATTGGGAAAACATTTTTTTGAGGAAGCAGAAAGTTCATTATGTAAAATGCGGATTTTTTCATTTCTCCCGCGTATTCTGAACCGCCTATTAGAGCCATGTTTTTCTCAAAATTTACAACTGTAAAATTGTTTTGACGTAGTCCTTCCTTTTTACCGCAAGCAAGGAATTTTCCAACGTCTATTATAGTAAAAGGATTTTTGTGTGGTCTAAAATTCTTGATAGGTGGTCTAACGAGTAAAGTCTGACAAAAGAGGGAATGCCATGCAAACTCCGAGATGACTCTAACGGGAATTCTGTATTTTTTATCGTTTCCTACGTAGCCGTCAAAAATAAATGTTTCTTTGTTGTTTAAGTAATCAACGACTTTCTTCTTAATTGCATTCCAATTTTTTTGTGATATTTTTTGATTGATCTCACCCCACCAAATTTTTTTATTGGATGGATTTTGATTAACCGTGAATTTGTCTTTTGGGGATCTTCCAGTAAATTTTCCAGTCTTTACAACAAGGGCTCCATTATTCGCGAGAAAACTCTCCCCCCTTTTTATAGACGTTTCGATTAAAGATGAAATGGGAAGGTTGTAGTGAATTTTTTTTATTTTTTTTGCCCCAATCTTTTTGAGGCCAAAAACTTCGAAAAGAAAATTACTATTCTCTGATTTAGCTTCTAGCCCCTTTGAGGCTTTTATCATTTACTGTCTCCATAAAGTCGGCGTGTTTTTTTAGGCTCTAAGGAAATCTACAATTTGATTATCTGAGTTGCAATAGGGCGAGGCAAAAAAAACTAGTCATATAAATTTAATTTCAATGAAAAAAGTTTAAGTGTCTTCTTCAAATTCTTTTCTTCCCGCAAATCCATCTTGAGTCTCGTGCCAATGGCTGATTGTTTCTTCGTCCATTTTCCAACAGAGATACACTACTCTCCCATCTTTAAGAGATGGGAAATCTATAAGTCCTTGCGATATGTCTTTAATTTCTATATTTAGCTTTTGTAAATAACTCATAATTTTATTTAATTCAACTATGTAAGAGTAGTAATGTTTTAAGTTTCCTAGAGTTCCCCCTCCTCTGTCTGCGTTTTTTTTTAATTCCTCGAACTGTTTTGAGTAGGGAAGAATTTTTTTCCAAATACTGGAAAGATTTTGAAGTTTTGGACGTATTTCGGATATTAAGGAACGAGCTTCTGGAAGTGTGTAGAGTTTATCCTTCTTTTTCATCTTCGGTGTTTTTTTTGTTTAGAAAAGGAATTTTGACGACTGTTCCGGAGATTTTCTTATCTCTTGATAGAATATTTATTTCTGTTCCGATGGCCATTGCCTTTTTTTGAACGTACCCCATCGCAATTACTTTGTTAAAGGATGGGCTAAAATTGCTTCTTGTAATAGTTCCCACTTCTTCTTCATTGAGGAATAGTTTGTTGCCTTTTTCAGGGACTTGTTCGTTTGAAAATACTATTCCAACCAGTCCCTTGTTTACTTGACCAATATATTTAATTTTTGCAATTACTTCCTGTCCTATGTAACATCCTTTCTCAAAATCTATAGTTTCGTTTTCGATGAACGCTTGCATAGGATTAACGTCTGGTCCAAGTTCTGAGCCAAAAAGACGGTGTCCAGACTCTAGTGTAAGTGATTCGAACGCTTTAAGTCCGGCAGGTTGAATCCCTTTTGTTGTTAATTTTTTCCATAAATCTACCGCCTCTTCAATTTGAACTATCACTAGATATCCGGTTTCTCCTGTCCATAACTCTTTTATAATTTCGATATTTTTATGTTTTACGTATTCATGAGGGCTGGTTGGTAGGCAAGGGTAATCTTCTAGGAAATTATTTGCATTTGGTCCAAAAACTCCAAACATTGAGAATGAATCACTGTGATCTTTAATCTCAACCTCTTCCATGATGATGAATTGTTCGATAGAAGAAATGAAGTTGCTATTCTCCCCAGGTGGTAGGATTATTTGAAACTTTTCTTTGTTTTTATATAGATATAGATCTGAAATAATTTTGCCCTGTCTTGTCAGAAAAGTTGCATATTTCCCTTGACCATCTTCAAGTGACAAAACATCGTTCGTTACCATTCCTTGTAAGAATGTTGAAGCATCATGTCCGTTAATTTCAAGTTTTCCGTAATGCGAAAGATCAACAAGAATAGCATCTTTTCTGCAGATCAAATGTTCTTGTATGGGATCTATATATGAGGAAGGAATATTCCAGTCAAATATGCTTTCGACTTTTGCTCCAGACTCTTTGTGTACTGTACTTATATTTTTGTTTTTCATGACCTATAACTAGAAAAAAATGTGGTATAAAACTATATAAGACGATAGATTAAAAAAATAGAAACAGCAAATGTTTTTCTGTTAATCTGTAGGTCGCATGCAATTTTGAAAATATATAGAAAGGAAACTTCATGGATGGTTCCGGTGTGGCAGAAATAAAGAATTTAAAATTACTTGGGCATGATCCAAGTGCTGGCTGGGGTGGGGGAAGTTTGGTAGAAATCATAGACGGATATGCTTATGTTGGAGCTATTGGAACTTCTGGATTTAGTGGCCCAGAAGGTTTTACTGTGCATGATGTTCGAGATCCCTGTAATCCGAAAAAAGTTGCTGAAATATTGGCTCCACCTGGTGTGCATAATCATAAAGTACGTATTGTTGACAATAATTATCTTTATGTAAATTCCGAGCGTCTTCATAATGAAGAAGGAAAGAATGCAAGATCGGGATTTTTCATTTTTGATATTTCAGAAAGAGATAATCCTAGGCAGATAGGTTTCTATGATCTGCCTGGTAATGGACCCCATCGATTTGGAGTAGACAATAAAAATAAATTAGCTTTTTTCCCCAATGATGCGGTTGGTTGGAATGGTAGAGTGATATGGATTCTGGATATTTCAAATCCTTTAGAACCCAGCGTGATTAGTATATGGGGATTGCCTCAACAAAACATAGAAGAACATCCAGAATTTGTGCAATCAGAAGATCTCAATAAAGTAATTACTTGCCATGGACCACCTGTGATTAAGGATAATGAAATGTACTGTGGTTTTTGGGGAGGTGGAATGGCGATAGCGGATGTTACTGATCTTTCTAATCCTAAATTAATTAGTAATCTTTCATGGTCTCCACCTTTTGTTGGTGCAACACACACTGTCTGGCCTTTTGAAGATCGGCCTTTTGTAATTGTTACTGACGAAGGACGTTCTGCAGAAAATTTCATGGATAGTCAATTTATGTGGATTGTGGATGTTCGTGAATTGACAAATCCAATACCTATTGCAACATACATGCCTGATAGGTCCAAATATTTTGATAGAGGAAAGAGGTTTGGTGCACATAATATTATAGAGAATTTATCTTCTACTGGACGTTGGCCTAATTTGGTATTTTTAACTTATTTTAATGCAGGACTACGAGTTTTGGATCTCTCTGATCCATTTTTTCCAATAGAAGTTGGGCATTTTGTTCCTGAATGTAATTTTGGGGAAGATTGTGTCCAGTCGAACGATATTGGTTTTGACGAAGAGGGCAGACTATATTTAATTGATCGTCATGGTGGCGGCATGCATATACTTGAGTTCACGGGATAGAAGGAGATTTTTATGGATCTGTCGACTTTTTTATTGATTTGTTTAGGCGGATTTTTAGCTACTTACGCCCACTACTTTTTTGCCTTAATTGCAGATCGAATTGGACTCGCGAGGCTAGATTTTGGAAAAGGACTGTCCATGCTCTTATTCTCCGAATCCTATGATGGAAAACCTCCTTTTCTTCTTGGATTTTTTGCAGTGCATTTAAATGGAATCATTTTCTCTCTAATATACTCTTCAGTTCTTGCGAAACATCTGCCAGGAACACCATTAGAAAAAGGACTTGTTTGGGGAGGAATTCTCTTCATTTTCTCTCAGTGTATCTTTAACGTTTTTATAACGAAGCATGGCTTGTTTAGCCTAAAAATGCACCCAAGAGCTTGGCAGACGGCTTTTGTAGCACACGCCATTTATGGGTCGATGGTTGGATGGCTCTGTCCAATTCTTTAAAGTCCAGAAAATGCAAAAATTGATCATGTCCTCTAGTTTCTTGTTGTTTTGCTTTTCTTTTTTTTGTTTCCCCATAAATTCTTCATCTAATAAATGGACAGGGACTATTATTGATGCCCATAGTCAATACGGTTGTAAAACTGATGGAGAAGATATTCTTTATGCGATTAGAACTTTTGGTGTAAAAAAAACGTTACTGTCTGCAAGAGGAGGATGTAGCAAGGATGAGACCCCAATAGAAAGCCAACTACGAACTTTAAATCTAGTAAAAGATTTAAAGAAGAAGGCAGATTTTTTTATATCCTCCAAACTAGCTGGATTGGGTCATCCAGGAGAGGGAAATAAAATAACTGGACTGAAATGGTTTGTTGAAGCAGATAAATTATTCTTTAAAAATTCAATTGGATTTGGAGAAATAATTGTCCAGCATGCGGATCATGATCATGCAGCATTAACTAGAGAGGGTCTTCAATCTAATCTTGAAAGCTCTAGAATTAAGAAAGTAATTTCCGTCATGCTTAAAAGGAAAAAGCCGGTCATTTTGCACCTTGAACTGAATGATTCAGAGAAAAGTTCTTCAACAGTTCTATCCCAATTGCGACGTTTGTTGAAGAACTATCCTCAACATAATTTTGTTTTGATCCATATGGCGCAGGCTTCTGCTGTTGAGGTGATGGAACTAGTAAGAAATTTCCCAAATATTTACTTTTTAACTTCACATACAAATGCTTTAAACGAAGTTGGTAAAATCAAAAGGAAAAGAATAGGAGAAGTTGCTCAGAAAGGGTGGATAAATCTGTTTAATGTTTTACAGAAAGGCGCCCCTTATAGAGGTTGGTTCAAGGAATATTTTGTAACGATGAGGTGGAAAGAAAAATGGAAAAATCTTTTCGTGCAGTTCCCCGATAGATTTGTGTTTGCAATGGATAATGTCTTCGCGAAACACTGGAGAAAAAAACGGTATCAAATGGTAATTAATATTTGGAGAAAAGCTTTTTCTCAGTTGCCGAAAGAAGTTGCTGTGAAAGTTTCTTGCGAAAATGCGAACAGATTATGGAATCTTAAAGTGACATGTTTAGCAAAGTAGAAGTTAGAATCTATTCTAACTAATTTTTTGAAATTTTATTTTGTTCTTTGAATAAAGTTGCTACCTGTTCAGGAGTTGTAAACCAAACGTCACCCTTGTCTAGCATATGGTTTATTAAACGATCTAGCATTCTGATTCTATGATGTTGCCCAATCGCTTGAGGGTGACACATCAGGTTAAAGTATCCTCCTTCGTCATAAACTCCTTCGAATTCTTCTAGCCATATGGAAAAGACGGATTCTGCATCACGAATTCCATGTCCAAAAGGGGGATTTCCACTATAACCAAAGAAAATGAAGTCATCTAAAGTCCATTTCGTTGGCAATTCAATAAGACCGCAGTCATGGTAATAGGGCCAGTCGTCATCCATTAAATTAGAGTGGTACAAAAACCCATGTTTTTCTAAGAGTGTCATTGTATGCTTACTCGGGTCACAAGAGGGGGTCCTTGCACCTACAGGAACTATTCCGAACTCTTTTTTGAAGATGTCTAACGCTTTGACTAGACAATTTTCTTCTTTTTTTTTGTTGTTAATTAAGTATGGTTTTTCATGATCGAACCCATGGTACCCAATTTCATGTCCTGCTTTCAGGACAGATTCCGTCATGTTTTCCCATTTTTTTGCAGTAGTGGCAACAATAAAAAAACATGCTGGCAAATTATATTTTTTAAGTAATCTTAGTATTCTAGGAACTCCCACTTTAGGACCATATGCCCCCATTGAATTATGAATTGGTCGATTGCCAAGTTCAGGATCTCTGGAGTGCCAAAGGGATTCTCCGTCTACATCGAAAGTTAGACATACAGCGGATTTTGCTCCATTTTTCCATTGTATAGAATTCAATTTTATCCTCTTTGAAAAAAATAAAGTTTAAGTTGTCTCTTGTATCATTTCGCTCTTTGAAAAGTTTCTTCTAGAAAATATTAAGAACAAAGGGGTGAAAAGAAAACACGTGAAAGCTATGAACCAGAAGGCTTTATCTGTACCCCATAAGTCAGAAATAATTCCTATAGATAATAATCCTATGCCAGATACGATTTGATTGCTAGTGAACATGAGACCCACCACGCTGCCTGAATACTTTGGATCAGCGGTTTCGAAAGCATATGCAAACAAGACCGATCTAATAGAAAGTGTTGACCCTACTGCGGCTAGCGTAATGAAGAGAGCCATTCCATCACCTGCGAAAGGGATATATAGGAGACTAACGCCTCCGACAAAGAGAGAGATTGTGATTACTAGTTTCCTCGAAATTCTGTCTGATACATAGCCGATTAAAGTTTCAGGAAGAACTGATGCGGCAGAATAGATTCCAAGCCCTAATCCTATGGTGACGGGATCAGTTTGATATGTTTCTACCAAATAAAAGGGAAGAAATAGTGTAATCCCTCTATATGTTAAATTTCTTACTCCTGACAAGAAGGAAACGCCTAGTAATGAAGGGTTTCGTAAAATAGCTTGAATGATATGTTTTAACGTGATTTTTTCGCCTTCGTTTGTACGTTGAGTGTTAGGAAATGAGGGGAGACAGAAGATAAAAAGGATAGCGGTAAGAATTAAAGGGATAGAATTGATTTGAAGAATTTGTCTCCAATCAAAATACAAAAGCATCCAGCCAGCAACAATGGGAGCAATTGTCATTCCAATATTTGAACCTGTGCCATGAATGCCTAAAGCAAATCCTTTTCTATCTAGAAATTTTTCATTAATAATTCCCATTGCGGGTGGGTGCCAAATATGTGTGGCAATTCCTGTTGCCCAAAAAAACATGACAATAATCCAGAATGTAGAAGATAAACTAATTGCAATGTGAAAAATACCAATTGATGCCATACACGCAACGAGCATTGCCTTGCGTCCACCAAGCAAGTCATTGATGACCGCGAAGCCTGCGCTCGAGATAGCACTAGCTATCGAAATCCCAACAAAAATGATGCCAACCTGGGTAAGGCTTATTCCTATGTCTTTTGCAAGAAAGGGAAGGACTGGTCCAATAACACCATGGAACCAGTGTTCAAATAGGTGTCCAATCGTTAGTAGTATTAGTATGTATGAAGACTTCATATAGAAAATTCCAAAAGTTGTAGATGCTTCACTTTAGCACAATAAATTCATAAATCATCTCTTGGAATGTTTTTGTTTCATGAATAGCATTTTAGGAAATCGGTCGATAATTTTCACTAAGTTTTTGTTAATAGTAAAAATGAATTGCACTATATTTTAAGGGTCTGCAATCTCAACTGTCCAGGCCATTTCTTTTTCACACCAAGCTGCATTATTTAGTAGGGCATAGTCTTTGAATTTTTTGCCAATAAATTGGATTCCGTAAGGAAGGTTTTTGTCCCCACGACCTAATGGAAGGGTTATGGCTGGCAAGCCTGATTGAGTGGCTGGTTCGTTGAAAAAAGCGCTGCCAGTCGATTCGTTTGCAAGAGCAGGAGGTTCCTGAAAAGAGGGCAGAATAATAAATTCGAAATTTGTCAATATTTTATCCATGTCCCTGATTAGAAGGTTCCTCTGACGAAGCCCTCTAGCATATTCTAGAGCGTTCGTTTTGAGCCCGTTTTCAATAAGTTTCTTAATAACTGGTCGATATTTGTCTGCATTTTTGGAAAATCTTTCTTTGTGATAAGAGGCTGCATCTACGCTCATTATCATCCGGTGTGTATCGTGTAAATTTTGAAAGTCAATTGGGAAATTGATTTCCTCGACCTTTACCCCGCTTTTCTTCAAGCTTTCTATGGCACGGTTTACCCAATCGCTAACTTCTGGAGAAGCATATTTTTGAATGCCGTTTTTAGGATAGCAAACCAAAGAGGGTTTTCTAGGTATATGAATCCCAAAATTTAGAGGTGCAAATCCTTGGGTCGTTTCATCCGCGTGGTCGGGCCCTGTCATATATTTAAGAAGTAGAACTGCATCTTCTACGCAACGGGTTAAAGTGCCTATGTGATCTAAAGTCCAAGATACTTCTATGACACCAGATCGTGATATTAGTCCATAGCTAGGTTTAAATCCAACAATACCACAATAAGCAGAGGGTCGAAGGATCGAACCACCTGTTTGGGAACCTAAGGCTGCAGGGATCATGCCTGAAACCACTGAAGCTGCGGATCCACTGCTTGAACCACCTGGGCTATGTGCAGTGTTCCAGGGATTGAGAGTTTCTGAGGGATCTCCTGTGGCAAACTGAGTGGTAACTGTTTTCCCCATAATTATAGCGCCCGCTTCTCTAAGCTTTGATATACAGTGCGCGTCTTCTTTAGGGATATTTCCTTTCAGGATTGGTGAGTTCCCCTCGCAAGGTAATTGCTTTACGTCGATAATATCCTTCACGCCTATAGGTGCTCCTAAGAGTGGGATGTCAAATGAAGATCTTTTATCTATCTGTCTGGCTGTTTCGATAGCACCCACTTTATCGAGAGTAGTCCAAGCGTGAATTTTCTCTTCGCAGGAATCAATTCTTTCAAGTAATGACTTAGTCCAATCTACTGCAGTCAATGATTTTTCGGATATTTTTTTTATTCCTTCGCTGAGCGTAAGTTCCCATATATTTTTCATCAAAATTATTTCCTTTTAATCGATTCATCCGATAGTTGAAAAGAGAATGTCTTTTGAAAAAAGTTTCTGAAGTAAAATGATTGTTATTTCATTTCATTGTTTATAGAAATTCTCAATATTTTTATTTATTAATTGAAATTTTTTGTTGTATTGAGTTATTTAATTTGTTACAAGTGGTAGGATAACCCCATGAGGGGATATGTTGCAAATTGTTATGAGGTTATTTAATGATCGAGACTCGATTGCAGGCAGTAAAAAAAGTTCGTGTGTATGAAGAAATTGTCTCCCAGATAACAAATCTAATTCTTGAGGGAGAACTTCAGCAAGGAGATAAACTCCCTTCAGAAAGAGGTTTGTGTGAACAGTTTTCTGTTGGGAGAAATTCAGTACGTGAGGCTGTTCGAGCTCTAGAGTCAGGAAACCTTGTAGAGACAAGACAGGGGGAAGGTTCTTTTATTAAAGCAGGACCAGCAACCTTGGTTTCATTGCATTCTGACCTTCTCTCTTCAAAAGGGGAGGAGGGTGTTCGTTCACTTTTTGAGGCTAGAAGAATATTGGAACCGCAGGTTGTTTCTCTTGCCAGTGTAAGAGTAACAGCTAGTGAATTAAAGAAACTTCAGCAGGTTGTTTTAAATCAAAAAATTGAAATTTCTAAAGGTGGAACCGGAATTTTTCAGGATACTGATTTTCATTTGCGTTTGGCTAGTGCTGCAAAGAATGAGTTTCTGTACAGATTGGTTAAAACTCTTCTTGATTCTCTATCAGAAGTACGTGAACGTTCAATTCGCGAACATTCAGTAAGAATTCGCTCTTGTGAAGGACATCAGCAAATTTTAGATTCTTTGAGAAAGAGAGATTCAAAAACTTGTTCTTCAGAAATGTTAAGCCATCTGTTAGATATCGAAGGAATTGAATTAGATT
>JAZAHK010000018.1:0-38625 GCA_036231405.1 Nitrospinota bacterium
TCAAGAGGAGGTTCAGTTTCTCTGATTATTCCTCCTGCATTGATTTGCTTTTCAGCTCCTCCCTGACTAATGCTTAAATACTTTGCACCCAAAATCCCTTTTGTCCTTATGGAGGCTATGGCATCTTCAGAAAGTTTAATAGATTTTTTTAACTGTAATGTTACCAGAGCTTCTTCATCTTTAAGCTCTATTTTTGAAATTTTACCAATAGGGACTCCGGACATTTCTATGGAGGCTCCATTTCTAAGACCAGAAACGCTCTCGAATTTTGCTTTTACTATGTACGTATCTGAAACAAAAAAATCTAATTCTCCAAGATGTACCGACAAGTATATCAAGGATGCAATTCCAATCATGAAAAACACCCCGACAGACAAATCGATTTTACGTTGTCTCAATTTAAATCTCCTTGGCTGATCAACGGAAAAACATTGAGGTTAAAAAATAATCACTAATTAAAATAATTACGGACGACATTACTACAGCTGAGGTAGTTGCCTTACTCACTCCTTCTGCCCCATGTCCACAGTGATAACCTTTGTATGTACAAATCCATACAACTAAAAGACCAAATGCAAGTGACTTCCAAAACCCTCCCATTAAATCACTCATTTCAACTTTTGAAGACATTTCTCCAAAGTAAACACCGGAATTTAATCCTAATAATTTCACACCCACTAAGTATCCACCAAAGATTCCAAGTAAGTTAAACATAGCAGTCAGAAATGGGAAGACTAGGATCCCAGATAGAACTCTTGGTAGAATTAGTTGTTTAAGTGGTTCGACGGCCATACTTTTTAAAGCGTCTACTTGTTCTGTAATAATCATTATCCCAATTTCCGCTGCCATAGCAGAACCAGCTCTTCCAGTTACAACTAAGGCTGTAAGTACGGGACCGAGTTCTCTTATAAGACTCAACGCAACTGCAGGACCTAGTAGGCTTTCGGAGCCAAATTTTTGAAGTGTATAAAACCCTTGGAGTGCTAAGACCATACCCGTGAAAAGACCCGTCAGCATTACAATCAAAACTGAACCAGAACCAATGTCATAAATCTGTTTGACAAATAATCGAGTTTTAAATTTTGACCGAAAAAGAAATGAAATCACAGAAAACAGAAAAACAACCGAGTTTCCGGTTTTCTCAATAATGAATATAGTACTTTTGCCCATTTTTTCTAGTACATGTATTAATTGCGATATCATTCTCAATCCTGTTTCGATATTGAACTAGAATACTAAAAAAATAAAATTTCCAATCTTTTAATTTCTCAGAAAATAAAAAAGAGGCTGAAAAAAAACATACACTAGTGTATCTTTCTAATACGTTTTAGGGCAACTTTATAAATCTTCCGCGTGAATATTTTGTAAGGAATATGAGGAAGGATCTATATGCAAGCTGATAAAGAAAAAAATCAAATTTTACATTATTTTAAGTTTGGATGTAATGCATTTTTTGACAGTTTCAATCAGACAACTTTGGTAGTTGTTTCTATAACTTTGCCAATCGCAGTGATTGCATATGCTATTCAACCAGAAATTTCTTCAATTATAAGAGTCAAATCGGATATATCGTATTTTTTAATTTTTAAATGGCTTTTTTCTCAAGCAATCCTAAGAGTAGTATCAACTTTCGTGTTTATACTCGTTATTCTAAGACTTGAGATACAGAGAAGAGGGGAAGAAGTTTTCTGGGATTTTGCCTTAGCTTTTACAAGTTTGAAAGGCGTAATTTTAATTGATTTTACTTATTATTTTGGCCTGCAAATCTTTATAGTTCTTGTGCTTGTTTTTATTAATCTTCTGGTGGCTTCACTGTTAGGAATAAGTGGTTTTACCCTCCTACTTTCCTTTTCTCTAGTTATTTTTGCAGCTATTGTGCCGTTTGTACGTTTTTATTTTTGCACTTTTTATGCATTGTTGAAACGAAGTACATTCAAGGATTCCTTTAAAAGAGCAAATCTTTTGTCTAAAAATTCTGAGATTAAAATTTTCAAACTTGTTGCTGTTTATTATGTTTTCACGGTTTTTTTGCTTTTATTTCTTTCTTCTTTTTTCGGTTCTTCTGTCCCCTCACAAATTATTTTACATACATTAGTATCAGTTCTTTTTGTCCCATACTGTTACGCTGGGTATTCTCTTTTCTTTGACTTAGAGGAAAGGCATAGGATTTCTAAAGATTAATATCAAAACATAGACCGTCATATGCCATTTGAATATTGTCAGGAAGATTTCTATTAGTCTCCTCATACTCAAGTTCGTAATTAGTATGAGTGAAATAGGTCTTTTGAGGTCTAAGAAAATCTGAAATCTCAACAGCTTGATCTACAGTTAGATGAGAAGGATGAGGCCTATGTCTGAGTGCGTCGATAATCAAGGTTTTAACTCCTTGCATTTTATCTAAGGATGATTCAGGAATGTTGCTACAATCTGTCGCATAGACAAAATCACCTATTCTTATCCCCATGACTTTTGTTCCTGCGTGATCTAATTCAATTGGAATTATTTTAAATTCTGCAGCTTCAAAAGTTTCATCGCCTATCTGATTCAGGGTTAATCGAGGTTTAAATCCTTTGTGTTGATTATTTGCTGAAAAAATATATTGGAAATTTTGGTTAAGTATTTTCAGAGTATTTTCATACGCGTAGCATGGTATAGTCTTTTTCATTATCATATTAAAGACTCTTAAATCGTCTATTCCAAACGTATGATCTGCGTGATAGTGTGTGTATATAACTGCATCTACTTTTCTAAGACCATGTTCGAGCGCTTGTTGTCTTAAATCGGGACTTGTATCTACAAGTAGGCTGGATTCATCTGTTTGTATTATAATGCTTGGGCGTAATCTCTTGTTGCGAGGATTGTTAGAAAGACAAACTGGATCATTACAACCTATAGCCGGTACGCCAGTTGATGTTCCACACCCTAGAACTGTAACTTTAGCGGTTTTTCTCATGATATTTTTATAAAGATATTAATTAAAATTTTTATCTCATATTCGGTAATATTATATATTAAATTTGTTTCTGAAAAGTTTGTGATTTCTTTTGAAAGAATTTCCCTTTTTTGTAGATAATTTTTTCTGGAAAGCTTAAAGATGGTAGATAGCATATATGGTAATAACAAAAAATTGAACTTGGCAAAGAATTATCAGAATCATCAAGTGCTTTTATCACTCATTTCTTCTTCCATTTCGTTTATTTACACTATCTTTTTTGTTCTTTTTTTTCTTTCCCAAAATAAAGTGTTTGAATTGAATCCTTTTCTTTCTGGGATTTGCTATTTTAGTCTATATTTTGTTTCGAGAACACTTTTAGTTTTCCCATTTCAAATTAAACAAAGTTTTCAGTTGCCTAAAAATATCGGGTTGCTGAGTGAAACATTTTTTGTTTGGTTGTTTAATCAATGTAAATTTTTTATATTGATACTTTTTTTGGGTTCCTTCGCAAGTGGTTTTCTTTTGATTTGTATTCAAAATTATCCTGATTTCTGGTGGTTATTTTTTTTAATCTTAATCTCTTGTTTTTTTGTCTTTATTTTTCTATTTGGCCAAACAATAATTGCCCCACTATTTTTTGATTTTGAAAAATTATCTGACGCGAGAATACAAAATTTATTAATGAGTTTAAAGAAAAAAATAGGTTTGGGAATTCAAAGTGATATTTGGGTGATGAAGATGAAAGAACATGGAGATTACGCGAACGCTTTCGTTTCAGGATTTGGCCTAACTCGTAAAATAGTAATTACTGAAAATATTCTTGAATATGATCCGGAAGAAGTCGAATGTATTGTAGCTCATGAACTTGCACACCAATTTTTTTCGCATAACTTACTTTTATGTATATATAAAATAGTAAGTTTTGCAGGGAGCATCTATCTTTTTAAGTTTTTATTGTATTCTGAGTTGTCTTATTTTCAAACTAATCAATTAGATATTTCTTCACCTAACACAATCGGAATTTTTCTTGTTTTTCTCTGGGTTTTAAATTTTTTAATTTCCCCAATTTTACTGAAAATTTCTAGAGAAATGGAATTTGCATGCGACTTGTTCGCTTTCAAGCACGTATCCAGTCAAAAATGTATGATTTCTATTCTGAAAAAACTTTGTGTTAGAAATTTCTGTGATCCTGACCCAACGTGGCTGGTTAGGATATTCTTTTGTACACATCCTCCTTTTTCAGAAAGGATTGAACGTTTGACATCCTTATTGAAGTAGTTTTGGAATCTAACTTCAAATGTACTAGTTGTACTTTATTTCATTGTTAATGTGTTTTTCTATGATTGGGAGGATTCGTTTTTTTATAATTATTCTTTGAAAAAATAGTTTTTTCGTTTTTTCTCTGATTTTCATAACTTTATATCTTTTTTTATGGAGTTTAAGAGAGGCAATTAATTTGTTTTGCTGTTTTAACTCATAATCCTTCCCTTTAGCATTTTGAATTATGAAGATGGGAGTTTGCAGTTTTTCTATTTCCTTTAAGGAAGAACGAAAATTTATTTTATAATCTCCGTCTGCCAAAAAATTCTTTAGCTTAAATCTTATATTTCTAGGAATTTGCCTTACAACTCTTCTAGGCTGAAAGATACCGTTTTCTACAATAACGAGTTGAACCTCGGGGTTTTGGATGGCTGCATTAATGGCAGCATTAGCTCCGAATTCTTTAGCATAAAGAAAAATAGATCTTTCTCTACTCGAATTCATTTTAGATAAATAAGAAATTGCTCTACTAATTGATTTGACACTTTTCTTTCCTCCAAAATCATCAGGTCCTGTAGAATTTCCGAAACCAGGAAGTGAAATACTCATTGCAATAATAGGATATCCTATCAATAATAGTAGTTCTTTTTTGTTTTTTTGATTATTCCCAACTGAAGAATGAATCATCAAAAGGGATGGAAAATAACCCTTCTCATAGGGCCAAGTAATACTGGCCTCTATTTTTCCGAATTTTGTATTGATGAACCAATCTTTTATATTTTGATTTTTTGAAATCTGTGTTTGAAAGCTATCATAGCTACAATTTGTTAGAAATATTATGAAGATGAATATGCAAAATATAGATTTTGTCCTATGTGTACACAAAGAGTAACATCCTTTATTCTCCAAGGAAAGATTCTAAAAAATTTGAATTTTATCTGATACTATCAATTACCATGCAAATTATTACAACGATTTAATATTATATAATTTTTCATCTTTGGAAAAATTGATTTATCTCGAATTGGTTTTTTTATGAACAGACCGATTTTATCAAATAGAAGAAACATCGGTATTATTTCGCATATTGATGCAGGTAAAACCACTACAACCGAACGTATGTTGTATTGCGCTGGCGCGGTTCACAGAATAGGACAAGTTGATGAAGGAACGGCCACAACTGACTGGATGGTGCAAGAGAAAGAGCGTGGAATCTCTATTACTTCTGCTGCAATTTCATGTTTATGGTCTGGTTACGAAATAAATATAATCGATACACCTGGTCACGTAGATTTTACAGTGGAAGTTGAAAGAAGTCTGCGCGTACTTGACGGTGCTATTGCTATTTTTAGTTGTGTGGAAGGTGTCGAGGCTCAGAGTGAAACAGTGTGGGGACAAGCAGACAAATTTAAAGTTCCTCGAATCGTATATGTGAATAAAATTGATAGGCTTGGAGCTGATTTCTTGAGGACCTTTGAAATGATAAAGTCGAGTTTTCCGAAAAAATTTATTTTAATGCAGTGGCCAGATGGGGAAGGAGAAGAATTTCAAGGTCAAATAGATATTCTAAATGGGAAGATATTCCGGTGGGATGAAGAAGACATTCAAAATGTCACATTAGATCCGATTCAAGAAAGATTTGAAGATAAAGTAAGCGAACTAAGAAATGAGATAATTGAAGTTGCATCAGACTATGATGAGATTATCTTAGAAAATTATCTTGAAGGTAAACACGTTGAAAATGAATCGATAGAAAGAGCAATCAAAAAAGGAGTGATATCAAATGAAGTAGTTCCTGTTTTTGTTGGATCTTCTCTGAAGAGTTTGGGGATTCAACCTCTTTTGGATGGAATTGTAAAGTTTCTTCCATCACCTGAAGAAATTCCTCCGGTTTTAGGTATCATTCCAGAAGAAGAACTGTCAGAGGTAGTTCGTATTTGTTCTGTGGATGAACCTTTCTCCGCACTAGTTTTTAAGGTTGCTATGCATGAAGGTCGTCGCCTTAGTTTTATTCGTGTATATAGTGGCCGTGCAAAAGTTGGTGACTCAGTTTGGAATCCGACCCGAAAAAAAGAGGAGAAATTCTCCCGAATTTTTAGAATGTACTCAAATAAACGTGAGAGAGTGGAGGAAATTGGACCTGGTGATATCGTCGCTGTTTTAGGTTTAAAAGATACACTTACGGGAGATACACTCTGTGATTCAGGTGCTCTGATTTCATTTGAATCTATCACTCCTCCTCAACCTGTAATCTCGATAGCGGTCGAACCCAAAGAAACTATTGATCTTGAAAAACTTCATCAGTCTCTTAAAAAATTAATGCTTGAAGACCCGACTTTCATCGTTGAATTGGGAAATGAATCTGGTCAGATCATTATGAGCGGTATGGGAGAATTGCATTTAGACGTTTTAACGAAGAGATTGACTGATGAATTTGGACTTCAAATACGAGTAGGTGAACCGAGAGTGGTTTTCAGGGAAACTATTTGTGAAGTTGCTGAGGATGAATGTTTATATGACAAGATGATTGGAGGAAAAGCACAATATGCGAAAATCCATTTGAGAGTGTCACCTATTCCAGGGGAAGGAATCCAAATCGTTTTCAAAAATAAAGTTCCCACAATTCCAGAAGATATTATTCTTGCAACTGAAGAATCCATAAAATCTTCATGTTCAGGTGGCATAGTTGCAGGGTATCCATTAATTGATCTGAAAATTGAAATTCTTGAAATGGAATATATGCCTGAAAAGAGCAGTGATTTTGCTTTTTCTGCGGCAGGGTCTCTTGCTTTTAATAATGCTTGTAACAAGGCTAGAGGACAACTTCTTGAGCCAATCATGAAAGTTGAAGTTTCAACTTTGGAAGAACACGTTGGGGGAGTCATTAGTGAATTAAATATAAGAAATGGGAATGTTTCAAACGTGAGAGATAAATTGGGTGAAGAAAATTATAAAATCATCGATGTAACCGTTCCCTTAAGGAAAATGTTTGGATTCACAACAGTTCTTCGTTCCTTAACGCAGGGGCGGGGAACATTCACTATGTCCTTTTTTAACTTCTCTCCTTGCGATATAAGACCATAGCGTAATATCTTCTCCTTTATTCCCAATTTATTTTTACGAATTCACCTTGTATTTTTTTTAAGAGAGCAAGAATCCTTTGAACGAAAATTTAATGTCGGTCGTTTATGCTTTATCATCGGCTATTGGGGCGGCAACTTTTAGTCTAATAGTCAGGAGAGCGCAGAGTCATGGTTCGGCTTTTACAGGTGTCGTAATTGGACTAATTGTAAATATTCCGTGGTTATGTTTGGCAACTTTCTTGTTATGGGAAGAGAGTTGGTGGAACCCGAAAGCTTTCTTGCTGTTTGCTTTGAGTGGATTAAGTGGTCCTTCTCTTGGTCGCTTGTTCATGTTCAGGGCGATTCACCAACTTGGAGTTTCAAGAGCTTCTCCAATGTTATCGATGAATCCTCTTTTTTCCGCCTTTTTTGCTTTTATGTTTTTGGGGGAAAGACCAGGGCCTTACATATGGCTAGGAACCTTGCTTGTTGTCATAGGTGGAGCAAGTCTTTCTTTTAAGACTAAGAAGGACATAGAGTGGAGGAGGATTTCGCTTTTACTTCCAATTATGTCGGTACTTGGTTTTTCGGTTTCTAATATCTTTAGAAAATTGGGAGTTGATATTGTCCCATCGCCGATTCTTGGAATAACAATAACGAGCATTTCGGGATTGTTTTTCCTCTGGTTCCTTAGCCTGTTCTCAAGTAAAAAAAATAAACCTGATCTTTCCTGGGGGAAATCTTGGTGGCTATATGGAATAAGTGGACTGATTAATACACTTGCTTTCCTAAGTCATTATGCAGCACTTGTATATGGAGATCTCACTGTCGTTTCTCCACTTACCGCGACCGCTCCTTTTTTCGCCCTATTTATGAGTTGGCTTCTACTTCGAGATGTTGAAAGGGTTACGTTGCCAATTTTAATTGGAACAGTTCTAATTGTTTCTGGTGGAGTTTTGATTGTAATGAAATTAATTTAATTCTCTAGTAAAAAATCCTCGATATCTTTCATTGATTCGTCAAAACATTGTATCAAAAAGAAATGGCTGGCTTCTTCGTAAACCTTTAACTTGCAGTTTGGAATCTTCTCTGCAATTTTCCTAGATGCGTCCGTTGAACAAAGGACGTCTTGTCCACCTGCCATTACAAGAGTAGGGCATTGAACTTGTGGGAGTCTGTCTAGAGCATCATGGTTTAGACAAGCGTATGTTGAATTGGTATAGCCGTGAATCGGTCTATCTGTTATAGCTAGACTCTCTTCAAATTGAAGCATTTGTTCTTTATTTTCATTGAAATAAGAGGGTGGAAAAAAACTTAACGATTGTATTTTTGCAGCAAGAGCATATCCTTGGTTTTTTACCACTTCGTTAATATTGTGCAAAATTTGGTACCCATATCGATCTAGTTTTCCAAATGATGCAGTGATTATCATGCTTCGGGTTCGTTCGGGATAAATTAATGCAATTTCTTGTGCGATTGCGCCGCCCATTGATCTTCCTATAACGTGAACGGGTTCATTTACTCCCAAAGCGTCCATCAAACCAATTGTATCTTCCGCAAATTTTTGTGTTGTATATGGATAATCTGGGGCAGAACTCCTTCCTGCTCCACGGTTATCAAATGCTATAACCCTATAATTAGGTTTTAATCTATCTATTTGTGAATTCCATGCATTACAATCTCCCGCAAGACCGTGAATAAGAATTACAGGTGTTCCTTGCCCGTATTCCTCGTAGTAAAGTTCAACATCATTGACTTGGATTTTTGGCATTTCCTCCCCCCATCCTAACAAATTAAACATTTTATTTAATTGAATTGTCTATTAAAGAGTATGTTAGACGATTTATGGGATATACGGAAGAAATTTCTTTAAGAGACCGATAAAATAAGGTATGATACAGAGCATACAGAAAATTATTATTGTTTTTTTCTAGGTCTTGTCTTTTACTAGTCAGGATCTTTTAACCCTGATGAACTTTCATTGGAGGATCTCTTATGGTTGCGAAGAGGATCAAAAGACGTAACGTTTTAAAAGCGGGTGTGGGTGCCGTTGTTGGTTCTAGTTTGCTCGGTAAAGCACGAACAGTTTCGGCTGGCCCAGAAGAAGATAAAATTATTAGTATTGCAAAAAGGCTTCAACCTGCTGCAATGAACGGAATGATGTGGTCTTTATATTGGAGAAATTATCCAAAACTGAACAAAGAATATAAAAAAGCAACAGGAAGCAATATGGCAAAAGTGAACGATGTTCCGAACTTGCTTATTCCTCAGCGTGCAATGGCGGAGGCTATAAGCCGTTCTGGAAAATTTGACGTTTTCCATGTTGAATCCATGATGATTCCTTCACTCGTTGCTGCGGGTCTTGCGGAGCCACTTGATGATTATATGAAGCAAGCGAACTTCGATTTAAAAATGGTGGGAAACTTTGAAAAGTTTATGCAATACAAAGGGGTTACCTATGCGATGCCAACAGACGGGAATGTCTGTCCCCAGCTGATAAGAAAAGATTATTTTGACGATCCTGATGAAAGGAAGGCATTTGCAGATAAGCATGGCAAGCCTCTTAAATGGCCTGTAACTTTTGAAGATGAACTTGAAGTTGCTAAATTTTTTCATCGACCTGAAAAAGAGTTGTATGGTTTTGGTGGGTTGAGAGATAAGGCAAATAGTAGCTTTTGGTACTGGCAGTACCTTTATGCTGCAGGTGGATTTCCTATTAGCGATGACGCAGAACCACAGCTGACAACTCCTGCGGCACATTATGCGATGGATACTTTCCTAGCGCTTAAACAGGTTTCTCATCCTGAAGCTTCTGCTTGGGGTTCTCCTCAAATGATTCCAAGGTTGGTTGGCGGAAAAATTTTCTCCTGTCAGTACTGGGACGGAATTATTGCAAAGATTGAAGGTTCTAAATCCCCAACTCGTGGAAAATTCCGCTATGGTCTAGTTCCAGGTTCTAGATTTTCTGGAAAACTGATTCATAGGGCTTTCTCAGCTCCTGTTATGGGAATGGTAGTCAACAGGTATAGTCCTAGAAAAAGACAGGCTGCGTATTGGGCTCTATATATGAGTACTTTGAAAAATAGTACAAGTGTTGTGGGTCATCCAACTATGACTTTCCATGATCCTTGGCATCCTGGACATATGAATGCTGCAAGTACGGTTAAGGTTTATACAAAAGAGGGAATGAAAGCAGTACATGACTGTCTAAAAGTAACAACACCTCCTCCTTATTTAACTGGTTATCACGAGTTTAAAGAGGCGGTCGATAAGAATCTATCTGAAGCATACAATGGACAAAAGTCTGGCAAGCAGGCTTTACAGGATATGCAGTCTCGCTGGACTAAAATCATACGGAAAATAGGGAAACGTAGAATTAAAAAAGAGATTCCTTATTACAAAGGAATGATGCCTAAGGTGAATGTTCCATCATAGGTTAGAATGTTGATTCTTTGTTGATTTTTCCTTTTGTTCATCTAGGGTGTTTGGTGTATCCAAACACCCTTAGAGCAAGTAATATAAAGAAATCAAAATGGCACAGTCCGCTTCGACACAAACTCAAAGCTTGGGAAATCTTTCCAGTCGATCCTCAGGAATAAGATTTTTTAAGTGGACACTCTTGAGTCCCATGATATGCCTTGCTCTTTTTTTGCTACCTGTTTTTATCCTCCAGTTGTATTTCGCGTTTCATTCTTGGACGATTTATCTTTCAAGTTGGTGGGATGCAGAATACGTAGGAATTGAACTTTTTCAGGAAGCACTTCAAGACAAACGTTTTTTTTGGGCCGTTGCCAGATCCATGCTTTTTGCAAGCTTGTCGACGATTGGATGTTTCGTTTTTGGTTTAATTCTTGCGCTACTAATGTATAGACCTTTTCGTGGACATAGTTTTTTCTACATTGTTTTCATTTTACCTATGCTTACAGTTCCTATAGTCATAGCCTATACCTGCGACATGCTTCTTTACAGGGCTGGTCCGATTAATGGATTTTTGAGTGCGATATTTGGAACAGAGATGCGATTTACCTGGCTTTCTAATCCTGATTTTGCAATTTTTACAGTAATCATGCTTGAAATTTGGAATTGGACTCCTTTTACATTTATTATTCTAATTGCTGGCTTGTCTTCGATACCGAAGGAACCCATTGAAGCGGCTCGTATACTGGGTGCGAATCGCCTTAAAATTTTTCTCGAGATTCAATTGCCTCTTTTAAGACCAGTTATTTTTTTGGCGTTGATCCTGAGGTTTCTTGAGGCAATGGCTGAGTTTCCAAAAACATGGGGTCTTCTTCAGGGAGGACCAGGTTCTGCCACTGAGACGATTCCAATTTATCTATATCTGATTACTTGGCAGTTTTTTGATATTTCTAAAGCTGCAGCAACTTCATATATTGTTATGGTGATTATGATAATTGTCGTTCTACTCGCTATTAGAGTTTTAAGAAAAGAGAAACAATCAATGGATACTCTTTATTCGGTTCGTTCTTCGAGGAATTGATGTTTTATGGCTTATTATCTTAAACGTTGGAGATTTCCATTTTTTCGGTATTTGGTGTTAGGAATTTGGACTCTTATTGCTGGGTTTCCAATTTTCTGGATAGCAGCCACATCGTTTAAGCCCGCTCACCAATGGACGTCTTGGCCTGTAGTTTACGTTTCGAATGAGCCTACTATGGAAAATTACCGTGAAGTTTGGGGGATAAGGGAAAAAACAGTGGAGGAAGCATCGCAGACCTATGAGAAAGGTAAGGATGCGAGACCTGAATCAGTTTCTATGAATAAGGCATGGAAAGCTTTTGGGAACAGTCTTTTGATAGCTTTAATTGCGACCTCTTTAACCGTTGCTTTTGGAACTGTCATTGCTTATGGTGTTTCTCGTTTCCAAATCCTTTCTGAAATAAGAATGTTCCAATTACTAATGTTAAGAATGATTCCACCGATAGTTGTTGCTGCACCGCTAACCTTGTATTACACAACCCTTAATTTAATGGATAGTGTGACAGGACTAGTATTAATTTATTTCATAACGACTCTTCCGTACGCAGTTTGGATGACTAAGAGTTTTATTGATGAAGTCCCCAGAGAAATAGAACAAGCAGCGGAGTTACTGGGTGCAACTAGATGGCGAACAATCGTAGAAGTTGTTTTTCCTCTGATTCGTTCGGGAATTGTAGCTACATTCATGTTTATTTTAATTCTAACTTGGAGTGAATATTTGATGTCTTTTATTCTCTCGAAAGTTGATGTGGTTACTCTTCCTGTTCAATTGAGCAAGTATGAGGGTTCTACTGAGGGAAGAATGTATGGCACACAATCAGCTCTTGCTGTTGGTATTACGCTTCCTCTAATGTTAATCGGAATTTTTATTCGAAAACATCTTGTTAGAGGGTTTACTTTTGGAATGGTGAAGAGGTAATCAAATGTCTCAGATTGAATTAAAAAAATTACGTAAAGTGTTCGGAGAAAATATTGAAGCAGTTAAGGATTTAGATTTAGTGATTGAAGAAGGCGAATTTGTAGTACTGGTTGGTCCTTCTGGTTGCGGCAAGACCACTACTTTAAGAATGATTGCGGGTTTTGAAGAACCTACTTCTGGGGAAGTAGTTATAGACGGTGAGATGGTAAATGATCGTGACCCTAAGGATAGAAATTTAGGAATGGTTTTTCAAAGCCATGCTTTGTTTCCACACAAAACCGTTTACCAGAATATAGAGTTTGGGCCTCGAATGAAAAAAATTCCTTTAGAAGACAGAAAAAAACGCGTGGAGGAAGTAGCTGAAATGGTTCATATTACGCCATTGCTTAACAAATTGCCGTCGCAATGTTCAGGAGGAGAAGCACAAAGGGCCGCACTTGCTAGGACCCTAATTACTAATCCTGGGTCTTTTCTCTTAGATGAACCTCTTTCTAGTTTAGATGCTAAACTTCGAAGAGAAATGAGAGCTGAAATTGATCGACTACATCAGGAACTTAAAAAAACATTTGTTTATGTGACACATGATCAAGAAGAAGCCATGACTCTTGCGGATCGAATTGTCGTTATGCGTGCGGGAGAGATCGAACAAGAGGGAATCCCGATGGAAATTTATAACGATCCAAGTAGTTATTTTGTTGCAGATTTTTTTGGGAGTCCATCAATGAATTTACTTGATGGTAATATTCGCAAGGGTTCTTCCGGTGAATCCTTCGTTTTTGAGGGATACGGATTATCCTTAGATTTACCACGATTGGATAATTTAGTAGAGGGAGAACATTGCGTTGGAATAAGACCAGAAAGTATTTCCGTTGGTGATAGTGATAATGGCTTAGAACTATCTGTTAGTTTGGTAGAACCTATGGGAAAAGATACTCTTTTGTATTTTTCTCATTCTGCTGAGCGCCCTTTGATTGCAGTTGTTGAAGGTTCAACGAAAATCCAATCTGGTGATCTCGTAGTTGTTCAATTTCCCAAGGATAGTATCTATGTATTCGACTCGGATGGGATTAGAGTAAAATAGCCTATAAATAATTGTATAATTTTTTCAAATAACAAAAACGTCTTTTCAAAGATATTACAAAGTGTGATTCATAAATAAAATTCTTTTATTCGTTTTAGTGCCATTCTTATAGAAAGGTGGGGGAAGATGTCTAAAAAAATTGCATATCTTGGGTTAGGAACTATGGGAAGGGCCATGGCTCGTAATTTAGTGGAGGCTGGTTATATAGTTAGAGGATATGATCCAGATTCGAATGCAAGAGAAAATGCAAATAGTTTTGGGGTGGAAGTTTTCTTAAGTGCTGCGGAAGCAGCGAGTGATGTAGATGTGATTTGCAGTTCTGTTCCTAGGACAGAACATGTGAAGGAAACTTATCTCTCAGATAATGGGGCCTTATCGACTGCATCGAGTGGAACTGTTTGTTTTGATTTTTCAACTATTTCGCCAGAGGGTAGTTGTGAAGTCGCCGAAGGAGCTAAAAAAAATGGAGTTATTTTTCTTGACACCCCAGTAGGTGGGAGTGAACCACAAGCAATTACTGGAGATTTACATGTTATGGTCGGAGGGGATAAAATCGCATTTGAAAAGCATAGAGATATTTTGGAAACGCTTGGAAAAACTGTGCATTATTTTGGGGATAATGGTACTGCTTTAAAGATGAAACTTGTTGCGAATCAAATATTTTCTATTTTCATGTGTGCCATTTCCGAAGGACTAGTACTTGGGATGAAATCCGGTTTAGATCCAGTAGAGATGATTGACTATTTTAAGACAAGTTCTCATCCAAGGGTTTTTGACTTAAAGGGAGATGCCCTTGCAAAGAAGGATTATACTCCTACATTTAAAGTTGACCTTATGAAAAAGGATTTAGGTTTAGTGGCTGAGATGGCATCTTATGCGAACATGCCTACCAATTTTGCAGCTCTTGCATGGCAAGTTTTTAAGTCAACATCAGCACTTGGTTTTGGGGATCAAGATCAAGCAGCAATAAGAGAGTTTTTCGAAAAAAGCTCAGGAAACTAATTGAGATTAGGTAAGTAATTCAAGGATTCTTGGTGTTATTTCTATCGCACGTTCTCTCAATTGTTCTTCATTTAAACTGCCTACAGGATGAGGAATATACGCTATAGGGTAATTATCTATTCCTCTTATTTTTGCGACCACTTCCGCAGTTTTTCTGAATGGTTCCGTACATATGACCGCAGTCGGTATTCCTAGTTTTTCTAGTTCGATTCCGTCGTGCACACTGCACGATGAGCAAGAACCTCAATCGCCCACTGCAGTGATTACAAAGTCACATTTTTTTGCCATTTCTTCATACATTTCTTCTTCAGCGGGACGTGTGTCGTATTCCTTTTTAAGTTCTATTGTTTCATGTGGTGTGATTCCCTTTTTTTGTAGTTCTTGAAGTATAAAATGCATTAACTTCTCACCACCTATTTTCGAATTCCAAAGAAGACCACATTTTTTTTGATTTAGGTCGGATACTCTTTTTGCGAGTTTCCCCTCTTCGGTATTCATTTCTACAGTTGGATCAAAAATAGGAATTCTATTCTCAGTCATTTTTTTCTCCTAGGACGTCTGGGAAAATCGAATTTCTGGAGAAAAAATCTTTTTGGTTACTGTTACTCCATTTCTTCTTCTACTCCAAGAGGGAACCCAAGAGGAGTGACCTCCCGCTTCCCCCCCTGCTACCACAATAAAAATGTCGTTTGGACTTAACGCATGGCGCACATTGCCATCCTGATCAGCCCATCCTGCACTATCAATCTTTCCAGTTTCTCTCAGTTTTTTTTCTGGAATTGTTGCATGTTTATAAATATATTCTTTGATCTCCTGTTTAGTTTTATATTCCTTGCTTATTATTTTTGCGTGTTCAGGAGAAAAAACAAAAAAACTTTGCCCTTCACTCATACTTCCGAGAGATGACATTGTGTTACATGAGGTATCGAGAATTCCTTTTGCTAGTCCGTAGTGGTTCTGAATATTGTGCGGACCTTCTGTTGCTAGAAGAGTGACCGTACTTTCTTCTTTCTCAAAACCCAATTCGACACTGAGTGATTCCCATGGGCTTAATTCTTCATTTTCACCGAAAGTTAAACTATATTTTCCAGGGTTCCCCTGCGTAGACCGATCCATAAGTCCGGGTTTAGCACCTAGGCAGTTAATTAATACCAATCTTATGGCTCTTCCAATGGATGCGTTAGCTCTAGACCCAGGTCCGTAAAAGTTTGTTCCTGAATTTAATGAGATTTCTGGACGAACTGGTCCATTTACGACCATAAGTGGAGCCGCACCACCCGTACTAGATGCACTCGCATGAACGTTATAATCCGGATCTGCCATGGCTTCTAGTGCAGAGATTAAGACCGGCATATAAACTGGTAGGCATCCTGCAAGAATTGCATTAATTGCAATTTTTTCTGCTTCTACACTTCTTTTTCTTTCAGGTACTTCAAAAATTATTTGACCTTCTCGTATTCCTCCCGAATCTAGAAAGGTTCGTATCATCTCTTTCGTAGGAGGAATGATAGGCAGACCATCTGTCCACCCTTTTTTATGGTAAAAATCGACAGTTTCAAAAAAACTTTCTTTATATTCAATTGGTTCTATCATTATTTTACTATTCTTAATTTTAAAAATTTAATTAATCATTATTTTTTTGCGTGTTCGCAAGTAAAGAGGTTTTAGTAAAGAGTGATTTTAATTCGTAGCCTTTTTCAGCAAGAATTTCTTTTCCCCCTTCTTCCCGATCTACGAGACAGATCACCTCTTGCACTTGAAGATTATTGGCCACTGACGCCTCGATTGCCATAATCGTTGAACTTGCAGTAGTCACTACGTCTTCTACTATGGCAACTTTCATTTTTTGTTTAAGATTTTTGAGACCTTCTATTCTGTTTTGTAGTCCATGTTGTTTGTCGTTTTTTCGTATGATAAACGCGGGAAGATCGTATCCATTCAAGGCAGCTGTCAATGAAATTGCCGTAACCATTGGATCAGCTCCAAGTGTAGGACCCCCTACTGCTTCACACTCTGTTTTTCTCAAAATTTCAAAAATGAGTTTTCCTACCAAAAGTGCTCCCGTCCCATGGAGCGTGACTTGTCTACAGTCCACATAAAAATCACTTTCTTTGCCAGAGGCTAAAATAACTTGTTTTTTTTTATAGGATTTTTTAAGTAAAAGAAGTTTTAGTTCTTCCTTAGATTTTTCTTGTTCATACAAAATTTTTTACCCCAAATAAAGAGTTAATCAGAAAGAACTTTTATTTTCACTTTTTTTCATCCGGTCCTATGCTGATATTTATTTGAACTAACGAATCTTCAGGGTGTACATGAATGTGTGCTACCCAACCCTTTTTTTGAAAAGTCATCAAGGTAGATTTTTGTTCAAAAGTTCTTATCAAAGACCAACCAAAAGAATGCATATTATCTTTGTAAAAATTAATTACCCTTACGTAGTCTGCTTCCCCTGCATACACTAAATTCCCTGCGCGTGTACCTATGGATTCGAATATGAAAGACTTCTTCGTAATGAGTTTGAATTTTCTAGGGACAGGGATATCTTTAAGACGATAATTCTCTTTGTTTACTTTCTCTCCAAATTCTGCTCTTTTTTCAGAATCTTTTGTCCCTCGGTTACTAAAAATTTGACAACTCATTATGGATGTTGATAGAAAAAAGAGAAGTAGTATTCTAAGGAACTTATTGATAGTCTGTAATTTTTGGTTTGTATTTTTCATTTATCTTGAAGGAAAAAGGACGGGATAAAAAACAGGAGTTTAATTGGTTAGAAAAAATAACCATAACTTCAAAATTATAATCATAAATTTGAATCTTTGATAGTGTGTTTTTTTGTTTTATATAAAAAATATGAGTTGATTAAATGAGATTTAATACTCAAAAGAGCATTTATATTTTTCTTGTTATTTCATTGGTTTTCTCATGTATTTTAATACATGGATATTCTTACGCGATTAGTGACGGGAATACTCTATTAAATAAAAATACAAATGAGTTTGAAAGGTTTGTTCTAGTAATTGATCCCGCACACGGAGGTAGGGATATGGGAAGTAAAGGTGTGAATTTGAGTGAAAAAACATTTTCTTTTAAAGTCGCAAAGTTTTTAAAAAATAAAATTTCTAAATACAAAAAAATTAAAGTAGTTTTGACAAGAGATACGGACAAGGAACTTACAAACTCTCAACGTACAGGAATTGCAAATTTTAATAATGCAGATCTTTTCTTGTCTATACATGCGGACTCTTCATGGAGAGTCGGAGATAGAGGACCAACCGTATTTGTCTCATCTCCCCAGCGTCCTGCTCGATTAAAAGGAGAGTCTCAAATTGCTGTAAGTTACCGTTGGGAACGTGGTCAAAATGTTCATCTTGTAAGAAGTATTAGATTTGCAAAAGGGCTTTTAAAGAGATTTGATAGAATCGATAAAAAGAAGAAAACGAAATTTCATCTTTTCCCTTTAAGGATTCTTGAAGGTGCAAGAATGCCCGCTTTATATATAAGTATGGGCGTAATTTCTTCTCCAGAGGATGAAGCACGTTTATTAGAAATCGGTGAAGATAATTCATATATTGAATCAATTGTTTTGGAAGTTTTATCGTTTTTCCGTATCAGTCGATAAAATTTATATTAGCTAAACTTTTGATCGAGAATTTTTAATTTTATTTAAAAAGATAAAGATATGAAGAAAAAAATAATAGTGTATTCAATTTCGTTTTTAGTGCTAGTTTTTTCTGCAATTATGTTTGGCTATTCTTATGGGGACTTAATCATCTCTTTCCTTAGAAATACTCAAGGGACAAAAAGGAGTCTATTGTCAGAGGGAGGTGATTCTGGGAAAGAAATTTTTAGTGCTTCTCTTTATTTTGGTAGTTCAGAAAAAAATGTTCTGGTCAAATATCCTGCAAAGATACCAAAAGGGAAAAATGATGTAGAATCGATAAGGAATCTTGTGAATGCTTTAATTAAAGGCCCAAAGGGAGATGGATTTGTTCGTACTATGCCAAAAGAAACAAAGTTAAGATCAATTTTCAAGGGAGAGGATGGTGTTTTATATTTAGATTTTAGTCGTTCGATTTCAGAAAA
Organism: Nitrospinota bacterium; assembly: GCA_036231405.1. Lineage (GTDB taxonomy): Bacteria > UBA8248 > UBA8248 > UBA8248 > UBA8248 > UBA3496. The sequence goes on from JAZAHK010000018.1 coordinate 18,840, forward strand.
TCATCCAGGCGGAGCTTGGGCTGAAATCATTACACTTAATTCCTTGGCATACAGTATCTCAAAAAATTTTGGAAAAAAAATTGATCGAATAGTCCTTCTCATCGAAGGGCAGGAAGCAATAACTCTTTCTGGTACTGTGTCTATGCTTGGTTCCTTGACTATGAAAAAAGATTTAATATCAGAAAGAGAAATTATCAATTTAGATACTACAGTTTTTCCAACACGTCGAATAAGAGACGGCTTTTCTACAAAAAAGAAGGTTAGTCCTGCAGGGCTACCTGATAAATCATTAGAAAAGAGTATGAGAATAAAAGAAGATATTAATCCAGTCGGAACACCTTATAAAAAGCCTTAAATAACAGAAATTTCCTCAATAGCGGTCCCGATAGTTTTTATAGCCCATTTTATTTCTTTTTTTGTGATCGAATATGGTGGCATGAAGACTATGACGTCGCCTAATGGCCTAATTATTAGCCCTTTTTCTCTAACTTTTAAAGTAATTTTCCTTGCAACTCTTTCTTCCACTTGAAAGGGTATTTTTTTTAATTTATTACGCATAAGTTCAATTCCAATCATCAATCCTAGTCCTCTTACATCTCCGACAAAATCGAGTTTTTCGAGATTTCTGACCTCTTCCCAAAGAGTTCTAATTTTTGGTTGGATCTTATCGATAGTCTTCTCTTTCTTGAAAATTTCAAGATTTGCTAATGCTGCTGCACAAGCCAAAGGATTCGCTGTGTAAGAATGCCCATGGGCAAACATCTTTCCTTCTTTATATTCTCCCCTAAAAGCGTTAAAAATTTTTTCTGTGGTAATTGTAGCGGCGATGGGCAAGTATCCACCTGACAATCCTTTCGCAAGACAGATGATATCGGGACAAACTTTTTCGTGTTCGCAAGCAAACATTTTTCCAGTTCTTCCAAAACCAGTTGCTACTTCATCAGCAATTAATAGGACATCGTGCTGGATGCAAGCATCTTTGATTTTTTTAAGGAATCCTTTCTTTTGTGTAATCATTCCAGATGCTCCCTGAATCAATGGTTCTATTACTACACCGGCAATTCTATCGGCATTGTTCGATATATGAGTTACGATCTCCTCCCCTGAGCAGACAGAACAAGGTGGTTCTGAAGAGCCTCTTGGACACCAGTAACAATATGGCGTTTCTACTCGAATTGTTGGGAATAAAAGAGGGGAGAATTTGAAGTGGAATGCCTCAATTCCTCCTAAACTTACTGCTCCAATGGTGTCTCCATGATATCCAAGATTCAATGTAAGAAAATTTGATTTCTCAGGTTTTGGATCTGGTCTCTGTAACTGGTATTGGAATGCGATTTTCATGGCAGCTTCAACAGATGTGGAACCGCTATCAGAAAAAAAAACTCTGGATAATCCTTTGGGAGCAATTGAAATTAATTTTTTTGCAAGTTCAATCGAAATAGTATTACCCATTCCAAGTTGTGTACTATGAGCAACTTTCTTTAGCTGATTTTTTATAGAGGCATCAATTTCATTTTTTTTATGCCCATGAAGATTTACCCATAATGAAGAAATACCGTCTAAGTATTTTTTTCCATCGATGTCAATTAAATAAGAACCCTTTCCTTCTTTTATAATTAAAGGAGGATCCTCGCTCTCCCATTCATCCATCGGGGTAAAAGGATGCCAAACATATTTTAGGTCATCGTCAATGAATTTGTTTTTGCTTTTCATTTATCTAGCTGGTTTTTGTAGAAGAAAAATACCTTCTATTTCGTCAAAAAAAAGTTTTCCTTCTTCTTCTCTTAGGTTTAACCATTTGTTTAGAATTGGAGAACTATCTGAGAGTAGCTTTTCTAGTTCGACTACGGTTGTCTCATTTATGTTCGGTCTGTTAACCCATTCAGGGAAGTCCATTTTCTTCCTAATGATTTCTGTATGAAGTACTTTAAATCCTGAATTTATGAAAATTTCATTTAATTTTGAAACCGAAAGACACTCATTATGGCTTGGGTCGCGTTTTTTTTCAAAAAAATTGTAAGCTTTTGCTTCAGTATCTTCTTCGGGACAAATGTTATCAACAAAAATAAATTTGCCTCCTGGTTTGAGAGTCCTATATGCTTCTTCTATAAACTTTCTAATTTTTGAAAAATGATGTGGAGCAATTCGAACTGAGACATAGTCTAATGAGGAATCCGAGACAGAGATCATTTCTGAATCCGTTCTGAGAAAATGAATATTTTGTATTTTTTGAACGGAAGCGTTTTCTCTTGTAGCTTCAATCATTCCTTTAGTCAAATCGCTTGCAATGACCTTATGACAGTGTTTGGCCATTTTAATTGCCACATGTCCTCCACCTGTTGCAATATCAAGTAAAATACCACCCTTTGGGTCGAGGATTTCAACACAACGAGTTAGCGAACTGCTAGCCGAGTGAAAAGAACTCGTAACATAAAAATTTGAGTCTTGATTATAAATTTTTTGAACAATTTCCCTCTGAGCTTTAGGGGTCTTCACTTCTTTTTCCTGTTTGTTAGAAATTTTCGACAGCATATCTTTTGTGAAAGATTTTATTCGAATGTAACAATGCTTCTCGCAACTTCTCCTTTAATTAACGCGTCATATGCGTCATTTATTTCTTCTAGGGGGTAACTCCTTGTTAATAAATCATCTAGATTGAGTTTTCCTGCAAGATATAAGTCAATTAGCCTAGGAACTTCTAATCTAGGATTTACCGATCCATAAAGTGCACCAATAAGCTTTTTTTCCTGAACGACGAGAGGAACGGCAGGAATTGCAACTTCGGCTTCGAAATGGGCAAGTCCACTTACTACTGCAGTTCCTCCTATTCTTAAGCTTTTGAATGCAGTCGACATCACTTGTGGAACACCAATCATCTCGAATGCATAATGAACGCCATGGCCATTGGTGATTTCTAAAATTCTTTCCTCAGGATTCTCATCTGAAGAATTGACTGTGTGAGTTGCTCCAAAAATTTTTGCAAATTCAAGTTTATTCTGAAATAGATCAATAGCAATAATTGGATCCGCTCCCATTATAGCTGCTCCTTGTATAGCATTTAGTCCAACACCCCCGGCTCCAAAGACAGCAACGCTTTCTCCAGGTTGAACTTTTGCAGCATTTTTTACTGCTCCAAAACCTGTAATGACGCCACAACTAACTAGTGCTGCTTTGTCAAGTGGCATATCCTTTCTAATTTTCAGGACAGATTTTTCTGACACGATAGAGTGTGAACTAAATGTTGAAACGCCCAAATGATGGTGTATCTTTTCATTATTTAATTTGAATCTTGTCGTTCCATCAGAGAGAGTTCCATCTGCTCTCATTTTTGCCCCTTCTCCACAAGTGGCTGGGCGACCGGACATACACGGTTCACAAGATCCACAACTATATCTCCACACAGAGACTACATGGTCACCTTTTTTAAGTGATTTTACATTTGGTCCTACCTCTTCGATTATCCCGGAACCTTCATGTCCAAGTATGATAGGGGTACGGGCTGGAAAATCTCCAACCATTGCGTGATGATCACTATGACAAACACCAGCGGCAACCATCTTGACAAGTACCTCAGTCTCTCTGAGAGGTTCTAGTTCTATATTATGAATTTCAAGCGGTTTATTAGTCTCAAAAAGAATCGCAGCTTTCATAAAGTCCTCTAAATTTTAAAAATATTAACTATTATTACATATTTTTAAGTATGTTTAAATTGGAATCAATTTGACACAAATTTTCATAGAGGTATGATTTGTTTATAATTTTCGCTAGGGGTGTTTCTTCTGAGAGCCTAGATATTGGCAACCCTTAGAACCTGATCTGGATAATTCCAGCGAAGGGAAGCGGCATGTAGTTAGTCTTATTTTGCCGCATTTTTTGGATGCGGTTTTTTTTTAGAGGTTTGTATTGATATTAAGTATTAATGGTGAGACTAGAGATTTTGAAAGTCCTTTATGTATTTCAGATTTGCTTGGAATTTTGGAAATACAGATAAATGGTGTAGCGGTTGCAGTAAATATGGAGATAGTTTCCAGGAATAAGTATAATGAAACTGTTTTAAGCGATGGAGATGAAATTGAGATAGTTCGTGCTGTGGGAGGAGGATAAGTTTTTGAATTTCATTTTAGGAGGATTAAATGAGCGCTTATGAAATATCAGGAAGGTCTTTTGCTTCGCGTTTGTGGGTTGGTTCCGGCAAATATCCCAATTTTAGTACGATGAAAGATGCTCTTGGTGCTAGTGGGGCAGAAATTGTAACAGTTGCGGTTAGACGTGTTGATTTAAATGACGACAGTAAGGAAGGTTTTTGGGCTTTCTTTGATAGAGATAAATATACAATTCTTCCAAATACAGCAGGTTGTTTTGATGTTAAAAGTGCTGTCACAACTGCTCGACTTGGGAGAGAAGCTACAGGTTCGGATATGGTAAAGGTTGAAGTGATTGGGGATGAATCTACACTTTTCCCAGATAATGAAGGTCTTTTAGAAGCTTGCAAAATACTCCTGCAAGATGGTTTTATAGTTCTTCCTTATTGTATAGACGATCCTGTGATCTGCCAGAAGCTTGAGGATTTAGGTTGTCATGCAGTTATGCCTCTTGCTGCCCCCATAGGTTCTGGTTTAGGCATACGCAATCCATATAATTTAAAAATTATTCTTCAGAAAATATCAATCCCTGTTATTGTGGATGCTGGAGTTGGAACCGCGTCAGATGCTGCTATTGCAATGGAACTTGGTTCAACTGCCGTTTTAATGCAGACTGCAATAGCAGGAGCAGACGATCCTGTGAAAATGGCTTTAGCGATGAAAAAAGGAATTGAAGCTGGTAGACTTGCTTTTGAAGCAGGGAGAATCCCAACAAAACTTTTTGCTGAAGCCTCTAGTCCCCTCGAAGGGGTAATAGGGTCTTAAATTCTTTTTGAGGATTAGATAATAGAACGCCTGTTATTGATTACCGATAGACTAATAAAACGAGAGTATGATCTTTTTGCTTCGTTAGATGCGGCTTTTTCAGGCGGAGTTCGTTTTCTCCAGTTCAGAGAAAAAGATTTGCCAGCTAATGAGAGATTTTTGCTCGGAAAAGAAGTTAAAGAACTTTCGGATTTATACAAGGTTAAGTTTATAGTTAATGGAGATCCCTCTCTTGCGCTTGCGCTTGGTGCTGATGGGGTTCATCTAGGACGTAATACGCTCCCAATTCGAGTTGTAAGAGGTAAGTTGAAGTTTAAAGGTATTATCGGTTATTCTGCGCACAGTGTTGAAGAAGTTAGAGATGCATTTAACTCAGGCGCAGATTATGTAACTTTAAGTCCCATTTTTGAAAGCATAAGTAAGACGACGTCCGTACCGAGTTTAGGTCTTGAAATTTTCAAGAATGAAGTTTCTTATATTTCTGGTCCTGTATATGCATTGGGCGGAATATCTCCTGTAAATGCCCTCGGTTGTATAAATGCAGGTGCCTATGGTGTTGCAGTAGTTGGAGCTATACTTGGAACGGATGATCCAAGTTGTTCTGCAAAGGAAATTTTAAATATTATCTCTTGTTGAAATGTTTTTTTAATACCTTAGATTTTTTTATAAAGAAGTTTTTTTGTAATGGGGGAAATCATGGTCGATCAAAAACAAATAGACACCTTACTTAAAGAAAATCGTGTTTTTAAGCCTAAAAGTTCATTCTCTAAAAAAGCTCATGTGCGTTCAATGTCGGAATACAAAAAAATGTATAAGGAGTCCGTACAGACACCAGGAAAATTTTGGTCAAAAGTTGCTAAAGAATTTGTCTGGTTTAAAAAATGGAAAAAAGTACTTGAATGGAAAGAGCCACATTCGAAATGGTTTGTCGGTGGGAAGACCAACATAACTTATAATTGTCTTGATCGTCATTTGACTACATGGAGAAAAAATAAGGCAGCAATTATTTGGGAAGGAGAACCAGGAGATTCAAAAGTTTTGACTTATCAACAACTTCATCATGAAGTTTGCAAGTTTTCAAATTGTTTAAAAAGGGTAGGAATAAAAAAAGGGGATAGAGTTGTTATTTATATGCCACAAACTCCTGAGGCTGCAATCGCTATGCTTGCTTGCGCTCGTATAGGTGCCCCACATAGTGTGGTTTTTGCTGGTTTTAGTGCTAATTCTTTAAGAGATCGTATACAAGATGCTAGGGCAACCGCAGTCCTAACTGCTGATGGCGGTTGGAGAAGAGGAAAAGTAGTTCCTTTGAAAGAAAGTACCGATGAAGCACTTAAAAAGTGTCCGTCTGTAAGGAGTGTAGTCGTCCTCAAAAGAACAGCGAACCCCGTCAAAATGAAAAAGGGTAGGGACCATTGGTGGCATGATTTGATGTTGAATGCCTCCGATGCATGTGATGCGGCGAAACTGGATTCAGAGCATCCATTGTATATTCTATACACTAGTGGAACTACTGGAAAACCAAAAGGTATCGTTCACACAACAGGTGGATATATGTGTGGAACCTATCTAACTAGCAAATATGTTTTCGATCTCAAGGACGATGATACGTACTGGTGTACTGCAGATATAGGTTGGGTAACAGGACATAGCTATATTGTTTACGGTCCATTACTCAATGGAACTACCACAGTGATGTATGAAGGTGCGCCAAATTTTCCTGATGCGGGGCGTTTCTGGGATATAGTTCAGAAATATAAAGTGAATATTTTTTATACTGCACCTACTGCAATTCGTGCATTTATGAAATGGGGAGACGAACATCCTGCGAGAAGAGATTTATCTTCGTTACGTCTTTTAGGTACTGTCGGAGAGCCGATTAATCCAGAGGCGTGGATGTGGTATCACGCAAAAATTGGGAAGAAGAGCTGTCCGATTGTTGATACATGGTGGCAGACGGAAACGGGTTCAATCATGATTTCCCCTTTACCAGGAGTTACACCTCTTAAACCAGGTACTGCAACTCTTCCTTTGTTTGGAGTTATTCCAGATATTGTTGATAAAGATGGGGTTTCTGTAGGGACAGAGGGTGGTGGATTTTTAGTTATTAGAAAACCATGGCCCTCCATGTTGAGAACTATTTGGGGAGATGACAAAAGGTATAAAAAGCAGTATTGGAGTGATGTAAAAGGGTGTTACTTTACTGGAGATGGTGCACGTAGAGATAAAGATGGCTACGTGTGGATTATGGGTCGTGTAGACGATGTTATAAATATTTCTGGCCATCGTCTCGGTACTATGGAAGTTGAAAGTGCTTTAGTTGCAAATCCTTTAGTTGCGGAGGCTGCTTGTGTAGGAATCCCACATGAAATTAAAGGAGAATCCATAGGAGCGTTCGTAACACTTAAAGGCAAGAATAGAAAGAATATTAAACTGGGAAAAGAACTTTCAGATTGGGTTGTAAAGGAGATTGGTGCGATTGCAAGACCCGATTATATACGATTTACTGAGGCACTTCCTAAAACTCGTAGTGGAAAGATAATGCGTCGTTTGCTCCGAGATATTGCCAAGGGTGCAGACAAAATAGGAGACACGTCAACATTAGAGGATGTTTCCGTATTACAGAGTCTTCAGGAATATCAAGACGAATAAAAAAAGAGTAGTTTAACGCTGATTGTTTTTTCTTGGATGTGTTTCCCAGTTTAGCTTATCTCTGAGAGTGTTGAAGAAATTTGCACCTTTGGGTCTGACCATATTGATATTATAAGGGCTTTTTATGATTTGAATTTTGCTTTCGGGTTCTAACTTGATTCCTGGAAAGCCATCTAGTGACACCAGAGCATTTTCCTTTGAGTCATCTTCTCTAGATAAGTATGTTATTTCGATTTCTGAGTCAGCAGGTACAACTATAGGTCTGTTGCTTAAAGTGTGAGGGCAAATAGGATTAATCAACATAACGTCCATATTAGGAATTACCAAAGGACCTCCCGCCGATAAAGAGTATGCTGTGGAACCTGTGGGAGTGGCTATGATTAAACCGTCTGACCTAAAATTCCCCATTTGATTTCCATTAACGCTTATTTCAGTCTCTATCATGTGTGTAACAGGTCCCGCGGTTAAAACTAGGTCGTTAAGTGCGTCAAGATTTTTCCCCTCTTTAGAATCTTTTATGATCCTTGAACTTAATCGCATCCTGGATTCGATAACATATTCTCCCTTCAGTAGTATTCTCTCTAGTGCGGGGAGTAATTCAAAAATTGGGATGTCAGCTAAGAACCCAAGATGCCCAGTATTTACTCCCAAAATCAGAGGTTCTTCATTTGAGAGTTCGTGAACGGCCCTTAAAATTGAACCATCTCCTCCAAAGACTATAAGGAGGTCGGTTTTTTTCCCTATTTCTTCTCTAGGAACTTTGTCGAATGAACCGGATACGTCAGTAAACGTTTCATCAAGGATCACATCGATTTTTTTATCACAAAGCCAATTGATTATTTTACTGAAATTAAATGTCGATTTTTGTCCTGAAGACCAACTTGAAAGACCAACTCTTCTAAATTTCATAAATAATCCTTCTTTATGGACAATTAATGGGGGGAAGGTTATCTCAAAAATGTCATCCACTGCAACTGTTTGCAAAGGAGTAGCGTAATTTATAGTAATTAGTTGTTTTCTTATGATTTTACTGAGTACTTAATTTCTTTCCCAATTGACACATATTTCTTTTATAGGACATTCACAGCAAATTCTAATGACTTTTTTTTTGGGGCAATGTCTCAGGATCCCTAGACGAGAAATTGCAAAATCAAAACGAATTGGGTCAATAGGATCGATTTTCCTCAAAGAATTTGTAATATCCTCTGCCATCATATAATTTATAGCTTTCCTTTTTGTTAGTCCAATTTGGAAGCAGATCTTAGCGATATGTGTATCAAGCGGGATGGTTAATTGTTTTGTCTTAATTGAACGCCACAGTCCCAGATCTACTCCATCAGATGGACGAATCACCCATCGAAGAAATAGATTAAAACGTTTGCATGCACTTGATTTTGATGGGTCTGGAAGAAGATAGTGCAGTCCTTTACTTGTCTTCACATTTAAGTTTAGATTTCTCGATTCGTTCATCAGTTTATTTCTGAAATGAATAAGAGGATCTCGTAAAGTTTCAGTCTCTTCTTCATATTCCTTAAGGAAACAATTCTCTAATGAACCATATTTTTTATAAATAGAAGAAAGAATAAAGATAAGAGATTGTATTGCCTCACTATTTATCCATCTGTAGTTACAGTTTTTGAACAGTTTTTTATCCCGATATGACATGTTTAATAATGCTTCTGCAGGGTGTTTCCCTAAGAGTTTAAGTATCTTTTTTAGAACTCTACGTATATAAGTTACATTTCCAAAAGCAAAAGTTGACGAAATAAATGCTGCTAATTCTTGATCTTTTGTGTCTTTGTATTCATGAACAATTCCGATTGGATCACTGTCTATAAAGCTACTTCTATTATATTTTTGGAAAACTGTTTCAAGTTTTTCTTCAAGTAATTCTTGATTTATATTTTTATTTTTAGAAAGAATCATAGTCAGTATCAAAAAAAAGAGTGAAAGGTCCATCATTTGTTAGGGTGATTTCCATCTGTTTGCCAAAGCATCCTGTTTTAATTTTTATTTTGTTTTTTAAGAACTCAGATACGAATTCGTCGTAAATTATTTTTGCATTTTCCTTGGTTTCCGAAAACTCGAAGGAAGGTCGTCTTCCTTTATCTGTTTTTGCATGAAGGGTGAATTGACTCACAATCATTAATTCACCCTTGATTTCTTTTATAGAAACCTCTTTTTGATCAGTAGGAAAAATTCTTAAATTTATAATTTTTTTTACAATATGAGTGACATCTTCTAAGGTGTCTCTTTTCGAAACACCTAAGAAAATAAGTGCGCCTTTTCCCACTTCATTAACAAGTTTGCCCTTCACAAATACTGAGCAATTTTTAATTCTTTGCAAAACAATTCTCATTTTATTCCTAAGCACAACAGAGAAGTTGATTAATTTGTTAATTCATAAACATTTTACTAAAAATTAAAAAACATTTAATCTAGTTTCCATCTTATTCTTTTTTTGGATATTTTTTGATTTGGAAAAGAGAACTTTAACAACCTTTGAGGCAGGGGAACTTAGTGGTGTAACTCATGTGACTATCCAAAACTGGATTAAAAAAGGATGGATAAAAGCCCACAGAACTGCGGGAGGTCACAGGAGGATTGAAAGAGAGCATCTTTCTACATTCCTGAATTCAAAAAAAATACCTGTTAATAGCCATGGCAAGGATGGACTACTTGAAGTGTTAATTTTAGAAGATGACAAGAATATTTCTGATTTAATACGACTTCATCTAGTTTCTCGTTCAAAAATTTATGATGTGAAGGTTGTAGAAAATCTTTTTAGTGCCGGAATTCTATTCGGAATGCATAAACCTAGATTGATAATTATTGAAATTTCTTTTCCTGAGATGGACTTTATGCAGGTTTATAGAGATATTAGACGCAACAGTATTACGGAAAGTGCAAAAGTTTTGATTATTAATTCTGGAAGGACTCAAAAAGGACTTTCTGCGATTTCTGAATTAACTTCTTCGAGGATCTATAACGTGCCTGAGGAAATTAGTGAACTTATGGAGGAATTGTCGGACTCAAAGGAAGTAAGTGAAATCTAAACTTTTTGAGATAACAAATAATAGTTTAAGCTTTATTCCTCATCCTTTTTTTTCTTGTCTTGATCTTTTTGTCTAAGGAACATTTCTACTTCGTCTGCTAAATTTTCTGCAGAAAGAAATTCTTCATCTTTAATAGGATTCCTGGTTGCAATAAGTCGGTCTACATACTCTCTTACGGATTGATTTTTTTTTATTGCACTTTCAACTTTTTCCTCAAAATCGAAGACGCTTTCTTCTAACTCAGAGGTTTCAAATTCTAGTGATAAGATCTTTGAGATTTTCCTAATAAGAGCAAGAGTTGCTTTTGGATTGGGAGAAAAATTTACATAATGGGGCACATTTGCCCAAATACTAACTGTAGGGATTTCCTTTTTTTTAAAGTCATCGTTTAGGACTCCTAAAATCCCAGTTGGACCTTGATAACGAGATTTGCTAATTCCAAGAAAAGAAGCAAAATTAGGATCTGATGTGCTACCACTGACAAAAATTGGGTCTCCGTGGAAGACATCTGCAATAAGGCCACCCATACTGATTACTTTACTCACACTTTGCTCTTGAACTAGAGTAAGAATTGTATCGCAAAATTGTTTCCAATGATAATTCGGTTCGACTCCTTGAAGAACAATAAGATCATGATCAAGCTGGGGCGTAGAACATCCATAAAATGTATTTTCTGGCCATGAAATTTCTCTTTCTTTTAGTTTGTTGAGATGTACCATAGGCCTTATTTGTTGGAAATTATAGAAAGTATCGGGTTCAATCTCCGCAAAACTTTCTCCATCGGTTTGTTCTACAAGAAAATCACTAGTTGCAGTTGCTGAACTGCTCGCATCATTCCAGCCAGAAAACGCCATAATAAGTATAGGATTTCTTAATTCCAATTTTTTGTTATAGGAAAGCAATTCCAAGAAAGGTCCTTTTCTATTATAAGTCAGGAGAGGCGAAAATATGATTTATTATATAAATATATGGCTTTAACCTAAACCAACTAGTATTATATCTTATTGAGTAATTTTTGAAAGTTCTTTTTGGAAGGTTTTGTAGTAAAAGACGATATAAAAAGGTTGAAAATTATGAAAATAGATTTAAATGGAAAGGTTGCACTTGTAACAGGTGGTAGTAGAGGTATTGGACGTGCATGTTGTTTTTCTTTGGCAAAGGCGGGTGCCTTTGTCGCAGTCAACTATAATAGTTCAATCGAAGATGCAAAAAAAACTGCGGATGAGATTAACTCAATGGGAGGAAAATCAGAAATTTTTAAAGCAGATGTGTCTTCTGAAAAAGAAGTAACTAACATGTTTAAAGAAGTAAAAGACAAATATGGGACTTTAGATATTTTGGTTAATAATGGAGGAGTTATTGATGATTCATTACTTATTTCAATGACTCCAAAAGCTTGGAGTAAAGTAATCGATATAAACCTGGGAGGAGTCTACAATTGTACTAGAGAAGCTACAAAAATTATGATTCGAAAAAAGAAAGGCAAAGTGATTAATATCTCCTCGGTGGTTGCTTTATCTGGCGGTGCTGGTCAAGCTAATTATGCTGCGGCTAAGGCTGGAATAATTTCATTTACTAGAGCTTGTGCTGTTGAGATGGGAAAGCGAGGAATACAGTTCAATACAATTTTGCCTGGTATGATTATCACGGATATGAGTACTAAAGTTCGGGAAATGGCTGGCGAAGAAATTTTAAAAAAAATTCCTGCTGGAAGATTTGGAAATGCATCAGAAATTGGTGATTTGGTCCTTTTTTTGTCATCTTCTTTTTCTGACTATATTAATGGTTCTGCTATACCTATCGATGGCGGATTATTAACAATCTGAAAATGGAGGCTTCTTAAATGCGTATTTTTCAAGGTGTTGACATTGTGGAAGTAGGTAGAATGAAAAATATTTTAGAGAGGAGAGAATCATTTAAAAAGAAAGTTTTTACAAATTATGAAACATCTTTTTGTTTTGCTCGACTCAATCCATTTCCACATTTTGCAGCACGTTTTGCTGCAAAGGAAGCATGTTTAAAGGCGCTAGGGATAGGACTGGGAGGATTTGGTGGGGTAAATAGATTAAAGGAAATCGAAATAAATTCGGAAAAATCAGGTCAACCAATTCTATCTCTATCAGGGTCAATTAAGAGTCTGACTTGTGAAAAATCTATTACTCAAATTACGGTGTCTTTAAGTCACACACTTGAAATTGCCGTTGCAACAGTTGTTCTAATGAGTAGTAATTAAACTTTTAACCTTCTAATATGTCTAATTTAAAAGTTTTTATTTCTTTTTTTTGAATTCCTAATATCATGTCAGAAAAAAAAAAGCGGAGAAGTAAGGATAGAAGTAAATGGTTCCAAGTTTTGGAATTCTTTTTCTTTATCCCGTTTCTAAAACTTATCCCATGGATTCCTTTTTTTATATGTAAGGGTTTGGCTCTTTCTACGAGTTATATAGTTTTCAAATTTGCCGTTGGAAGAAGAAAGATAGCACTAAAAAATTTGTCTATCGTTTTTCCAGAATGGGATAGCAAGAAATCAGTTCATGTAGCAAAAAAAAGCGCTTATTCATTCGTAATGACCGCAGTAGAATCATTGAAATATAATAGAGCACTAAATGGTCCAAAAGCATTATCTTTTCTTGAAAAAAATTTCCATAATTTTGATGTTTTTCAAGAACGTGTAAATTTTTTTCATGGAGAAACTGGTGGGTGTATTTTTATAGTTCCACATTTAGGAAATTGGGAATTATTGCTTCACGCTGGAACAATAGCAGGTATCCCACTGACGATTCCGGTGAGGAATTTAGACAATCCATATTTACAGAAGAGCCTTTACGAAATTCGTTCTAACTCTGGTCAAGAAATTATTTCAAAAAGGGGAGTACTCTTGAATATTCGTTCTGCGCTAAAGAAAGGTCGTTCTATAGCAATTCTTGCAGACCAGAATGTGGGTTCTTTGGGTGAAAACGTTCCTTTTTTTGGTAAAAATGCTAGTACTACAATTACCCCTGCATTTTTTTCCTTAAACTTAAAACGAGTGATAGTCCCGCTCGCATGTTGTAGAGCAGAGAAAGAGAAAAAATTTATCTTAATGATCGGGAATCCTATCTATCCTAGTTCTAAGGTGAGTTCTCGAAGAAAAGAAATTATACATATGACAAAAAAAATAAACGAAGAAATAGAAAAATTCATACTTCAATTTCCCGAACAATATTTATGGGGACATGATCGTTGGAGGATTAAATGAGATTATTTTTTTTTATCTCTAAGATTGCTTAGAAAATGGTCTCCTTTATTTTTTAGTTTTTTTTCTAACTTTTTTGTGCAGTCGCAGTTTCCACAGACTGGATATCCTTCGCATTTTTCAGGGGCCCTCGCAAGTTTGATTTTAAAATCTGTAAAATATTCCTCCCAGTAGGGTAGTTCCTCTATTAGTTCGTTTCCAGGTCCGAATGCTTCTCTACAATAACAAACTTCGAGCCATTGAATTTCGCCAGTATGGAGTAGTCGTGCACTCTCCATACATTTTGTGTAAGTAGGATATGCTATAGACCCGTATCCTAATGTTTTTTCGTCGATTGCCTTTAATAAAGCTTCTTCTTTTTTCTTTTTTAACTTCGCTTTTACTAAGTAACGCATAAAGCACCATTTTTAACAAATAAGAAAATTCTACACGCATATAAAAGTTAGATTCGTAATTCTAAATATAAATTGGTTTTTTTTCTTTACAAGATCTATCGGCTGCCATAGTTAATGCAAGCACCCCTCTAGCATGTTCTGCTGTAGCCAGGCCAACGCCCCCCATTTTGAGTATATGTCTTATGAAGGAGTCAGTCTCCTCCTTCATTGGACCGAAAAATTCTCCCAAAGCAAAGTCTCCGGGCATTGCAGAACCTAAAAACGCTACATTTACTTGATGTTCTGGTGTGTAGGGGCACGGAATCGGTTCAACTGGAGCAAGGACTACGTCCCGATGTGAGTCATCTATATTTAAAGAACCACCTGTGCCTTGTAAGTCTATTTCCATTGTAGCAGTATATGCAGGCCAGTGATGAGGAGGAAGCCAGCTTGTTCCAAGAGTGGCAACACTCCCGTCGTCAAATGTAACGATTAACCATTGAAAATCGTCGCGATTATACTTCTCAAAGACCTTACTTGCCGAACGAGCGTATACTTCAACGGGTTTTTTCCCTTCCATATACCAGAGGATTAGATCTACCATGTAAGTTAGTGTATTGATCGAAGGAGTGGTGTTTGGAGAGCGGCGTGCTACTGCTTCGCCAACTGCACGCGTTACATAAATTTTTCCTAATGCCATTATTACATCACCCAGATTTCCAGATTCTACGGATTGTTTTGCAAGTAAATAACGTTTTCTAAAACGTTGAGTATAACCAACAAAAACAGAAGTGTTATTTTTATTTGCTATTTCGATAATATCATCTGCTTCGTCTAGGTTTAGGACGAATGGTTTTTCTATAAGAACGGGTTTCCCGAGTTCTACAGCTAATTTTGCTGGACCATAATGTGATTCTTCGTCTGTAGAAACTATTACAGCTTTAACACGTTCGTCTTCAATAGCTTTTTGATAGTCTTTGGTTACCACATCTGCCCTGACAGTCTCAGCAAGCCTATCAAGTTTTTCTGAATCTATATCACATATTGCCATATGACCAATTTGTGGTATTTGTGCACAAGAGTGAGCGCGAAGAGTTCCAATTCCACCTGAACCGATTACTGCAACACCTATATTATCCATCCTTCCTCCATTATTATATTTGTTTGTATTAGCAATCTATCGAGAAAAATTCTAAGTATTTCCCAAAAAATTCGATAAAATTAATTAATCATAATTACAGCTCTTCCCAAGATAGACCCTGTCTCCAAACGGTCATGGGCTTTTTCTACATCCTCTAATTTATATGTTTCTGTTACTAAGGGCCATACATCACCTCTAGCAACAAGTTGCAGTGATTCGATTACTTCTTGTTTTGTAGCGTATCTACTTCCCATAATTTCTAATTCTTTTTGGACCATTTCTCTTGCTGAAGAAGAAAAATCTTGACCAGCCCCTCCAAGTGTCACAAAGCGTCCTCCTCTGCCTAATGATTGAGAGGCTGATTCAATAGTTTGTGATGTAGACACAAAATCTATAGCCACATCTAACCCGTTTCCATTAGTAATCTCAGTTAAAGAGCTAGTAACATCTTCTTTTGATGCATCAATCACTTCGTCTGCCCCAACTTCTTTACACTTATCTAATTTTTCTCCTGCAACGTCGACAGCTATAACTCTTGCCCCAGCCCATTTAGCCATCATTACCATATGAATTCCCAGACCACCACCTGCACCAATGACCGCGACATTTTCGAGTGGGGAGATTCGAGCTCTCCGGGTTACCTTATATGGAGTGGCGATTGCATCACAAATGACGGCAATTTCAGCTGGGTTTTTTTTGTAGTCTAATTTTTCAGGTAATTTCAAGAAACAGTGTGCAGGAAGTTTCATGTATTCAGCATATGCACCTTGAATTTGCCTTCCAACATAGCCAGAAAAATTTGAACATAAGGTTTCACGATTAATGCGACACCATTTACAATCACCACAAGTTACATAGAAGTATGCAGTCACTGCGTCTCCTTCTTTTAAATTTTCTACGCCCTTTCCCACTGAAGAGATTTCCGCAGTTATTTCGTGTCCTATAATTAACGGGTATTTTACGTCAGGGGTTCTCCCCATTCTGGTATGATGTATCGTAAGACCAGCGCCACATGCTATGATCTTCGCGACAGCTTCCCCTACATCAGGTGTAGGTGTCGGGACATCCTCAAAAACAAAGGGTTTTCCTTTTTCCTTAAGCAACATAGCTCTCAATTTCTTATCCTCCTGTTTTTAACTTTAGATTCTTACATTAAAACATGGGTTGCACTTTTATCAAAGATAATCAAAAAACATTTTTTTTAAAATTTGCAAATTTTCTCATATTGGAATAGTTTGTTTATTCATTTTGTTTTTTATCGAATAAAAATTCACGCCCGATAAATTTTGTGGAAGGAGATTAGGTTGATGCGAGAGAAAATTAAAAGATTTTCGATTACTCCTTTACTGGTTGTTGCGATTATTGCTCTTTTCCTTTTATCTGCATGCGGAACTATGCAAGGATTGATGAAAGGAATCGGGAAGGACCTCGAGGGTGTGGCTAGAAAGATTCAGAGATCGGCAGAGCCTAGAAGGTAATTTTTTAAACAGATTTACGATTGTTTTTCTTAGATTATTTGAATGGCAGTATTCTGGAGATGTCTTTTAAAGGTTCTTCAAATCTCCATACTTGCCTTTGAAAAGATTCTTCAGAACATTTCGAAATTAAGATTTTTCTAGCCATGTGGCGAGTAGGTAGTCTTTTCCCTCCTCTCGTAAGGTAAGATTTTTCTTTTCCAATCGTTAAACAACTGTCAGGAAATTCTTTTAATCGCACATGGTAATTATTATAACTCCATAATTGTAGTTTTGAATTATCACATTTGTGCAAGAAAATTTTTGAACCCTCTGATTCGCTTTCAGCTTTCACACAAAGATTATATTCTATCATTCTCAATTTTCCTTTGGAAATTGACATGAAATCGAATAGTTCGTCTTTATTCCAAATCCCCTCTTTGCAAGTATGAACAACAAGTGCTGCATTCAATTTCACACGTTCCTTATGGCCAGGAATATCTACACAATGGAATCTTGGTTCGTCTAGTGCATAAAATGCTTTTAAGAAAACTTTCTTGTTTCGGATTGTTTCAGATAGTGAGAATTTAATGGAAGTCTCAAACAGAGAAAGTAAGACGGTGAAGAAAATGAAGGAAAGAAACATTGATTTTTTCATTTTTGTGCCTCTTTGTAATTGTCATTTCGGAATTGAAGTTGGAAAAATTTTGAAATATTTTTTTATAATACCCATTTCATTAAATTGCTTTTGCTCCTATATCTTTTCTATAATAACAATCTTTCCAATTGATGAGTTCGACCGCACTATATGCGGAACTGATCGCAGAGTTTAAATTTGACCCTTTGCTCGTGATTCCTAAAACTCTTCCTCCAGAAGTTAGGGTCTTTCCATCTTTGTTAATTGAGGTTCCTGCATGAAAAACCACTACATCTTCAATTGCACTTGCTTCTTCGATACCATGAATAATTTCGTTAGTTTCGTAGGAGCCTGGGTACCCACCTGCACTCATTACTACGCACACTGAGGGTTCATTATAATACTCAAGATTTGTTTTAGAAATATCTCCCTTAGCAGTAGCAATCAGCATTGGGAGGAGATCTCCCTTCATCCTCATCATAATTGGTTGGCATTCTGGGTCTCCAAATCTGCAGTTGAATTCTAATACTTTCATATCTTCTTCTGTAATCATCAATCCTGTATATAAAATACCTCTATATGTTCTTCCCTGTTCTGATAAAGTATTAATAATAGGTTTGATAATGGAATCAATTGCCTTAATTTGCAGATGTTCTGGTAGTATTGGTGCGGGAGAATAGGCTCCCATTCCTCCGGTATTGGGCCCGAGATCATTTTCCCAAATTTGTTTATGATCTTGTGCAGGAGGTAAGGGAAATATATTTTCTCCGTCAGTGAAAACAAGTAAACTCGCTTCTTCACCTTCAATGAATTCTTCTATTACGCACGTGTTCCCAGCATTTCCAAAAGTGTTTTCTTCCATGATTTCGGTAATTGCATCTTGAGGGCTAATATTTTCTGAAGTGATTATAACTCCCTTCCCTGCAGCAAGTCCGCTTGCTTTTATAACCCATTTCCTATCTTCTTTGTGGACAAAATCCTTTGCTTTTTTTGGGTCGTTAAATATTTCGAATTCTGCAGTTGGAATGTTTGCGTCCTTCATTAATTTTTTAGAAAAGGCCTTACTTGATTCAATCTCTGCAGCCTTTTGATTAGGTCCAAAAACCAGGATTTCATTTTTTTGTAAAAGATCTGCTAGACCTAGAGATAAAGGGACTTCCGGTCCTATAACAACTAGGTCAGGCTTCTCCTCTAATGATAGTTGTAAAATTGATTTAATATCTTGTGCTTGAATATTAATGTTTCTTGCAATTTTGTGAGTTCCTGCATTGCCGGGAGCACAAATGATTTCAGTTACATTTTCACTTTGACCAAGTTTCCACGCAATCGCATGTTCCCTGCCACCAGAACCTACAATTAGTATTTTCATGCTTTTCCTCAAGAACAGAAATTAATCTTTAAACAAATTTTAAGGCATTTCACCTAAAGTATATTGAATTATCGATATTATAGAAATGGGAGCTGTATCCGCACGGAGAATTCTTGGTCCGAGTGAAACAGGAATAAATCCAGCTTGAATGACTCTTTCAGATTCATTCGGAGACAAGTCTCCCTCTGGTCCGGTGAGAACAGAAATTGAAATCCTTTTTTCAGATTTGTCTATTCTAAGAGCATCATGAAGAATTTGTTGATTTTCTCCTATGTAACCAAAAATTTTCAGGTCATCTTTCCTTGTTTCAAAAATAAATTCTTCTAAATTTAGCAAAGGTTTTTTAATAGGAGGAGGAATTCTGTTGCATTGTCTTGAAGATTCATAAATTATTCTGTTCCATCTTTCCTCCCTTTGTTTTTTTCTTTTTTCTGGAATTCTAACTTCACATCTTTCTAGTGTAAGAGGATAGAAAATGTCTACTCCAAGTTCTGTCCCTTTCTCAAGTACTTTTTCAAAGCGATCTCCCTTTATTAGGGGAATACCAAGTGATATTCTAATTGAAGATTTTTTACTGTTCATAATTTCATCTACCACTCTTAAGACTATTTTCTCTTTGGTAATACTTTCAATTTTGGAAAAGTATTCTTGTCCATTTGAATTCCCCACCCTGCATTCTTCTCCTGATTGCATTCTTAACACTTCACGGATGTGGTGTGCCTCGTCTCCTCCTATTGTAATTAATTTGTCTTCATTTGGTTTTTCTTCTGTGTAGAAAAGTCTTAGTGATTTATTCAAATTTTTTAAACTCCATCCTAGACCAGTTTAGTTCAGATTTTTTTGATACTAATTTCAAGTCTGAATTCTCGCAAATTTTGGAAAAACCCCCACATTGTTTTGGTGTTATTCCAGATATGAATAGCCTTCCTTTAAGATTTAGAATTTCTCCAAATAGAGGAAAA
>JAZAHK010000019.1:0-8613 GCA_036231405.1 Nitrospinota bacterium
TACAAAAATCGTAACGTATTTTTTATTTTTTTTAAATTCAAAGTGGGATATGAAAAAAAATAGACTTTATTTTTCATTTGTTTTTGTTCTAGGAATATTTTTATATTTTTATTCCTGGAAAACTTATCTATTTGTTCAACAGGGATGGGAACTTCTTTCATCAGGGAACTTAACACAAATGAAAAAATATATTCTTTCCTATGGTTTCTGGGGACCATTTGTGTCATTTCTTCTCATGATCTTACAGACATTAATAGCGCCACTTCCCTCGTTTCTGATTACTCTAGCAAACGCAATGATCTTTGGTCCTTTTTATGGGTTTTTACTTTCCATTTTTTCTGCGTTATTTGCATCCTATGTTGCATTTTATATATCTAACTGGTTTGGACGCCCTTTTTTTTCGACTTTGAAGTCTAGTAATAAAATTGATGGTTTTGTAGCTTGTCATGGAGGAAAGGGGATTTTTATCTTGCGGCTTTTTCCTATTATTTCTTTTGATCTAATCAGTTATCTCGCAGGTTTGACCTCCATTAGTGCGTGGAAGTTTGGGGTGGCAACTTTATTTGGGATGATCCCTGCAACCCTTGCATTCTCTATTCTTGGTTCCTCCTTTGAATCTGCAAATCAATGGCTGACCGGGGTTGGGGCTTTTATTCTTTTGTTACTTGTTGTTTTTGGGTTTTTGGGGAAGAGGAAGTTTTTCTAAAGTTTTCGTAAAAATTTATTTCTATGTCTTTCTCTTTTGGATGGTCTTCTGGGATTTCCCTTCTTCTTCGTATCTAATTTTTGATTTTGAATTTGATCTTCTTTGATAACTGATTTTTCAGAATTGAAAGTAGACATAAAGATACGTTCTGCAAATTCTTCAGAATAAAAGAGAGTATTCACGAATGGTTCTGCGTTTCGTCTTAATTCTCTATCTGAGGTAACTAGTATAGATCCTTTGTATTCATTTTTCACCATTTTCACTATTAGTTCATCTGCGGTTTCTCCTCTTGAATAGGTTATATTAATTCCTCGAGGAGGTGTATTTCTCTTGTCTAAATGTTCTTTTTGGCCGTCAAAAACTACTGTTATAGGATAAATATCGTTTTTACTTGAGCGATAAGAATGTAGAAGTCTGATTAGGCTATTTCTAGAAGATTCTAGATCTCGGTCCAATTCCTGTGCTATTGCAGGAATCGTATGAATTAGGTTATATCCGTCTATTAAAATTTTCACTTTTTCTTTCCATGTCAGTGAACATGAAGTTTTTTCTAACCTACTAACAGTAAAAAACGTAAATATAATAGCATAATCTTTCTCTGGCTCGTCTCATTTGATAAATTTTTATTTTTCACTTTTAGATAATCTGCAAACTAATGTATATTTTCTGAAGTTTTTTTATTTCATAAATTGTCTTGGAGGAAACTGATGCCTAAACCTTCTTATCACCCCAATCCTATTCGTGGCGGGGGGAACGATGCTTATACTGGTGTTGACCATGTTCTAAGTGAACCTTGGCCAGAAGATTGTGAAAATACCCGTCTGGTTGCACACTCAGATTTGAATGGATGGGGAGACGCGTTTCAGATACAGGTAGGTGGTGGAATTTGCTATGTGGCTGCTTCTGGTGTGAACGGCCATGATGGCATGACAATTCTTGACGTGAAAGATCCAAAAAATCCTAAAATTATTAATCAATTGGTAGATAATCCAGCTGCAAGAACACATAAGGTTCTTCGAATTAATGACGAAGTTCTTCTGACTAATAGCGAGATTCGTCCAGCGTTTAAGGATGATCCTGAAGTCGTAGGTGGTCTACGTATTTTTGATAATTCAGATCCTTTTCATCCAAAATTCATAAATTATATTGAAACGGATGGTTTCGGTATCCATAGGCCGATTTATGATCGAAACAGGCAATTACTTTACAGTTCTGGATTCAAGGATGGTTTCGATGGAAAAATTCTTCTAGTCCATGACATGAAAGACGCTTGGGCTCCTGAACTTATCGGATTAGGCTGGGTTCCAGGACAGAAACATGGGGAAAATCCATCATGGGATGTAGATATAGTTGGAGATGGTGCATGGATTCATGAAGGAAATCCATTTGGGAATTATGTTACTGCTGGTTATTGGGATTCAGGAATCGCTATGTTTGATTTAACAGATCCTTCTAATCCAGAATTTATGTGGCGACAAAATCCACATGAATCACACGGCTGGCCTGGGTGTTATCATTCTTTCTTGGTCCCTCCAGGGTCAGAGTTTGGTATTGTTACGCATGAAACTACAACGGTCAATTGTGATGATCCTCCAGCATTTGTGACTTTCTATGATATGAGGGATATTCATAATCCAACTATCTGCAGCACATTTATGCCACATGAGATTGATCCTATAGAGATGAGACCGGTAGATAAAAAGTGGAGTCAAACAGGATCTCGTTACGGTGCCCATAATGTATGGCTCGATATGGAAAAAGATGATCTTATGTATATTTGTTGGTTTAACGCCGGGCTTAGGATTGTAGATTGGTCAAATCCATTCAACCCTAAGGAGGTAGGTTATTATATTCCAGAGGGTACAAAAGAAAGGTGTTGTCCTCAAAGTAATGATGTACAGGTTGATAAAGAAACTGGATTGGTTTATATGGCAGATAGATGGGGATTAGGGTTACATATTATTGAGTATACTGGCTAGTCTATTTCTTGTTGTAATTCTTGGGACCTGGGTGTTGAATCTGGGTCCCTTTTTAATTTTTCACATGCGATCCTGAAAACCTCTTCCACGCTAATTGACTGCATACAAAGATTGTTCTCACATTTCGTGTTTCTATGATTGAATGCTGTCAGGCAAGGGGAACAGGGTAGTCCCGCGTATACAATTGAAGTTTTATCTCCTAATGGTGACCATATTTTTGGAGATCCTGGACCAAAAAGTACGATGCTTTGAATCCTTGTCAAAGTTGCGAAGTGTGCTGGTCCTGAGTCGCAAACGATTAGCAGATCGCAAAGATTGAAAAGATCAACTAATTCGGTAAAATTTGTTTCACCTGTAAGATCAATGCATTGTGGATTTTCTAATTTCTTTATAATGCTTTTTGTTTCTTCTTTATCTTTTTTTGTTCCCGTAAAGACCAGATAATTACTTTTGTCTTGTAGTAGCTTTCTTCCAAGTTCAATGTAGTTTTCTAAAGGCCATCCCCTAATGGGCAATTCTCCTGCTCCTGGTGTTAGTATGATGAGTCGATGAGACCGAGAAATAGAATTATTTCTTGCTTTAAGTTTTCTCCATATGGTGTTTAAATTTTCCTCTGTCGAGGAATATGTAGGTAGTGTGATTTCATCTTTCTCCGAAACTTCTGCAATCTCTGGTGAATGTTTTTCTGGTTCTTTTAAAACTTTCGGAAAAGAGAGAAATGTTTTACTGATATGCTGAGACCAGTTAAACTGCAATTCATGTGTGAGTAATCTTCCTCTATAAAGACCTTCCATCTTGTACTTAAAAAAACCTACTTTTTTCTTAGCTTTTGATAAGAAGGTTAAGATAGCAGTAATCCTAGTGAAAAACTCAAGGTCAAAAACTACATCGAATTCTTCTGCTCTTATTTTTGATAGAACATTCATTGCGTCTTTGAAAAGCATTAGAAATGAATTATCTCTAATCGTATATACATTCTCTTTTTCTATAATTTTTAGGATATCTACACTCGGCCTGTTTTTTTCAAAAATTAAAAAAAATAGTTCTGCGTCCGGATAATTATTTTTGATATATCTCATAGCGGGATAGGCCAAAATTGCGCTGCCCATTTCGGATAATTCTATAAAAAGGAACTTTTTCGGTTCTTTAAGTAAAATATCTTTTTTATTGAATAAGTTATTGATTCTATTATAGATAGATAAAAAGAAACATATTGGTATTCCTATCCAATAATCGATTCGCCTAGCGGGAGTTATATTCATTGTTTTGATTAGTTCCTATTTGAGATTCTTATCTAATTCATTTAAAAGGTTTTGATTCACTTTCACCCCGAGTTCCTGCGCTTTTTTTAAATCTAAGCGGGAACGTTTATAATTTTTTTGTTGAAAGAAAATTATCGCACGATTTGAGTAAATTTGCCCAAATTTATCATTTAATGTAAGAGCACGGTTATAGTATTCAAGGGCTTTTTTCATTTCCCCATTCATTTGATAGGCAACCCCTGTATTGTAAATAAAAATTGCTTTTTTAGGTTGCAGTGAGACTGCTTTTTCAAAAACAGATATTGCTTTTTGATTTTGTTTACTTAACAAATACAAATCTCCTAGATTATTGAATGAATCACTATTCATAGGATTGAATTTTATCGAACGTTTATAATCATTAATCGCATGCCTGTATTCTTTTTTCTTTTTAAATAATTTGGCCCTATTATAATAGGTATCTGATAAAGAAAGGTAATTTTCCTTAGAAAGTATTTCTTGATCGGCAAGGTGTAAGCGTATAGATCGATTGTAATCGCTCATTGCTTCTTCATATCGATTCATTTTATTGAACACTCTTCCTCTGTGATTATAGGCCTTAGGAAAAACAGGGCTAATTTTAATTGCTCGGTTGAGATATAGGAGAGCTTCCTTATACGATTTGTCTTTAAATTTAAGGAGTCCAAGGTTACTATAAGCGTGAGGGGAAATATGTATTTTTTTTACGCAGTGACTCCAGAGTGTCATTTCGTTTTTCCAAATGGGAACTTGTACGAAAAAATTCCAAAAAGATAAAGAAGAAATAATAACTAAAATAAAGACCCATTTTATTTTGGATTCAAATTCTTGTAGGACACTTCCAATAAAAATCGATACACCGAACATAGAGAGGTATACATATCTGTCGGCGACATTTGACCAATCTTGAAAAGTAAAATTTACCAAACCGGATACCGGAAGAACACCTGCAGCAAAAATTCCCCACGAGAGTAGTAAAAGTGGAAATTGATTCTTGCACTTCCAAATGATGCCGGACACCAATAGCGGAAAAATCCAGGATAAGTGGAACCAGGATTCTGACATCATCTGAATTGGAGTGAGCCCGTATGTAGGAGCAAGAGAGAAAGGTACGATTATCTTATACAAATAAAAAGAGAGACTAGAGAAATAGATAAATGGCTTCACCCAAAAAGAGTATAATTGCGTATTGCCTTGAAACGAAGAAGTAACAAGGATGACGAGAAATATAGGGAGAAACCAGAGGGCTACATGAATTAGGGTGTCTTTTAGTTTCGTTTTGTATAGATATAATTCAATCATCACGGCAAACAAAGGAACGACTGCAGAAGAGGGTTTTGATAAAAGCGCGAGAAGAAAACATAGAAACGCTGCTATGTATTCTAAAGAGAGCAGTTTTCCCTCTTTAGATTCTTGAAGAATAGAAATGCTACGGGTGTAAAAGATGAGGGAAGACAGACTGAAGAACATAGCAAGAAGTCCGCGGGATTCAGAAATCCATACGACGGTTTCCGTTTGAAGAGGATGGATCAGAAAAAAAACAGTTGCTGATAGGACTGCAAAATGATTTTTTAGAATTTTTGAAAGAAGAAAGAAAACCAAAAATCCATTTAGAGTGTGAATGGTAATATTCGATAAATGGAAAACAAGTGCATTGATTTCTCGGGAAGAAAATAAAGAGCGCAGCATTTCGATCATTCCCCAGAATGTGTAGGGAACAGGAACGTACATTCCGAGAAATTGATTTTTCCAGAAAAATAAGATTGTCTGAAAGGATGGAGGATTTAGAAAAGAGTTTTCGACGATATTCTTTCTGTCATCCCATACAAATCCAAAATCGTATGCCTGGATGTAGACAAGTCCCGATATGATTGTAAGGACTATCAAAGCCAACCAACGTTTTGACAAAAGTCCATCTTCTTTTATTGTTATGTTCTTTTTTAAGTTCGACATGCCATATATCTCAAAAAAACTCTCTTCATTCCTTAAGGAATTGATTCCGATACAAATTATTCAAACATTGTAGCAGATTTTTGCCATTGCTTTGGGTACCCATTACAATGGTAAGATGATTTATTGAATTAAACATCTTCGCAAGGAAAAACTATATGGATATGGAAAAAAAAGTAGAGGTCTTAAATAAAAGACTAGATAAGGTAGAGGTATGTTTGGTGATTTGTTGTATTGCCTTAGTATGGATTTTTTACAGATTTCATAAAACCTTATTGCCGTGGCTTGGTGATCTTTTTAAATAATTTCGCTTGTCATTTATCCACTAATCTCTTGTATGTATATGGAATCCAAGCATCTTGAAGTGTCATCATGTTCTTTGATTTTGCATTTTCTAGAGTATATTTCCCGAGACAAAAATCCAATTCTTTCTATTGCCATTAAAAATTTAACTGTAACGTACCCTTCTTATTTAAGTTTCGAAGCGGCTTTCAAATTCATAATAGAATCCGCAGCTAGATGGGGGAAAATTGCCGCGTCTCGAAGAAGTTTTTCAACCGGAGCATCACGCATGACGCCAGAACCTCCAAAAATTTCGACCGCTAAGCGTGTTATAGTAATTGCAGATTCAGTTGCGAAAACTTTCATAAGTTGTTTCGCAGAAGACTCAAATTCGGCTCCGTCGCTATCTGCACTATCAACTACATTGAAGAGATAACTTCTGGCCGCCTCCAAGCGCATGTACATGTCTGAAAGTTTCAATGCAATAGATTGGTGTTCTATAATGGGTTTCCCTCCCTGAACACGATTTCGTGCGTGGTCAAGAGCATGTTCAAATGCCGACTGAGCAATGCCTATAACGTTAGCAGCGAGTTCAACATCATTAAAACTCACAAATCTTTCAGAACTATCATGTTTCCCTTTATTTAGTTCGCCCAAAAGATTAGTAGCAGGAACGCGACAATTTTCAAAAATCAACTCTGCATTTTGATAGAATCGCCACCCAATCTTATCGTGAGAGCGCCCAATAGAAAACCCTGGGGTGTCAGATGGAACAAAGAACATTGTCGTTCCTTCGTTTATTGGGACATTAGGATTTGTCCGTGTGCGAATAATATAGAGTTTGGCAACACCACCATTTGCAATAAAGTGTTTCATTCCATTGATTACCCATTCATCTCCTTCTTTAATTGCAGAAGTTTTCCAACCAGCTTTTGGATGATCGGGAGGAGGCATACGATTGTCCGAACCAGCGTCAGGTTCAGTTCCTCCCATAGCTAGGAGGTAGAGATCATCTTCGAGAAATTTAGGCAAAAACCGCTCTCTTTGTTCGTCAGTGGCCAGTTTGCATAACATCGGGGTCCATTTCCAACACTGACTGAATGTTTTAGCAACACCACCATCTCCGCGGGCTAACTCAAGAATTACTAGCACCTGTCCCTTTAAATCAATTCCAGGTCCGCCAAACTCTTCAGGTACCGCCAGTGTACGTAACCCTAGAGCCGAACCTTTTTTCACTAGTTCCGGGCTAAAACACTCAAATGGATCCTGAATACGATCTCTTTCAGCTGCGATGGGGATAATTTCCTGTTCAGCAAAATCTCTTGCCATTTTTTGTAACGCGTTATGTTCATCAGATAAACGCTGATTCATGTTCTCACCTTTCTTCTATCGTTTTGTTTGATTCATATTGGAAAGCAATTTCGAAACCACCAGCATATGATTTAAAGTATTATTTAACACTACTCGTTTCATGTGTTGTGTACAAATGAGTTTGGGATTTATTTGATGTTCGTTTTCAAGTTAGTTTTCTCACACGAGATTATTTTTTATATATTGTAGTAGAAATGATACTCTTTGAAAATAAGAATAACTATCTGGATAGATTAAGAAGGATCGATATAAGGATTCCTACCATGCACTCTTTGAGACCGTGTTTGACTGTGTTCGTCATTGTGTTCGCACTGTGCGTCGGTGCAACACAGAGTACGGAAGGGTATAACCAAGAGCATCTGGAGAGACTGAAAGAAACGAAAAAATGTCGAAAATGTGATCTGCGTGGTGCAGTTCTTTTTGATGAATATCTGCTTGGTGCAGACCTAAGTGGTGCAGACCTACAAGATGCAAATCTGACTGATACAGAACTTACTGGTACAAATCTGAGCAATGTAAATCTGCGTGGTGCAAACCTGCTTGGTGCAGACCTGAGCGATGCAACCCTGCTTGGTGCAAATCTGACTGGAGTAAAAATAAATAAACGTACATATTTGATTGGAGTAAAAATAGATGAAAATACAATCGTAACAGGAGTCGAGAGACTAATAGAGATACGGAAGAGGATCGAAGAAGAGAAGCGTAAATTGAGTCTGAAAAAAAATCCTGGGTATCGGGAACTAAGAATAGGAATGACTCCAAAAGAGGTGGCAGCACTTGGAGTTTGCGAAAACTCCACTGGAAAAACTCTTTGCTATAATCTTATGGGAGAAAGAAGAGAGTTTTTACTTGAATACAGACAAGATTTTTTAAAAAAAATATATATTCCTTTGGGTAGGTATATGGAATCTAAATGGGAAAAATTACATCGCCAGTTTTCCCTAAAATATGCAATGACTAAGAGTTTTTCAGAGATTGATCGACAGAGGTTTAATGCAGAAAAAGATTTTTTCAAAAAATCTTTCAGAAAAAACCTTGTTAATCT